>MWYY01000101.1 GCA_002050355.1 Acidobacteria bacterium 28-9
GATGAATCGAAAAGAATTTGCTGAAAGGCGGTGTAAAATGGCGGAGAATTCGATTGATGAGTTGATTGATTTGCTCTCAAGCGAAGATTTACAAACGCGGTTTTTTGCTGAAATGTGTTTGCGCGATGCGACTGATACTTGATTGAATTTCAAGCCCGCGAGTTCGCAGGAAGCACGACGAAAAGCCATCCAAGAGTGGCGCGATTGGTGGAAAGAACGCGAAGGAAAATTTAAGAAACGCTGGCAAAGGCGCGACGGCACAACTCTAAAATTAGTTGCCGCATCAAAACTTGAAAATCAGCCGATTTAGGAGTTGTTATGTTATCGTCGCCAACCAAATTATTTCTAAACATTCTTTTCATCTTCTTTTCTTTCGCCATTCTTGCCGGCGCGCAAACGCCGACTCCGACACCATCAGAACAAGAAGATACGGAAAGAATTTTTACCGAAGAAATCAAACTCAATGTAACCGCTTTTGACAGCGACGGCAGATTTGTCGGCGATGTCAAAAAAGAAGATTTGGTGATAACCGAAGACGGACGGCTTAATCAGGCGAACAGCATTCGGCGTATTCCCGCTAATGTTTTAATCGTAATGGACACGGGCGGCGAGTTGCGGGCGGCGAAAAGTTTTAAGCAAACCGTGAACACGACAAAAAGTTTGATTGACGCGCTTGCCGCCGAAGATTTGGTGGCGATTATGCAATATCACGACAAGGTCGAGATTATCGCCGAATGGACGAATAAAGCGGAAGCGTTAAAAATTCTCGACATCAAAGCCAACTTCGGCAAGCGTTCTGTTTTTGTTAAAGCACTCGATATAGCAACAAAATTTTTGCAAAAAACTCCGCTTGAAAATCGGCATCTCGTTTTAATCACCGACGGCACGGACAGTTTTAATAATCTGACTGAAAGAGATGCGGCGATGAAAAATCTGTTGGCGACCAATATCAATGTTCACGTTATCAGCTACACATCGCTGGAAAAAGCGGAAATCGCGCCGAAAACCAAAATTCTCAAAGGCGGCGAACACAAACCACAAAGACTTCCCGAAGAAGTTATAATAGCGATGCCAAAACCAATTCAAGATTTAATGCGTGCGCCGCGTCTCGGTTCGATAAATACGGACAGAGAGTTTATTCGGAAGATGAAAGAGCGCGAAAAATCGCTGGTGGCGAGCGAAAAATATCTCGCCGCGCTTTCCGCCGATACCAACGGCGAATTTATCTTGCCCGCTACAAAAGAAGAAATGCTCGAAAAGACGGCGTTGGTCGCCCGCTTTGTTGATTCAAACTATGTTATTACTTACACGCCGAAACGCGCCTTGAAAGATTCACCGACGGGCGAAGTGCGCTCAATCGAAGTTTCTTCACGCCGTCCCAATTTGCAAGTCGTGGCGCGTCGCAAACTTCTTGTCTTGCCAAATTAAAATAATCTGAGGCACGAGGTAAGATTTTTTTCACCCTAGAAACGCAGAGATTTGTCCTTACGTTTCTTGAATTGTTTGGCGTTGTGTTGATAAAAAACATATTTTTTTTTCGTAATTGCGAAATACCGATAGACGCAAATATAAAACAAATCGGAAGTGCTTCTAGTGTCCAGCCCCCATCTGTTATCCCAATTGGATGGTGAGAGATTTCTTGTTTTCCATCCTCGATTTGAACTCACTCGGAGTCAAATATCCCAAACTCGAATGCGGTCTCTCGTCGTTGTAAAATTTGCGCCATCCTTCAATCACCACTTGTGCCTCTCTAACCGATGAAAACCATTCCCGACTCAAACATTCATCCCGCAGTTTCCCGTTGAAACTTTCACATTTACCATTCTGCCACGGCTTTCCCGGTTCAATGAATAACGGCTTGATACCGTTTTGTGCTAACCAACTATTAACGGCTTGTCCGATAAATTCCGAGCCATTGTCCGATCTGATCATTTCCGGCACTCCTTTCTCCAAACAAACTCTTCGGAGAATCTGACGGACTTTTTCGCTTTTAATCGAAACGCCGACTTCCACTGCCAAACATTCCCTCGTATATTCGTCAATCAATGTCAGCATCTTCAAACTTCTGCCTGACAATCTTTGGTCAAACACAAAATCATACGTCCACACTTGATTCGCTTTTTCTGCTTTTGGCACGATGCCAATCGTCGGTTTTGCTCGCTTTTTGGACACTCGCTTTTTAGGCAGATTCAGCTTTTCCTGTTTCCACAACCGATAAACTCTTTTCAAATTAATGTTTAGCCTTTCGCGTCTGAGCATCGCCCAGATCCGCCGATACCCAAATCGCGGATGTTTCATTGCCAGCTCCCCGATTCGTTTAAGCAGCTTACGCTCCGGTTTCCGTCGTCGCCGGTAACGATGACTGCGCCGGTTCAACCCAATCAATTGACAGCCGCGGCGTTCGGAAATATTCCGTGTCCTGATGAATTCCACTACCTCGCGCCGGGGAGCGCAGCCTACCACTTTTTTGCCAGCACCTCTTTCATCACATCAATTTCTAAGTCGCGTTCGGCAAGCAGTCTTTTCAACCGGGCATTTTCCTGCTGCAATTGCTTGAAGTGACGAACTTCTTCGACTTCCATCGTTCCAAATCGGTTGCGCCATTTGTAAAAAGTTCCTTCGCTGACTTCTTTTTGTCGGCAGTATTCTTTAATCGTCAACCCGCTTGCCTCAAATCCTCTCAGAATGCCGACGATTTGCTCGTCTGTAAAAGTCTTTTTCATAGCTCGAATCTCCTATTTTTATTCTAGTTGATTCTCGCCATCCTTCTGGAGTAATTTTATGGGTGCAGGTCAGTGGTATCTGCGAAGCAGCGGCGGAAACCGCGCCTTTCAGTTCGGCAACAGTGCCGATAAAATTACACCCGGCGATTTTACCGGCGACGGTAAAACCGATATTGCCTTCTGGCGACCTTCCACCGCTCAGTGGTTTGTCCTCCGAAGTGAAGACGGAAGTTTCTACGCGTTTCCCTTTGGCTCCCCTGGTGATATTCCCGTGCCTGCCGACTACGACGGTGATGGCAAGACCGATGCCGCAGTGTTCCGCCCCTCAGAATTAAACTGGTATATCCAGCTCTCCGGCGGAGGGGTGATTGTTCAGCAGTTCGGTGCTTTTGGTGATAAACCTGTGGTGGCTGATTATGACGGAGACGGACGCGCCGACGCTCAAGAATTTGGCTTGCGTTGTCGGCGGGAACTTCGCTGGTTCTGTTTATTTCGTTAGTTTTTTATCTTGCGCCGCTCGTCCAAAGTATGTTTCGACACAGCATTGTGGGAGATTTGCCAGC
>MWYY01000095.1 GCA_002050355.1 Acidobacteria bacterium 28-9
AGCGGCATCCAGTGTTCCCAGCAAACCAGCGAGCCGATGCGCCCGAAATCGGTTTTGACGGCGGCGAGTCCCGCTGCGTCGCCTTGTCCCCAAACGATTCTTTCGGTGTAAGTCGGCACGAGTTTGCGGTGATGATTGAGCAGCTTTCCGTCCGCGCCGAAAGTCAGCAGTGAATTATAGAGTGTGCCGTTACCCGCGCCTTGCTCGACGCGCTCGTTGATGCCGATGACCAAAACAATTTTATGTTCGGCGGCAATCTCGCCAAGCGTTTTTGTTTCCGCGCCCGGCACGACGACGCTGTTGCGGCGTAGTTGTGCGAAAACTTCCTTCGTCGGCTCGTGATTCCAAAGCGCGGCGTTCGGGCAGAAATCGAGCCACGCCGGATAACCCGCCAGCCACGTTTCGCCGAAAGCGACGAGTTTTGCGCCTTTGTTCGCCGCCTGTTCAACGAGCGCGTCGGCTTTGGCGAGACTTGCTTCGAGATTCATAAAAACCGGACTCGCCTGCACGATTCCGACGATAATTTTATCCACCATTTTGGGAAAGTTTTAATCCTAATTCGCGTTCAATTTCGATGCCTTCGCGTCTGGCTTCCGCCCATTTTAGCGGCAGTTTTTTCACTTCGCCGCTATGCTCCGCCGTCGCCAAAAAATCTAAGGCTTCAAGAATAATTCTTCGCTACAATTCGCCGTGGAACGGCACGCCGAAATGATGTCCCATCCTAAACGGCAGGAAAACGGTGCGCGGCGGCTTGATGTGTTCGGTCACATCGAGTGCGACGCTAATTGAAACGGTCGGAATTCCTCTTTTTTCAATGGCGCGCTGAACCAGCGCGATGCTCTGATGGCAAATCGGTCAGGCGGGCGCGAGCAGCGCGGCATCGGGCATTTCAACCTCAACTGCATCGGCAATATCCTCAGCCAATGTTTGTTCCAATCGCTCGACATCCATATTGTAGCCGATAAACGAAAAGAAATTTTTTGTCAGCCCGCCGATAATTTTTTCTTTTGCCAATTCCTGAAGTCGCTCAATCGGAAAGATAACATTCAAATCGCGCTTTGCGCCGACGGTCGGATATTTGAGTTGATGAATTTCTAAATCGAGAGGTTTTGAATCGGAAGGAACTGGGCGAAAAGTATAATCGCTGATTGGATGAACCGTATCGAACGGCACGGAGTTTTTTGACTGCACTCCGGCGGTGCTGACAAACGTCAGGCGCGATTCGCTCAACGGCTTTTTCAATTCGGCGAGCGGCACAAAATCCGTTTTCGTAATCATCGCTCCCGGATAGCGTTCGTTAACCGTCGTCCACAAACCGGGGCGCAGTTGCCTCGAATCATTTTCTTTAGAGTTCGCCATCGTGAATCCATTCTCCCGAACGCCGGACGAAATAAAAATGCAGATGAAAGAAAAGATGCGCCAGGGTTGCCGCGTCTTTTTCGGCTAAAGTTTCGAGGATAAACTCGCGCTTCGTTTCCGGCACGTCGAGCATTATTTTTAAGGCTTCAATCCACGCTTTGTCAATTTCTTTGCGTCCGTTTTCCTCGTTGCCGTCGCCGAAATGCAGACGCACATAACGAATCAATTTTTTCGCATCGCCGCTCGCCGCCGCTTCGTTTAAATAATTTAATAACACAAATTAAAATTCCTTTTTAGTATGAACTTATTCCCGTCAAGTAAATGCTGAGTGCTTCGGTGTCAACTGTGAGAGGTTTGTTGCGTTCGTAATTGACCAGCCCGCGACGGCGCAGTTTGCCCATCGTAACGGTGACGTGCGGGCGACTCATCGCCGCCATCTGCGCCAGTTCATCGTGGCTGACCGGCAGAACAATTTGACCCGGAATAGCGTCGCTCGGCTTTCCGCGCGTCGAAGCGATGTGCAGCAGTACGCGCCCCAATCGTTCTTCCGCGCCGCGATACGCCAGAAATTCGACGCGCCGCTGGCAATCGCTCAAACGGCAGCAGAATGTAAAAGTGAACGCTTGCAGCAAATCGCGGCTCGTTTGCAGAAAACTCATAAAATCATTGAGCTTGATTTCCAAGACTTCGCTTTTGAGCGTGGCGCGGGCGTAAGTTCCGCGCAGAAAGTGCTTTTTCGGAGCGCAAAAGCAAAGCTCGCCGAACGGTTCTCCGGCTTCGACGATGCCTAAAACCAGTTCGCGCCCGTCGCGGTCGCTGGAGACGATGGCGATTTGCCCGCTTATCAAAAAAAAGATGCCGTCCGAGCGGTCGTCCGGCTTCCAAACGCTGCCGCCCTTGCGGATGCCGCGCGGGTGTCCGAGCGAACCGTCTTTCGGCACGTTTTCAACGGTCAAACCCGTTAATACTTCGCAGTCCCGATGGTCTGGAAGCGGCGGTATATTTTCTTGCGGCATATTTGGCTTTTTTGAAATGTTTTTCGCTCGCGTTGACTGAAAAGCGTTTGGACGAAAGTTGCTTTGCCTTTCAAAACAAACTCGTCGTCCGCACAAATCTGTATTTTATTTATACTACCATAAGCCGATTAGTTTTCAATTTTAGTTCGCTAACGCAACGGCTTTAAGTTCAATAGCGGTTAAATGCCGGTCAGCCTTTTGTTTTTCAAACGGCGGCGGCAAAATTTTCGTTAATTTTATTTCGTCGAGATTTTGATAAGCGGGAACGCCGATGATGCTTTCGTTTTGCGGGACATCGGTTTTCAAAGTTCGTGCAGCCAATCCCAAACAATCAAACCGCTCGACCAATTAGAGTCGGTTTCGTTTCTGACAGTCCAATGAAGAATGCCGTGCAGGATTCTACGAAGTTTTCCAAATGCTTTTCAACAGTCGCTGGCGCGGTCTTTCGCCTCGAAACTGTTGCCTTCAATGTGTTTCGGCTCTGAATCCAATCGGTCAAAAAGCTCTTTCGCGTTTCGGTGGTCGGCGACGAGTCTGCCGTTTTCGACGTGCTCCAATTCTTTGCCAACCAGCCATTTTACCGTTTCCCAAACGCCGTCTTCGCACTGTCCGCCGACGCGCTCGATGCCGCCTTTCTCGCCAACGTCCTGCGCCCGAAACCTTTTATAGTCTTCCTTCGGTCTGACCTCAATGTGATAAAACCCTATTTCGCCGGTTGCGCCCGGCGTTTCTCTTTCCCTTCCCTTTGGTTTGGTCGGTGTCGCCATTTTACCCTCTTGATTTTTGGTTTTTCCTAATTTATAAAAAGTTTTGCTGAAATTTGTTTGTTCAGAATTTTGAGTTCCGATTCTTAAAAAGTTTTTTAATTCGGCGCGTTCAACGC
>MWYY01000086.1 GCA_002050355.1 Acidobacteria bacterium 28-9
GAAAACGCACGCGAAGACAAAAAGTACAAACAGCAAAACGAGCGGCACAAAGTCGTTATCAAGCTGTTGTGCGGGCGGAATCGGCGTCCGGTGCGTAATGGCGTAATAAAGCCGATAAGTTAGAAAAGCGAAAAATGCAAAAAACGAAAATTCGACAATCAAAATGATTGTATCAAAAATCTTTTTGTCTTTTTTCATAACCTTTTTAATCGTCGTATCTCTCTTTTGTCGGCGCGACGGCGAGAAAATCGGTTGTAATTCGTTCGGTGTAAATTTGCAGAAGTTCCGTAACTTTTTCGTGCTTTGGCGAGTGGAAAATTAGTCCGATGTGTTTCGGTTTGCTGACGCGATAAACGATTTCTGAATCCGTGTAGTGAGAAGTATCGGGCTTTTCCTCTTTTGCCAGACAAAGCGTGATTCCCGCGTAATCTTTGCGAATTTTCGGCATTTTGTAAGGATTTTCGTCGGTCGCCGTTTCGAGCCGCGCCCATTCGCGCCATAAATTAAAACCCGAAGCCTGCTCCAAAACATTGGCGATATACGCGCCGCCGACGCGCGCGGCAACTTCGAGCAGATAAAATTTTCCGGTTTCCGCGCATTCTAAAAATTCGGCGTGAGCGATTCCCTGTTCATATCCGAAAATCTTTAAAAGTTTTTTATTTAATCTCTCCAACGTGCGACGTTCTTTTGATTTATACGGCACAATCGAAGTTGTAAATACGCCGCCGTCGTGCGAAACCTTCATCGGCGTCGTTCCGTATCGGCTGATGCCGGACGCCGCGATTCGCCCGCCCGCAACCACCGAATCAACGTGGTAAACATTGCCTTCTATGAATCGCTCGATTAAAAACTGCGACGGATGGTCGCGCCACGTATTGCGCCGGTCAATCTCACTTAAAGTTTGCCAAACCTGTTGTTTCGTTTTGCACTTGCGAATGCCGAAGGCGTTGACTTCCGTGCGCGGCTTGATAATCCACGGCGCGGGCGTTTTTTCTAAAAAATCATTTATCTCGCCGGAATTAAAAAGCGCGGAAAATTCGGGACACGCTATACGCGCGCGGCTGGCGACGTTTCGCATTCGCAGTTTGTCGCGGAAACGAAGTGCGTGCGATTTGCTCATTCCTTCGATTTGCAGATGCTCGCGCGCCTTTGCAGCGGATAAAACGTCAAACTCGTCAATACCGACAATCCGGTCAATCCGGTGCGTTCCCGCGACATTGGCGACGGCGCGAACATAATCTTCGATGTCCGCGTCGTCCGGCACAGTTTTCGCTCCGCTTAAACTCGCCCAAGCCCACGGCGAATCAAGCAGTTTTTCGCGCGTTATGAGCGTTACGTGCCAATTTTGCTCCGCGCATTCTTCAAAAAATTCATTGCCTTTAAACTCGCTGGCAATGCAGACGATATAATTTTTCATATTCAGGATTTCAGACTCGAAATTGAAAACACGATTTTTCAGTCTCGAATTTTGAATCATAAATTTTGCAGACTTTGTTTTATGACAAAAGAATGGCACAATTTAACGGTAAAAACAACGAAAATCAGTTGTTTCGACACAAACAAAAGTAGTAAATAATCTGCAAATTCAGCAATTATAATCTGGAGTAAAAAATGGGCGAACTAAATATAGCGGAACTGGTCAGTCATCTGGTAATTTATATGGTCGTGCTGCTCTTGGCGATTTCGGCGCACGAAGCCGCGCACGCATGGATGTCGCACAAATACGGCGACGACACGGCGTTTATGCTCGGTCGCGTAACCTTAAATCCGGTCGCGCACACCGACCCGATAGGAACACTTCTGATTCCGATTATTTCATTTATTTTTGGCGCAATCGGCGGCGCGGCAGGCTCAATTCCGCTTATCGGCTGGGGGAAACCGACGCCAGTTAATCCGCGCAACTGGACGAATTACAAAATGGCAAACGTAATGGTTTCGATTGCCGGAATCATTGCCAATATAATTCTGGCGTTTATTGGTTTTATGATTTTTAAATCCCTGCTCGGATACGAATTAATCAACGCCGAAAACATTGACGGCGGTTTGATAAAACCGCTGGCGATATTCCTGCAAAATTTAATTTTTCTCAATGTTTCGCTGGCGATTTTTAATCTTTTGCCTTTTCCGCCGCTTGACGGAAGCAAAGTTTTAGGAACATTTCTGCCCGAAAGCGCGCAGCCTGTTTTGGCGATGCTCGAACAATACGGATTTTTGATTTTGATGGCTCTGCTTTATATGGGAGTTATCGGTTTTATAATGCGTCCGGTCTTCCGTCTTGTAATGCATCTTCTGGTTACACCGATTTTTTAATTTTTACTTGAAATATGAAAAAACGAATTTTCAGCGGCGCGCAGCCGACGGGAAATCTGCACATCGGAAATTATCTCGGCGCACTGAAAAATTGGGTTGCGCTGCAAAACGAATTTGAAAGTTTTTTCTGCATTGTCAATCTTCACGCGATAACTCTGCCGCAGGAGCCAAAAGTCTTAAAGCAGAAAACTCTCGATTTAGCCCGAATTTATCTGGCTTCCGGCGTTGACCCGAAAACTTCCACCGTTTACATTCAATCCGACGTTTCCGAACACACCGAACTTGCGTGGATTTTAAATTGCATCGCAAGAATGGGCGAGCTTGAACGAATGACGCAGTTTAAGGACAAATCAAAAGGCAAAACGGAGCGTGTCGGCGCAGGACTTCTGACATATCCGACTTTGATGGCATCCGACATTCTGCTTTACCAAACCGACCTTGTTCCAATCGGGCAAGACCAGAAACAGCATCTCGAACTGACGCGCGATTTAGCCGAGAGATTTAACCGCGATTACGGCGAAACTTTCAAAATTCCCGAAGCCTTTGTTCCGCCCGTCGGCGCGAAAATTTTATCTCTGGCTGAACCGGCGAAAAAAATGTCAAAATCGGATGAGAATCCGAACGGCGCGATTTTTTTACTGGACGATGCCGACACTATTACAAAAAAAATAAAACGCGCCGTAACCGATTCGGGGACAGATATAAAATTCGATGACTCGCGCCCGGCGATAAATACTCTGCTGACAATTTACGGGCTTTTAACCGAAAAATCTGCAGAAGAATGTGAAGCCGACTTTGACGGAAAAGGCTACGGATATTTCAAAACAGAATTAGCC
>MWYY01000103.1 GCA_002050355.1 Acidobacteria bacterium 28-9
CGAAGAGATTTTTGAGCTTGCTGAACTCAAAATGCAGTTGGAACAAGACGAGCGTCTGAGTTTTTTACTCGAAAAACAAGGCGAGCGCGATTTGACGACAGCCGAACAAAAGCAGTTGTGGGAATTGATGGAATCGAATCGGCTGACCACTTTGAAAAAGGCTTTTGCGCTGCGCGAGATGGCGCGGCGCGGCGAAGAATCGCTGCGGCTATTGTCTTAATCCGCAGGAATTGATGCCCTACAAACTCGAAATCGAACATCTTGTTCCGAAGGCTTCGGGCGGCGAAACAATCGAAGAAAATTTATGGCTCGCCTGCCGTGAATGAACGCCCACAAAGCGAGGAAAACCGAAGCGATTGACCATTTGACCGAGAAAATCGTAAAACTTTTCAACCCGCGTTGGCAAATTTGGAACGAACACTTTGAGTTTAGCCGAGACAACACGGAAATAATCGGGAAAACTGCATGTGGACGCGCCACGGTTGAAAGCCTGCAAATGAATAATTTTTATCAAACAACCGCACGCTTGGCTTGGACTGAAACAAAGAAGTTTCCGCCAAAAGATTAATACAAAGATTTCAATTCATTGCACGACAATGAAATTTACCACCAACCGCCTTTCGCATCTTTCAAAACAACTTGCGCCGTATTATGACCTGATGCGGCAAACACACCACCGCCGGGATGCGTCGAAGCTCCGGTCAGGTAGAGATTTTTTATCGGCGTGCGATACTGCGACATTTCCGGCAGCGGGCGGAACAGAAACATCTGGTCGAAATCCATCTCGACGTGCATCACGTTGCCGCGCAAAAGTCCCAACCGCTGTTCCAAATCGAGCGGCGACTGGACGAAGCGTTCGATGATTGAGTTTTTCACGTTCGGCGCGTAGGAATTTACCACGTCAATCAATTTATCAGCTTCGCGGTTTTCGATGTCCTTCCAATTTTCGCCGTTCGATAATTCAAACGGGTAATACTGTCCCCAGATGAAAAGCGTGTGTTTCCCCGCGGGCGCGAGCGTCGGGTCAATTGATGAAAACGTCATCGCCAGCGCGGACGGATTTTTTGACGGAATGCCGTTCAGATAATCGGCGTAGGATTTTTCGAGATAAGCAAGCGAAGGGCAGAGAAGCTGCAAGCCGTGATGACAATCGGCAGCGCGTCCGCCGTTCGGGGCGGCGGTGTAATCAGGCAATTCGGAAACGGCGCAGCGCACAATCATTCCAAAGCCGTTGCCGATGCGGACGTTTTCGATTCTTTCCGCCAAACCTTCAGGTAGATTTTCCTTGCCGATTAATTTCAGAAAAGTCGTGTGAACGTGAGCGTTTGAAACGATGCGCGTTGCTTCGATGCGTGTCCCGTCTTCTAAGATGATTCCTTTAGTTTCGTTGTTTTCAACTACAATTTTTTCGACTTCCGCGTTTAATAAAACTTCGCCGCCGTGATGTTCCAAGCATCGCGCCATCGCTTGCGTGAGTTCGCCCGAACCGCCTCGCGGACGCTTCACGCCCGAACGGTGAATCATCGAATGCCAACCGAGAAAATCTCCGGTCGCCATTGCCGATGGCGGCGGACCCGATTGCGCGGCGAGCCACGCCATTGCCGCCCGCAATCCTTCGTGCCGAAAAGTTTGTTTGACTAATGCGCCGTAACTCGTCATTAGTTTGCGAACCATATCGGCAGGATTTTTCGATTTCGTGCCGAAAACCATATGCCGTCCGAGATTAACCATCGTCGGAGGTTTTAGAAAGGCTTGAAAAACTCCTTCGTTGAGCTTTTCCCATTCGGTGACAAATTTTTTATAATTTTCCGCGTCAACAGGAGAAACTTTGGCGATTGATTCACAGGTTTTATCAACGTCTTTCCAAAAATAAATCGCGTCCTTACCGTCAGGCATCGGCGCAAAGGCGAACGGGTCGCAGTCAATATATTCGAGACCGAATTTTTCAAGCTCCAAATCCTTCACGACCGGCGTCAGATGGATCATAATATGCGCGCTTGACCCGACATCGATTTTATAGCCGGGAATTAAATCGTCCTGCGTACAAACTGCGCCTCCGATAATGTGACGACGTTCCAAAACGATTGTTTTCAAACCCGCTTTGGCGAGGTAGCAGGCGCACGTCAAGCCGTTGTGTCCACCGCCGATGACGGCGACATCGTAGTTTGTTTCTGATTTTTGATTCATTTTCGTTGACTTAAAATTTTATTTAATAAATTTAAGAGAATTTCAAGTAAAAACTATTGTAACTATCTGAAACAAAAATTATTTTTTGAGACGGATGATTAATGCTGGCAAGCGCGGCTTTCATTTTTTCGCTAAACACTAAAAATTTAATAAAACGAAAAAGCCCGGCAAACAATAAAGGTTACCGGGCTTTTTTGTTCATTTAATTCTAAACTCTAATTAAACGTCGAAATACATCGAAAATTCAAGCGGATGTGGACGCAGACGCAAAGGTTTTATTTCATTTTCGCGCTTGTATTTTATCCAGCGTTCGATAATATCTGTGGTAAAAACATCGCCTTTGAGCAGAAATTCATGGTCGTTCTCCAGCGCTTTGAGCGCTTCGTCAAGTGTTCCTGGAAGGCTCGGCACGTCTTTTAATTCCTCCGGCGATAAATCGTAAATATCTTTGTCGAGCGGTTCGCCCGGGTCAATCCGGTTTTGGATGCCGTCAAGACCCGCCATTAAAAGAGCGGCAAAAGTAATATACGGATTACAGCTCGGGTCAGGCGGACGAAATTCGAGCCGTTTGGCTTTTGGCGATTGTGAAAACATCGGAATACGAACTGCCGCCGAACGGTTTCTGGCTGAATACGCCAGATTGACCGGCGCTTCAAAGCCCGGAACAAGCCGCTTAAAACTGTTTGTTGTCGGCGCGGCAAAGGCAACAAGCGCGGGCGCGTGTTTGAGCAGACCACCGATGTAAAACTTTGCCATTTCCGAAAGTCCGGCATACCCATCGCCGCCGAACAGTGGCTC
>MWYY01000089.1 GCA_002050355.1 Acidobacteria bacterium 28-9
TTCCACGACAAGCCGCCGTCTTCGGTAAAGAGTATCGTTCCACCTCCCCCGACTATCGAGTCGCGTAAATTGTCAGTAAATTTACCTCCGAGCATTAAATATCGTGTCGCCAGCGCAAGTTTTTTCCAGGTCTTTTTATCGTTCTGCATCGCCAAAAACGCGCCGCTTTCGCCAACTGCAAAACCGGAGGAGCCGTCTGCAGCAAAGAAAAACCGGACGATTCTGTCCTTGCTTTCAGTAAAATTAATTTTTTCCCAATTCGCGCCGCCGTCGGAAGTTTTCATTAAATAAGATGGGGGTTGAGAGCCGAGATTGTAAACGTTGCGTTCGCAGAGAAGCCAGCCATTTTTTTCATCTGAAAAATAAACGTCGCGGATATTGTCCCGGGTAATTTTTTTATTTTGTCTCCAAGTTTTTCCGCCGTCTTCGGTCGCGAGAAAAGTTCCTTTGCTGCCGACAATCCAGCCTTTGTTCTGATTCGTAAAATAAACCGAGCGCAGCCACGCCAAAGTGCCAGAGTTCTGCTTCGTCCATCCGGCTTTCGCCGTTTGAAAACAGAGCAGACACACGAATATAACTAAAATTTTTTTGGCGGAATTCATAAATGCAAGAAAAGAAGTGAGTATGTGAAAGGTAATCAGTCTTGGAATTTTCAATTACAATTTACTTACCTATTTTCCTTTAATTAATAGAAAATTCTTAATACGCAAAGAGAATTCTTAATATGCTCATCTTATTCATAGTGTCTAAAATTTTCGTTAAACTCCATTTCTTTTCAGGAACTATAATTTGGTCGCCCGGAACAATGTAAGGAACTTCAGTTTTTCCGCCGAGCAATTTCTCAAAATTGATAACCGTTTGCGTAAAACCGCCTTGTGGATTAAGCCGCACGAGCAGAACCCTTTTTTTATCGCCTTCTTTGATAATGCCGCCGGCTTCGGCAACTGCCTCGTAAACGTTATAACGGCGGTTCATCACTTTTACGCCCGGCGTGAGGACTTTTCCCAAAACACTGAAGCGTGCCGAGCCAACTTTATCAAGCGTGACAGTAACTTCGGGGTCAATAATGTATTCGTCCAGTCTTTTCTTGATTTCTTCGGAAACCTGTTCGACCGTTTTACCACTGACAGAAACGCCGCCCGAAATCAGCGGATAAGAAATCCTGGAAGTCGGCGGAACGACAATGTTCGCTTTTGAGTAAGCCGGCTGTCCGAAAACTTCAACAGAAATTACGTCTTCAGGTCCGAGGTGATATTCTTTCAGATAATTGTTGTAATAAGGCAAAATCGCCGATTCTTCTTCGGACAGTTTTTCATCACCGACGTTTTTTACAATTTCTTTCCCGCCGTCTTGCTTAATTGACGTTTTTGTAGTTTGTTCCTTTCGTGTTTTCACAACATTTGAGGCTTTCGCCTGTTCTCCAGCTGGAGCCGTTTCCTGCGCCGGTATGCTGAGTGCAAAAACAAAACCACAAGCCAAAATTAAACTTAATCCTTGCATTAATTTTGCGAACTTCATTTTTCTTTCTCCATAAATCAGATAAAATCGCTTGACCAGCGTTTTGTAAACATTATTGATTGTCGCACCGATACGATGGTTGCTATTTATCTTGCGCCTTTGCCAAACAAAACCGTTTTTGCGGTTCCAAAGATAATTATTATATCAAGCATAAGCGACTGATTTTTTATGTAATACAAATCATACTGCAATTTTTGTCTGGCATCCTCGATCGACGCACCATACGGATATTTGATTTGCGCCCACCCTGTAAGTCCCGGCGCCACTAGATGACGATGCTCGTAAAACGGAATTTCTTTTGAAAGCTGTGAAACGAAATGCGGACGTTCAGGACGCGGTCCGACAAAACTCATCTCGCCTTTAATAATATTCCAGAACTGCGGAATTTCGTCCACGTGAATTTTGCGAATCACTCTGCCGACGCGCGTCATACGCTCATCTTCAGAGATTGCCCAAATCGGTTTTCCGTCCGCTTCGGCATCGGTTTTCATCGAACGAAACTTTAGGACTTCAAAAATACGACCGTTTTTCCCAACTCGCACCTGCCTGTAAAAAATTTCACCTCTTGAATCGAGTTTAATCAAAACAGCCGTTACGAGCGCAATCGGAGATGAAACAATTAAACCGATTACTCCCAAACAGCGATGACCCACTTCCCGAAGAGTGGTTATCAATTGCATGTTGCGCGAGCGCCCGTTAAAAATCAACCACGACGGACGCAACATATCGAGATGCACTTTTCCGGTTAATCTTTCAAAAAACGAAGTGCATTCTTCAATGTTCACGCTGTTTGCAAGACTCATCCGCAAAAGAGCTTCGGTCGGGAAAGATCCGCGTCGGTCGCGCCCGCCAACTATAATGTGGTCGATTTTTTTCTCTAGGACGATATTTTCGAGATTATCAACCGTTCCGAGATTCTCAGCTTCTGGCAGTTTCACTTTAATGGCATCAAAATCCTCAGTTATAAAACCGACAATTCGATACCCTGCATCGCGCCTTTCCAAAACTGCTTCGGTCATTTCAATCACCGTTTGACCTCCTCCGAGAATCAAAACCTTTTCGCCGATTCCCGGGTGTCCCAGCAGGTAATGAACCCAGCTTCGCAGTCCCAGGAGCAGAACTATAGTGATGACGAACGAGTAAGAGGAAGTTCCGCGTCCAATCTGCAGAGACGAATAAAAATAGTAAATTACCGCAAGCAATGCCCAAGCGCTGACTAGAGCTTTTATTAGCCGCACGACCAATTGATGACGATTATGTATGACCGTCAAGTCATAAAGATCGTAAAAATAAAGAGCTATCAAACAGACCAGTGTCGCAAGCGTGA
>MWYY01000100.1 GCA_002050355.1 Acidobacteria bacterium 28-9
TTTCCGTCCGAGATGAAAGTCAGGATAAAAAAACGCGACAAGTTTTTTTATCCTGATTTGACGGTTATTTGCGAGCCGCCGCATTTTTATAAAAACCGCCGCGACACGATTGACAATCCGCGCTTGATTATCGAAGTTTTGTCGGAAAGCACGGCGAGCTTTGACCGTGCCGAAAAATTTCTGTCCATCAAACATTGGAATCTTTGCAGGAATACATTTTGATTTCGCAGGAAAAAGCAACGGTTGAACAGTATATCAAACGCGAGGACGGAAATTGGATTTATCGGGAGACAATCGGAACTGACGGCGCACTTATTTTTTACTCACTCAAAGCTGCGCTTGGTTTAAAGCATATTTACGATTTAGTTGAATTTGAAGAAGAAAATTTATGAATGAAGCAAACGTCAAACAGGAAAAAAAACGTCTGGCGAATCCGCCGCAGGCGATTCAATTCCGTATTGCTCGGCGCGCGAAATTGGGCGCGGCGCAATATACGGAAACGTTTGAAATTCCGTACCGGCGCAATTTGAACGTAATTTCCGCGCTGATGGAGATTCGCAAAAATCCCGTTACCAAAGAAGGCAAACAAACCACGCCGCCCGTGTGGGATATGAATTGTCTCGAACAAGTGTGCGGCATCTGCACGATGGTCATCAACGGGCGCGTGCGTCAATCGTGTTCTGCGCTGGTTGACGATTTGCTGCTGTTAAGCGGCGGAAATACGATTACTCTTGAGCCGATGTCGAAGTTTCCGAACGTGCGCGATTTGCAGGTTGACCGCACGGCGATGTTTAATCATCTGAAAAAAGTTCACGCCTGGGTCGAGCTTGACGGGACTCACGATTTAGGACCGGGTCCGAAAATGTCGCAGGAAACCGTCGAAGAACGCTACGCTTATTCGCGCTGTATGACGTGCGGGTGCTGTCTGGAAGCCTGCCCGCAGTATCACGAAGACAATTATATCGGACCGCAGGCAATCGGTCAGGTTCGCCTTTTCAATATGCACCCGACCGGGGAAATGTCGCGCGACGCGCGGCTCGAAGGTTTGATGGACGACGACGGAATCACCAATTGCGGCAACGCGCAAAACTGCATACAGGTCTGCCCGATGTCAATCCCGCTGACGCGCGCAATTTATGAAACTAATCGGGAAGTGACGATTCACGGGCTTTTCGGCTGGCTGAGGAAATAACCGAGACAAACTTAGTGATAAAAAGGGAAGAATGAGCAGACGCTTTCTTCCTTCTTTTTATTTTTATTCAAAGATTATGTTCTAAGAATTACGCGGTATGCGAAAAATTCTTTAGAAATACCGTCTAACGCTTTTATGAAATTCAGGATAAAAGTTGGTCGACGGTTTTATTTTCAGGCATACAACCACTGCACGCTTCAATCAATACGGGCGAGTCGCGAATTTCATCAATCGCAGTTTTATCGGATGGCTCAAGCGGCTTGCCGGTGTGTTGTGCAAGCGCGAGCAATCCTTCGGCGGCATAAACTCTGCCTTCGGGATTTGCGCTTCGCAACGCGTTGCGAAGCAAATCAATCCGATCAGCTTGGACGAGTTTTTCCATTTCCCTGCGCCCGTTCGGTTTTTCCGCTCCTTCCCAGCACATCTTTCCGAATGTCAGATGCTCAAACGGCGACATCAGAGTTTGATACGCGCGGGCAATTTCATCCGTTTCAGCTTTTTCTTCCTTTTGTTCGCCAAGTTTAGCGGTAATGGCGGATTGCAGATGCGCCAAGCCTTCTTTATCAACATAATCGTAATAGCACAATTTATTCCCCGCGTCCGGAAGACTGGCATTGAGAATCGCCCTTTTAACACTAACTTCCGCAGGCGCGTCGGGACTGCTTCCGCTGCAATTTACATTGAGGGCGATAATGCGGTTTTCAAAACCGACGGCGGTAATCCAATAACCTCGGTTCTGCATAAAAACGCGCCGTGCGCCAAAGCCAATTTCTCTGTTTTCGCGTATGTCCGACGTATCGGCGTCTTTAATAAACTTATCGAATCCGTCTTGCTGTATAAAGCTTTGCCTTGAATTCGCATTACAGGAAGTTGTCATTAACAAAACACAGCCGAACAAAAATTTTAAGGTTGATAATTTCACCGTTTTATTCATAAAATTCCACCAGAAGTTAATTTATTTTTTAATTGCTATTTCTTTCTGGAACGACTATTTTGTTTTTTCTTGCGCTTTCCTCTAACAAATAAAAAAGGATACCGATTGCGCGGCATCCTTCTAAACAATTTTTAACAACTAGCTGCTTGAGATTTATATTCCTAAAACGTCTATCAGTTCCTGCACAGCGCCGGCAGACTTTTGCAATGCTGCCCGTTCGTCGTTAGTCAAAGAAATCTCGATAATTTGTTCGATGCCGTTTTTGCCTAATTTGACCGGGACGCCGACAAACAAATTGTTGATTCCGTATTCGCCTTCCAGATAGACGGCGCACGGCAGAATTTTCTTTTTGTCCTTCAAAATCGCTTCCGCCATTTCGACGGCACCCAGACTCGGCGCGTAATAAGCCGAGCCGGTTTTCAGCAGCCCGACGATTTCCGCGCCGCCGTTCGCAGTGCGTTTGAGGATTGCGTCAATCTGGTCTTGCGGCAAAAGTTCGGTTACGGGAATCCCCGCGCAGGTCGAATAACGCGGCAGAGGAACCATCGTATCGCCATGTCCGCCTAAGA
>MWYY01000081.1 GCA_002050355.1 Acidobacteria bacterium 28-9
AAACAGACCAGTGTCGCAAGCGTGATTTTCAATAAACCGTTATTTTCATAGAGTTGAAAAATTGTTCCGTTTATACCTAAACGCAAATATAAAGCAAAGAAAAGTCCAGCGTATATAATTATAATATCGGCGACAAATAAACCGGTTGTGCGAGCGGTAAATTTTGTACTCATTACTAAATTAGCGGGAAAACACCGCGGGGAGAATAATCAGTCTTTTCCTGTTTACAATCTATGTGTTATTACCTGTTCTTTTTATAGTAACCGTAATTGTAATAACTTTCTCTTGATAAAGTGTCTTCCGATCGGTTCAAAACCACACCAAATATTCTTTCGCGCGGTAAAGTTTCTAAAACGCGTTCAATATCTTTGTAATTGGTATAATTAGCACGCACAACCAGAAGGGCGCTGTCGGCGTGATTTATCAACACTGTCGCGTCGGTAAACACTGCGAGCGGCGGCGCATCAATAATCACGTAGTCGAACATTTCACATGCTTGGCGCAGAACTTCTTTAAATTTTGAACCTGAAAGCAGTTCCGCCACGTCGCTTCGCCCTCCGCCGCCCGGAAGCAAGTGAAGTCCTGAAGGTTCAAGCCGGATGATTGAATCCTGGAGCGAAAATTTTCCTTCTAAAACTTCCGATAATCCTGTTTCGATTTCGATGCCTAGGTAATTCGTCAAAGTCGGCATTCTTAAATCACTGTCAATAATAAGCGCGCTCACACCACTTGTTTGGGCGAGAAGCCACGATAAGTTAAGTGCGGTAACTGACTTTCCTTCCGAAGCCGCTACGCTGGCGATGACAATTGACTGCAGTTGCTGCTTTTGGCTTTTGTGCAGCACGTGCGTTCGCAACCTGCGGTATTCTTCGCAATAAGCTGAATTAGGATGAGTAATCGCCACAATATGCGGGTTGACTCGCTCGATATCAACGGTAAATTCCGGCACACGTTTGTCTTCAACATGTGTCACCGCAAAATCGTCCGAAGACGCATGGTCAACAACTATCGTCTCCGGCTTCGAGCGTTTTTCATTGACAAAAGAATCAGACTGCCTATTAAAGGCAGAATTCGGCATCCCGATTTTCAAATCCTGATTAGTTAAAAGCTCGGGAGGTTTATTGCTGTCCTGCTTTCCAAACTTATCCTCGGGCACAAGGTTATCAACCGCCTGGGTGTCCAAAGGTTTTTCGATTTGATTTTTCTGTAATGTTTTAAGAAACCTCATTTTATCATCAGTAGTTCCCGTTCAAAGTTACTGCTTCGAAGCTCAAAGTTAGATGCTAATTACCGGTTTCGGAACCGGAACTTCTAATAAAAGCCGCAAACTCTCTTAATCTGTTAAGTTATGCCTGTTTAAGGATTTGTGCGAAAATCATAAAAACCTTGTCTTCAATAGCTTGGCTTAATAAGCAAATCACGACTGAAATACTTTACCCGGATTGATTACGAATTGGATTCTAGCTGACTTACTTGCACTACCTTTATAGAGATTGGGTTATACTACCAATTAAAATTGATTAGTCTGTCCTCTAGATTACCAAGCCGGATTTTTGTGCAAAGCTCATATTTAAATCGTTTAAGCGACAATCTTTTCTAACCTTTTATCCCTATTCGGATCTGTTAAATGCTGCCGGTTTTGCTTTAATCTCTTCAACGGTAGAATCTGGCGTCAGTCCTTTAATTTCACCCAGGAGTTCCTCGCGTCCGAGTGAGGTCAAGACTCTAGCCGAGCCGACTACTCCAGCCGCTTTATCACTTGCTAAAAGCGCTTCTTTGTCCGGCAACAAATCCAAATTGTCGGCGACCTCTTCGATAACGGCGCGCCCAATGGTTTTTTCATTCGTCGCGTAAGCTGCAATCATCGCGTTGTCACACAAATTGTTAATTTGGCGTGGAATGCCTTCCGAACACTGAAAAATAAAATCAATCGCGCCGGGCGAGAAGATATTTGGCTGGCTCGAACCGGCAATTGAAAGCCTCTGTGTTATAAAACGCTCAACTTCATTAACATTCGGAAGCGCAGGCATTTTACAGCGAAGCGCGACACGCTGTTTTAGCTGACGCAAATTTTGCTGCTTGAGTTTTTCCCGCAGTTCCGGTTGTCCGGTTAAAATTATTTGCAAATGTTTGGCATTGTCCGATTCAAAATTCATCAGAAGGCGAATTTCTTCTAAAACCGCGTCGGAAAGTTCGTGCGCTTCGTCGACAATCAAAACTGTTCGCAAACCGCGTCGGTGGCGCTCTTCCAGGAGTTTGCCCATTTGCGCGAGAAGCGCCGTTTTGTTTGCCCACTCTTTAATATCGAGCATTTCTGTCAAATGATGATAAAATTCTTCAATCGAAAGATGCGGATTGACAATATACGCTGCCAGAACGCTCGAATCAAAACGGCGGATAATCCAGCGAATCGCGGTTGTTTTACCCGTGCCGACTTCGCCCATCAGAACAATCAAGCCTTTCGCCATTTCTATCCCGTAATACAGGCTCGCCAAAAGCTCATTATAAACTGGCGTGAAGACGACAAAAC
>MWYY01000083.1 GCA_002050355.1 Acidobacteria bacterium 28-9
ATTTGAAATACTATACTAAAACTTCCGTATTTTGTCACATTGTTTCTTCCCTTTCCGCGCCCGCCTCAGTTTGATATTTTTCCAATGCCCGCGATAAGCGTATGCCGCCGCCATTTCGCCCGAATAAGCCGATTGCAGAATACGGATTAGATTTTGGCGGGCATTATTCATCGGATATTAATTTTGTTTTCGCCAATCACTAATATTTTCTTTCTCCAATCCAACGCTTTGTTTCGACTATTTCGTCAATTTTATTTTCTAAATTGTAAAGCTGTTGCGGATAAATTTTTCCTTTGTCAGCAGGATTATCATTTTCTTCGCAACCGAGATAATGCGGAATTGTTTTTTCTTTTCCTTGCAGGTTAATTGAAAGTGTTACGGTTGGGCTATCCGTCCAGTATGTCGGACAATTACCGGAATCACCTGTATAAGAATCTTTTAGAGCAAAGCAATCTGCTTTACCAATTTCAGAAATTAGCTGATTTATTTTTTCTTCGCTCAATTTGCCTTCAACATTCTCTTTCTTCGTGACCGGCAAGCCCTTTTTTATGGTTTTAATATTTTCAAAGAAAAATTTCCCGTCCGGCTGAATTGTTAAAATATAGACCGGACAATTTCCGAAACATGGCGTTCTCTCCATTTTCAAATTTAATCCAGTTTTATTCGTTTGTGGCATTTGAGTCAGATTATTAGTTTCTGAAACAGAGTTTACGCAGGTCGTCAACAGACAAACAAAAAAGAAAAAACAAACTTTCGAGATAAACATAAAATCTCCAAATCAAGCCGCAACTTTTTCCACACGATTATAAACCGTATCGCGTTCGACCGCTTCAAAACCGGCGTTTTCAATCATCGCAATCAATTCCGCGCGCGTCATTTTCTGTTCGCCGCCTTCTTCTACCGAATAGCTGTGCGTCAACTCTCCGCCGTCGGTGATTGTTCCGTCAACGTCGTTTGCGCCGAAATGCAGCGCGGTCTGTGTCGTCGCTTTGCCGAGCATTACCCAATACGCTTTGATGTGGTCGAAATTATCAATCATCAGGCGCGAAACGGCGATTGTTTTCAAACTGTCAATCGCGTCCGGTCCCGGCAGACTCGACAAAGCCGTCCCGTTCGGATAAAACGCGAGCGGGATAAAGCATTGAAAACCGCCGGTTTTGTCCTGCTGTTCGCGCAATTTGACGAAATGGTCAACGCGGTCTTCGGTCGTTTCGATGTGTCCGTAAAGCATTGTCGCGTTTGTTTTCAAACCGGCTTTGTGAACCTTTCCAGATAATTCCAACCAGCGCGCTCCGTCGCATTTGTGGTCGCAAATCCGCGAGCGAGTCGGCTCGGCGAAAATCTCCGCGCCGCCGCCCGGACACGAATCCATTCCCGCCGCTTTCAATTTTTGGATAACTTCTTCATCTGACATTTTGTAAAATCTGGCGAAGAAATCTAATTCAACCATCGTCAACGCTTTCAAATGCAAAGCGGGAAATTCGCGTTTCAAAGACGAAAACAAATCGGTGTAATACTCAAACGGCAATTTCGTATTCAAACCGCCGACAATGTGCAGTTCAGTCGCACCTTCTTTTACGGCATTTCGCGCAATCTCGATTCCTTCTTCGATGCTGTGCGTGTATGCGCCTTCCTGCCGCGCGCGTTTGTAAAAGCCGCAGAATTTACAATCGGCGACGCAGATGTTCGTGTGATTGAAATGCCGGTTGACGTTAAAATAAGTCGTCCGCCCGTGCTTTCGCCGCCGCACAAAATCAGCGAGTTTGCCGAGCGCGTTCAAATCGTCGGTTCTGTAAAGCGCCACGCCTTCGTCAAAGTTGAGACGCTCGCCCGCTTCAACCTTTTTGGCGATAAAATTTAATTTTGTATCAAATGAAAATTGCATAAATCTATTTTAATCGTTCCTTAAAGGTTTAATTCTTTTCAATAACCTGAAACTCAGGAGAAAATGATTCTGAATATTCTCTTTTCTTATTGCCCGTATCAAATTCATAATAAATTGAGAATTTATATCTTCCATCAGCATTATCGGTTGGCTTAGATTTGAAACCTGGGTATAAAAACCCGTCCCCATAGATAAAGATATTCCAAGTATCTTCATTGAATCTGAGAAATTTTTCTTCACTTGGCTGAACTTTAAATTTTCTTTTTCAATCGCTTTCAATTCAGCTTTACTGAGAGTTCCGCATATAATCAATGGATTTTCAATCCATTGATTATACTGCTCGTAAAATTTAAGAAGATGTATATAATGCCTATAATAGGAATCTAAATAAACTATTTGATTGCTAGTATTCAGCACACTGGGTTTTATATCTTCAAA
>MWYY01000082.1 GCA_002050355.1 Acidobacteria bacterium 28-9
ACCGGCTGATTGAAATTGACGCGATGCAGGAACTGCTTGCAAAAAAGTGGTAACGGTTGAACGAAAACGCGAGGCGGTCATTTTTCTTCGGAATAGAGAAGTATCGGAGCGCCGCTCGTGCCAACTTATTCTTCTGGCGCGTTCAACCTGCCAATATACAATCAAGCGTCAATCGGATGAGGAGTTTGAAAGTCAGATAAAGGAGTTGGCGTTTGCCAATCCGCGGTACGGCTATCGGCGCGTCCACGCCCTTTTAAGGAGGCGCGGGCAGTTGGTCAATCGGAAACGAGTGGTGCGGATTTGGCAGAAGTTCAGTTTGCAGGTGCCGCGCCTCAAACGGAAGAAAAAGCAACTGCGGGAGCCGCAGCCGACAACGCCAAAAGCGACGTACCCTAATGAAGTTTGGACATATGATTTTGTGTTTGACCGTGATGCAGCGGGCAGGCGATTAAAGCTGTTGACTTTGATGGACGAGTTTACGCGTGAAGGATTGGCAATCAGGGTTGGACGCTCGTTCAAAGCGACGCAGGTCAAAGAAGTTTTACGCCAAGTTGGAGCGCAGAGCAAGTTCCCGCAATTTATGCGCTCGGACAACGGGTCGGAATTCATCGCCGGAATCATTAAAGAGTTTCTGGCGGAAAATAATATCAAGGCGGCATATATTGAGCCGGGCAGTCCGTGGCAGAACGGCAAAGGCGAAAGTTTCAACGGCAAATTCAGAGACGAATGCTTGCGAATGGAAATCTTCGGCAACTGGCGCGAAGCTGAAGTCGTCGCCGAAAAGTGGCGCAAGTTTTATAACGGCGAGCGCCCGCACAGCAGCTTGGGTTATCAAACGCCGAACGAATTCAGGCTTGATTGGGAAAAGCGGCAAAGATTATCGAAATATGAATCAAGGAAGAAACTCGCCAGCCTGATGGCTCTAGGTTTGGGGTCTTGACAGCTTATTCAAGGCGACAAAGTTACAGTAACAGGCGTATTGCTATTTTCAGACTTGCCGCAAGCAATTCTACCAAAGCGGAGTGGAATTAAAATTTATAGATATAAAACTAGCAACTTTGAGGGAACACGCGAAACTCTAGTATATGATCCACTTAGTATCGAAGGCTCTGCTTATGATTTGATTAAAGAGGCAGTTAGTAAAACACAAGAACTTATTACCAATATTCAAATTCTTGGAACAAACGGCTTAGAGCAAGTTAATTACCCGATTGAAACTTTACACGAAATTATAACAAATGCAGTTTTGCACAGAGATTATTCAGTTGCAGACGATATTCATATTCGTATTTTCGATAATCGAGTTGAGATTGAAAGTCCGGGACGATTGCCAGCCCACATTACAGTAAATAACATTCTCGATGAGAGATTTGCTAGAAACGGTAATTTAGTTAGAGTAATTAACAAGTTTCCAGACCCACCGAATAAAGATGTTGGAGAAGGATTAAATACTGCTTTTGCAGCTATGAGAAGGCTGAAACTAAAAGAGCCGCAAATCACTGAAAAAGAAGCTGCTGTTGTGATAAATATCAAACACGAGAAACTTGCATCAGCAGAGGAAATTGTTATGGAGTATTTGAATTTAAACGATTTGATAACGAATTCAATTGCTAGAGAACTTACCGCAATTCATTCTGAGAATGAGATGAAGAGAGTCTTTTTAAGACTTCGCAAAAGAGGTATGATCGAACCTGTTCCTGGGCGTTCAGGATTTAGTTCCGCTTGGCAAAAGAAGGTCGAATAATTAAAACCAACTCCCTTTCACATCTTTCAAAACAACCTGGGCCTCGCTGCATCCAGACACGGCGAACATGCGACCGTCATAATTTTGGCTTGATTGTTGTTGTTTGAGAATTTGCTATTCGTGGTAAAATCGGCACGAGAGGTTTCGGATTATGGAAGTTACGATAAATCTGCCGGATAGAATTTTTGCTAATTTGTCGAGTGTGGCTGATAAATCAAGCCGCCGGATTGACGAAGTGATTGTCGAGAAAATCGAACGCGATTTTGCGATTGATGCCGGAGAATTGGAAAAGCAAATTTCCTTTTGCTCGGA
>MWYY01000094.1 GCA_002050355.1 Acidobacteria bacterium 28-9
GGTTTAGCGCGCGGCATTGGCGGCAACGGCACCTTTGAAATCGTCTATGGTTTTTTGCGCTCGGCTGAAATCGGCGGTGTTCAAATCAAAAACGTACCGGTTTATATCCGCGAATTTCAGTCGAAAAATGAAAAAATCGATGGCTATATCGGCTTGTCGCTTATCTCGAAATTTCTGACAACGATTGATTACGGGAATTCTACTTTTTCATTGAAGAAAAAAGACACTGTAAGCGACAGAGAACGAGAAAACGAATTTGTGTCAATTCCCCTTCGATTGACTTCGAGCGGATTTTTGAGCGGCGAAGTGCAACTCGAGGGCATCGGAACGCCGTTGAATTTTATCGTCGATACGGGCGCGAGCATCTCCGTTATCTCCAGCGAGCTTGCCGGTTCAAAAGAACTCAGCCAATTCGTCAGAACCGAAAAAATGCGTGTTGTCGGCGCGGCGGGAATTACCGAAGAAGTGCCTTCTTTTTTGCTGCCGAAAGTCAGTTTCGGCACAAACAGCCGCGAAAGAGTCAAAGTAGTTGCTCTGAATTTAGGCATAATCAACGAAACATCCGGCTTTGTGCAGGCGGGAATTTTAGGCGGAAACTTTTTGAAAAATTACCGTCTGACCTTTGATTTTACAAACTCGAAGGTAGTTTTTGTACCGATTAAATAGGTTCAAAGTTCAAGGTTCAAGGTGCAAAGTTTTGTTTCGCAACCTTGAACCTTGAACTTTGAACTTTGAACTTTATGAAGCAAAGCCTCTATTTAGAAACTTCGGTCGTCGGTGCGTATCTTGATAATGGCGAACCTTTTCGGCGCGATTTGACAATTCGCTGGTGGGAACACGAGTTGTCAGAATACCGCGCGTTCAGTTCGATTCTTGTCCGGCGCGAGATTGAGCAGGTCGCCGAGCCGCATCGAACCGGTTATTTGAAACTACTGGCGTCGATTGAAAATCTCGAACTTGCCGAAGAAGCCTCCATTTTAGCCGAAGGTTATATTTCGCGCGGCATTTTTCACCGCAAATTTATTGCCGACGCGCTTCATTTCGCGCTCGCGTCCGTCCATAAAATTGATTATCTGGTAACGTGGAATTTCGGGCATCTGGCAAATGTTCGCAAACAGGCGCGTCTCAGACTTTTCAATACCGCTGCCGGATTTTTCTCACCCGTCATTGTTACGCCCGAGTTTCTTATTCACACAATTTAGCTGCCGATTGACCGCAGGCACGTTACGCCTTACTATTCACAGTGTATGTATCGTCGCCCGAAATTTTTAGAAGTTCTGCTTGAAATTCGTCAGGAAATGTCGCGTCAAGCCGATTACGATGTTGATTTGTTTGCCGAAATGATTCGCTCCGACAAATTTGCGAAAAACGAAAATCAGCACGATTTGAGCGACGCCAAAGACGCGCAGGAAAAATCCAGGGTTTAAGTTTCGCGTTCGGTTTGAAGTTTTCAAAGCTGAAAACTTTAGAAAACTAATATTTATCTTCTTTATACTTGCTTTGGAAACAGCATAAAGTCCGGAGAGTCGTGAGCAAACGCGAATTCCGACTTTTCAGATTCTCTGGACTCTCCAGACTGTTTGGACTCTTAAAAATGCGTCGTTATTTAATTTCTATCTTTATAATTTTTGTCATTTCTTCGCTGGTTGGAGTTTATTTTTTCAATCGCTACTGGGTTCACCATTACGACGATGTGATTGCGCGGCAAGCAAGTGTTTACCGGCTCGACCCGAATTTGATTTGGAGTGTTATTTATGAAGAAACTTATTTTCGCGCGTGGAAAGTCGGCGCCGCTGAAGAAGTTGGTCTGATGCAGGTTACGCCGACGGTTGCGCGCGAATGGGCGCGAGAGACCGGCTTTCGTGAATTTGAACGGCAAACCTCGGGCAACGCAGACGAATTTCTGCGCGACCCGGAAAGAAACATTCAAATCGGCTGCTGGTATTTGGAAAAAATGCGTGAAAGATACCGCAACCTTCCAGCCGAGCGAGCGATGACGCTTGCCGCTTATAATGCCGGAGCAA
>MWYY01000059.1 GCA_002050355.1 Acidobacteria bacterium 28-9
TGTCTGCTTGTTTGTGCCATTCTTCTTGATGTTCAGGCTTGAACAAGCGGGACAAGTTATTGATTCAAATTGCACACTTGAATTTTAGCTTGTCCTTTCTTTCAAACATCTTTTCTGTTACACGACCAAAATTTTTAATAAAAAATATGTGATTGATGAAAAACTTGTTACAATTTTATAAGAATGAAAACTGACGCGAGGTTTTTATAATGCGAATCGAAACGTTTTTTTTATTGCTGTTTATCGGCTTGGGATTTTCGATAAATTCTCTTGCTCAGGATAAAAATCCGCCGAAAAAGGAAGAAGACGAAGAAGTTTTGCGCATTGACACACAATTGGTTGATGTTCCATTTGTCGTAACGGACAAAAGCGGCAAGCCTCTACTGAACTTAAAGCAAAACAACTTTGTCATTTACGAAGACGGGAAGCGCCAGGAAATTGCGGATTTTGCCGCAACCAGCGCGCCGTTTGAAGTCACGCTGCTTCTCGACACATCGGGTTCGGCTCGTTCGGATTTGGAACTTATCAAGCGTGCCGCCGGGAATTTTATCAACTCTTTGCGCGCCGGAGACCGCGTTTCGATTGTCGCCTTTAAGAGTTCTGTAAGAGATAATAAATCCGTAGCAGTCAGCGAAGTTTTGACGAGTTTGACGGACGACCGCGGTAAACTAAAAGACGCTCTGGCGCAAGTTAAAACCAGCAACGGAACGCCTTATTACGATGGGCTGTTGAAGATTGCCAAAAGCGTTTTCGGCGAAAAACCGAAAGAAGAATTCCGCGGGCGGCGCGCCCTCGTCGCTTTGACGGACGCGGTTGATTCGAGCAGCGTCGGAGGTTTTGCCGAAGCGCGCGAGGAATTTGCGCAAACCGGAATCGTTTCTTATTTTATCCAAGTCGATACACGCGAATTTTTTGAAGACAATTTGTTGGGTGACTGCGAAGGAACAATGCGCTTTTCGCAAGCGCAAATTCGCCGTTATTACCGAATGTTTAACTTGAAATCGAACATTGAAAGAGTCTCTAATTTCTGTCAGCTAGGAGATTTTGAACGCCTCGCTATCAGCAAAAAACTATACGAAATAGCCGATTTCGAGATGAACAGTTTAGCAAAAACTTCGGGCGGAAAAGTTTTCTCCGTCGCGGATTTGAGCGAAGCCAGAAACGCTTTTACCAAAGTTGCGCAGGAAATCGGCACGAAATACAGTCTCGGTTATTATTCGGCAAACGAAAAGCGTGACGGGAGTTACAGAAAAATAAAAGTCGAATTAAAAGGCGTTCCAATTGGCGCGCAAATCCGCGCCCGCGAAGGCTACACTGCTCCGGTGAATTAACGAACGATTTTGATTGTGCGGAAATTTGTTACGTCCAGGTTTTATCGGCTTTTACGGCGACTGCGTTTTCCAAAATTACCCACGCCCCAGACAACTTTTGTTGCTTAGAAACAAGCCAAGATGTTTTGTCAAACGTCTAACGAAGTATTCAAGTTATGAATAGTAAATTTAATCGAATCATTTTGATGGTTTTGGACAGCGTGGGTATCGGGGAAATGCCGGATGCAGAAAGTTGGGGCGATGCAGGCGCCGACACGCTCGGACATATTTTAGAATCGAGAAAGGTTACGTTGCCAAATATGCAAAAACTCGGCTTGGGAAATATTCGTCCGTTTGCGAATCTTCCGGCAGTCGAAAATCCGACGGGCAGTTACGGCAAATGCGCTTTGCAATCAAACGGTAAAGACACTACGACCGGACACTGGGAAATCGCCGGAATTGTTTTAGAAAAAGCCTTTCCGACTTTTCCCGATGGCTTTCCTGAACGAATCCTGAACCGTTTCGTCCACGAAGCAAACGTTCCCGGCGTGCTGGCGAACGTTGCGGCGAGCGGTACGGAAATTATCAAACAATTCGGCGAGCAACATATCAAAACCGGCAAACCCATTGTTTATACGTCCGCCGATTCCGTATTTCAAATCGCCGCGCACGAAGAAGTAATTCCAATTGAACGTCTTTATGAAATTTGCGAAATCGCCCGCAAAATCCTCGACGGCGCCGATAAAGTTGGGCGCGTAATTGCTCGTCCGTTTGTCGGACGCGACGCAAACGACTTCAAACGCACCGAAAACCGCCACGATTACGCCGTTCCGCCGCCGGACAATCTTTTACCGCTTTTGCAGGAAAAAGGTTTTGACGTTATTTGCATCGGCAAAATCGCTTCGATTTATGACTCGTGCGGCGTAACCGAAGATTTAACCGCCAGGAACAACGAGCAATCGATTGACCAGACAATCAAAGCACTGAACCGAAATTCGCGGGGTTTGATTTTCTCGAATTTGGTTGATTTCGATATGCTTTACGGACATCGCCGCGATGTCGAAGGTTATGCTAAAGCGTTAGAGTATTTTGACGAACGTCTGCCGGAAATTCTCGACGCTCTGCGGGCGGATGATTTACTAATCATTACCGCTGACCACGGCAATGACCCGGCTCATCAAGGCTCAGACCACACGCGCGAATACACACCGCTGCTCGTTTATGGAAAAAGCGCAAATCGAAGCGTCAACCTTGGAACGCGCGGAAGTTTGGCGGACATCGGGCAAACGATTGCGGAAAATTTCGGTTTGCAGTTGAAAGACGGTGTGAGTTTTTTGAATGAGATTTGAGAGGAGTTGTGTCGCTGAACCTTCCAGTTCTGTCGTCATTTTTGGATAAATAATTATGTTTATATCAAAATCTCCGAAAATACCAAAAATAATAGTGTCATCATTTGTCCTGCTTTTTTTATTTTCCTCACACTTGTTTGCCCAAAATAATAGGCATGACGAGCCTATATCGGAAGAACTTTATGGAATCTTGGAGAAAAGAAAAGAATTCATTCAACAGGAGGTTTCAACAAATAAAAACGAATGGAGCGGAACTTATACACAAGGCGATCACCATCCGACAGTTTTTATGTGGTCTGCCAATCGAGGTTTTCTGACTTGGGGCAGCCATCATACATTTTTCCCTTCCAGAATAAACTTTGGAAAAGCAGAATTTTTAAATAATCGCTTGACTATAAAACCTGAAATAAGCAAAGAGCATTTGAATTTCCAATATATACCGACAGAGTTATCAATGATAAAGTGGGATGAACAACACTTTTTGATTCCTTCCGATAGATTGATTAACTTCGCATATGCAGTTCATTCCGGCGCAGACTCACGAATAGTGGAATATTTTACCAAAAGTGAAGATTATCAAAAATCCCGCAAAGGTCTGCCAAATCTGCCGAAGGAGTTTGGAAAAGTTCTTACGATGAAGGCGATAAAACCGAGAATTACGGCAGTTAAAATAACCGATGACCGTATCTTTGATGCTGAAATAACTCTCAATCTCGGTCGTGCGGATAAATTAGTCGAGGGAATGATTTTCTACCATGTAAAATCATCAGGAAGTATAAGTATCGTAATTACCGACTTACAGGAAAAAAGTTCAAAAGCAGAAGTTGTTGGAATTTCAGGAAGTGTAGAAAATGAAATCAAACCGAGGATCGGGCTGAAATTCACAAGCAAAGTCCCTGACGGTTATTATGATTATTAATATACGCTCGCAGTGAGCTTTCAAAATGAACAATTCACATTGGCAACTTCAGTAAAATTATTCAGGCGAAAAAGCTGCTCATTGACAGCATTTCTTATTTTTGTTTAGACAAACTTTTGTAAATTGTCTCAATCCAAAAATCCGTTTTGATAAATCCTGTTCCCCAGGATTTATATTTTTCGGGCAATCCGTCTTTTTTCAAACCTTCCAGAGTTTTTCCGGCAATTATTCCTTTCTGCACGATGCCAATCGTTTCGACGAGCGTTTGATGATAAGCCATTAAATCTTCGCGCGTGGAAAGCGCGCCGTGACCGGGAATTATTTTCACGTCGGCGGGAAGTTTGGCGAGCAAGTCGGCGATGTTTTTCGTCAAGCCCTGCACGCTTCCGCCGCTTTCTAAATCTACGAAGGGAAATCTGCCGGCGAAAAAATCATCGCCCAGGTGAACGACGTTCGCTTTGGTAAAAAAGATGACCGAGTCGCCGTTGGTGTGTCCGTTCGGATAATGGACGGCGCGGATTTCTTCGTCGTTGAGATGAACTGAAATTGACTGGTCGTAAGTGACGACGGGCAGCGCGTTCTTTGGATAAAGTTTAAGCTCCGGGTCGAAAGCCGTCAAGTCCATCATCAGCAATCTGCGAACGTTGGTGTGGGCGAAAATCAACGAGCCTTTGCCGCCGAAAAATTTGTTGCCTTCGACATGGTCGCCGTGCCAGTGCGTATTGAAGATAAAGCGCGGCGTGTCCGAACCGAGAGCTTTCAAGGCTTCGGCGATTTTGGGGGAAACCTGCGCGTAATCGTCGTCAACGATTAAAATTCCGTCCGCGCCGACGAGCGCGCCGACGTTGCCGCCGCGCCCTTGCAGCATATAAACGCGGTCGGTGATTTTAATTGTCTTAACTGTAATTTCCTGCGTCTGATTTTCGTTTTCGTGGTTTTTATGCGCGAAAGTTACGGTAGAAATCAAACTCAAAAGAAAAGAAGCAGCGATGAAATTTTTCAGCATAATTTTTGATTGATATTTTACGAGCGATTTGTGTTATTTTGATGTTTCCACATTATAAATGCAAACGGTTTTTTAAGGTATGAAAAAACGAACGCTTCTTTATATTCCACTGGCGGCGATGGTTGTTTTTTCGCTGTCGGTGTTGGCTGTCCGCGAGTTTGCGCGGGCAAGCGATTCATTTCAAAGAAGGTTTAGCGGGATTAATGAAACAGATTAACAGCCTCGTCTACGAAGCTTCGACCTCGAACCGTTACGCGACGTTTTTCTACGCGCAGTTTGAGCCGAATACGCGAAAATTAACTTGCGTCAACGCCGGACACAATCCGCCGTTTGTTCTTCGCCCGAATTCAGACGAATCGCTGGCAATAAAGCGTGACGGTGTGTACGAAAATCCGAATAACTTTGAAGTTTTGCGCCTCGAAGAAGGCGGCGCTGTCATCGGTATGCTGCCTTCGATGCTGGTTAATTACACGCAGGGCGAAATTGACTTGCAGGCGCGATTTGCTCGTCGGGTTCAAGGATGGAATCTCGGAGGCAATGAATCCAGCAGAAGAAGAATGGAGCGAAGACGCGATGCTCGAACAGTTGAAGATTGTTTATGAAAAACCGTCCGACGAAATTTTGCGTTTTATCGTCGAGCGTGCCGACGAATTCGCAGGCGGCGCGAAACAACACGACGATATGACGATGATTGTCGCCAAAGTGATTTAAGCAAAATTATTTACTTTGTTTACCGCGAAATAAATCTTAGCAAACTCCGCGTCTGTTTTTCATGGTTTGTTTATAAACGCTAAATATCACAAAACCACCAAACACGTATTTTTGCCGTGTTGCAATCTTGCGGAAATAGTAATAAAACTTTTATTGAATGCAGAATTCTTTTTTGAAACATCAATTCAAAAAATTCCTCAATGGCGACAAAATCAATAAAAATTGACAATCTCCCGAAGAAAATCGGTTTGCTGGCGTTGATGCTGTTGTGTATGCTCGGCATCGTTTTCTTTGTAAAATGGTGTTTGGCAAATGTGATTGCGTCTAATGCCAATTTCGGAGAGCTTGCCGAACTTGCCCTTTCTCTGGCTCCGAATGACCCGCAGACGCATTATACCTCCGCAGTTTTGCTGGAAAGAACATTTTCTTCAGACGATTTACCGAAATCATTAGCCGAATACGAACAGGCAACGGCGCTTGCTCCGAATGATTTTCGAACGTGGCGCGCTCTGGGCAAAGTGCGCAGTCGAAGCGGCGACGCGAGCAGTGCGGAACTGGCTTTTAGAAAAGCTCTGGAACTTGCGCCGAATTACTCGGAAAATAGATGGATTTTTGGAAATCATCTTCTTCGGCAAGGCAAAACGACGGAAGCCTTTATCGAAATCCGGCGTGCGGCGGAAAGTGACCCGGTTTTTGTCAATCCGACGGCTGTCACCGCTTGGCAAATTTTCGGCGGCGACCTTCAAAAAATAAGTGAATATATCGGAGATTCGGCGGCGGTAAAATCCGCCTTGGCTGTTCTTCTGGCAAAGGAAAAACGCTTTGATGAAGCAATGAATAAGTGGAATTCTTTGCCCGCCGAACAGAAGAAAACAACTTTTAAAGAAAACGGCGACGCGCTTTTTAATCAATTGCTCGAAGCAAAAAAATACCGTGACGCTTTGCTGGTCCAATCAGAAATCGGCGGCATGGGCGAACAAAGTTTCGCCGTCGGAGAAATTCTAAACGGCAATTTTGAAACCGACGTTAAAATGACTGGCGCAAGCCTTTTTGATTGGCAAATCGAAGAAGGCGTGCAGCCGCAAATCGGGGTTGACAACAGTCAGAAAAGCGGCGGAAACCGCAGCCTCGTCGTAGTTTTTAACTCGGCGACCGGTCGAGATTTTCGCAAGTTTTCGCAAACAATTGCGGTCGAAGCAGGGAAAAAATACGGCTTTGAAATGTTTTATAAATCGGAGCTGAAAACCGCCGCGACCGTTTATTGGGAAATTACAAACGTTTCGGACGGGAAAATTCTGGCGCTAACGCCGCCAATTTCAGCCGCGTCCGATTGGACAAATCTGAGAACGGAATTTACCGTTCCGCAAAATACGGAAGCCGTCGTCGTCCGGCTCGCCCGCGAAACTTGTAAAAATACGCTCTGTCCGATTTCCGGCAGAGTGTGGTTTGACGACTTAAGGTTAACTCAATAGTTGAGAGATATTACCGCCAGGCTTGGCGGACGAAAAATGTCGAAACAAATCGTTCAAAAATCAAACACTTCCGATTGGTATGACGCGACACTTGTTGACGAAAAAACCTCGCGCTTGAGCGGAGTAATTTTCTTTCTTCTGTGCGCGATTAGTATTTTTGCCGTTTTAGCCTTCGGCGCAGTCGACGTTTGGTCGCTTGGTTTGCTGTCGCTGTTCGTTGGTGTCGCCGCGGTTTTATGGCTCGCCGATTCGTGGCTTAAAAAGGAAATCTCCTTAAATAAAAACAGTCTGCAAATTCCTCTTCTCGGTTTAATTGCCATTGGGTTGATTCAACTTCTGCCGCTTCGCAGCCTGAACATTTCAGCGGATTTGCTTCGCGTTCCTGCAGCCCAAACGCTTTCACTCGCGCCATATACGACTCGCTTTGCAATAGTCCAACTAATCGTATATTTCGTTTTTTTTGCGCTCCTGTTAGCATTTATTACTAATCAAAAACGGTTGCGCCAAACCGTTTTGACCGTCATTATTTTCGGTGCGCTGATGGCGTTTTTCGGTATTTTGCAAAGGCTTGCCGGTGTCGAAGGCGTATATGGACTGCGCGAGGCTGCGACAAATGTCAAATTTGCTTCTTATATCAACCAGCATCATTTCGCCGCTCTAATGGAAATGACAATCGGCTTAACGCTCGCGCTTTTATTCGGCAAAGCGACAAATAAAGATAAGCGTATTTTCCTGATTATCGCTGTTGCCGTGATGGGAATTGCGATTTTGTTTACCGGTTCGCGCGGCGGATTGATAAGTCTGGTTGCCGTTTTGGTATTCATCGTAGCGGCGAATTTGCTCAAAAAACAGGGGAGCGGTGAAAAAGTTTCCGAGAGCGGCGAAAAGTCTAAAAATTACAGGCGCAATTTTACTTATGTTGTTGGCGGTTTGGCGGTGATGTTTGGTTTATTCGGCGCCGTAATTATGCTCGGCGGCGACGATTCGCTGCTGCGCGGCGTCGGTTTGGCAAATCCTGAAGAAGCCAGCAACGGCAGACTTCATTTCTGGCAGACCGCTTTGAAAATTATTTCCGATTATCCGATTTTAGGCGCCGGACTCGACGCTTTCGGCGTGGCTTTTACGCGATACGATACCTGGAATGGAACATCCCGAGTTGAACAAGCGCACAATGATTATTTGCAAATTTTAGCCGATGCCGGGATTTTAGGTTTTGCCTGCGTCGCGGCATTTATCTTTTTGCTTTTCAAACAAAGCCTGCGAATTATTACAAAAACCTCTGACAATTTCCGGCGCAATGTCGCCGTCGGCGCGCTTGCCGGCTGTTTCGGCATCTTAATCCACAGCTTTTTCGATTTTCCGCTGCGCACGCCCGCCAACGGTTATTTCTTTTTAATTTTTGCAGTGCTGGCAACCGCTTCGATAAATTATCCGAAACTTTATCGCAAAAGAGGTAGGGAAAGCAGTAGTCAGTAGTCAGGAAAAAAAGATTGTGAATAGAAGATATTATTTATAATAACAATCAATTGGGTTATTACTTACTGTCTGCACCTCGGACGAATCCTTCATCGAAAATCAGCCGCATCACCCAAGGCTTCGACAAATTTTCGTTAAATATAGCCTTTTCCAAAACGCCGCCCAAAAAAATTTCCTTAAAGGTAAATTCATCAAGGTTGATTTTTTCATCGAACAAAACATAATCGAACGAGTGAATTTCCGTCCCATTTTTGTTTGTTGCCGTCGTGCGAAGCGCTTTGTCGTTGTCTTTGACCGTGCAGATATAATTGACGACCGTTTTGCATTCACTTAAAAATCGGCGCGGCGGCAAAACAAATTCTTTGCCCTTAAAACGCGCGCTCGCTCGTTTTAATTCATCCCAAACAGTATTTTCCGCAATTGTGCTTTTCGCCGTCGAACTTTTAAGGATTTTCCCGCTAATGCGTAAAGGTAAAAGTATCGAAGCTGTGCGAGTTGCTTTTTTTCATTGTCAATTTTAATTTGATTTAATAATTGCAAAGAAAGCGATGCGCTTTTTCCCCAATCTTCAGCCGCCAGCGAAGCGACAAGATTTTTCCACTCTTCGTCGGTAACTTCGGCGACTGTTTTAATTTGAATCGATTTTTTTATTGTCGCCTTAGTTGTCGTCGGCTTTGTTATTGTCGGTTTGATTGTTGGCTTGCTTGATGGCTTGCTTGATGGCTTGCTTGATGGCTTCACGATGGTTTTCACTATCGGTTTCGCAGTCATTTTTACAGGCGTTTTCCGCGTTTGGGCGAAACTGCTGGCAATGGAAAGACAAAATAAAATTGAAGGATAGAGGAACTTTTTCATAAATCTAACGAACCTTCACTTTAATCTCCTTTTCTCCACCGCACGGCGCGTTGAATTTAACGGTGAAAGTGCCGGTTTTGGCGCTGATTGATTTGACGATGAATAAAACGCGATTTGAAGGTGCTTCGGTTTCCGGCTCGAGGACGACCTCAACATCTTCGGGACTATTCGACGTAGTTTTTATTTCATTCGCATCTCCGAGGTCGCCCTCAAAACCGACTGAAACACTCAAATTTCCGCCGTCGCTCGACAGTAAAATGTTTTCTTGACCGACTATTATTTGGCATTTCCGCTCTTTGTCAGTTTGATTGTCGGTTTTCGGGTTAGTCGAAACATCGGTTTTGGGAACGGTTATAATAATCGGCTCGAAAAGCGGTTTTTGCGTCTTCTCGGCATTTTCGACAGCCGAATTTTTGTTCGTTTCAGTTTTATCGGTTTGTTTTGTTTCCGTTTTTGTTTCTAAGCTCATTTCAGGCATCGGTTTAATTTCTGTTACAAGCGTTTGCGGCGCATTTTCAGTTTTTGGCGAAGGCTCGACGGTGGCAATCGGAGTTTGTATTTCGGTAGTTTGACTTTTGGCTTGTGTTTTCACTTTTTGTTCGGCGAAAATGGCTACATCAGACGCGGGTTTTGCACCGATTTTTGCGTCCAAACCGTCGAGACTTCCGTTTATTTTTTGGTAAAGCGATTCGATAATAATTCGTTTAGCCGCGCTCGGCGCGTTATCGTTCGAGTAACTTTTGATATATGCGTCGAGAGCCTCGGGCTGTTTATCATCCGCTTGCAGCGCCGCGCCGAGCCGCCACATACTCGAACGCCACCAAGCGCTTTTTTCTGGCAGAACGCTGACCGCGCGTTTAAGACGGATGGCAGCTTCGCTGGGTTTATTCTCCTGGAACAATGCCCAGCCCGTGATTTCTTCTATTCTGCCGCGCAGGATATTCGATAATGTTTGACGCGGAACAGCGGGAATGACGACAAGTTGGTTTTTTGCAATGGCGAGCGAGCGGGCGTCATACAATTGTTCCGCCAAAACTGCCGAAGAAGGATTTGGAACATCGAGTGCCGCATCGACTCCGCCGATTGCGGCTCGCATCAGTTCGATTACTTTCGGCAGCGATTTCTTTTTTTCCAAAAGCCGTTCGGCGGCAAAAAGCTGGCGGTGCAGTTTCATTTTGTCTGTGCCGCCGATAAATTTATCCGCCGCGTCGGAAATTTCATCATCGCCGGCGGTTTCGGGCGCTTCGGTTTTTTTATAAAAACTCAGCAGGTATTTCAATTTCTCGGCATTTTCGGAACTGTCTGCGGCGAGCGGTTCAAAAAGACTGGCGCGGCGTTCGAGCGCGAGCAAATCGGTAAAATTTTGTGCCTGTTTTTCGACTCGTCCGCCGAGTTTCGTCGTAATCGCGTCGTCTTTAACCGCGAAATTTTTTGCCAGCTCCTGAGCGGCTTCGCGGTAAAATCCTCCAGCTAGACGCACCGATGCGAGTTCATAATCGAGTGTCGGGAAATTTCCGTAATTGCGCGCTGTCATCAGTGCGCGTTCGGCTTCAAAGTAACGGTTTTGCAGCAAATGCCCGCGCGCCAAAGCCAGATACGACCAAATATAACGCGGCTCGACGGCAATTGCTTTTTCGGCAAATTCAACCGCTCGCGCGCCGTTGCCGCGTGCCGCATACGAGTAAGCCGCACCGACCAAAAGAGATAAATTTTTCGGATTTTGTTCGAGCGATTTTTGTAGTTCCGCTTCGGCTTCCGATTTTTTATTGGCGTCGAAAAGTGAAAGGATTAAACCGTTTTGAGCTGCAACGTCTGCCGCGTCTTTCGCTAAAATCTCGCGGTAGAGCGCAATCGCTTCGTCGGATTTTCCGGTCGCGCGTTTCATTTCCGCCAGGCTACGCCTTGAAACAATCGAGTTTGCGTCGAGTTCCAAAGCCTTCGCGTAAGCGTTTGCCGCCTCGTCCAAATTAAAATTCAGACGATTGGCAAGCCCGAGCGTTTGATAAGCGGCAGGCAAATTCGGTTCGATAGCGATAGCGCGGTCAGCGAGTTTCTGGGCTTCGGCGGCATCTTCGCCGCCTAAATAAAAAGTTGCCAAGCCGAGCAACTGTTTAGCATTTTCTCCGATTTTGCCTTCAATCATTCGAGCGATTTCGACTGCCGCATCACGCTGTCCGCGAAAAAAAAGATTGTTCGGAATTTGCAAAATAATGTCAGCAAAAAGTTTGTCGGATAACGGCGTCGGCGCCTCCTTCACGGCAAGTTTGAAAAGCTCTGTGCCAACGGCTGCGTCACCGGCGCGAAGTTTTTCGTCAGCCGCTTGAGCGCGTGCGACGACCATTAGTTCGAGCGCGTGAATTTTTTCCGCCGAGTTCGGAAAATTTGCGACAAACTTCTTGAGCGCTTTTATTCTGTCAGTTGCATTTGTCTGCGCGCGAGCTTTTTCAAACTCTTCTTTTTCGCCCCCGATTGATTTTGCCGAATTTGTATTGAACGCTTTTTTAATCGGTTTCGGTTTTTGCGCAAAAACAGTTAATGAAAATAAAATCAAAAAAAATAATATTGTACAATTTTTCATAAATAAGTTTGTAATTGGTTTTGGTTAATTTTTGAGAAAAAAAATGCAATTTATAATTTACCAATAACAATTAGCGTGAAACTGAATTTCACAAAATAATATCACAATTGCATTTGGCGAACGACGGTTTTATGCTCGAAGGTATGAAGGAGCCGGACGAAGCTTGGGCGAAAATATTGGACGAAGCCGCCGCACGCGCAAAAGCGAACGAGCGCGGCGACGTTTCCGAGTATCTTTCGCTCAAAGCGGCAAACGACAAAATTCGTACAGCCGGCATCAAATGGCTGCTTGATTCAAGCGCTGCCATCGCCGCCCAATTTAACCGGGAAGAAAATGCATCCATCACAATCGAAGAGGAAAATCCGCACGATTTTGCTTTCGGAAACGCCAATCTTGTCGGCTCACTGCTTCGTCTTCGCCAAGGCGTCAGATGCCTGACGTTCGAAGCCGGTTGGACGCGCACGCCAAACGACGGTTTTATGCGCGGCGGCGCGCTTGCCTGCGCCCGCATTTCACATTTCGGTATCGCTAAGGCAAATGAGGAACTAATTCTGGTTCGCGCCGACAATTTAACAAATTGGTTTTCAGTCGGCAAAGAAAATAATAAAAATTTATTCAACGCGAACGACATTCATCATCATTTTGACGTTTTTTTAAACAAAAAAATTTAACTGCCGGACGGCAGAATAAGTGCCAGATTTCTGGGAAAGTGAAGAATATAAAAAACTGTTATCCGGTTTAAAAGGAGAACAAATTGTCGGAAAAAATCTACCGCGACTCAGTTCACAACATTATTCGACTGGAGACGGATACGGGCGAAGGCAAACTTCTTGTACGGTTGATTGACACGACAGAATTTCAACGTTTGCGTCGAATTAAACAACTCGGACTTGCCCTGTTCGCCTATCAAGCGGCGGAACATTCGCGTTTTACGCACAGTTTGGGCGCACTGCATTTGACGACCAGAATTTTGGCAAAACTTAAAACAAAATACACGATTTCTGACGCGGAACAAACTGCCGTCCGCTGCGCAGCGTTGCTGCACGACATCGGACACGGCGCATTTTCACACGTTATCGAAACGATTCTTGATTTCCATCACGAGCAGTTTTCGATTGAAGCGATTTTGAGCGCGGATACGGAAGTCGGACGAGTTATGCGCGCTTTTTCTGCTGAACTTCCCGAAAATGTCGCCGCAATTATTCGCGGAGATTTTCGCCGCGTCGCACTGGCGCAGATTGTTTCCTCGCAGCTCGATGCCGACCGGATGGATTATTTGCTGCGTGATTCGCTTATGACGGGCGCGAAATATGGCATCTACGACCTCGAATGGATTATCAAATCTCTGGAAATTGACGAAGCAAACGACCGGCTTTATGTTGCGGCGCGAGGTATTTACGCAGTCGAAGATTATCTGCAAGCCAGATATTATATGTTTCGGCAAGTTTATTTTCACCGCACATTGCGCGCTGCCGAAACGGTTTTGCGCTCGCTTTTGCGCCGCGCTCTGCGGCTTTTTCAAGCGGGAAAAAACGTCTGGTTCGCGCGCGGCACGCCGTTTGAAAAAATTCTCGGCGGCGAAAAGCTAAACTTAAAAGAACATCTTGAACTCGACGACGCCGATGTGATGTTTCACATCAAACAATGGCGCTGCGCCGACGACAAAATTTTGGCGGATTTGTCGAATCGCTTTTTAAATCGAAAACTTTTCAAGGTTTTTGACCTCGATATGCCGACGGGCGAGCGCGAAGAATTTCTCGAACAAGCGAAAAGCGCGGTGGAAAATGCCGGTTTCGACGCGGATTATTATTTTGCCGAAGATCGCGCAGGCGACGTTGCGTATTATTTTTACACAAAAGCGGCAACCGAGCCGAAAAATTTGATTTACGTCGAAGAAGGTTTTTCGCGTCCCGAAATCCGCGAAATTTCCGAAGTCAGCGCGGCGGTGCGCGGGCTGCAAAAAGGTTATCAAATCCATCGCGTCTGTTTTCCGCCCGAACTCAAACCGGAAATTGCGCGACTTTATCATCGAAAATAAAAAGTATGAAACCATACCTCATAGAGGCAAAAGTAAAAAAGGAATTTACCTTTTACTTTTTACTTTTTACTTTTTACTTTGGAAAATTCGTGTTTACACGCATCCACTTGTGGTTAATTTTTCTTTTATTTTCTTCCTGTGCGATTGCTTTAGCTCAAACGAAAATAGCCGTTATCGTTCCCGACAAAACTACGCAAAGCAAAAACTTCGCCGAAAAACTCGAAGATTCACTCGCCGCCTCGAACGCAAAAATTTTAGATGATGATATGAGCGCCGCCGCATTTGGTTCGCAAACTTACGAAAAACCTTTTAACTTGACCGTCACCGAAGCAAAAAACATCGGTGCGGCAATCGGCTGCCATTACTTTTTATTGGTTAAAGCCGAAAACTTGCGGCGCAATTCCTTGTCCAAAGGCGAATTTTACGAATCTTATGCGGTTGTTTTTACAGTCAGCGCGCGCACTGGAAGACTGGTTCTGTGGAAGCTAAACAGTTTTGAAGCTGAAAAACTGGAAAATGCGAAGAGACAACTTTTCGATTCGATAAATACTTTGGCAACGGAAATTTCCGGCAAACTTAAAACTGTAACAAGTGACGAATTCGACGAAAAGCCTGCACCTAAATTAGAAGAATTACCGGTGAATGATTCGCCCGAAGCGAAGAATTTTCGTCCGCCTTTGCCGTACAAACGTTTTCGCCCCGAATACACGGCGCTTGCTAATCTTTACCGAGTTGAAGCGACGATTGACGCTGAAATTGACATAGACGAGACGGGCAAAATTTTGAAAACCCAAACAATTCGCTGGGCAGGTTTCGGTTTGGACGAAGCGGTTGCGGAAAATATCCGGCGAATGAATTGGCGACCCGCGAGCAGAGATGGAAAAGCTATGCCGATGCGCGTTTTGCTGCGTTATAATTTTAAGAAGGTTGAAAAGGAAGAGTAAATTTAGCCGTATTTCTCAAAACTTTCATACGGTTTTTACGATGAAAAACGAGCCGATTAAATGGCTTATTAAATTGGCAAAGGAGAGTTTTCCACACAAATATCTGACTGTATCAAGCGACTGTTTCAAATTATTTTTTTATCTTGTATAAAAAAAGTGTATCTTTTTTTCTTATAGCTATGTTAAATTGAAATCGAAATTTACTAATTTCAATAACTTAGCACGGGAGAAAATTATGGCATCCAAAAAAGAAAGCGAAAAATCTACAACTAAAAGAACAACTTCGTCAGGCGGTAAATCAACTGCTGGCAAATCGTCCGGGAGCAGTAAATCGTCGAGCAGTAGAGGCGGAAGTAAAAACGCAGCAAAAAAGACCAATAAAAAGAGTTCGTCATCTCGCATTTTAGACGCGGTGAAAGACGTTGCCAGCGATGTTATTACCGGAGCGGCGGCTGGCGCAGCTCTTGGTGCATTAGAAGGAACAATCAGCGCCGTCGGTGAATTGGCAAGCGGAAGTAGTAAAACAAGGGGAAGTAATAAAACAAGCAGTAGTAATAAAACAAGCAAGGGAAGCAATTCATCTTCAAAGGCAAAAACTGATTCTAAAACCAGCAGCAGCGGGGGCTCAAGTTCAAAGACCACTTCAAAAGCAAAACCAGCACCCAAAGCAAAAGCAACACCGAAAACAAAAACCGCCAGCGCAACAACAAAAGCTAAAGGCAGCGGCACATCGTCGTCGAAAGGCAGCGCCAGCTCATCGCCGAAAGCAAAACCTGCAGGCGGTACGTTGAAAATGAATAGCACAATAACCGTCGCAAAATCTGATAGCGGAAGTAAAGGCAGCGGAAAAACTTCGATCGGTGCTAAATCGAAAGGTAGTAAATCGAAAAAGTAATTAAACTTTTTTGAAGATGTTATTCTGCTTGTTCCCGCGAGAAATTTCGAGCGGAAAGATAATAGCGCGGGATTTATCGCCTGCGTTTATCTTTCCGTTTTTTATTTTGAAGGCAGAGGTAAATCTGACGCAGTAAGTTCAGACAATATTCAATCTGGTTTGATTTGAATAAAATTTGCGAGATTTAGTATGATGCACGTATGAAAAACCTTTATCCAGAAATCGAGCCGTTTGACACAGGAATGCTGAAAGTTTCCGACATTCACGATATTTATTTTGAGCGCGTAGGAAACGCACAAGGTATTCCCGTCGTATTTCTTCACGGCGGTCCGGGCGGCGGTTTGATTCCGATGTATCGCCAATTTTTTGACCCGGAAGCATATCACGTAATTTTGTTTGACCAGCGCGGTTCGGGAAAATCTACGCCGCATGCCGAACTGAAAGAAAACACGACTTGGGATTTGATTGACGACATCGAACGCCTGCGCGGGAAATTCGGCATCGAAAAATGGTTTGTTTTCGGCGGTTCTTGGGGCAGCACGCTGAGTTTGGCTTATGCCGAAACGCATCCCGACAGAGTTTTGGGTTTGATTCTGCGCGGTATTTTTTTGACGCGCCGCAGGGAACTTGAATGGTTTTACCAATACGGCGCGTCGGAAATTTTCCCTGACTACTGGGAACGTTACCGCGATGAAATTCCCGAAGGTGAGCGCGGGGATTTTATGACGGCTTACTATAAACGTCTGACAAGCGACGACGAAAAAACACAGCTTTCGGCGGCGCGCGCCTGGAGCGTTTGGGAAGGTTCGACCTCGAAACTTTATCCAAGCCAGGATTTGATGAATCACTGGGAAGGTGAGCAGGAAGCGCTGTCTCTTGCTCGAATCGAATGTCATTATTTTATGAACAATTCGTTTTTTCCGACCGAAAATCATTTAATCGAAAACGTCCAGAAAATTCGTCACATTCCGACTGTTATCGTTCAAGGTCGTTACGATGTGGTCTGTCCAGCAACGAGTGCTTGGGAATTGCACAAAGCCTTTCCCGAAGCCGATTTGCAGATTATTCCCGACGCCGGACATTCGATTTCCGAACCGGGAATCACTGCTGCGCTGGTTGATGCGATGGACAAATTCAAAGAAATGGCAACAAATAGCAAAAGCAAGCGTGAACAAAAATAAAATACCGAACAAGGAGATTTATTATGTTTACAAAGATTTTAAACTTGACTTTGCTGATTGTGTTTAGCTGCTGCCTACTTTCAGCTCAAACGCTTTCAAAATCTGTTTTCGGTGAAAGCTGGGAATATCTCATCGTTTCCGTCTCAACATTTGGCGATAAGGAAAACTTAAGTGTTGCTGACAAATGGCTTGGACGCAGGCAGGGAAACGTCGGTTTTTCTCAAGACACTCAAACACAAAATGAATTTGACTGGCTCGGAAAATTAGGTTGGGAATTAATCGAAGTTCTTCCCGTCAATGTGAACGAACAGCCTTATATTCCGGGCTCAAAATTTATTTTTAAGCGAAAATTCGATGCTGCCCGTTCCGAACGCGAAACCGAAGAATTAAAACAGCTAGAAAACGAAACGAAGAATAACCCGCTAATTAAAGTTACGGCTAAGTATTTGGTTGAACTTGACCAGGCGGAATTTACGAATAAACAAAATGAAGTCGCCGATAAAGCCAAAGCGAGATTTGAACAAGCGATCAAAAATATAAGTGTCAGCTCAGTTAGAGATCTTCAAATCAGAAATTTTGGAAACATCAAACAAGTTTTTGCAGAGATTGTGGTTGACGGCAGTTCTGTCTTGCTTAAAGACGGAAATAAATATCGCTTGTCAGAAGCCAAAAAATACACTCGCCAAATCGCAGTCGAACTTTTTAGTAAAATCGGATTAAAACAAGTTTCGCCGAATCAAGATTTCTTTAGTGATTACAGAAATTTTGACAATGGAGAAGTTTTTATTAAACTTTCGATTGTCATAAATTATAACGGCGCAGCCCGAAAGGTTGCGGAAGGATATATCAATGGTAACTGGGTTGAAACAATAAAATAATGCCGGATAAGTAACCGGAAGCCGACCGATTATGCGATAATTGAGTCGCGCGGATGAAACTTAATGCAAATATCTGTATGATGAAACTGTTGTGACGCGCAAACTTTTTTATTAATCAACGCGTCAAATTACAAAAAGAGGTTTTTATGGGAAGTTTTGGAACAACTGAAATAATTTTAATCGTCGCCGTTTTGTTTTTACTTTTCGGCGCGAGCCGTCTGCCACAACTGGCAAAATCGTTCGGGCAAACTCGCAAGGCGTTTAAGGAAGGAATGCGCGAAGCCGAAGAAGAAGAACGCCTTGAGCAACAACAAAAACAAATCAATCCGACATCGAGCGTCGTCGCTGCGCCGCAAATTACAAATATGAGCGACGATGAATTATCGGCTGAAATGCGGCGTCGCGTCGAAGCCAAACAATAAGAAGCAAAGGTAGAAAGCGAATAGGAAAATGTCTGGTAAGAATTAGTCTTCTTCTCTTTCCCTTTTTCTTTTAAGATTTTTCTCCGACTACGAGAGTCGCTTTGATTGAAAAGCGAAACGTGAGCGTCCCGTCGTCGGCATCTATGGTTTGAGCGAGTTTTTGGCAAACTCGCTCTTTTTCTCTTTCGTCCAAAAATTCGAGCCAGACTGGAAGCAGAAAACTCTCGACGAGCGGCGAATTGATAAATCCCGTTCCGTTTTCAAATTCGAAAAATTCTGTTTTCGTAACCGTTTCGAAGGTGGTCAAACCAAAACTTGTCGCCAATTCTTCAACTTTTGATACGGTCGGAATATCGGTTATAAGACCTTCGATTTCCGCACTGTTGTCGAGCATATTCAAACCGAAAAAAGTTTCCCACAAAAACGAAAAAATCTCGCCAAAACTGCCTGTCGTCGGTAGAAAAAATGCAACTTGATTGCTGGATAAATTGATAACTTGTTCTAAAAAATCGGGTAGATTTTTCGATTGAATCAAACTTGCGTCCGCTAAAACGGCGTCGAAAGTTTCGTGCGGCAAATCACTGGAAAAATCGATATTTGCATCGACGATGCCGGCTTTGGCTTGAGCGATTGCGTTGAGTTCCGTGTCCGCGCCGTAAGTTCTAAATTGCGCGTCTTTATTTAATTTCCGGCGCAGCTCGATTGCGTGATTACCAGTTCCGGCGTTAACATAAAGTATCTTTTTCTTGGAAGCGAACTTGAAATTTTCATCTAAAATGCCTGTAAAACGCTCGGTCCAGACTGGCGCAACATAAAGGTCATGCAAAAAGGCGAGTTCTTTTTGTGTCTTACTCATAACTATATTTAACCGCATATTTTGCGAATCGTAAATTGCGGACAGTAAATCGTAAACAGTCGTTTGTAAATCGTATTTTGTTTTTATTAACAATTAACAATTTACTTTCTACAAAAATAAAAATTGTGGCGAAAACTATCAGAGAATTGTTTGATTTATCCGGCAAAACGGCAATCGTTACGGGCGGCTCGCGCGGGCTTGGGCGTGAAATGGCGGAAGGTCTTGCAGAAGCGGGCGCAAATTTGATGTTGTGCGCGCGCCGCGCCGAATGGCTCGATGAAACTTTAGAGGAATTTAGAAAAAAAGGTTTTCGCGCGGAAGGAAAAATCTGCGATGTTTCCAAAATCGAAGATGTTCAGACGGTTGTTGACGAAACCGTCAAAACATTCGGCAAAATTGATGTTTTAATCAATAACGCCGGAATTTCCTGGGGCGCGATGCCGGAAGCGATGCCGCACGAAAAATGGCAAAAAGTTTTGGACGTAAATCTGACGGGCTGTTTTCTTTTCGCGCAAGCGGTCGGGCGCGAAATGCTCAAACGCGAAAGCGGTTCGATTATAAATATCGCTTCGATTGCCGGTTTGACTTCTAGCGCAAACGGACCCTTTTATGCCGGTTACGCGGCGAGTAAAGCCGGTTTAATCGGTTTGACCAGAGAACTTGCGGCAAGTTGGGGACGTAAGGGAATTCGCGTCAACGCGATTGCGCCCGGATTTTTCCATTCACGACTTGCCGATGCGGTGATTGATAGTTACGAACCTTCAATTCAGGAAACGAACCCGATCCCGCGAATCGGACGCGAAGGTGAGCTAAAAGGCGCAGCGGTTTTTCTGTCTTCGGACGCTTCGAGTTATATTACCGGACAGACGATTGTCGTTGACGGCGGAATGACAATTTGATTTTAGATTTTAGATTGCAAGATACGCATGTTAATCCGCTGAATTTGTGATTATAAATAAAATAATGGAATACGGTGCAACCACGTTAAATCTGGCTTCGATTATAGAGCATCACGCGCAGCTTGCGCCGCAAAAGGAAGCGATTGTCTGGAGCGATGTGCGCCTTAGTTACGGCAAATTAAACGCGCTTTCAAATCGAGTGGCAAATGCTCTAAACGATATGAAAATCGGTTACGGCGATAAAGTCGCCCTGGTTTGTCCGAATCTTCCCGTCTTTCCGATTGTTTATTACGCGGTTATGAAAACGGGCGCGGCAGTCGTGCCACTGAATATTTTATTCAAACCGCGTGAGTTTGCTTATCATTTGAAAGATTCGGATGCAAAAGCAGTTTTTGTTTTTGAAGGTACGAACGATTTGCCCCTTGCTCAAACCGTTAAAGAAGCATTCGACACGGTTGAAACCTGCGAGCATTTTGTCGTGTTGACGATTGATGAAAACGCGATTTCACCGATTGAAAACACAAAAACTCTAAAAGAAATTACAAAAAATCAGCGGGAAACTTTTGAGACTTTCCCGACCAAACCGCAGGACACTTGCGCGATTCTTTATACATCCGGCACGACCGGACAACCGAAAGGCGCTGAGCTAACGCATTTGAATTTGATGACGAATGTAACCACGACCTTCGCCAATCATCTTCCGGTTTTGGATTTTACGGACGGCAAACAGAAAACCGTTTTGATAACTTTGCCGCTTTTTCACACGACCGGGCAAACCGTGCAAATGAACACGAATTTGTATGCCGGAAATCGCTGTGTTTTGTTGCCGCGTTTTGAACCGAAAGCGACGCTCGAAGCGATGAAAATCGAGCGCGTCAATTTTTGGGTCGGCGTGCCGACAATGTATTGGGCGATTTTGAAATTTATTGAAGAAAACGGTTACGACGTTTCAAAAGTCGTCGAACATTTGAAAGTCCCGACTTCGGGCGGTGCGCCGATGCCCATTGAAGTGATGAAAGATTTCGAGCGCGTTTTCGGAATCCGCGTGCTGGAAGGCTACGGGCTTTCGGAAACTTCGCCGCTTGCCTGTTTCAATCATTTTGAAAAGCCTTCCAAACCGGGAACTGTCGGGCAAGCGATATTTGGCGTTGAAGTAAAATGCTTTGACGAAAACGACCGTGAAGTAAAATGCGGCGAACGCGGCGAAGTCGTCATTCGCGGCTCGAACGTGATGAAAGGTTATTACAAGCGACCGGAAGCGACTGCCGAAGCGTTCAAAAACGGCTGGTTTCACACGGGCGACATCGGAATTATAGACGCGGAAGGTTATCTTTCAATTGTTGATCGCAAAAAAGATATGATTTTGCGCGGTGGTTACAACATCTATCCGCGTGAGCTTGAAGAAATTATAATGACGCACGAAGCTGTGTCTCTCTGCGCCGTTGTCAGTGTCGCGGACGAGCGTTTAGGCGAAGAAGTAAAAGCATTTGTTGTTTTGAAACAAGGTTTTGATTTAGCTGAAAATGAAATGATTGATTGGTGCAAACAGCAATTTGCACGGAATAAATATCCACGCTACGTGGAGTTTCGGCAAGATTTACCGATTAGCGCAACGGGGAAAATTTTGAAAAGGGAACTGAGAAAATAATAAATGGTGAATGATAAATAAATGGTGAATGATAAATGATAAATGTATCTGTTTTGTTTTTCGGCGCAACGGCGGAAGCGGTCGGCGAAAGGCAAATGGAAATCGACTTGCAGCAGCCGACAAATGCGCGCGAAGCCTTTACCGAAATTGTTGAAACCTTTCCGCAATTGAAAAGTCATTCGCTGTTGTATGCCGTCAATCAAGAATATGCAGGCGGCGACGAAGCAATAAACGACGGCGACGAACTGGCGATTTTTACGGCTGTCTCCGGCGGGTGATTCATTTATCATTTAACATTTAACATTTACCAAAGCGTTGAGTGATAAATGATAAATGATAAATGATAAATGAAAACATCTTTTTTTGAACTTACAACTGAATCGCTCAATGTCGGCGCAATTGCGCGGCGCGTTGTTCCAGCCGGTTGCGGTGCAACCGTAACTTTGGATGGTTACGTTCGTCAATTTACAAAAGGCAGAGAAACGCTTTATCTGGTTTATGAAGCGTATGAGCCAATGGCTCTGCGCGAGATGGAAAAGTTGATCGAGCAGGCGCACGTGCAATTTGAAATCTCAAATGTCGGTATAGTCCATCGTCTCGGAAAACTCAAAATTGGCGAAACCAGCATTGTCATTTCCGTCTCCGCGCCGCATCGCCGTGCCGCTTTTGAGACGTGCGAGTGGTTAATCAAAGAACTCAAACGCACCGTACCAATCTGGAAAAAAGAATTTTATGCTGACGGAGAAGTTTGGGTCGAAGGTGATGCGAGCCGAGACAGCCAAATTACTTTCAACGATTGATTTAGCGCAGCTTGTAAATTTATAAAAATCTAATCTTTTCTAAAACGCTCTATAAAATCGGGCGAATTTTGTCGCAGCGCAATCCAGTTTTCAAAAATTTCCGGGCTTTGCAGCCAAATTGTGAACCATTCGGCGATTTCCTGTTTTTCGGCACGTTTCTCGGGCGCGACTTTTTCGTTTTTGGCAATCATCTGCGCGCGTCGTTTGCCTTTTATCGCCGTGTCGCGCACGATTCGCAAGCCTTCGCGGTCTTTTCCCCGCACGAATTTTTTGCGCAGATTTTCCAGTTGCTGGAGCGAAGCGAGAGTTTGTTTGAAGTCGGAAAATTTCAGGATATTGCGAAACATCGCGTCGTATGGCGATTCCTGTCGGCGTTGAACATCGAGTTCGAGAATTTCAGCGTGGCGCAAATCCGCGCCTTCGTCCGCCAACATTCTGGCAAATTTCATTGGCAGCTCGACGGCGCTTGCGCCGAACCGCTCACGCACGACTTCTTCAATCGCCGCGATTTCGCGCGCACCGACCGATTCACAGTCGAGTTTTTCCCAAACTTCTATAATTAAATCGATTTTTGTACGCGAATCCCACATATAAAAGTTTCCAGATAGTTGCCGGAAGTTTTCAAGTATTTATTGTTAAATCCGAAATTTGAATATTACTTCAATTTTTTGTAATCCTGAAAACTTGGCACAACTATTTGAAACTATCTGCTAACTTTACTTATTAAATCGGTTGACGAATGGTCTTTCGGGTCGCCGACAATTGCTACCGTTCCGCCGTAAGCTCGTACGATTTCTCTTTCTGGAACAGTTTCGGTTGTATAATCAGTGCCTTTAGCGTGAACATCAGGACGTACAGCGCGAATTAATTCTTCGACCGTCGGCTCGTCGAAAATAGTAATAAAATCTACAAAACGAAGCGCCGCAACTATTTCAGCGCGCTCTTGTTCGGGCATAAACGGGCGGTTTTCACCTTTTAATTTTTTTACTTGCCTGTCAGAATTCAGCGCGACAATCAAACAATCTCCCAATTGTTTTGCCCCGGCTAGATAACGAATGTGTCCGACGTGAAAAAGGTCGAAACAGCCGTTTGCAAGAACAATTTTTTTATTGTTGCGCCGTTCGATTGCCACTCGTGCCAAAAGCCGATTTCTGTCTAAAACCGGCGCGAAATAGTCGGAAGAATTTATAGACTTGGAGAAATTCATAGCGTTTACAACGTAGTTTGCGTTTTATGTTCCCCCTTTTCGACTTTTGCCAGGGACGCCAGCAATTCTGCCGCCGCGACCGAAGCCGTTCCTTTTTTCATTACGACAATTCCGCCGGCGTGATTTGCCAGGTTAGCTGCTTGGGCGAAATTTAAACCCGACGCCAAACCAAGAGCGTAAGCTGCGATAACAGTATCTCCCGCGCCGGTTACGTCAAGCGGTTCTTTTGCGCCGACAGCTTCGAGTTGCAGCGGAGCTTTATTTTTTTCAATTAACAACATTCCTTTATTTCCGCGCGTCACCAGCAAGGCTTCAAAACTGAGATTTCGACACAATTCGGCGCAATCGGTTTCGGTAAAATTTGCGCCCAAAATTTGCTCGACTTCTTCCTGATTCGGCGTCGCAGTTGTTGAGCCTTGGAAATTTTGCAAGTTAAAACGTGAATCTGCGAGCATCGGAATGTTTTTCTCTGCGGCAAGTTTGTTAGCTAAGTTCACTATAAAACGATTTGCCACGCCGTAATTATAATCGGAAACGATAAGCGCATCGGCATTTTCAACGGCTGAAACGAGATTTTTCTTCAGTGTGTCCTGGAATTCCGTGCCGATTGTCGTTTGATTTTCATAATCAATTCTGATTACCTGTTGACGCGGCGCGTAGTGTTGACCGGCGAGAACGCGGACTTTTGTCGTTGTTTGGAAATCCTCTGATGTGATAACGAATTCGCAATTTACTTTTGAATCATAAAGTTTTTCGAGCAAAACTGCGCCGTTTGAGTCTGCTCCGACGATCCCGACTAAAAGCACTTGTCCACCTAATGCAGCTACATTGACCGCCGCGTTTGCCGCGCCGCCCGGCAAAGTTTCGGTTTCGTCGTGGCGCAAAATAAAAACAGGAGCTTCGCGCGAAACGCGGGCAATAGTGCCTTGTAAAAACTGGTCGGCAACCAAATCGCCGATGACGACAATTTTTTTTTGCGGGAATTTTTCTCGGATTGTGCCGGAAACGTTCAACATCGAAATACTTACAAATTACTATAAAATAAACGGATAAACAAAAAGGTTGAAGACTGCTGATGAGCCTTCAACCTCTCTCTTGACCGTTTGCCTGTAAAAATTAGTGTGTGTCGTAGCTGGCAACAGGCAAATCATTGGACGAACCCCATGGAACTACGCCGAGCGAACGGTTGCTGGTTCTTATGTAGTAAAAAACTCCGTTAGAGCCGTCGCCGAAATCGCGCCACACGGCAACGTCTGTTTTACCGTCTCCGTCATAGTCGTTTTGTGCGGTGTAATCCGTGCCGCTAACTCCGAAAGACTCGGCAAGCAAGTTATTGTCGGAACTCTTCAAAACATACCAGACGAGATTACTGGTACGCGTCGCACCCTCACGAACAACCGCGTAATCGGTTTTACCGTCGCCATCGTAATCACCCGGAACGATTGCATCGTTTCCCAGTCCGAACGGCACGCTAGTAAAACCATCTCGGCTGCGTAGGACAAAAAACGTTGCCTGACCGTTTCCATCCGCTCCAGAGCCGCGATATACGGCAAAGTCGAATTTGCCGTCGCCGTCATAATCACCAGGCGCGACGAAATCGCCTGAATTTCCAAATTCAGCGGAAAAAAAGCCTCTCGTGCTTCCCAAAACATACCAGGTGATTTTACCGTTGCTGCGGCGGGCAACGGCTTGGTCTGTTCTGCCGTCGCCGTCGTAATCTCTGGCAACCGTGTCGTCGCCGGATGCGCCGAATTGAACGGCTGAAAAAGCTCCGTTCGAGCTGTTTAAGCGATACCAGGCGCCGTTTGGATCGCGGAAAACCGAAATATCCGATTTGCCGTCGCCGTCATAATCCCCCGGTGTCAGAATATCCTCTGTAGAATTGCCGAATGGCACAAACGTAACACCGCCCGCGCTGTTGAGTATATACCAAGTGTTGTTTGACGGACGGAAGACCGAATAATCGGCTTTGCCGTCTTTATCGTAATCTAATGCAGTACGCAGGCTGACTTGAGCGGAAGCCGAAACAACTAAAAGCAAAAAACAGGCAAAAAACGCGCTGATTTTGCCACTTAAAGTTAGATTATTCATTTAGAGTTTGTCCTTATTCTTTATAAAAATTTTGGTAAAAAGTTTCATGAACGCAAAGTATACGCTGAATAGCTAAGTATATAAAATATACTACTTACAAACGATTGAATGCAAGACAATGAGCGTTTACTTGATTTTCAAAACAAAACTGATGTTGTTTTTCTTTTAATTTGCAAAACGTTTGACGCAAAAATTCGGATAATAGTTTGTCAGTTTTTAAATTTTTCGGCTGTTCATGGACTTTGTAGCGAATTGGCGGGAATTTTCATTGTCGAATTTCCCCAACCAAACGACGAAAAACCGGACAAAACCGAATAAACGTAAAACGTTCCCGATTCGCCGGCAAAGGCAGCGCTGGGTCGCCAAACGCTGAAATCCGATTTGCCGTCGCCGTCGTAATCGCCCGGCGTCGGTAAATCTCCCGAAGCGCCGAACTGGAAAGCGTTGTAGCTACCCGTTGAACTTTTCAGGTAATGCCAGACGCCGCTTGCAGGTCGCCAAACGCCGATGTCGGTTTTGCCGTCGCCGTCGTAATCGGCGGCAACTGTTTTGTCGGTCGAATCGCCAAATTGAGCGGCGGCGAAACCATCGCGGCTTTTTTGGATATACCAAACTCCCGTTTCAGGACGATATACTGCAACATCGGCTTTGCCGTCGCCGTCGTAATCACCGCGCACAGGTCTGTCGGTGGCGTCACCAAACTGAACGGCGCGAAAACCGGCGCTTGTGCCGAGAATATACCAAAACAATTTGCCGCTCGCTTTCCGCGTAACCGCAAAATCGGCTCGTCCGTCGCCGTCAAAATCCTGCGTAACAATCGGATTGTCGCCCGAAGCACCGAATTGAACCGCCTGAAAAGTGTTGTCCTGGCTTCGCAAAATGTAAAACGTGCCGGTCGAATTGCGCCAGACGGCGATATCGGTTTTAGAATCAGCGTCGTAATACGCGGGAACGGCAATATCGTCTTCAAAAACGCCAAAATTAAATGTTTTATAGCCGGCGGTTGATTGATAAACGTGCCAGAGCATACCTCCCGAAGCGTTTTGGATGGCAACGAAATCAGTTCGCCCGTCGCCGTCAAAATCCAGAAAACCGCGACGCGGAGCAGCTGCATTCGACGTCTGCGTTACCGTAAACGTTTGACCGGCGACGGTAATTGAACCGTCGCGCGAAAGATTAGGCGAACCGGAAGTAACAGAAAAAGTTACAGTGCCGCTTCCGCTTCCGGTGCCTTCGCTGCTTACCTTTATCCAATCCGAGTTGCTGACCGCCGAGTAATCGCAGTTTCGCGGCGCGTTTACGGTAAAAGAAAAAGTTCCGCCTTCAGGCAAAACGTTTTGCGAATTTCTGTTGAGCGTAAAATTGCAAACGGTCGGACTTTGCAGCGCGCGAGCTACATTTAATCTGCCGCCGCTTTTGACGACGCCGTTCCATTGTGGCAGAGCGTCAACGGTATTCATCAAAGTCGCTTTCAGAGATGCCGCCGACAAGTTTGGATTGAAAGAAGTGAGAAGCGCGGCTGCACCGGTAACGTGCGGCGTTGCCATTGAAGTTCCGCTCGCCGTGCCGTAATTTGACGCGCCCATAACTGTGCTCAAAATATTGACGCCGGGTGCGGCAATGTCAGTGCTGTTTAAACCGTAATTGGAAAAGGCGGCGCGATTGTCATTTTGATCCGAAGCGGCGGCGACTAAAATGCCCGGACTCGTATAACTTGCCGGATAAAATGGTGTGGTTTCAAGGTCTATTCCGCTATTTCCGGCAGCGAAAACCTGCAAAATTCCGGCGTTGCCGAGCGCGTCAATTGCGTCTTTCGTCGCCTGGTCGTAACCGCAGGCTTCGTCACAGCCGCCGTAGGAATTATTCGTAATACGAATATTTACGCCGCGATTCTTCATCATTCGGATGTAATTATATGCGCTGACGAGCATCGCCGAAGTTGTGCCGTAAGTGCTTGGGTTGTAGATTTTTATCGCCATTATTTGCACGTTCCAATTGACGCCGACAACTCCCAGAGAGTTATTGCCGACCGCGCCGATTGTGCCGCTCGTATGCGTTCCGTGTCCGTTTTCGTCCATCGGGTCTGAGTCGTTGGAATAAAAATCGTAGCCGTAATAATCGTCAACAAAACCGTTTCCGTCATCGTCAACGCCGTTGTTTGCAACCTCGCCCGGGTTATGCCACATATTCGCTGCAAGGTCTTCGTGCGTGTATTTGACGCCCGAATCTATATTTGCAACAACTGTCGCGGTGCTTCCCGTGGTCAAATCCCACGCGAGCGGCGCGGAAATTTTCTGCATTCCGTAAAGCTCGAAAAATTGAGTGTCGTTTGACGTATTCAAAAGATGATAATAAAAATTCGGCTGAACCGCTTCGATTTCAGGCTTTGATTGATAGAATTTAATCGCTTCAGTCAGAGACATTTTTGCGGGAAGTTTTACTCTCTGCCATTTCAGTTCGGGAAACTCTTCGGCAACTCTTGCGCCGATTTTAGCGTTGACTTCACTAGCCGCTCTCGACACTGTACCGCTTTTATATTTGACGAGCAGTTCGCCGCTCGCGTAGCTTTGCGCCGAAACAGTCTGCGCCGCAAAAAGAAAAATTAACGCGATAAAATAAATAAAACTTTTGCCCGACATAGATAAGACCTCTCGGAAACAGTTGGAGTAAAATTTGCGCCGCTTTAGCCGAAGCGCGAAACACAGCGATAAACAAAACTCAGAAACAACTCAAATTTAATTTGTTAAACGGGAGTTTTGGTTAAACAATACTTTCTGATTATAAAATAAACGGGAAAAAATAAACAACTTTTAAACGTAAGACTTGTGAGTAAAAGATTCTGGGGCGGCTAGTGGGGCTCGAACCCACGACCTCTTGAACCACAATCAAGCGTTCTAACCAACTGAACTATAGCCGCCATAAAAGTTCTTAAAATAAAAAAACTTTCGAAAGTTCTCAATTATTACAGAAAAGCAAAGATTTATTCAAGCTGCGCACGGTTGGATGCAATAATTTTATGAATCGGACAAAATATTTTTGCCTGTATTTATAAATATTTTTGTTGAGTTTTGGTCACGCATTTTTCAAATTTACAGGCGAAAATAATTGTAACCGACGCGCATACCGTGAAGCGCGGCACGCGGCATTGTCAGAACCAAAACGACCGACATTAAGGCATGCGAGATGGCTAATGCGAAAAGATTCGGAACGCGCTGATAAACGAATGCCCACATCAAACCGCCGCAAAACGTTGCAATCGTCAGCCAGAAATTCGGCAGGTGCAGCAGTGCAAAAATCATAGCCGCTACAAAAACACTCAAATATCCTTTACCGTAAATCTCCTGCGCTCGGCGATTAAAAAACGCCTGCAGCGCGTGTTGCTGAATCAACCCCCAAACGAAGAGCCAGATGTATTTTCTAAAAAAAGCCGAGCCGAATAAATCATTGTACCGCAAACTTCCGAGCGTCCAGCCCAAAATTGTCAGCGTAATAAAAAACGCCAGCATCGGCAGAGCGAGCAGGCGAAAACATTCCAGAAAATTATCGAACCGATAACCGATTTCTCTTAACGATTCATTTTTTCGGCGCTGCGAAAAATAAATAACCGCGACTGCAACAAAAATCGGCAGCGCAAAAATAAAAGGATTTTTTGTAAAGGGAAGTATCAACCATTCAACCGCCAGCGCGCACAGCAAAACGATTGACATTTCCGCAAGCGGACTTGTAGGAATGAGATTTTTTATTTTATTCAACGGCGAAAGGAAAGTTTGAAATTTCTCGTAATTTTGAAAAACAACAATCGCAAACCCAAAATTGAAATGCCCCCGGCACGACTCGAACGTGCGACCCACAGCTTAGCTTACCTCACTTGGTTTCCCAAGCCACATTTTCCGAAGAAAATATGTTGAAAGTCTGGACTATATCTTAGACATTTCAGTCTGAGTGCGTATAGTCTCTACGGCGCCTCGGTGTAATCATCTGCAAAATTTATACCTTTTGCCTGATTGTTTTTAGGTGTTGCGATGCGAATCGTAAAACACTTGCCGACCGTTTCCGGCTTAAAGTAATAACACTTGTCGGTGTCAGGACAATAAACGCAAAAAACGTCAATCTGTGATTTATCAATTTGCTTGCCGTGCGAACCGTTAATGTCAGCCCACCAACTTTTCATCGGTATTTGAACTGAACCATTTACGGCTCGGCGATATTTGACTTGAATTCTTATAAAACGATTGTCTTTATAAGCCGCCAAATCAAACGGCGCGTGTTCGGTTGCTGGAAACAAAACTACGAATCCTTTTTCAACCAAATCACAGTAAGCCTTCGCAACTCCCAAATCGCCTTTGTTTTTCGTGTGATGATTTATCATTTCGACTTATTTCAAAGGCTTTCACTAAGTTGCCTCGGTGTTGTCATAGGAATTTTATAAAAAATTCCCTTAGATATTCACCGATATAGCACTCTCCACTGTGCGAGTTACTAATTCCCCGCACAGGCTCCTTTTTAGTTTGAAGGCTGTTGCTCTATCCAACTGAGCTACGGGAGCATAAAAAGAACGAATTGCAATCTTAACGACTGTGCAATTTTAAGTCAAATTAGACGGAAAATTAAGATAACAATGTAAAATACTAAACCGGACAGCAACGGAAAAAGCCCGAATAATAAAATCCAAACCGTTTCTCGTTTGAATGTAAATTTAAGTAGTTTTAGATTTTGCATTTTGACTTTCACGCACGACGCTCATCATTTGTTCAAAAACTTCCCGCAAATCAAGCTCGCTCGTGTCAATCACAACTGCGTCCTCGCTTATCGTCAGAGGCGAGTCTGCGCGCGAAACGTCGCGTTTGTCGCGTAAGTTTATTTCCGCAAGCGTTTCTTTATAAGTTGTGATATGTGCTTTATTCAAATCTTCTTCGTAACGCCGACGCGCTCTGGCTTCGGGTTTCGCGGTTAGAAAAAATTTCGCGTCCGCATTAGGAAAAATAATTGTTCCAATATCGCGCCCGTCCAAAACGCAGCCTTTTTCAGAATTTTCTCCAAGCGTTCTTTGATGTTCGACAAGAATTTTTCGCACCTGTGAAATTGTCGAAACAATCGAAGCCGCTTGTCCGACCGCATTCGTGCGGATTTCGGCGGAAACGTCGCGCTCGTCTAAAAACACTTTTTGATTTTCCGGCTCGCCGACAAGTTCAATATTTGTATCAGCAGCAATTTCCGAAACTTTTTCATTATCGTCAAAATTTATTCCTTTTTCCAAAACAGCCAACCCGACAGCACGATACATTGCGCCCGTGTCGAGATAAAGCAAGCCCAATTCTTTGGCTAACATTTTGCCAAGCGTGGATTTACCCGCGCCTGAAGGTCCGTCAATAGCGATTATCATTGGTAGTCGGTAGTCAGTAGATTTTTTGACTCTAAAATTGCTGAATTATTTTCTTTAAAGCTCGCAAAGTTGTTTCAACATCTTTACGCGAAACGTCGTAATGCGTAACCATCCGAATCGAATTTCCGAACGGCGAAGCTAGAATTCCGTGCTCTTTTAATTTTGCACAAATTTCACTGGACGAAAGATTCGCGTCTGAAATGTTGAAAATCACAATGTTCGTAGCAACCCGTTCCGCGTCAATCAAAACGCCTTTCAAATTTGCCACACCTTCGGCTAACATTCGGGCGTTTTCGTGGTCAACGTTCAAAATTTTCGGCGTTTCTTCCAAAGCAATCAAACCAGCCGCCGCTAAAACTCCGACTTGCCGCATTCCGCCGCCCAGGCGTTTGCGCCAGACGCGCGCTTCTTCGATAAAATCTCGTTTGCCCAAAAGCATAGAACCGACCGGCGCACCCAAACCTTTCGACAAACAAAACTGAACCGAATCGCAGTTTTTGGAAAGCTCTGCAACCGATTCATTCAAAGCAGTTGAAGCGTTAAAAATTCTTGCGCCGTCCAGATGAACGGGCAAATCAAGCGCGTGCGCCCTGTCGCAAATTTCCGCGCATTGCTCGGCAGTCATTACAGTTCCGCCCGCGAGATTGTGTGAATTTTCCAAACAAATCAAACCGGTCGGGCAAGCGTAATACGGTTGGTTGATGTGTAAAGCGGATTCGATTTCCGCCCAAGTTAAAATGCCGCTTCCCGAAGCGCTTTTCACCGGACGAATCAAAACGCCCGCGACTACCGAAGGCGTTCCCATTTCGTAATTGAAAATATGTCCGCGTTCTTCGATAATAATTTCATCGCCCGGCTTGGTGTGCAGCTTGACAGCGATTTGATTCCCCATCGAGCCGGTCGGGACAAACAGCGCGGCTTCTTTTCCAAAAATATCGGCAGCTTTTTGCTGCAATAAATTTACCGTCGGGTCTTCCGCGTAAACGTCGTCGCCGACTTCGGCTTTCGCCATCGCTCGCCGCATTTCGGCGGTTGGCTTTGTAACTGTGTCGCTTCGTAAATCAATCATTTTGATTTTGGTTTTTTTAGAATCTTTGCGGTTAAATAAATAAGCGCGAAAATCAAAGCAATCAGAAAAACCATAACTACCGCCCAACCTAAGGGAGTCAAACTTCTCTTAATTTCGTAAAGACCGAAAGAAACATTGCCTTCACTGAATAACATTAAGCCGAGAATTGTCACCGTAAAACTCCTTTCGATTGTTAGAACGTAAAAACTCATTTGGCTTTTTATGCCTTTTACCGGTTGCCTATATTCGACGTTGCTTTTACGATTACTTCGACTTCACCCAGCGTTTTTCGCGCTTTCAATCGCAACCTTCAAAACTCGATCGTTGTGTAATTCTTCGCGCAGACTGCCTGCGAAATTAAAATTTTCAGCTTCTTTGACATAATAACAATATCTAAAATCTAAAATTGTTTAGATTTTGCCACGAATCGTGATGAAAGAGAAAGTCCCTTTGGCAGTTGTCTTTGCCGTTTGCACGCGATTATAATCGGCGGAGTATTTATAAAATATAAAGCCGAAGGAGAAACGATGTCGAAAATCAAAATCGCTTTGATGTTTGTCTTAATTTTTGTCTGCCAGATTTGCGTAACACACGCGCAGCAAGGCGCGCCCGGCGAGCGGCGCGGAAAAGGCACAATCGTTTTGCGAGCCGCGCAGCTTATTGACGGAACGGGCGCAGAGCCGATAAAAAACGGAGCGGTCGTCATAACAGACGATAAAATCGTCGCCGTCGGAAGACGTGAAAGCGTCCGAATTCCCGGCGGCGCAAGAGTTATTGACCTCGGCGATGCGACTCTGCTGCCTGGTTTTATTGACGCGCACACGCATATCATCGGGCGCGTTCTCGGCGACCCGGAAGGGCAAAATTCGATTGCGCGTGATTATGAATCATTCGGCGCAATTTTAGGTGTTGGCAATGCGGAGAAAACTCTCCTCAGCGGTTTTACCTCGATTCGAAACGTCGGCGCGTCGGATTTTCAGGATTTGGCGTTGCGAAAGGCGATAAACGAAGGCTGGATTACCGGACCGCGAATTTTAACTGCGGCGCATTCGCTGGGAATTACGGGCGGACATTGCGATGAAAACGGTTTTAGACCCGGACTTTTTGACGGCGATTATAAAACAGGAATTGCCAACGGCGTGGAAGAAGTGCGCGCCGCCGTGCGGTACCAGGTAAAATACGGCGCGGATTTGATAAAAATCTGCGCGACCGGCGGCGTTCTCTCCGAAGGCGACGCGGTCGGCACGACGCAATACACTTTTGAAGAAGTAAAGGCAATCGTTGACGAAGCGGCGAAACTCGACGAACGCAAAGTCGCCGCGCACGCGCACGGCGCGGAAGGCATAAAAATCGCAACACGCGCCGGCGTCGCCTCAATCGAACATGGTTCTTTTCTCGACGAAGAAGGCGCGCGTCTGATGGCGGAAAAAGGAACTGTTCTCGTGCCGACTTTGATGGCTGGCGAAACAGTCGAACGTCTTGCAAAAAGCGGCGTGCTGAAAGGTCTGCGCGCGGAAAAGGCGCTTGCTGCCGCTGGTGCGATGCGTAAAGGAATCAGATTTGCCGTCGCCAACCGCGTTACAATTGCGCTCGGCACGGATGCAGGTGTAATTCCGCACGGCACGAACGGACACGAATTTACGCTGATGGTCGAATGGGGCGGAATGCGCCCGCTCGATGCAATCGTCGCCGGTACAATGAATGCGGCGAGAATTCCCGGCGGCGCAAGAGTTATTGACCTCGGCGATGCGACTCTGCTGCCTGGTTTTATTGACGCGCACACGCATATCATCGGGCGCGTTCTCGGCGACCCGGAAGGGCAAAATTCGATTGCGCGTGATTATGAATCATTCGGCGCAATTTTAGGTGTTGGCAATGCGGAGAAAACTCTCCTCAGCGGTTTTACCTCGATTCGAAACGTCGGCGCGTCGGATTTTCAGGATTTGGCGTTGCGAAAGGCGATAAACGAAGGCTGGATTACCGGACCGCGAATTTTAACTGCGGCGCATTCGCTGGGAATTACGGGCGGACATTGCGATGAAAACGGTTTTAGACCCGGACTTTTTGACGGCGATTATAAAACAGGAATTGCCAACGGCGTGGAAGAAGTGCGCGCCGCCGTGCGGTACCAGGTAAAATACGGCGCGGATTTGATAAAAATCTGCGCGACCGGCGGCGTTCTCTCCGAAGGCGACGCGGTCGGCACGACGCAATACACTTTTGAAGAAGTAAAGGCAATCGTTGACGAAGCGGCGAAACTCGACGAACGCAAAGTCGCCGCGCACGCGCACGGCGCGGAAGGCATAAAAATCGCAACACGCGCCGGCGTCGCCTCAATCGAACATGGTTCTTTTCTCGACGAAGAAGGCGCGCGTCTGATGGCGGAAAAAGGAACTGTTCTCGTGCCGACTTTAATGGCTGGCGAAACAGTCGAACGTCTTGCAAAAAGCGGCGTGCTGAAAGGTCTGCGCGCGGAAAAGGCGCTTGCTGCCGCTGGTGCGATGCGTAAAGGAATCAGATTTGCCGTCGCCAACCGCGTTACAATTGCGCTCGGCACGGATGCAGGTGTAATTCCGCACGGCACGAACGGACACGAATTTACGCTGATGGTCGAATGGGGCGGAATGCGCCCGCTCGATGCAATCGTCGCCGGTACAATGAATGCGGCGAAACTGCTCGGAACGGACAAAAACGTCGGTTCGCTCGCTGTTGGGAAATATGCCGACATCGTTGCCGTTCCAAATGACCCGCTAAAAGATATTCGCCGAATGGAACGCACTGTTTTCGTGATGAAAAACGGCGTGGTTTATAAAGAAACCAGATAATTTTTAAATGATCAGGCATTTCCAAAATCTTCGTCCGAAAATTCACGAAAGCGTTTTTGTGGCTGAAAACGCGACGGTTATCGGCGATGTGGAAATCGACGAAAATTCCAGCGTTTGGTTCGGCTCGGTTTTGCGCGGCGATGTCAATTTTATCCACATCGGAAAACGCACGAACATTCAGGACGGAAGCATTATTCACGTTTCGAGCAAAACGCATCCGACGATTATCGAAGACGAAGTAACGCTCGGTCATCGCGTAACGCTGCACGGTTGCCATATTGAAACGGGTTGTTTAATCGGCATCGGTGCGATTGTTCTGGATGGCGTTCGCGTCGGGAGAAACTCGCTCGTCGCTGCCGGTTCGCTTCTGACGCCCGGCACGGAAATTCCGCCGCGCTCGCTCGTGATGGGAACTCCGGCGCGAGTTAAACGCCAATTAACAAACGAGGAGATTTACAATCTGGCTCGCTTTTGGCAGAATTACACAGAGCTTTCTAAAATTTATAAGCAATAATCAAGGTGATCAGGGAGTAATAATATAAATGAATTTATCCGGTCTGAGCCGCAGCATTAGGCTGTGGCTCATTATTATGATTTTTGGATTTACATACGTTCAGGCGCAAAATTCAACAAACAGTATTAAAAATTCGACAAAAAACATTGAAAAAGAATCTGCTTTCACAACGAAAGCAACCGATTTTTCATCAAAACAAAGCAAATCAGACGACTTTTCCTCTTCTCTCGTCCGACCCGAAACCAAAAACCAATACGAAAAACAAACCAGATCAAGCAACAAAGAATGGGGCTTCTACGCCGGTTCTTTTACCGTTCACAAGGATTTAAAAGGAGAATCGCAAAAAGCGCCCGTCGTGTTATTCGGCATTCGCCACGCCTGGACGACCAAAAATAATCCGAGTCATCGGCTCAGATATTACATAGATTTTAACCCGCTTATTATAGTCAACTACCGCGAGAGACGACTCGTGCAAACTTCGCCGACGACAACAGCAACTGTCGGCGACCGCAAAACCGTCTTTGGAGTCGGCTTTACTCCGGTTGGTCTACAGTTTAACTGGCGAAACAGTAAGAAAATACAGCCGTTTATAGCCGGAGGCTTTGGCTTAGCATTGTTTAACAAAAAATTTCCCGACAATCGCTCGCCCTTACAGCCAGACAAAATCGGAAATCGCTTTCAGCTTATGCCTGAATTCGGCGCCGGTATTGAGATTCGGAAGTCGGAAACCAAAAGCTATTTTATCGGCTATAAATATCATCATTTGTCGAACGGCTACACCGCGCCTCTAAACGTTGGATATAACACAAATATGGTTTACGGCGGGATGTATTTTCAAAGAGGCGAATAAGTATTTTTGCGAGCGATTTCGGCGGCGGTCTGATCTATATGCTCTCGGAAAATCGCGCCGTCAATTTCGGCTACAAATATTTCCACATATCAAACGGAAATATCGGCGGAAAAATCAACAATCCAGATTTCAACGCCATTGTTTTCTACGTTAACTATTCGTTCTTATGAAAATAAGCGTTCTAATGTAAAATCAAAATTTACAAGGCAGTCATCTCGTTGACTGCCTTTTCTATTACTGAAATTGTAAAACTTAAGTTATGAGCAAAACACAACCGGCGCGCGGAATGCGCGATTTTCTTCCCGCCGACATCAGGCGCCGCGAATACGTCATCGGTATTATCAAAGAAGTTTACGAATCCTACGGCTTTGAGCCGCTCGAAACACCGGCGGTTGAAAATCTTGAAACTTTGACGGGCAAATACGGCGAAGAGGGAAATCAACTGATTTATAAAATCCTCAAGCGCGGTGAAAAACTCGAACAAAGCACGTCCGAAAAAGATTCGTCCGACCTCGCCCTGCGTTACGATTTAACCGTTCCGCTCGCGCGTGTTATCGCCCAACACAAAAACGACTTACCGAAATTTTTCAAACGCTATCAAATCCAACCTGTCTGGCGAGCCGACCGTCCGGCGCGTGGACGCTTTCGGGAATTTTATCAATGCGACGTTGACGTCATTGGTTCGAGTTCGATGATTGTCGAAGCAGAACTTTGCGCGGCAGTGGGTGAGATTTTGCTGAGGTTGGGATTTAGTGATTTTGTTATCAAATTGAATCACAAAGAAATTTTAACGGGAATTTTGAAAGCTGTTGGCATTCCAACTGAACAGCACATAAATACGCTTGTTGTTTTGGACAAGTTCGATAAAATTGGTGCAGAAGCTGTAGCTAAAGAGCTTCAACAAATGAGTATTTCAGTTGACAGTGTATTAAAACTGATGAAATTCATTTTGAGCATTTATAAAAGGCAAAAAAAAGACCTTAAAGATAGAATTGAAAATATTGAACTTGAACTAGAAAAAGCATACGCAAGTACATCTAGTAAACACAATGACGAATTTAATTTTACTCAACATTCTCCAGAAAAAATAAATGATATTACTTTTGAACGTATAGCTGGCTTTACTTCAGAAAATGAAGAAGGAGAGAAAGGTATTTCAGAGTTAAAAAAAATTCTTAAATTCATCAAAAATCAATATGTTTATAAAAGAATAGAAATTGATCCAAATCTTGCTCGTGGCTTGTCGTACTACACAGGTACGATTATGGAAATTGTTTTAACAAGTTCCGATTTTTCGGGAAGTCTCGCTGGCGGCGGGCGTTACGACGGTTTAATCGGAATGTTCGGCAAAGAACAAATTCCCGCGTGTGGTTTTTCGCTCGGTTTGGAAAGGATTCTGGTCGTGATGGAAGAACGCGGAATGTTTCCTAAGGAGTTGGGCGATAGTTCGGCGGATGTTCTTGTAACCGTCTGGAACGAAGATTCAATCGGCGAATCGCTTAAGCTCGCCGGTGAATTAAGACAACAGAAATTGCGCGTTCTCGTTTATCCCGAAGCCGACAAACTCGGCAAGCAATTCAAATACGCTTCACAAATTAATGTTCCGTTCGTCTGCGTTTTGGGCGAGAGCGAACTTGCCGAAAATAAAGTTACGCTCAAAAACATGGAAACCGGCGAACAGGAAATAATTGAAAGAGCAGAAGCGGCTTCACGAGTAAAAATTCATAAGCAAAACTCTCAGAGCAAATCGTAAAGAAATAAAAATGTCACAAAAATTTGCCTTTGTGGTGTTATCTTAACAAAGGAGAAAAATTATGTTTTATCAATTTTGTTTGAGCGTGGTTCTGGGGATTTTTGTTAGTTTTGCGACAAACTGTTCGGCTCAGGAAAAATCCGCCGGTGTTGCAGGTTCTCAGGCGACGCAAACCTATGGAAAGATTACCGAAATCGGCAAGTTGAACGAAGCGAGAGCGTCGCATACGGCGACTCGTATGAATGACGGAAAGATTTTAATCGCGGGCGGAATGGAGCGCAACGGCGTGTTCTTTGACGTTGCCGATATTTTCGACCCGAAGATGAATAATTTCGCGCGAGCAAAAAACAAAATGAGCGTCGAGCGCGTCAGCCATACGGCGACGCTTTTGCCGAACGGAAAAGTTTTACTCATCGGTGGTTGGTCAAATCGTGATGTGCCGGAAATGAGCGCGGAGATTTATGACCCGAAGACCGAAAAATTTACCGCGATTAGAAATTTGAATCGCCGCCGTTCCGGTCATACCGCAACGCTTTTGGAAAATGGCAAAGTTTTAATTACCGGTGGTTTTGACGGAAAAGAGAACTTGAGCGAAGCCGAAATTTTCGATTCACAAAACAATACTTTCACTTTAATCGGGAAAATGCGCAACGCACGTTCAGTCCACACGGCGACAAAATTAGCGGACGGGCGAATTTTGCTGACGGGGGGCGAAGTAAATCGCGGGCAGATTTTGTCGAGCGCGGAGATTTTCGACCCGAAAACAAACAATTTTTCTTTGACCAAAGTGATGAATGTCGTGCGCTATAAACACGATTCAATTTTACTCGCGGACGGTCGAGTTTTAATTTTTGGCGGCTCTGACGAGCGGGATTGGCGCGGACAACACAAAAGCGCGGAAATTTTTGACGCGGCGACAAATCAATTTACCCCGACAGGCGATACGAATTTTGCGCGTTTCAAAATTGACGGAACGGCTGTTTTGCTCAAAGACGGAAATGTATTTGTCGGCGGCGGCGGCGAACAGGCAGAAGTTTTTAACCCGTTGACCAATACTTTTACGAAAACGGCAGGCGAATTCGGCATCCCGCTTCATTACGCGACCGTTACACTTGTTGACGATGAACGAGCTTTGATTGTTGGCGGTTATGGAAACGGCACACGCGAAACGGGACCGATTAGCACAAATCGAGCCTGGATTTTTAAATTGTAATCAGCGTTACTAAAAAAAACTTGTCGCTTCAGATAATTGAGCAGAATTGGTAAATTTATTGTAATAAAAAAGGATGTCCAAATTTAATTGGACATCCTTTTTTCGTTTGAATTTGTTCTATCTTAATTTGAGATAGAAGCACTCGTTACAACGTTCTGATTCGGATTGTATGTGTATCCCGAAGCTGAAAGGTTTGTAACATTTATGGTGAATGAACCACTTTTTCTGGTCGAGGCTGAAGTAATCGTCGCCTGACCGTTCGCATTAGTTGTTCCTGTAAAACTGCCTGTCGTTAAACCGCTCCAGTTTCCGGTAACGGTTACGTTGGAACGCGGTGCGCCGTTGCCGTCATGGACTGTGATTACAGCGCGCGCGGATGTATTGCGCCCACTGGTAACAAGCGACATCGAGATGCTTTTTACGAAAATTGCTACGCTCGGCGCTTGTTGAACAGTAATGGAAATGCTGCTCGAACCTGTCGCGCCGTTGTTGTCGGTAACGGTTAAAGTCGCCGTGTAATTTCCGGCAGTATTATAAATATGCGACGGATTGGCTAGGTTTGAAGACGTTCCGTCGCCGAAGTTCCATGAATAACTCGCAATCGTTCCGTCCGTGTCGTTTGAGCCTTGACTCGAAAAATTAATGGTCAGAGGCGCGTTGCCCGACGTTTTGTCTGCTCCGGCAATTGCGACAGGCGATTGATTAGCAGCCCCATTCGCCGTAATAACAACACTGTCCGTATCGGTCAGACCACTGCTATCGGTAACCGTCAAAACTGCCGTAAATGTTCCGGCTGAATTATAAACGTGAATCGGATTCGGCTCGGTCGAGTTTGCTCCATCGCCGAAATTCCACGAATAGCTGACGATTGTACCGTCCGCGTCCGAAGAATTAACGCTTGAAAAACTGACCGTCAGAGGTGTCGTGCCCGATGTTGGATTTGCCGAAACTGCGGCGACCGGCGCTTGCGCCCCGCTGACGGGAACCGTTCCTGAAATACTGTATTGTCCGATGCTTGCGTAATCCGAGTAACCGGTCGTCAAATCGCCCACGCCGAGACCGTCAATTGTCAGATAATAAACGCCGGCGGATAAAGATTCACTGATGACAGCAGGCAAACCCGCCGGATTAATAATCGCTATAACGTTGCCTTGGGCGTCGGAAATCCGCGCCTGAATATCCAGATTTCCACCACGAGGCGCAGGATTTACGTTGATTGTAACTGTACCGTCGCCTGTTGAAAATTGAAAAACATCAACATCGCTTCGGGTCGTAATTACGCCTGACGCGCTGATGCTGCTGCCGTTTAAAACGGTTGCGGAGGCGTTTGTATTACCGTAATCGTCAGCAATCACGGGAATTCCATAAGTTTGTATCACAGCCACATCATCCTGCAATTGATTTGCACCCGGATATTCGCCTTTGCTCCATTGCGTAACTGGTTTGTAATAACCGACGCCCATAATCGGCGCCCAATCGCCATGACCGGAATAATATCCGGTCGTTGTGCCGTCGGTATTGGTTTTTCCGTCGTGACTCAAATTGAGGTTGTGCCCGACTTCGTGCGAAGTCGCTTCGGCAATATTTTTCTCGCTGTTTCCGAGACCGGAAGTCATTACGAAAGCCGGTTTGTAACTTGAGCCGACGCCGTTGAAAGCGCCGACATAAGCGATGCTGCCGATACTGCTGCCCGTGAAATTCGTCGGACTGATAACGGCGCGCGTACCGTAAACCAAATCTGAAGAACTGCTGCGGAAAATAGCCGCGTCACCAGGGTCTTGCGTCGTAACATCTACATTAAACGGTGCGTAATCTTCCGCCACTCGCTGCCAGATGTATTGAATCGCATCTTGTTCCTGCGTCGTAAAAGTGTTCGGGTCGGAGTCGAGGCTGAACGGGGCAGAATTTATCGGTTGCCCGCTCGTATAATTTGTATTTCAGGCAGTATTGGACGTTACGTGACCGTTGAAATCGAGATAGATAACCCGATTTGCACCGGGGCGGCTGTGCAGTTGAAATGTCTGTTCGTATGAAAAAGGCGCGGCTCCTGACGTCACCGGCGCCGCGGCGCTTTCTATAACTTGAAAATCCTCGGTCGCGTCGTCAATATAGAGCAGAGCGTCCGAATCATCTATATGCAAAGTCCAATCTTCCAAAAACAATTTGCGCAGTTCGTCAGACGATTTGCCGTGTTTTTGAGCAACTGCCGGCAGACGGCTGCCTAATTTATCAATAGCTGCCTGCCCGCGAGCAAGTCCTCTGGGAGATGCATTCGGGTTTTGAGCAAAATTGCTTCCGGTAAAAACAGAAAACAGTAAAAATAAAATGGCTGCAAACTTTGACAATTTTTTAGCGGCGTAAAAATACATCGATTATCGGTCTCCTTTGGTAAAATAGCGGACAATTTCCAGTTGTTGGTTAAGCAGACAAATTGCGGTCTGACACGAAAAATAAATATGATAAACTTCCCGAAAAAGACACAATTTTGCCGAATACAAATTAACGATAAACAGGAAGTTTACAAAACAAAAGGTGAGAAAAAAACAAATACCCGAATTTCTTGAGAAAACGCAAAAACCCTTGCGGAAGACAAAAAATCAAACTAAAAATTTTTCAAACTTGGGGTTAAACTATTCGGGTTATTGATATGAGACTTTCCGATACTTTTTGTCGGCAAAAGGTTGCCAACAAATTTTAACAAAAAATTTAAAGCTATGGAACAAACTTTACAAAACTTTCTTGACGAATCTGTCACCGCTCTTCGCGCATACAAAAAACTTGCCGAAAAAGCGTTGCAGCAAGTGTCGGACGAAGAATTTTTTAGAACGATTGACGAAGAATCAAACTCGATTGCGGCAATTGTGAAACATATCGGCGGAAATCTCCGCTCGCGCTGGATGAACTTTTTGACGACAGACGGCGAAAAGCCGGACAGAAATCGGGATTCGGAATTTATTACGGAAACCGACACGCGCGAGAGTTTATTGAAATTGTGGGAAAACGGTTTTCGAATTCTTTTTGAATCGCTTAAATCATTGAAAACGGAGGATTTGAACAAAATCGTTCAGATTCGCGGCGAAGATTTTACGGTTATTAAAGCGATAACGCGTACAATGATGCACACGGCTTCGCACGTTGGACAAATAACGCTTTTGGCAAAACATTTTCGCTCTTCCGAGTGGCAAACTTTGAGCATTCCGAAAAACAAATCCGAGGAATTCGACAGTTGGTTAAAAGAAAAACAAGAAGCGGGAAATTACCTGGAAGTGGCGCAGGCGTTTGCCGAAAAAGATTTAAAGTAGAAAAAGCGGAAGGAGAGAGTAGATTCCCGCTCAAAACTCTTTTCTTGAAAATTAATAGCGACCGATATACACGCGGCTGATAAGTCGAGTAGTAACTCTACCGTTCGCTTGATATCTGGTCTGATAAGTTTCGCGGTAAATACGTCTGCCGACCCGAACGTTGCGAACGCTGTTGACAACACGGGCGCGACGATTATAACGACGATTGTTACGTCTGTTTTGTCCCACTTGAATTTGGATTTGCGGCGCCGCAACGCTATTTGCGGCGGTCGTTTTTGCTTCGGTTGAAAATGCCGTAAAAGCAATTGAAGTCAAAAGCATTGATAATGTTAATAATTTCTTCATTTTTCATCTCCTGAGTAAAATCTCTAGACGGTTAAACTCATTGAAATTTTATTCGGCGAGTTTTGCCGCTTATATGTATAGACACTACAAAATTGCCTTTGGTTACTTTTTTCTGCAAGTAATTTATTTCGGTTAAAAGAATTAGCAGCGTGAGGAATAAAATCTACTGTCAAACATCAAATAAAATGTGTCGAAACGCCGAATTTATTTAACAGGTAAATTTTGTGCTAATCTGTTATTTCGTTTTTTATGCGCTCAATCTCTATTTTAGGTTCAACAGGTTCAATCGGCTGCAATACGCTGAAGGTCATCGAATTTTTGCGCGATGAATTTCGCGTCGTAGCGCTCGGCGCAGGACGAAATACGGAAAAACTTGCCGAACAAGTTGAGCGTTTCAAGCCGGAACTCGTCGCAGTCGAAACGGAAAATTGTGCGGAAGATTTGCTTCGCAGAATTTCAAGTTCCAAAATTAAAACTCCAAAAATTGTCGTCGGCGCAAAAGGTTTGATTGAAGCCGCGACGCACGACGAAGCCGAAATTGTGTTTTCGGCGACGGTCGGCGCGGTCGGATTCGTGCCGACGCTGCGCGCTTTGGAAACAGGAAAAACGGTTGCGCTTGCCAATAAAGAAACGCTTGTTATGGCGGGCGAATTAATGACGAAAGCAGCGCGTGAAAACAACGCCGAAATTTTGCCGGTAGATTCCGAACACAACGCGATTCACCAATGCCTGCGCGGTGAAAAACGCGCTGAAGTCAAACGTTTGATTTTAACGGCGAGTGGCGGACCTTTTCGCACAAAAACTAAGCAGGAAATCGAAAGCGCAACGGTCGAACAAGCCTTGAATCATCCGAGTTGGAAAATGGGCGATAAGGTTACGATTGACTCGGCTACTTTGATGAACAAAGGTTTGGAAGTCATCGAAGCGCGCTGGCTGTTCGGTTTTTCGGCTGATGAAATCTCGGTTCTGGTTCATCCCGAATCAATCGTTCATTCTTTGATTGAACTGATTGACGGCTCGATAATCGCGCAGATGGGCGTAACCGATATGCGCCACGCGATTCAATACGCTTTGACTTTTCCCGACCGCAAACAGTCGGAACTTGCGCCGCTCGATTTAACCAAACTCGCGCAATTGAACTTTGAAGAACCGGATTTAGAAAAATTTGCGTGTCTCGCTTTGGCTTACCGGGCATTAAAAACCGGCGGAACTTTGCCCGCCGCAATGAGTGCCGCCAACGAAATCGCCGTGCAGGCGTTTTTGGACAACAAAATTAAACTGTCCGACATTCCGAAAATCATCGAAAAGGTGATGAACGAACACGAAACGAAACCTGTAACAAATCTGGAAACTGTTTTAGAATGTGATAATCAAGCGAGACAAGCGGCGTTGCATTTGGCAGCACAAACGGTCGCCGTTTAGAAAATCATCAGCGAAAATTTGACCGGATTTGTTTACACCGAAAATTAAATTTGCCGATTTGCCGTCGTGAAATTTGCGTTTGACAAAGGCGGGTTTTACACTTTAGATTGCAACTTGGAGCAGGCGGAAACGCTCTAACGTTTCAGCCTGAAATTAAAAAGAGAGATTTTATAAATGAGTATTTTAATCGGAATTTTAGCGGTCGTTTTCGTTCTCGGAATCGCCATCAACATCCACGAGTTCGGACATTTCATTGTCGCCAAACTGCTGGGCATTCGCGTTGACGCTTATTCGTTTTTCGGTTTGGGTCCGCGCATTTGGGGCTTTAAGGTCGGACACACGGATTACCGCATCAGCGCGATTCCGCTCGGCGCGTATGTCAAACTTTATGGCGACGAGGGAAGCGGAGCGCTCGAAGGCGCGGATAATCAAGCTGAAGTCGTGCCGGAATCAGAGCTTTACGAACTGCGTCCGCGCTGGCAGAAATTTCTCGTGATGGTCGGCGGACCGTTTATGAATATTATGCTTGCTCTGGCAATTCCTTTTGCGCTTGCCTTGATTAATGGCGTTCCCGCAACGCCTTCGCCGATTGTCGAATATGTAAAAGCGGGCGGCGCGGCGGAAAAAGCGAGAATCCTGCCGGGCGACCGAATCGTCGCTTTTGAAGGCACGGAAAGTCCGACGTGGCAGCGCGTTCAAAACGATTCGATGCTTTCGCCCGAAAAAGAAATTCCGATTGTCGTCGAAAGAAACGGTCAGCGCATTCCGCTCACGATTTCACCGACAAAAAAGACCGAAGGCGGGAATACGATCGGACTTCTTGATTTTGAACCCGAAGGCGAAACCGAGCCGGTCGTCGTTGATTTGGTTCAGGAAGGAATGCCCGCCGCCGAAGCCGGTCTGCAAAAAGGCGATTTAATAAGTTCGATAAACGGTAATCCTGTGCGCAATCGTGCCGACGCCCGCCAGAAAATTATTGACAATGGGGCGAATCCGATTAAGCTGCGCATCAACCGTAACGACCAGGCACAGGAAATTACGGCGAACGCCAAAATCGGTGAAGACAATGTGCCAAAGATTGGTATCGGATTCAGCAATCAATACGCCAAAGCGCGTGAACGAGTCGGCATCGCTCAATCCGCCGCATTTGCCTGGAACTCGAATATGGAAATTTTGCGAATGACCGGAAAGGCTTTCGGACAAGTTTCCAAAGGCGAACGCTCGGCGGGGGAAACTTTTTCCGGTCCAATTGGAATCGTGCAAATTATCTCGCAAATCGCCAACAGCGCCGGGTTTGAAGGCTTACTTTTTATTTTGGGTTTGATTAGCCTAAATTTAGGCGTCTTTAATTTGCTGCCGATTCCGATGCTCGACGGCGGGCAGATTATGGTTCTGGCAATCGAAGGTTTTCTCGGGCTGTTTGGCTTGACGCTCTCGATGGCAGTAAAAGAAAAAATTCAGCTCGTTGGTTTAGCGGCGATTGTGCTGTTGATGGTGTTCACGATTTTCAACGACGTTTCAAGATTCTTCAGATAAACGTCGAGAAAAATGTAATAACTTTATAGCGTTTGTGATAGTGGTTTTTATTTCACAAACGCTATAATACTTTTTGAAAGTTATGAAAAGAAAATCCAAAGCGGTAATGGTTCGTGATATACAAATCGGCGGCGGCGCGCCGGTCGCGGTTCAATCAATGACGAAAACCGACACGACCGATGTTGATGGAACGATTCGGCAAATCGAAGAAATGGTTGCGGCAGGCTGCGAAATCGTCCGCGTCGCCGTTCCTGACAAAGATGCCGCGATTGCCCTGAAAGAAATTCGCAAACGAACGAATGCTCCGCTGGTTGCCGACATCCATTTTCATTACAAATTAGCTTTGATGGCGCTCGAAGCCGGAATTGATAAACTCCGAATTAATCCGGGTAATATCGGCTCAATTGAAAGAGTCAGAGAAGTGGTGCGCGCCTGCGAAACGCAGAAAGTTCCAATCAGAATCGGCGTCAACGGCGGCTCTTTAGAAAAAGATTTGTTGAAAAAATACGGCACGGCGACGCCCGAAGCGATTGTCGAATCGGGAGTGCGGCACGTGCGAATTTTGGAAGATTTAGGTTTTACCGAAACGATTATTTCTCTGAAAGCGTCGGACGTAAATCGAATGGTTGCGGCGTATCGGCTGATGTCGACAATCGTCGATTACCCTTTTCATCTCGGCGTAACCGAAGCCGGAACAGCTTTTGGCGGAACAATTAAGTCTGCAATCGGTTTGGGGATTTTGCTGCACGAAGGCATCGGCGACACGATTCGCGTATCTTTGGCGGCAGAACCGCACGAAGAAGTGCGCGTCGGCTGGGAAATCTTAAAGTCTCTGGAACTCAGAAAGCGCGGCGTTACGGTTGTTGCGTGTCCGACTTGCGGGCGTCTGGATATTGATAATTTTGTCGAAATCGTAACGGAAGTTGAACGTCGTCTGGCGCACGTTGAAGAGCCGCTTCACCTTTCGATTATGGGCTGCGCCGTCAACGGACCGGGCGAAGCGCACGATTCGCAATTGGGCGTAACCTTTGGGCGCAACGTCGGAATGATTTTCAAAAACGGCGTTCCGATGCGCCGCGTCTCCGGCGCGGATATTGTCGAAGAATTCGTCAAGGAAGTCGAGATTTTGCGAAGCGAAGGCGTGCATGCTAAGTCTTTAGTTTCTGAAAATAATCTCGTTCAAATCACTTAAAATAAAAGGAAAATTTTTACCGCAGAGACACAGAGATAAAACGCAGAGAAGCGCGGAGTTTTGAAAAATTCTCCGCGCTTCTCTGCGAAAACTCCGCGTCTCTGCGGTAAAATTTATTTTATGAAAATAGTTGTGCGCGGAGCAAACTGGGTCGGTGATGCAGTGATGACGATTCCCGCTCTGCGCGCACTGCACGGCATTTTTCCATCTGCGAAAATCGCGCTGCACACGCGCTCGTGGGCGAAAGGAATTTTCGAGGACACAGATTTTATCGACGAAATTCTGGTTTTTGAACCGGAAAAATCCGTCTTCAAAACCGTTCTTGCGCAAGCGGAAATCTATCGGGAAAAAGAATTCGAGTTAGCCGTCGTGTTTCCAAACTCTTTTGAATCCGCGCTCATCACAAAACTCGGCAAAGTCTCCGCCAGATTCGGTTACAGTAAAGAAGGCAGAAGTTTTTTGCTGACGGACGCAGTAAAAATTCCCGAATGGAAAAACCAAAAACACGAAGTTTTTTATTATTTAAATTTGATTGCGGAGATCGAAAATAAATTTCTCGGCACAAAAACCGTTTTAGAAAGCGAGCCGCGATTCGATTTGCAAATTTCGAACGAAAGAAAAATTCAGGCGCGAACAATTTTGAGAGAAAACGACATTGTTGATTCCTCAAAAAAATTAATCGTCCTTTGTCCGGGTTCGACAAATTCAGAAGCAAAGCGTTGGCAAACGGAAAGTTACGCCGCGCTGAACGACAAAATTCAAACCCAATTGAACGCAAACGTCGTGCTTATCGGCGCACACAGCGAGTTGGACATATCTAACGAAGTAGCGGAAAAATCTCGTTTGAAACCGATTATTTTAACCGGAAAAACCAGTTTAACCGAGGCGACGGCGATTTTGGGTATGTGTGATTTACTCGTTTCAAACGATACGGGACCGGCGCACATTTCTTCAGCTTTGGGAACAAAAACGCTTGTAATTTTCGGTCCGACAAATCCAGGGACAACGCAGCCTTGGGGTTCGGAAATTATTCGCAACGCGGTCGAATGCTCGCCGTGTATGCTGCGCAAATGCCCGATTGACCATCGCTGTATGACCTGGATTTCCGCGGCGGAAGTTTTTGAAAAAGCAAAAGAAAAATTAAAAACAGATTAACATGAGATGAACACGGATAAATCACAGACAAATCCAAAATCCAAAGCTGTTTTCCTCGACCGCGACGGCACAATTTGCGAAGACGTGAATTATCTTTCGCGTGCCAAGGATTTGCGGATTTTTCCGTTTGTGGCAGAAGCAATTAAATTATTGAATAACAACAATTTTCTTGTCATTTTAATCACGAACCAATCCGGAATCGCGCGCGGGTATTTTGACGAAAACACCTTATGCGAAATTCACGAAAAACTCGTTTCGGAATTAGCTTTACAGGGCGCGGCGCTCGACCAGATTTACTTTTGCCCGCACAACACGGATGACAACTGCAAATGCCGCAAGCCGAAAATTGGTATGATTGAGCAGGCAACCGAAGATTTTGCAATTGATTTGGAAAAGAGTTGGACAATTGGCGATAAAGCGATTGATGTTGAGTTAGGCTTTAATGCGGGAACAAAAACCACGTTGGTTTTGACCGGTTACGGACGGAAAGAAATTGAAAAAATGAAAAGAAAACCGAATTTGATTACGCAAAATTTATTGGAAGCAGTCGGAGAAATTATGAATTACGAGGAGACCTGAAATTCTGCAGTTTATTATTTTACGAATATTTTTCCATTTGCAATTTCTCAAACCTTGCAATTGATGTTTGGCAAAACGTCTTCTCTCGTAATTCATAATTTTTAATTCATATTCTCAAGCCATTCTTCCGAAATCGTCTTCGAGTCTGACAATATCGTCTTCGCCGAAGTAGTCGCCGGTTTGCGTTTCGATAAAAACGAGCAGCTCTTTCGCGTCCGGGTTTTCAACGCGATGTGCATCGCCAAGAGCAATATCAATAGATTTGCCGGTTTTGACCAGAATTTCCTCGTCGTTTAAGGTTACTTTAGCCGTGCCGCGCACGACAAACCAGTGTTCGGCGCGGCGTTTGTGTTTCTGGTAGCTCAGACGCTTTTCCGGCAGCACTTCAATTCTCTTAACCTTAAAGCATTCGCCTTCGTCCAGAACCGTATAATTTCCCCATGGGCGTTCATCAAATTCATTTACCATTTATGATTCACCATTTACCATTTTTTCACATTCCGAGATTTTTAATCAAAAACCCGTAAATATCGGCTTGTTCTTCGATTACTTTTGCCGTCGGTTTGCCCGCGCCGTGTCCGGCTTTGGTTTCAATACGAATCAGAACAGGAGCGTCGCCGGCTTGTGCTTCCTGCAAAGTCGCCGCGTATTTGAAACTATGCGCCGGAACAACGCGGTCGTCGTGGTCGGCGGTGGTGACTAAAACCGCCGGATATTTCGTTCCCTTTTTAAGATTGTGCAGCGGGGAATATTTATAAATCGCCGCGAATTCTTCAGGGTTGTCGGGCGAGCCGTAATCGGAAGTCCAGTAGCGTCCGGCGGTGAATTTGTGAAAGCGGAGCATATCCATTACGCCGACGGCGGGAAGTGCCGCGCCGAAAAGTTCGGGACGTTGATTCAAAACCGCGCCGACGAGCAACCCGCCGTTTGAGCCGCCTTGAATGGCAAGTTTTTTGGGACTCGTATATTTAGTGGAAATCAGATATTCAGCCGCCGCAATGAAATCATCGAAGGCGTTTTGGCGTTTTAATTTGATTGCCGATTCGTGCCATTCCTTGCCGTATTCGCCGCCGCCGCGCAAATTCGCCACCGCGTAAACGCCGCCCATTTCCAGCCACGCCAGACGCGCGACGGAAAAGCCCGGCGTTAAAGAACTGTTAAAGCCGCCGTAACCGTAAAGCAAAGTCGGGTTCGTGCCGTCCATTTTCAAGCCTTTTTTGTGGACGATAAACATTGGAATTTCCGTTGCGTCTTTGCTTTTATATTTGACTTGTTTGACTTCGTAATCGGCGGAATTAAATTTGACGTTTCGCCGCGAATTCTTCAGGGTTGTCGGGCGAGCCGTAATCGGAAGTCCAGTAGCGTCCGGCGGTGAATTTGTGAAAGCGGAGCATATCCATTACGCCGACGGCGGGAAGTGCCGCGCCGAAAAGTTCGGGACGTTGATTCAAAACCGCGCCGACGAGCAACCCGCCGTTTGAGCCGCCTTGAATGGCAAGTTTTTTGGGACTCGTATATTTAGTGGAAATCAGATATTCAGCCGCCGCAATGAAATCATCGAAGGCGTTTTGGCGTTTTAATTTGATTGCCGATTCGTGCCATTCCTTGCCGTATTCGCCGCCGCCGCGCAAATTCGCCACCGCGTAAACGCCGCCCATTTCCAGCCACGCCAGACGCGCGACGGAAAAGCCCGGCGTTAAAGAACTGTTAAAGCCGCCGTAACCGTAAAGCAAAGTCGGGTTCGTGCCGTCCATTTTCAAGCCTTTTTTGTGGACGATAAACATTGGAATTTCCGTTGCGTCTTTGCTTTTATATTTGACTTGTTTGACTTCGTAATCGGCGGAATTAAATTTGACGTTTGCGGTGCGGAAAACTTCCGATTTGCCGGTTTTCATATCGTAACGGAAAATCGTCGGCGGGGTTGCGTAACTCGAAAATGTGTAAAAAGTTTCCGTGTCGTCGCGTTCACCGCTGAACCCGCCTGCCGAGCCGATGCCCGGAAGGTCAACGTTGCGAACGAACTTTCCGTTCAGATCATAAATACGAATCTGAGTGTAAGCATCTTTAAGGTAATTTGTAACAAATTGATTGTTAATAAAACTAACCGAGCCGAGCGTTTCTTTGGCTTCGGGAACGATTTCTTTCCATACTTTGTCCGCTTTCGAGGTGTCAACCGCGACCACGCGACCGCGCGGCGCGTCTTTGTCGGTTTCAAAATAAAACGTCGCGCCGTCGTTGCCGATAAAACCGTAGCTCGATTCGAGTTTATCAACGAGCGGCAAAACCTTTGAATCGGATTTACTCAAATCTTTGTAATAAATCATATTCTTCGGCGATGTGCCTTTGGAAACATACACAATCAGATATTTTCCGTCCTCGCTCACACCGCCGCCGACGCTCATTTCCTTGTCGTCCGCCCGCTCATAAACAAGCACGTCTTCCGATTGCGCGGTGCCGAGCCGGTGATAATAAATTTTTTGATTGTAATTCAGACCGGTCAGTTTTGATTTTTCATCAGTTGCGGGAAAGCGTGAGTAAAAAACGCCTTTGCCGTCTTTCGTGAAAGACGCGCCGGAAAATTTGATGTCTTTCAAAACGTCCGGCAAATCCTTGCCGGTTTCGACATCGCGGAAATGCCATTCAACCCAGTCAGAGCCGGAAGCGGATAAGCCGTAAGCCAGCAAATTGCCGTCGTCGGAAATCGAGAGACCGTTTAAGGCAACCGTGCCGTCGCTTGAGAGTTTATTCGGGTCAAACAGAACGCGCCCCGCGTCTTTGACGGATTTGGCGACATACCAGACCGATTGGTTTTGCAGCCCGTCGTTTTTCGTATAAAAATATTTTCCGCCCTGTTCAAACGGCGCGGAATATCTTTCATAATTCCAAAGCTCGGTCAGGCGCGCTTTGATTTTTGCGCGTTCGGGAATTTGATTTAAATAGGCAAACGTAACTTTGTTTTGCGCCTCGACCCAAGCCTTCGTTTCAGCTGAATTATCGTCTTCGAGCCAGCGATACGGGTCTGAAATCTTTGTTCCGTGATAATCGTCCGTTTGTTCGACTTTTTTCGTTTTCGGGTAATCGAATTTTGTTTGAGAAGAAGCATCCACTGCAGTAAACATAAAAACAACGAGAACAAAACACAACTTAAACATTAATTCACCCATAATCCACCTCAATAGAAAGTTTTTTAAGATTATAATTGGCGGTTGACGGAACGCAAAGCGAATAAAGATGCTTTATCGAATAAAAGCGAAAATTGCTTTTTTAGCAGAGGACTTTATTTGAATAAATCGGAGAAAGTTTTCGCAGATTTTCAATTGCTTTCGGCAGAACTTCTAAAACATATTCGACATCTTCAGCCGTGTTGTCTTTGCCGAAACTAAATCGAATCGCGCCGCGCGCCATTTCATCGTTTTTGCCGAGAGCGCGAATGACGGGCGAAGGCTCTAAAGAACCCGACGAACACGCCGAACCGGTCGAAACCGCCACGCCTTGCAAATCGAGATTTATCAGCAGACTTTCGCCTTCGACAAAACGAAAAGATAAATTGGAAATGTGCGGCAGACGCTTTTCCCGGTCACCGTTAAATTCAAAATCGGAAATGTTTTCGCCGATTGTTTGTTCAAATTTATCGCGCAAATTTTTCAAACGCTCGTTTGTTTCGTTCAAATTATTTTTCGCCAGCTCGCAAGCCTTGCCCATTGCGACGATGTGCGGAACAGATTCGGTGCCGCCGCGTCGTTCTCGCTCTTGCCGACCTCCAATGTTTTGCGCGTGAAGCCGCACGCCGCGCCGCACATACAAAGCGCCCACGCCTTTTGGCGCATAAAGTTTATGCGCTGACATCGAAAGCATATCGCAGCCGATTTCTTCAACATCAATCTCTGTTTTCCCGATTGCCTGAACCGCGTCCGTGTGAAACCAAATCTTTTTGCCTCCCGCTTTTTCGGCGCGAACAAGTTTTCCGATTTCTTCAACCGGTTGAATCGTCCCGATTTCATTGTTCGCCGTCATAATCGAAATCAAAATCGTATCTTCACGAATCGCGTTTTTTATATCTTCGATTCTGACGATTCCGTCTTCGTAAACTGGCAGGTAAGTTACTTCACAACCGCGCTTTTCGAGGTCTTGACAAACTTCTTTGACCGCCGAATGCTCGATTTGCGAAGTAATAATATGTTTGCCGTATTTTTCGTTCGCCTCGACCAGACCGCGAATCGCTAAATTATTCGCTTCCGTTCCGCCTGAGGTGAAAACAATTTCGGTGGGACGCGCGTTGATAATTTCCGCGACTTGATGACGCGCCCGCTCAACTGCCGCCCGCGCTTCCTGCCCGAAAAAATGGATGCTCGAAGCGTTGCCGAACTTTTCAGTCAAAAACGGAAGCATCGCGCCGACTACTTCCTGATCAACCGGCGTGGTTGCGCTGTTGTCCAAGTAAACTCTACGAAACATAATTCGATTTTAGCTTAACCGGGCGAATGGCGGAAATGAGCCAAAAAGAAAAATGGCGAAGGCAATCAAAGCCTTCGCCGTGGTAATTGGTTTTATAAAACACTTTGTCAATAGGGTTCAGTCGTTTTCGAGCCGCGACTATCTGCCGGTATTAACGAACTGAAGGCAGTCGCCTTGATTACGGAATGTGCGCGGGAAATCAAAACGCATTCCGCCGTCGTTCTCGCATCTTTCTTTGTTGATCAGCGATGTCCGGCGCGCATCTCGCCCTTCGTGATTTTCTCCTCGTCAAGGGCAAATGCCGTTGACGGTGTAAGCCGCCCGTAAACCAGACGTATCCGTCACTAGTCTGCGCCATCGAATAAACGGAATTTTGCGGTAATTCGTCGTCGGTCGTCCAAGAGTCAAAGCGATACTGCGCCGATGCCGAGATTAGCGGCATAAACAAACAGAAGATGAAAAGTAATTTCTCGAACAAACGCATATCAGTCTCGAAGCATCTAAAAGAATTGAATTTGGGAAAGACTTACACAAAAAATCTAACTTGCAGAAAGCCCCTTTGACAAGCTAAATTAGAAAATACTTTTATTTTTGAGGGAATAATGGATTTTACAACCAAAGAATTATTAAAAAGATACGCGAAACTAGCAATCGGGCAACCGTTTGCGCCGATTTTGTTGAACATTTTAGTTACGTCAGTTTGTGATATGCGCTGCACGCATTGTTTTTTTACGGATGAACTCGATGATCGTCCGCGTAAAAAACTGCAAATGAAAACCGCGGAGATTGAAAAGATTTCCGAAACTCTTGGCGGCAATCTCGGCGTTTTGATTCTTGCTGGCGGCGAGCCGTTCACGCGCAAAGATTTGCCTGAAATTTGCAACTCATTTTATCGCAACAACAAACTCGATTCGGTTTATATAATGTCGAACGGACAAATTCATCCCAGAATTTTTCCCGACGTAACGCGTGTTTTGCAGGAAAATCCAAACCTAAACGTCACGATTGCTCTGGGCATAGACGGAATGAAGGACGCGCACGAGAAGATTCGCCGCAAAGAGGGAAGTTGGGACAAAGCGATTCACACGGCGCGAACGCTTAAGGAAATGAAAAAGGAATTTCCGAATTTGGACGTTCAAACCTGCACCTGCGTAATGCGTTCAAACGAAGACACGATTTTTGATTGGTACGATTTTCTGAAATACGATTTGAAGCCCGATAAAGTCAATATCAATTACATTCGCCCGCCGTCAGCCGACCCGACGGAATTAAATTTTGACCACAATCGCTATGCACAACTATCGCAAATGATTTTGGACGACACGCGCAACGCGGCGCTGAAGAATAATTACGGCGGCGATGCCGGATTTTTTAAAGCCGCGATTGACCTTTATATGCATGATCTGATTGCCAAAACAAAAGAAACCGGCGAGCCGCAGATGACTTGTTACGCGGGAACGGCGGGCGCGGTGATTTTTGACGAAGGGACGATTTCATCGTGTGAAAATCTCGAAGCGACGGGTAATCTGCGCGACTACGATTGGAATTTTCAAGGCGCTTGGAACTCGCCGCAGATGAAAGCGCGTCGCCAGAAAGCCAAATCAGGCTGCTTTTGCACGCACGAATCGAATTCTTATTACCCAAGTTTGCCGTTTAATCCGAAGCATTTGATACAGATTAAGAAACTCGAACGCCAAATGAAAAAGGCAAGCAGAGAAATGGACAGACTTGCGCCGCAAACTGAAGGCGTAACCGTCGAGGCTTAGATAATAATAAATAAATAAGGAGATAATATGCGAATTTTTGTTTTCTTTGCAACACTGATTTTGGGCGTCGGCATTGCTTCAATTTTCAAACCGTCCGTACCGCAAATTCAGTGCAGCGACCATTCAAGCAATTATAGAAACGTGTCTCTTTCGCGTGAACAGATTAATTTTGGAAACAGAAATTTTTCACAACATGAAGCATCGGAATTAGTCGGAAAGCGTGTTCGCAATCTCAGCAATCTGAGTGCTAAATGTCCAAAGGATTTTGGTAATTGTTTGAGTCTCAATATCGGTGAAAAGGGTGAAGTCATCGGTGTTTTGCCAAGTATGGATGATACTTATTTGATTGAAATTAAATGGGATAATCTGCCTTCTGATAACCGAATCGAACATTCAGGCAGTTTTGTTACGCGCATTGGCAGAGAGGCTTCATTTGAGATAATTCATTAACGATTACCTATATTAAATGCCGCAAACTACACCAAAAATTCTCATTATTTCCTCTGACACGGGCGGCGGACATCGCTCGGCGGCGCAAGCTCTGTCGGATGGTTTGCAGAGATTTTGGTTGGGCGAATCGGTTGCTGTGCGCGTCATTCGAGCGGTCGAAGAGTCGCATCGCATCACGGGAAAACTCGTCAACCTTTACAATTGGATTTTGCGCAACCGGCAGCATTGGATGAAATATGTCTATTGGACAATGAACCGTTTCCGCCCTGAAACGCGCGGGTTTATTCATAAAAGATGTATCGGTTTTTGCCGCGAGATTTTTGAAAAATGGTGTCCGCACATCGTCATCAGCGTTCATCCGCTGACGCAGCACATTTTTGCGAAAATCCTGAAAGAACTAAATCTATCCGAACAGGTTCCGCTCGTAACTGTCGTTACCGATCCGTGTTACGGTTTTTGGAAGGGCTGGGCGTGCGATGACGTTTCGCTATATCTGGTAGCTAATGAAGACGCCAAGCGGCAATTGGTTGATTACGGTATCGCGCCTGAAAAAATAAAAATTTCCGGTATGCCGGTGAATGCAAAATTTTGCGAAGTAACCGAAAGAGACGCACAGGCAGCGCGAAATTCGTTTGGTTTAGACGCGGAAAAATTCACGGTTTTTGTCAACGCCGGTTGGATTGGCGGCGGAAATATTCCGCAGATTTTCCGCGAACTCGTGCGCGGCGAACTTGACGTGCAGGCGATTTTCCTCGCCGGAAAAAACAAAGAACTCAAAAAAGAAGCGGAAGAATTGGCGAAAACGGCAAAGTTTCCTGTCAAAGTTATCGGCTATTCTGATGACATCGAAAAATTGATGCAGTCGGCAAACGTGATGATTTCAAAGCTCGGCGGTTTGACGACATTTGAAGCTCTTGCGTGTCGTCTGCCGATTATTGCCGACGCAACCACGCCGCCGATGCCGCAGGAAGCCGGAACGGTGAATATGATTGCAAGGCGCGGGGCTGGAATTCTCTTGAAAAAGGCGACCGATATTGTGCCGGTCGTCCAAAGCTTGCTCAATAATTCTCTAAGATATAAAGAGATGAAAGCGGCAACACTTGATTTATCGAATCCTAATTCGATGCAGAAAATCATCGAAGAAATCTACGCACTTTTACCCGCCAAACATCAAGTCTCCAATGAAATTCTGCAAGTGACCGCCTGATTATTTTTTCCTCAATGGGCGAATCAAACTTTGGATATCTCTGATTTCGTTAATAATAATGCAAAAAATTGAGGAAAAGAAAATACACATCAAACAAATAACTCTCTGCACCGCACTCGTTATGTTTTCTACTTTCGGTACTTTTGCACAAAATGAGAAAGTTGAAAGCGTCTATACGAAATTAGATGAAAAATCGTGTAAAACTTTGGAGTCTTCAATCGAGAATTCAGGCTGGTATCGCGGCGAATGTCAGGGTGTCGGCGGTTACAAACTTCAAATAACCGAAGGCGACATCAGGCAGTCTATTGATGTCCGCGCGCCGAATAAAAGGAAATATGAGCTGAATTTCACCGGCAATGTTTCAGCCGCGTTTTCTTATGTAGGCGCGAAAGCCGAATGGCGCGTAACGCGCAAAGGCAAAATGCTCGTGCCGATTGCCTTGATTGTTCGATTCGATGCCAGCGAAAATCCAGAAGACGCAACAAAAACTATTTCTTATTTAGTCGTATCGAAAATCACGAAAAAAGAAATCTGCGTAACGAATGTCGTAAAGCCGGGAGCGAAAGCAAATGAAGAAGCTCGCCAACTCGCCGATATAGCCAAGACCAAGCCGTGTAAAAAATCCGAAAATTAAATTTTGCAATTTAATTAGAACAATTTTTTCATGTCGAAACTAAAAGGTTGAAACATAAACAATACCCGTTTCAAAATCTTGCTCATCCAACTTTCCACTTTTCACCTTTTTGCCTTTTTTCGGCGAATTGCCTAAACTCTCTTTTTGCGTTCTTACGGGAGAAAATAATTTTGTGAATCTTTTATTGGAAGGAAAACGCGCCTTTGTTTCGGGCGGAACCAGAGGAATCGGCGCGGCAATCTGCGAAGTGTTCGCGCGCGAAGGCGCGGACGTTGCCTTTAATTACAACTCGCGCGACGATTTAGCCGAGCAGGTCAAAACAAAAATCGAATCCTACGGCAGAAAAGCTCTCACTTACAAAGTCTCTGTTACAGACCGCGTTGGAATGAAGCGCGTCGCGCGCGAGATTTTCGAAACGTGGGGCGCAATAAATGTTTTGGTAAATAATGCCGCCGTCAACAAACCCGACAATTTTGCGACGACGACCGACAAAAGTTGGGATTGGGTTGTCGATACAAACATCAATAGTCTTTTCGCCGTTACAAAACCTTTTTACAAACAAATGATTCGAGCGCGCGTCGGCTCGATTTTGAATATCACATCGGTCGGCGCAATCCGTTCGCTTCCGACATCAGTTCATTATGCGACATCAAAAGCCGCGATGATTGGTTTTACAAAATGCCTGTCGCGCGAAGCCTCGAATTTCGGCATTACGGTCAACGCTATTGCCGCCGGAATTTTCGACACCGATTTGGGCAATACACTTCCCGAACGCCTTTTGCAAATGCACGATTTCTGGGTGTCGAAAGGAAGACTCGGAAAACCCGCCGAACTCGCCGAATTCGCAGCCTTTATGACAAGCGACCGCAACAGTTTTATGAACGGCGAAATCATCATCGTTGACGGCGGCGCGGTAACTTAAAAAAGCATCAGCGAATCGTTTGCAATTCGACCGATGCTTTTTAGTATTTGCGTTCTACGAAATTGTCTCGCGCAAATTATTCCGACGCCGATAAAAACACGCCGTCCGGTTTTTACATACTCATTTTCATTTCCGTCTGCCATTTACCGCTTTTCCAATCAGCAAGCCGCTTTTCGAGTGCGCTCGTGTTCGCCTTCGGATTGGCGGCTTTGGTGACAGTGATGGCTCGTTCGAGAGTCGTTACTGCTTCAGTTTTTTTACCCGTTTCCGCCAGCAGATAAGATTTAACCGCAAGCGCGCTACCGGTTTCTTTTATCTTGAGCGACGAGTCGAGCCAACCAATGGCTTCAGCGTAATTCGCCGTCATTTTTTGCGCGTAAATGAAATTTGCTGCGTCAATTGGCGACCGCGTATCATCGGCTTTCAATTTCGATACTTCTCCGCGCAGATACGTTAAAGTTCTCGCATTCACATCGCCGACGTTGACTGTAAACGGAACGCTCAGATTTTCCCAGTTGAGAACGACTTTCGCTTCGTTTGCCGTTACATCGCCGAATTCGTAAATAAGCGTTTCCTTAAATTTATGCGCTTCGGGTTTTACTTTAACGCGCAGCGCGTCTTTTTTTTCGTCATAACTGAAACTGCCCCAAGCGTCGTTGGTTTTGTTGAAAATTAAAGTCCATTCGGTCTCGCCCGGAATCGCGTGAAAACCGTATTTTCCCGCCGCGAGCGGCTGCCCGTTTATCGTAACGTCGCGGTTCGTTTCAAACGTCGTATTTTCGTTCGCGCCTGTGCGCCAGACTTTGCCGTAAGGCACAATATCGCCCCAAATTTTCCGCGCCTTAACCTTCGGGCGATGATAAACAAGAGCGATGCGCGCGTCGCCGACCGTCTGCGCGATTTCCTGACGCTGTGACTCGCGCGGCAAATTTAACTGCGCAAAAATATTTGAAACTGACACTAAAAGTAAAATTCCAAGAAGATAGATTGTTTTTTTCATAATTGTTACTCCTGTAAAGTTGATAACCAAAGAAAATTTAATTACGGGTAAATACCGTTTTTAAGAATGATGAATTTAGAAACATACTCCAATTCATTATTCCGCATTCATAATTCATTTTTGCTGTTTGTCCGTGGTTTCTAATTTCTGTTTCGCCTTCTGCACAAAACTTTTTATCATTCCGCCAACTTCCCATTGCATTCCCTGACTGATACGCCTTTCGCCGGCGAGTCCGGCGAGCAGATGAAGTTCTCGGGCAGAATTGTGGCGAAGTTCGACCGTTTGCGAAAAATGTATGAGCGTTGTATTGCCGCTTTTTTCAATAAAATCAGCCGCGTAACGCAAAAGATTTTGTTTTTCATTTGCGCGCGGAATCCACTCGATGCGCTCGTCTGTGTTTTCCCACAGCTCAACCGAAAAAGACTGCTGTATGGCGCCAATAAGCGGAATTTTCGCGCGTATCGTCCAGCGCAGTGTTCCGTCGGGGTTTCGGTAAATACTCTCGACATTCGGCATCAATTCAATAAAATTTCGGATGTCGCTGAAAAATTCACGAACTTGTTCGATTGAATTTTTAACTTCAAACTTGTCGCTCGTCGCGGCGCGAATCATAAACATTGTTTTAATGGTGAATGGTGAATGGTAAATGGTGAGTGAAAAACAATAATTATCCATTCACCATTTACCGTTCACCAATGTTTAAAAAGTTCCGTTAAACAACAGCGAATTAAAAAACGGTCTGGTTGCAGTGCGGAAGATTCCCCTGAAAAACGGTTCTTCGGCAAATAAAATGACGTGACCCGAGCCGGTTGGTTCGTCGATAATATACGCCGTGTTCTGGAGTAATTTCTCAGTGTTGCCTTCCCAGACGAAACCGGAAATCGTTAAAGATTTGCTCGGTTTCGGCTCGAAAAGCAGCGCGTTGGTGCCGTCTTTCGAAAAGCGGAAAAAATAACCGGATGAAAGCAAAACCGGCAAGCTGTCGCTTTCGAGTCCGTAAGTCAAATACGTCGTGCGGTCAACCGTCGCGCGCATAATTGCGCCCGGAATCGCTTCGGGAACTTGTCCGGCGTTTGCCGAAGGCGAAGCAATCGGCGGCAGAACGGGCGCCGCGCCGTCGGATTTATCAGATTTTAATTCGTACGCCGGGTTCGGTTCGGGTTTGACCTGTTGCTGCCGTCGTTTGTTTTTATTTTTTTCAGGCGCCGGAGAAGGGCTGGTTTCGACTTCTTTGCGTTTATCGGAGTCTTCGTCTTCAGAAGTTTTTCCTTTTTCATCGTCCTGCTCGCTGCCGACAAGTTTCGCGGATGTGAATCCGACATCTTTGAGCGCGGCAAAAACTGACGCGCCTTTGACGGTTACAAGCGTTCCGCCGCCGGAAATCCATTGTTTGAGAGACGCGACGCCACTCGCTCCGAGCGCGCTGAAGTAACGACCCGCCGCGCCGTCGGGCATAATCAAAACCGTGTAATTTTTCAGTGCGCCGCTTTTGATGTTATTGATTGTCAGCGGTGTAAAGTCAACGCCGTAACGGTCGAGCGTCCACCAAATCGAGCCGTAGCTCGTCTGGTCAACCGTTTCGTCCGCCACCATCGCAAGTTTCGGCGATTGCAGCGAGACGACGTTTTCCGCGCCGACGCCCGTGTCGCCTTCTTCGTTATAACCCGTATTGACGGCAAAAACATTAACGCCGAGTTGTTTTGCCAGACGATTGACGGCTTCGTGAATGGTTTCGGGATTTCGCGTTACGCGCACGACGAAAGTTCCGCGATTATAATTTTTGCCGCCCGCGTTTAACGGCTTTGTAGAGACTGCCACGCGAAAACCTTCTTTTAACAGGCGCAAAGCCAAAACGCTTGCGCTGTCGGTTTGATACGGGATTACGTAGGCTATCTGTGCGCGTCCCGAAACGCTGCCGCGTTTTGCCTGTTCGAGATAATCGGGCGTAACGACGTTTGAATTTATGCTCGGTGCGTCTTCGGTCCAGAAAGCGTCAATGCCGAAAGCGAGCGGCAAATTCCAAGCCGTGATGTCATAAAAACCGTATTCCTCTTTTTGCGCCGAAGAACCGCGTCTTTCGTTGCGGCGAAACTTTGCCATATTGTCTCGGACAAAAGCGGCGTCCTGCGGCGTTTCCTGTTCGAGAAGCGCTTTTATAAGCCGCTTTTGCGGTTGGTTCAAATCAATTATGTATGCTCCGGCAGGAAATGTTTGGGCAGTTTTCGGTGCGTTATTTTGCTCGTAACTGTGTGCGTTTGGAGCGGAAAAAGAAGCGTTTGCTACTTTTACTTCTATTTTGGCGCGCTGCAAAATTTCAATCATTTCCGCAGTTTTTACCGGGTCTTTTTCCGGCAAAATGACGATGCGTTTGAGGCTTTCGCGTCCGGTTTCTTCAATCGCCGTGCGCCGGAAATCGTAAAAATCCTGTAATCTTTGAGCGCGATTTTTCGCCAGAGTTTCGAGCGTCGTCAGCGACGCGACATAATGTTTGGCGATTGCCGAGCGCAAAGTCGCAATCGTGCCGTCGTCGCGTGTCCAGCGCAAACCTTTGAAGCCGCCGCCGTCGGTTTCATACGTCATCCCGATGGCGCCGTTCAAAGCCGGATATGAATCCCAATAACCCGGATAAAAAAGGTCAAAAATATCGCGCACGTAATAATCCCAGCCGTTCTGGTCGAAACTTCTCGCATTGGCGCGCCCAAACATATCGAGCCATTTATTTGTCTGCGGCTGCGGCAAATTCGGATTTATCGGCAGCGCGGCGGGCGGGAAAAAATACTGCGAAGGCTGTCCGTGATGGTCAACTAAAACCTGCGGATTCCATTCAAAAAACGCGCGCTGCATATTCTGCGTTTCCCTCTGAGTCGCGGCGATATTGTCGCGGTTCAAATCGAACCGAAAATGATTTAGACGACCGTAAACGCTCCACGGTTCTCGATGTTCAAGCGCATTTCGGTCAGCGTTTCCCGTCGCTACAGAGTTATACCAAGTTACGAAACGCTCGTGTCCGTCAGGATTTTCGCCCGGAATAATAAGCGTTACCGTATTTTTCAAAATGTTTAAAGTGGCAGGTTCGTTCGACGCCGCAAGCTGATAAACAACTTGCATCATCGCCTCAAAAGATGCCGATTCGTTCCCGTGAATCGTGTAAGCCATCCACGCAATCGTTGGATTTGTCTGCGCGATTTGGTTTGCCTGGCTCACCGATGTTTTTCTCGAATCGGTTAGACGCGCGTTATTTGATTTTATTTCATCAAGGCGAGCAATGTTCTCCGGCGCGGAAATCGCAATTATATGCTGCATTCGATGTTCGTTCGTCTCGCCGATGTCGAAAATTTTCACACGGTCGGGCGCGGCTTTTCCAATCGCTTCGATTACTCGTTCCATCTGCGCGTAATTGGTGTGGAAATCACCGACATCGAAACGTAAAATCGCTTGCGGACGCGGAACTTCAGCGCGATACTGACCGCGTGTGTAAAAATCGAATTTTTCTTCTTTTTGCGAAAAGGCAAATTGAGCGAACGCAACAATGACCAACGCGAAAAACAAAACGCTTTTAACTTTCATTAATAAAAATTTCCGATTTACTAGCCTTGAAATTTGCAGAACTTGTTTTAGATATTAAACTGTTAAAGTATAAACACCAAAGACAATGAAAAGTTTTCACGCAAAAACCTGTCCAAAATGTCATTTGCCGAAATTAAAAAGTTGGCAAGAGCTAACCGACGAGCAAAAGTTTTTAGTCGAAAGATTGCCTTTGAATACAAAATTCACCCGTGCAGAAAGGAAAAAGCACCGCTTTTGCGAGCGATGCTGGTTTGAAGAAGTTGATAAACAACTCAATGTTTAATTGACCGTCTTCGCTTTTATCTAATACTTTTTTTGGTCTCTACGCATAATAACCACGACTTCGCTGCTGCCAAGCAAAGTTTTTCCGACAGTTACGCCGACATACGAATATCCAGCCGCGCTGCCTTCGTTAATTTCCTTTTCCATCGTCGAGGTTTTGCTCGTTGCGAATAATTTATACTCAAGTTTTTTAAGTTCCGCTTTTGTATCTTTCTCCGTAATGACTACAATTTCGTCTCCACCTATAAAAGTGTCAAAGACTGCCTGTCCTTTATACTCAAAACCGTTGTCTCCTAACTCTTGAATTTCTTTCTGCATCGTCGAAGTTTTTGAAGTAGCGAGCAATCTATATTGAAAACGCCCGCTCAAGTCAACGCCGGATTTTTTAGACATAATTATCAATACTTCGCTGCCGCCGAATGATGTCATCCCGCCTGAAACACCTTCAAAGCGATAACCGCCGCCAGCCGCTTCCAGCAGTTCTTTCTGCATTGTTGAGTTTTTTTGGTTGCCAGGACTTTGTATTGAGTTTGTGCAATAACGGAAATTTGAAGCGTCAGCATTATGCCGACGCAAAAAAGTATAATAATTGAAATTTTTTTCATTTTAATTTCTCCGATTTTAATTTTAGTAGATTCTCAATTCGTAATCCAGGTTAATCCGAGTCTCCGAGAATATTATCAAAAGAAGCGCGAATTTCGAGGCAGCAAACAGTCAATTTTTCGAGCAAATCTTTTGTTGATGCGAGTTTCATTCGTTTGACAATCGTTTGCAGCGCGCTTTTGTTGGCAAGCGGCAATCGCGTCGAACGTCCGACGGTCAAGCGTAGATTGTGGTCTAGCTCGCTCAGAAATTCGTAACCGTTTGTCAGATTTTGAAAATCTTCATCAGTTAAAGAATTGTTTTTAAAGAGTTTTTCGAGCGTAAAAATGGTCGAACGATTTTCCGCCGCGTCGGGAACATTGTCTCGAAGCTGCAAAAATCTCGTAGCAAAATAAACGTCGAGCATTCCGCCCGCGTCGAATTTTATATCTATTTCAACGCTTTTATGTTTTACAGATTTTTCCTGCTCAAGCCGCTCGCGCATGCGCCGCGTTTCTTTTTTTAATTCGGCAGCATCGCACTCGATCGCTTTTTGATGAATAATTTTTCTCACGTCATTTTCGACTGATTTTGCCAAATCCAAATCGCCCGCCACACCGCGCAGTTTGACGTATGCGAGCCATTCCCAGATTGCCGCGCGCGTTTCCAGATAATTCAAAAAACCAGTTTTGCCCGAACTCGTCGCGCCGTTTTTGCCGTCGGGACGCAGGCGCAAATCAACGCGATAAACGTGTCCGTCGCGCGTTAAAGCTGAAAGTGCGGTTACAAAAATCTCTACGGCACGAGCATAAAAAGTTTCAAGTCCCAAATCCAAAGTCCCACGTCTTTTTTGCGTTACGGCAATTTGTCGCGTCTCTGAATCGCTTTTTGTTTGATCCGAGACCAGAGACTTCAGATTCGAAACATCTTCGTAAACTAAAACCAAATCCAAATCCGAATTGTAATCCATTCCGCCGCCGCCGAGTTTTCCCAAACCTAAAACGGCGAAAGGGAAGAAATCATCAATTTTTTCAATTGAAAATCGTCGTTCGAGTTCGCGTTTTGTAACACAGAGCGCAGCTTCGACGCTGGCTACGGCAAGATTGGTTTGCAAACATTTGGTTCGCGCTTGAGAAATTTTTTCAAACACATCAAAAACGACGATTTCGAGCAGAAAGCGTGACCACGTTTTTCGCAGAACGGCTAGTTCGTTTTTGAAATCTTTTTCATTTTCGACAGCAGAAAGAAAAACTTGCCGATAATCTTTCCCGACAAACTCTTCATTTTCGTCGGGTAGAATTTTGATTAAACTCGGGTTTGCGATTAGCATTTCGCTAAAATGCGGCGTGGTTTCGGTAATTTGTCTGAGTTTATTAGCCGTATTTTCATTCCAGGTAATTTCTACGTCGGATTTTTCCAGCGAGAAAAACAAGCGCGTTAAAAGTTCGTTTGTTTGAGATTTGTCAACTTTTTCGGACAAAGTTAATACAGACGGGTCTTCTGTTTGCCTGTTTTGTTTATTGTTTTTTTTAACGTCTGGTTGCTCGTTGCTGCCAAACTTTTCCGCGTTATTTTTTACACTGAAAATTCGCTCAAAAATATGATTGACGTTTGAAGTATGAAATTTTAGTTTTGCTTCAAATGCTTTCAAATCTTTAAAATTCATTCGACGCGCCGTTAATAATCGTCTTTTCGGGATTTCGGGAATGAGGTGAGTTTGCAAACCATTTTCCATTTGCAGACGATGTTCCAGAGAACGCAGAAAATAATATGCTTCCGAGAGTTCGGTCAAATCCGTTTCGCTCAATAATTTTCTGTCTGCCAAACGGCTCAAACTTATCAGCGTATGCGGCGCGCGCAGCCATTCGTCTCGTCCGGCATGAGCTAATTGCAGGGCTTGCGCGATAAATTCGATTTCGCGGATGCCGCCGCGTCCCAACTTGACGTTAAAGCCTTTGTCGGAAGTTTTTTCAAGATTGATTTTCTCTTTTGAGAGACGAACGTTTTCGAGCGCTTTTTCAACGGTTTCGGAAGCCGAAAAAACATTCGATTTAACCGTTTCAAAAAACTTTTGAAAAATTTTCGTCTCGCCCGCGCTTGATCTTGAGCGAATCAGAACTTGACGTTCCCAAGGCTGCGCGGATTTTTGATAATAATTTTTCGCTTCGTGAACGGATATTGCCAGCGCGCCGACGCGACCGTGCGGACGAAGGCGCAAATCCACGCGATACGCCGCGCCTTCGCCCATCTGACCGCCGACGAGTTTTGTTACAAATTCGGCAAGTTTGACGAAGTATTCGCGGTTTGTGATTGATTCTCCGCGCGTGCCTTGTCCGCTCGTTGCGCCGTCGTTTGAATAAAGAAAAAGCAAATCAATATCTGAAGCGTAATTGAGTTCTTTTGAGCCGAGTTTGCCGAGCGCGACAATGCAGAATTGCGCCGGTTTAGCGCGCTGTTTTTCGTCCGATTCGAGCGGAATGCCAAAACGATTATCGAGTTCCTGACGCGCAATCTGCAAAGCATATTCTAAAATTGCGTCCGCCAAATTTGAAATTTCTTCAGTTGTTTCGGCGATTGTACCCAACCCGCGAATGTCTTGCAGATAAATCCGCAGAAACTCGCGGCGGCGGAAACGCGCGAGTAAAACGTTTGTTTCAATGTCCAAATTTGTCAGTGCAAAGCGCGCCAGCGATTCGAGCAGTTCATCTTTGCCGCGAACTTTGGCGGAAATTCTTTGCCGTTCGAGCCACGAAACATAATCGGTATGCTGCAAAATTGTCGTCGCCAGCAAAGAACTGAATGCCGCAAGCGTTAAAATATCCGACAGCAAGCCTTTATTTTTAGCAAGTTTTTTGACGGCGGACGGAGATTTCTCCGCAAGCTGTGTATAAAAATACCACGCCCCGTCCGCGTCGGGCAGATTTTCGGTAAAAGACTCGATGTCGTCGGACGTGAACATTTATCTACTTTAAGTTAAAATTGTCGGTTATAAAAATTGCAAGAATCTTTACAGCGGAGATGTTGTGTTTACGCCAGGAAATGAAGAAGTTTTCGACTAATGACGGCGTTATCTTCGTGTCCTTGGGGCAATAAATTACAGGTACTAAATTCGGTCGTTTTAATATGATTTTCCGCCTTTGACTTTGCGGCAGTTTCATTCTACTTTTCAAAAAGAAATCTAAATTATAAAAATACGAGGAGAACGATTATGAGCAAAGCAGAATCGGCTGAATTAATTCTAAAACTGTATGATTTGCGACGCGAGACGACAATGCGCGAAGCGAGAAATTGGATGCTGTCATTTTTCCCCGAAAGTGCGGCGGACGTGATGCAGGCGATTATGAACCCGGAAACGTCGGCGTATTACCGAATGGTCGTAACTTATTGGGATATGGCGGCGTCGTTCGTCAACCACGGCGCGATAGACGAAGAAATGTTTAACGACACAAACGGTGAACATTTCGTTATATTTTCCAAAGTCGAACCGTTTTTGCCGGAGCTGCGAGAAACGATGGGCAATCCGAAAATAATGGCAAATCTCGAAAAATTGATTATGCGCCAGCCGGACGCGAAGGAAAACCTTGCCAAAATACGCGAAAGGATGAAAGGCTATATGGAAGCGCGAAAAGAGATGACAAAAAATGCGTGAGTTTTTTAATGGTAAACGGTGAATGATGAATGAAAACTTTCTTACATTCACCGTTTACCATTCACCATTAACATATGAAAATTTCCTCAGCCGAGTTTGTCAAAAGCGCGTTTAATGAAAGCCATTGGACGACCGACGGTTTACCGGAAATAGCTTTTCTCGGACGTTCAAACGTCGGCAAATCCAGTCTGCTCAATTCTTTGCTGCAGCGCAAAGGTCTGGCGCGAACGTCGAATACGCCCGGCAGAACGCAGAGCATAAATTATTTTCTGGTCAACCGGCAGTTTTATTTTGTGGATTTGCCCGGTTACGGCTACGCCAAAGTTTCCAAAACGATGCGCGACGATTGGGGCAAAATGGCGGAATCGTATCTTGCCGAAAGGCGCGAGCTGGTTTTGTCGATTCATCTTGTAGATTCGCGTCACGAGCCGACGGAACTCGACCGGCAGCTTCACGAGTGGCTTGTTTTTCACGAGAAACATCACGCGGTAATCGCTACGAAAGCCGACAAACTTTCAAATAACAAACTGCAAAAAAACTTGCAGGAAATAAAACAAACAATGCCTGAAAGTCCTGTAATTGCTTATTCTTCCCTGACCGGAAAAGGAAAAGACGCTGTCTGGCAGGAAATCGGAAACGCATTAGCGAAAAAAAACTGAGATATTCGTTTGATTTATCCGAACGTATTGAGTAATAATTAAAACATTCCCAAAAACTCAGGGTTTTGAAAGGCTCAAAGGGTTTGATTACATTTACAACTGCAACGGAAATCCATACAAAAATTTCCCCTCAGAGTTAATTATTTCAAAACATTTTACAAGGTTTAATTCGTGCCTTTAATTTCACAAAATTCTCGGAGACTGCATAAACCTCAAACAAACGGATAAACACAATGGCAACCAAAACAACTCAAACAAAGACAAGAAAAACGATGAAAGTCGAAGAAAATGGCATAGAGGAAACCGAAATACAGGAAAATCCAAACACCGAAATTCAAGCGGAAAAAGATGGCAGAGGAGACGCTGGAGAAGACAGCAATAATATACCTGTTTTCGACCCTGCGGTTATTTTAGATTTAGCTCGGCTCAAGGATATGTCTATTTCCGAATTGACTGCGATAGCAAAGGAAATGGGCGTCGAAGGTGCTTCTGGGATGCGAAAGCAGGAACTGATTTTCAAGGTTCTCGCCGCGCAGACCGAAAAAAGCGGCTTGATTTTCAGTGAAGGCGTGCTGGAAACTTTGCCCGACGGTTTCGGTTTTTTGCGCGCGCCGGAATATAACTATCTTCCCGGTCCCGACGACATTTACGTTTCGCCTTCGCAAATCCGCAAATTCGATTTGCGCACGGGCGATACCGTTTCCGGTCAGATTCGTCCGCCGAAAGAAGGCGAGCGTTATTTTGCGCTTATCAAGGTCGAAGCCATCAATTTTGAAGCGCCGGAACATTCGCGCGAGAAAATATTTTTCGACAACCTGACGCCGCTCTACCCGGACGAGCAGTTAAATATGGAAACTCCCGAACCGGAAAATATCGCGGCTCGCGTAATAGACCTTGTAACGCCAATCGGAAAAGGTCAGCGCGCATTGATTGTCGCGCCGCCGCGCACTGGCAAAACCGTTCTTCTGCAAACGATTGCTAATTCCATCACGGAAAACCACCCGGAAGTTACATTGATTGTTTTGCTTATTGACGAGCGACCCGAAGAAGTTACAGATATGCAGCGTTCGGTCAGAGGCGAAGTTATTTCTTCTACGTTTGACGAGCCGCCGACGCGCCACGTGCAGGTCGCCGATATGGTTATCGAAAAAGCAAAACGGCTTGTCGAACACAAACGCGATGTCGTGATTCTTCTCGATTCGATTACACGCCTTGCGCGAGCGCACAACGCCGTTGTTCCGCCGTCAGGTAAAATCCTGTCGGGCGGTATTGATTCAAACGCGCTGCAGCGCCCGAAACGATTTTTCGGCGCGGCGCGCAATATCGAAGAAGGCGGAAGTTTGACGATTATTGCCACCGCATTGATTGATACAGGTTCAAGAATGGACGACGTTATCTTTGAAGAATTCAAAGGAACTGGCAACAGCGAAATTCATCTCGACCGACGTTTAAGCGACAAGCGTTTATTCCCCGCAATTGATTTGCAAAGAAGCGGGACGCGCAAAGAAGAACTGCTCATCAACAAGGAAGATTTAAATCGAATCTGGGTGATGCGTCGCGTTCTGAATCCGCTCTCGCCCGTCGAGCAAATGGAAGTCGTGTTGGAAAGATTGAGCAAAACGAAAGCGAACTCGGAGTTTCTCGCTTCGATGCAAAGCTAAAATTTAGTCAATCGACGAATAGCAAATCGTGAATAGTGTCGTTATAATGTCAACGATTTTTCTATTCACGATTTCTTTTTGTCCGTCAACCTTTGAAATTCATCGAGTAAGGTTTTTGAGATGAAACGGTTGAAAAATACATTGATTTTACCCAATAAATAAAAATGCGTGTTGCCGTTCTAGCTGCGGAAGCAGTTCCATATTCAAAAACAGGCGGTTTGGGCGATGTCGCCGGTGCGCTGCCGAAAGCCTTGAAACAAATCGGTGTTGATTCAGTTTTAATTACGCCGTGTTATCTGCAAACGAAAGGCGAATACTTGCAGAAAATTGCGCTCGACGATTTGCAGGTTGATTGGCGCGGCACGAGTTATCGCGCGCGAGTTTTTTATTCGGAAGCAAACGGCTCGCCGACATTTTTGATTGACGCGCCCGAGTATTTTCATCGCAGTTCGATTTACGGCTTTCGGGAAGATTACGAGCGTTTTGCGTTTTTCAACCACGCCGCGCTAATTTTGCTCGAACGCATCGGCGCGCCGCCAGACATTGTTCACTTAAATGATTGGCACTGCGGTTTTGCAGCGGTTGAAGTTGCAAAACTGCGTCGTTGGAATTCGTATTGGCGAAACACGCGGACGGTTTTTTCCGTTCACAATCTCGCTTATCAAGGCGCGTTTGGAATGGAAGAACTCTGGAAACTCGGTTTCGGCGATGATTTCTCGCGCAACGCCTTCGCCTTTAACGGCGCGGCTTCGGCTTTGAAAGCCGGACTTGCCGACGCGGATATGCTATCGACCGTTTCGCGGCGCTACGGTTTTGAAATTCAGCAGACGGAAAACGGTTACGGACTCGATTGGCTGCTGCGGCAAAGAAGCGATCGCCTGTTCGGTATCGTCAACGGCGTCGATTACGACATTTGGAATCCTGAAGCCGACCGCCAATTGCCCGCGCATTTCAACCAAAACAATTTTGAAGGCAAACGTGAATGCAAACGCGCGCTTTTGCAAAAGTTTTTTCTGCCCGAAAATCTCGATAAACCGATTTTCGCCAGTATTACTCGCTTGACTGCGCAAAAAGGTTTTGAATTAATCGAACAAACCGTAGGCGAAATCTTAGCGACGGGCGCTTGTTTCGTCTCGCTCGGTTCCGGCGAAAAATCTCACGAAGAGTTTTTGCAGAGATTGAGAGATTATGCACCTTCGCAAGTCGGCGTCTTTCGCGGTTACAACGAAGATTTATCACATTTAATCGAAGCCGGAGCGGATATATTTTTGATGCCTTCGCGCTTTGAGCCGTGCGGGTTAAATCAAATGTATTCATTACGTTACGGAACTATTCCGATTGTCCGCGCCGTCGGTGGACTCGATGATACAGTCGAGAATTTCGACCGCGTGCGCGGCACCGGAAACGGATTTAAGTTCGCTGATTTTCGCGCCGACAAATTTTTGGAAAAAATATACGAAGCGATGTTTGCGTATTATGAACCGGAAACGTGGCGCAAAATCCAGCAAAACGCGATGACAGTCGATAATTCGTGGCAAAATGCAGCACGCAAGTATGTTGCGCTTTACCAAATGACCAGGCAGTAAAAAGTTAAAAACTAACGGTGGAAAATTTTTCGTAAAATCCAATTCGTAAATTTGTCTATGATAAAAGGCGTTGTCAAAAAAATAATTCCCGCATCTTTGATGCAATGGCGCAGGCAACGAATCGCCGCCAAAAGTCAGCAGCGATTTGCCGAAAAATCGGTTGCCGAAACTTTCCGGGAGGTTTATGAAAACAATATTTGGGGCGGCGCAAAAGGCGAATTTTATTCGGGCGAAGGTTCGACGGAAAAGTATTCGGTAAAATATGCCGAGACGATAAAAAAAATTATTTCTGAAAACGATGTCAAAACAGTCGTTGATTTGGGCTGCGGCGATTTTCGCGTCGGCTCTAAATTCGTTTCAGACGATTTCAGCTATATTGGCTGCGATGTCGTGCCGTCTTTGATTGAACATTTAAATAGTAAATTTGCCGGTGAAAAAGTTGAATTCCGCTACGTGAATATCGTTGACGACGAATTGCCCGTCGGCGATTTGTGCTTGATACGACAGGTGTTGCAGCATCTTTCAAACGCGGAAATCGAAAAAGTTTTACGTAAAGCGCGCGACAAATATAAATTTTTAATCATCACCGAACATTATCCGCCGCCTGACGCGCAATTCGAGCCGAATCTCGATATTCCGCACGGACCGCAAGTGCGAACGCACTTAAATTCAGCAGTTGTTTTGGACAAACCGCCGTTCAACCTGCAAAATACTGAACTGCTGCTCGATGTCGAAGCAGAGGAAAAATCAAGAATAAAAACATTTATCATTTATCATTAAACATTTACCAGAATGTAAAATGATAAATGTTAATTGTTAAATGATAAATGGAATTATGATTATTGTAATTATCGGCGCGCAATGGGGCGACGAAGGAAAAGGAAAAGTCGTCGATTTGCTTGCTGACCGTTTCGATATTGTCGCGCGTTATCAAGGCGGGCATAATGCCGGACATTCGGTTTATGTCGGTGAAAAAGCATTTGTTCTGCGACTGCTTCCATCCGGAATAATTCACGAAGATAAAACGTGCGTTCTCGGAAACGGTATGGTGATTGACCCGAAAGCATTTTTCGAGGAAATCGACCAAATGCAAAATCAAGGTATCTCGGTTACACCTAAACGCTTGAAAGTTTCTTCCAGAGCGCATCTTATAATGCCGTATCATCGCGCTTTAGACCACACATCTGAAGAACGTCTCGGCAACGAAAAAATCGGCACAACTCTGCGCGGCATCGGTCCCGCTTACGAAGACAAAGCCGGACGACGCGGAATTCGCGTTTCAGATGCGCTTTCGCCTGAAGTTTTGCGAATTCGGATTGAGAGAAATTTAGAAGAAGCCAACCGCATCATTGTTCTTTACGGTCAGCCGCCGCTCTACGCCGACCAGATTTTTAACGAAATCTTTCCACTGGTCGAAAGATTGCGTCCGTTCGTGGCTGAAACTTCGCATTTTTTCGCCGAAGCGAAAAAACAAAACAAAAAAATTTTACTCGAAGGCGCGCAGGCGACGCTTTTAGATGTTGACCACGGAACTTATCCGTATGTTACATCGTCGAACCCGACGGCAGGCGGCGCATCGGTCGGCACGGGAATTCCGCCGCATCACATTACCGGTGTTTTAGGAATTGTCCGCACGTATTTAACCCGGGTCGGCGAAGGACCTTTTCCGACGGAAATGCTTGACGAGGAAGAAGATATGGCAAATCTAATCCGGCAGCGCGGCAACGAATACGGCTCGGTTACAAAACGCCCGCGCCGCTGCGGTTGGTTCGACGCGGTAGCGACGCGCTACGCCGCCGAACTTAACGGTTTTAACTCGCTCGCGCTGACAAAACTCGACGTTCTTGACGCGCTCGAAGAAATAAAAGTCTGCGTCGGTTACGAAATCGACGGAAAGAAAATCGAAACTTTCCCAGCCGTTTCGCAGGATTTGCAGAAGATAAAACCGATTTATGAAACTTTAGAAGGTTGGAAATCGGAAACTTTAGGCATAACGAAAGCTGAAGATTTACCCGCAAAAGCGCGCGAATACGTCGAGTTTCTTTCAAATTCAGTCGGCGTGGAAATCGGTTTAATCTCAACCGGACCCGAACGCGACCAGACAATTATTTTGCCGGATTCGGTAATGGAAAGCTGGTTTAAGAATTAAAAGTTTCTGTGCAAAATTTATAATGTGAAACTTGCCAACTCAAAACTCTATATGTAAAATCAATGTTTCGGTCGGAAGTTGATGTTTTTATCAAACTTTACTCGATCGATTGTGGTCCGATAGCTCAGTCGGTAGAGCAAATGGCTTTTAACCATTGGGTCGAAGGTTCGAGTCCTTCTCGGATCACCATTTATTTATAACGGTTTAGGGCAAGTTAAACGCTTGCCCTTTTCTTGTTTGAGTGCCTAGTGAGTGCCAACTTCTAAAATTCACGTTCCAAACATCAATTTTTCTATCTTATCGGTTGCCGTTTTCTGCATCGTCGGTAAGACGTGGCTGTAAGTGTCGAGCGTCAAAACGATTGAAGCGTGTCCTAATCGTTCGGAAACAACCTTTGGGTTTTCACCGGCGGACAAAAGCAAAGTTGCCGTTGTATGCCGCAAATCGTAAAGGCGAATTTTCGGCAATCCGGCTTTATCTCGAATCGGTTTGAAATGTCTGCGTAAAAGGTTGCCGTGAAGCAAAGGCGTTCCGATTTCAGAGGCAAAGACTAAATCGAAAATTTGATAGCTTGCGCCAAGTTTCATTCTTTCTTCAAGCTGGTTGCGTCTGTGTGCTTTCAAAGCATCTATCAATGAATTTGAAATTGGTATGCTTCGGCGGCTTTTCTTTGTTTTCGGTTCGGTGAAAATAAAACCGCCGCCTTTTTTGACAACTAAGGCGCGTCTGACAGACAAAGTCTTGTTGTCAAAATCAACGTCTTTCCATTGCAAGCCAAGATATTCTTCGGGTCGCATACCCGTTTCGATTGCCAGAAGGAAAGCCGGAAAGTATTTATCATCTTTCGCCGCGTCAAGAAATTTTGTGGTTTCTTCCGGCGTAAAATACATCATTTCGGCTTTCTCACTTCTTGGCAGTTCGCAAATGTCGCACGGGTTTTGCATCAGCATTTTCCATTTGACAGCTTGCTTTAAGGCAGACGAAAGGACGTTGTGAGCGTGTCGAATTGTCTTTGGTGAATATCCGGCTTTTTTCATATCATTATAAAGTTTTTGAACTTCATACGATTGAATATCAGAAAGTCTTTTCGCGCCTAACTTCGCTCTGATATGACTATTCAATAGCGATTCGTAATTATCGAATGTTCGCGCTCGAAGTTTGTTTTTTGCGACATCGGAAAGCCAACGGTCAAGAAACTCATTCAAAGGCATTGCCGCCGGTTCGACGAAAACGCCTAAATCTTTTTCGCGTGTTTTCGCCGTCAAGAATTTTTGCGCGTCCTTCTTTGTGCAGTGAATTGTTTTGTTGTAATACTTGCGCTTGCCGTTCGCATCGCGTCCGAGAAAGATGCGGATATACCAAGTATTTTCACCGCGTTTTACAATTTGTCCTGTCATAGTTTTTATTTTTTGGAAAGGACACGCTTTTTTGTTAAAATCGGCGTGTCCTTTGGTTTAGTGAATCATTCCTTTCGGATAATGCGGGCTTAGGGAAGTTCTGATATAACTTTTCTAAGCCTTTGCCTTTAGATAGTCGCCGTTTGACGTTGCTTTGCAAGTCCGATGTGCAAACTAAGTGCTGAAACGGCGTGATAGCAAACCAAGCCCTTTTCCGCGCCTTTGCAACCGCAAGCGACAACCTTTTGACCGCTTTCATCTTTGCGGCAAACAACCGTGTAATAGCCTTTTGAGCCGGAAACTTGGTAACGCCCAAAGTTCACGAATTGAACACGCGGACGGATTTTCAAAGCCTTTGCAATCGCGGTTTCAAGTTGTGATATGTTTTCCAAAATAAACATTTTCTTTTCTTCCTTTTCTTTGAATTTCGTAATTAACTACAATTAAAGTATAGATAATCATCTAGTGTTTGTCAAAGTCAGAAATAGATATTTGACTAGAGTTTAGAAAAAACTTATTCTCTAGTTAATGAAAGCCGAAACAAACAATTTATTAAGCGTTACCGAAACGGCGAAAAGGCTTGGTGTAATTCGACAAAGAGTTTTTCAACTTATTCAATCAAGAAAACTTCCCGCCGTTATGGTTGGCTCTCAATACGTCATCAAAGAATCTGACCTTTCACTTGTTGCCGTAAGAAAAACAGGCAGACCACCAAAGGAAAAAAAATGAAAAATCTACTGCTAATTATATTTACGTTAATTTTTTCGCTATCGGTTTTCGGTCAAACAGATTTACCAATAATCGGTAAAATTGCAGACATTCAAAGCAAGAAAAAAGTTTATATCTCAGCCGAAACAACCGATTCCCGCAATCTAATAGCAAAAGTTTTGGAAAAGGATAAAACGTTGGAAATAGTATCAGATGCCGGAAAAGCCGATTTCATTTTAGAATTTAAGCAAGTAAGTAAATCCGCGCCCGTAAAATACGGCGGCGGACAATTTGAAGACGTAGCGGAAATGAGCGTGTATTTTTATAATTCCGAAAAACGAAAGGTTATCGCTTGGTCGCAAACAAAAGATTACTTCAAGAAAGGCTGGGGACTTCCAAAATCTAACGAAAATTACTTAGCGAAACAATTTCTAAAGGCGATTAAGTAAAAATATGAAAAAACTACTACCAATTACATTTTTATTCGTTTTGTCGCTGTCGGTTCTCGGGCAAAACAATGATAAAGCTCAAACAGATAGGTGGCGCGGTTTAATTCTTGATGAAGCTACGCCTGAACAAGTCTTGGAAAAGTTTAAGAATCCGAAAGCCGACAAATCCAATCAACCTTTTCGACCTCTTAAATATAACGAATGGTTTGCTGTTAAAAATAACAAGAATTTTCGATTTATTCATTATCAAAATATCGAAGGCTTCAAAGATGTCAAATTGTTCTTTTTGCAAAATAAACTTGTCGCTATTCAGTTAGAACCTGAAAAACTTGCGGCTGCGTTATTAACGCAAACTTATGGCGTCAATTTCGAGGTTTTAGTAAGTGGTTTTGAACAAGCAGCCAATTCGCAAGATTATGAGCGCGATAAAGGAAAAGTATATCCGAAAAGTTTTCCAACCGTTTATGAAGTAATGAATAAATCAGATAAAAGTTATTTATTTGCTGGAATTGCCAACAACAGTTTTGGCACTATCTTAGGCAAATCAATGGGCGTTGATATTGATGATTCAAATTCTTTGCCCGGCAAAGTTTATATGATTCAGTTAATCAGTCGAAAACTTGAAAGCAGTTCGGGAACAAATCTTTTGAAGTGAAACAATTAGAAGTTGTTACATTACAGGATAAATAAAAATATGAAAATCAATGGCACAATTTTGATGATTTTAATTTTTGCGGTTTGTATATTCGGGCAATCAGGAACGAGCAAAGATAATGACAACAAGCCGAGTACCGTAACTGACAAAAAACAAGCAAAACAAATTGAAAAAGATAGGCTTGAACGACCCGCAAGCATTCAAATCAATGCGCCGAAAGATAAGGTTATTCCGTTACTTGTTCAAGGCTTTACTGAACTCAACTTTGCAGTTGACAGCGATTCGGCTTACCGCATTGTCGCATCGCGTCCTCTGAAAGGAAAAAATGAACGTATGAGTGCCGGTATGTATGTCGGAGGCATTGCGCGTATGTACATGACGGCAACAATTAACGAAGTATCAGGCATAACAACCGTGATTTTATCGAGTGCCATTGCCAATGATGCTACTCTCGTAGGCAGCCGTAGTTTTGATAAAAAGAAAAAGAATCGACAAGAAAACGATGAATTTCTTGAGAAATTGAAAATCCGCGTTGAAAGTCAAAAATGATTCATTTTACAAGTGGCGTATCTTTAGCAACCTTCTGATTGCCGAACCGCTCAGTAACTATGAAGCTACTTTGACTGACAAGGACAAGCAAATGCTCAAATATATGCTTGACTTGGGATTAGCAAACAAAAAATAGAAATTTACTTTTTGGGTAAATCAAGAAAATCTCTAAACATTGCAATCTTATTTTCAAGTGTCATTTCAAACTGCCCTTCTGCTGCGGCATATTGGCTAACGTAATCTCTCGCCTCTGCTTCGGTGAAAGCACATTCTCGAAAAGTTTCGTCAATTGTGGCAATTCGCCACATTAAAAAGTTGTTCGGGAACATCATTTCTGCCAAAGCCTCCGCGTCGATTTTTAGTTGTTCACAGATGGTAGTCCAAGCGTCCGAATAGACGAAAAAAAAATAAAGGGCAAGCCGTGAAAGTTTGTCTGATTGTTCTGCCTCAAATTGATTAAAGGTCTGCCAATTAGTCCAAGCGTTGGCTTTTTCGATAATTACAATCATCTGCAAATCCAATACTTTTGAATACAAATTTATGAAATCCGCCTTTTCCCAGAGACTTTTCGGCGAAGCGGACATAATTGCTTCTTCTTCGGATTTATCCTTTCGCACAATGGCAGAGATAAATAACGAATGTCTTTCAATCTTGCTTAACTCTTTATAGTTTTTTCGTAAAGATTTGATATTCATTTTTGGTTTTCCTTTCGCAAGCTCAAAGCGTTTTCGACAGCTTCTAGCCGCCCTTCCATTTCGCCAATCTTTAACGCTTCGATGTAGCCGTGCGCGATGGACACAAGCAAGCGTCCGCGCTGGATTGAATTTTGTAACTCAAGCGATTCCTGCAGGGCGAAATCAAGAATCGTCATCACGTCCGTAATTGTTCGCGTTTCCTTCGGCACAAGGCTTTTATCGGCGACGCTTGGAGTGATTCGCTTTAGTCCGCCGTTTCTTCGCGCTATTGCTCTTTCTTTGCTTTTGGTTGCGTCGTGCGTAAAGCAAAAGCCGGTTTCACCTGCGGACGCATTGCACGGCTCGCCGTTTCGTTTTTTGGCTTGGCATTGTTTCTTTGACATAAGCATTACTTAACTAGGGCTTGCTTAACTTTCCGCTTCAAGTTGACCGATTGCCGTTTCTAAGTCATCTATTTCAACTATGCCAAGTTGCTCAAGTTCGTCTTGGTAAAGGTCTTGAATCCTTTGCCGTTTCGTTTGAAAACGAGTAACTGCATCTACACCCAGATACTTTTCAATCGCCGTGCGAAGTAGTTGCCGGGCAAAAGCCGGAGTAGTAATCATCACATTCGACTCGCATTTTCTCGCGCCGTATTTTTGTAAGTAGTCTTGAACATACGGCAACTTGAAATTCCTATGTTTCGGGTCGGCAAGGCTTTCAGCTTGACCTGGTTTCTTTTTTGAGCCTGTTATTAAATTGTCAATCCAAGTGTAGTTTTGCTGCTGAATAAAATCGTAGTTCAAGGCAACTCGTTCGATAATCAAGTTTTTCGGGTCGTAACCTTTCACGCCGTCCGCCCAAACGACATCTTTGATTTGCTCAAGGTTATCCCGCATAGCGCTTGAAATTAAAAGTCCGTCCGGGTCAAAATCTCCGCCATACAGCAAAACGCATTTCAAGCCTTGCCGCTCCGCTTCTCTAAACCGCCGGGCGTATTCGGCGCGTTGCAGAACTGACTGCCAGCCTTTGCCGTTGGCAATCGGTATGCGGTAATCTTTGCAGACGGGCGCGAACAGTGTTTTCAAATCAACTTTTTCAACTAAGACTTGAACGTAGTAATCTTCGCCTTCCATCCAATCCGGCGCGAAATGACGATAACCGTGCAAAACGTCATCAAGCATCCGGGCAAGCAATTCTTTTATCGTTTCACCAGACGACGTTTCTACTCCGGCAAAAGCCCGCGCATCTTCTTCGGCAACAAAATTAACCGGGAGTATGCCTTCTTTGCGGCAAGTGTTAATCGCGTTTTCAACTTTATCGAACTGCGATTTATTAACGTATCCTTCTTGCTCCATTAGGTAGCACCAGCCACGCGCCGAAACGGAAAAGCCGATTTGAGCGCGTAAATCCTTTAAGACTTCAACTAATTCCAACCTGTCTTTGACATACATTTTCTTATTAAAATCAAGCATTATTTTTCTTCACCTCCGGATACATTCTTTTGGCTTTCGCAACCAAACGGACAAAATAAAGTTGTGCCGCCTTTGATTCGCTCTAATGCCAAACCGCAATTCCAGCAGCTTGTCGAATCTTTTCTTTCGGTTGCATTAAAAGCGTTATAAGCGGTAAAAGGTCTTTCGGTTGTATCGTTTTCGTTTATGCTCAAATGCTCATTACTATAAGGCGTGAGCATTTGAGCATTTTCTTGAAATGCCTGATTTTGTTGGCTTTCCGCGTCTGTTTGCGCGTTTGTTCCGTTGTTGCTTAAAAGTGAGTGAGCATTTTTTGAATAGAGTGTTTTTTCTTTGATTAAGTCACCGCGCTCTCTGGCTGTTTTCAAATTCCGCGTGATAGTCGCTTCCGACATTTCGCCGTCGAGTTGCTCGTCAATCTCTTTTCGTTTCAGCTTCGCGCCGTCTGCAAATAAATCCAAAAGAGTTTCGTAATTTGAAACGACGAAGGTTTCGCCTTGCCGTTCAAAAAGTCTGCGGTCTTTGTCGTATTTGAAAATTGTGTCGGCGAACTTTTCGCCTTTGAGTTTCGGGCAAGATAAAATAACTCGTTCGTCGCCGTCCTTATCAAGATTGAAAATTGTCCGGCTTTTGTCTGCGAAAGCCGACGCGCCGCGTCCTCTGTGTATGCCTTCTTTAGTTTCGCCGTTTTCGAGTTTGGCTTTACCGATGTGATGAGCAGTGAGAACACCGGTGTTTGTTAGCTTTGCGAAACGCTTTAACGGGTGCATCACGTTTTCGATGACTTCGCTGTTATCGTTTTCGTTTCGTATGGCGAAAGCCGAAGTTACGGTATCTATAAAAACAAAGTCCGCGCCAAAATCATTTATGGCGGCAATAACACGCCGAAAATGTTCCGGCTTATTGAGTTTCAAATCTTCGTCGCCGAATGATAATTCACAGATAAGAAACAGATTTTCTTCTATCAATTTCTTTTCCGCTTCGACAAAATCCGCCTGCATCTTGTTTAAATCCGAGCGAAGAAACGTCAAAGTATCTTCGCTGTCAATAACCGCCACGCGGTAACGTAGCCCGCCCGCCGTCAAAGGTTCAAACGGCTTGCCTAAAACAAGATTCAAGACAAGGTTGCGGATAAGCGTAGATTTTCCGGTGTGTGAAACGGCGTTGAGCAGTCCGTTTTCGCCGCGTCCCAAGCCGCGCACAATTTCCACTCGTTCGGGCAATTCGATTTTTTGAAGCTCGCCGAATGTGAATCCGACTTTCACCGCGTCCGCGTTTTCGGTTTCTTCAAAATCCGATATGCTTTCTGCTTCGCGCCTATCCGCATCGCTCGCGCTAATCGGTCGCCAGGCGTCCGCATTATCGGTAAAGATGCAAAGTTTTTCGGCTATTTCGTCAAGACTCAAACCATTTTGCTTTTCATTCTCACACCAATTGGAAAAATCTTTGCCGTGCTTTTCGGGCAAAGGTTCGCCCGTGTAAAAATCAAGTGTTTTGAGTGATGCGACATTACCGGAAAGCAGTTTGCAAGCGTCGTTTGCTTGCTTTAATCCGGCTTTATCGTGGTCTTGGATAAGGCAAACGTGCGCGGTTTTCAGATAAGCGTTAAATTCGCTTTTCCAATTCTTGAAGCTCGTTGCCGCAAGTCCGAGCGTCCGCAAATTGTCCGCGTCTTTTTCGCCTTCACAAAGCCAAACGTCCGCGCCGCGTCCAACCGCTTCGACGAGTTCCGGCAAACGATAAGGAACGCGCCTTGCGCCGTTCAAACTGTAATCAAATCCGCCCTTGTCGTTCGGCTTGCGCTGCCGAAAGTCTTTCGGTTCATAGCGGACATTTTGATAAAGAATTTCGCCGTGTTCGTCGGCATAATCATAGACGGCAACGATTTTCTTTTGCTGAAAATTATTTGTTGCTTGCTTTGGTTTGGCGAACAAATCTTTTAAATCAATGCCCAAAGCCGAAACGATTGCTTGGGCGTCGCAACCGGCAAAGCATTTCAATAAAACTTTACCGTCGGATTCTTTGACCGAAAGGCTTTGCTGCTGGTCGTAGTGGCTTGGACATAATGCTGTGCAACCATTGCCGTTTTTCTTGACGTTTTGAAGGCGCGAAAGAATTTCTTGAAGCGTCATCTTTTCACCTCAAAACGCTTCGAGTATTCGCGCCTGTGTCGGCGCAAGCTGTCCACAAATAAATGCGACAACTTAAAACAAACGGGACACGCGCCGATGCCTTTAAATCTCACTGAATTGTTTGGAAGTTCGCGCCAACAAAATGAGCAAAGGTATTGACGCGGGAAGCGTGAACGTATTTTTTTTAATGTCATACTGATACGCGCCTCCGTAAAAACTTTTGAAAATTGTTCAATGCCTTTTCGATAAAGTTGTTTCTGGCAACCTTGCCTTTGTTTTGAGCAGTAACTGACGCATAACACGCTTTACAGACGGCAAGACAGTTGCTCATCTTTTTAGGCGAAAAACTCTTTTCACAGCCGAAGCAATGATAAAGACGGATAACCTTTGGCGGCTTTATTACAGCCAAAAGATTTGATTGCAATTTATCTTGCGATTCGGCATAATTAGGCATAGAAAAACAGTTTTGATTGCCCGTTAAATAATCAAATGTGTTTGTGGGATTGTTACCAGCAATCCCCTCTTTTTTTCTAGTCATTCAAACCTCCGTTATTTTCCCTTTCTTGATTTCCGCCGTTTTCGATAAATCGCTCAATCGCTTGCTTTGAGTATCTGTATTGCCTTTCGCCAAGTTTGACCGTCGGCAATAGTTTTCTTCTGGTTAATGAATAAACGCGCTGTAAATCAATCTGCAAAACTTCGCTCACATCGTTTGCTGTCAATAATTTTTCAAAACTCATTTGTGTTCTCCTAAAATAAAAAATCGGTATGCAGTAGAGATAAACTCTGCATACCGACAATTTATAAAAAAAAAAACGATGTAGTAGATCGTGTATCTAGCTACAAATAATTTATTTTACTTTTTCTATCGCCATTTCAATTTCATCAGCGATTTTGCTAAAGCCGACATCGCGGCATATATTCGCAACTTCCTGTGCTTTATCACGGGTTTTTGCTGTTACCAAACCTCTTTGATTTCTCAATTTATCATAAAAGTTTTTTTGGTTTTTTCCGCCGTTCATTACGGCTAATAGTCTTGCGAAAGCCGTAATGTCAATATCTCGCAATGTGTAATCCTTATAATGATTGATAAAATTTCGTAATAAAATTACCCACTGTCTTGCAGATAGCGTGATTTTTAGATTTTCGTCTAAGTCTATTTCTTCGGTTGCCGCCTCTGACTTTACGAACACGGGCGAATTTACATCTAACCACTGCCTTTCAATTTTCGGGTCTTGATTTTGCGCTTGTAAAACTCTTTTTATGTCCGGCAGAGATTCATCGAACTCCGATTCTCCAAAAAGTTCTTTTTCTCTAAAAGCATTCTTTATTACCGAATTTCTAATGTTGGTAAATTCATCTGAAATAATCTTAAAAGATTCAGATTTTCTAGAATTTTCAGCATTTTGAAAGTGTTCTAACGGGTTGTCCTTTTGCGATAAATAATTCAAAGCGCAAATCGTAAAATGTATAATGTCCAAATTTTGTTCTAAGCTAAGACGCGGTAACGTAAAATCTAAACTTACAAAAGGAACAATTTTATTTTTGCCGTTATTTTCCGGCAATATAATTTCAACACGCGCCCCTTTGTGCGGCGATTCATCGTCGACTAAAAGGTGTTTCAGTTTTTCTTTAATAGAAACGCTGTTGAATTGATTTGGGTTTATTGGGTCGAGCGTGAAAGTTGGTGAAAATGAGTTAAACAATCTTATTAGGTCATTTCTGAAAAAAGCAAATCTCAACGTATCTATCGGGTTTCTATCTCTACGAATAGCAGGCTGAATCTGTTTGCATTGGAAAATAAGGTAGTAAATAAACGCGCTAAACACTTGAGCGTCAAAAAGTGGTTCACCTTCTAAATAATCAAAAATCTTTCGCGTAAACTCGTCGCAAACATCTTTTCTCAATTCTCCGATTTGCAAGGTATTGTTGAGAAAACGCAAATATCTAATTTGTGAATCTGGTTGTCCGATTAGTTTCGCTTTCATAATTAAATTTTGAGTGCCTATTGAGTGCCAAGTGTGCCGAAATTAGCAAAACTCAAGAAAACCATTATAAACTCAATTATAAAAAATGTTGAATAAAACGGAAGTCAAATGAAGTTAGCTAAACTCAAGAAAACAAACGGGTAAGAACCTTCGAATCAGAGGGTCGCAAGTTCGAATCTTGCCGGGTGTACCATTATTTTCAATAACTTAGGGCAACTAATAAAGTTGCCCTTTTCTTATTCACACCTATATTAACACCGAAAACTAAGCCAAATTATCAAAGAACTGAAAGAGACGGTTTGAGAATAGTCGTTCAAGCCGTTTTTCTTTTGCTCAAAATTGCATATAAACGGCATATAAAGTGCAAGCGATTGGATTCATATAAAATATGTTATACTTATCGACGCTGAGTTACTTTCGTACATTCTTATTTGTTTTCCAAAAGAACCAACTTGGGTAAAAGGCGTGTTCTAAGATCCTGCGTTTTTCTATTATCGGCTATCAAGTTCGGGAGATATGAACAGGTTATTTCTGTGGTCAAAAATGCTATTCATAAAATCTTCAACTATATCGTCTGAGACTTTTATCAAGTTATCGTGAATTGAAGCATGAAATAAGGGATGTTTTGCCAATGGGAAAATTTAGCCGCCTTTGCTCGTATCTTTTACCGATTCTTTTGTTTGCCGTGATTACCGAGGGACAAAGCGCAACGGGTGCCGCTAATGGAATCGATAAAATTCTAACCGAAAAAAAGGACAATAGCAAAAATAATCCGGAAACTGTGGAAGTCGAAGCCGGTATATCCTTTGAGCATTTATCGAAGGGTTTTGCGCCGTGGAGCGAAATTTATTTGTCAGCTTCCAAAAAATTTAAAAGCCGACGAGCGGTTTACGGCATTTACCGTCGAACGGAGCGTTTCGGTCAAACCGACAACGAAATGACCGCCGGATTTTATCAGCCGGTTGGCAAACGCTGGACGGTTTTTGCCGAAGGAAGCGCGAGTCCGACGCATCGAATTTTGCCGAAATTCTCAACGCTTCTGCAAATCGAGCATTCCTTGAAAAAAGGCTGGGGTGCGCAAGCCGGTTGGCGGCACACTGAATTTAACACGGCGCGGACGAACACGGGCATTTTTACCGTCGAGCGGTATTTTTCAAAGTATCGCGCCGCATACACGCTTTACGCGACGAATCTGGCGGGCGTCGGAACTTCCGCCGCGCACCGCGTTCAACTGACGAGATACTACAACGAAAAAAACTCTCTGAATTTAAGCTTCGCCGCCGGGCGTGAAGTCGAAAATCTGGGCGCGCGCGTTTTACGAACCGACGTGCAGAGCGTCGCTATCGGCGGTCGGCATTGGATAAATCAACATTGGGGTTTGAATTACAATTACAGTTTCACCCGGCAAGGCTCAATCTACACAAGGCAGGGATTCAATTTTGGCATTCGATACCGCTTCTGAAAACACCATCCAAATCGTTTGGTGGATAGGACTTGCAACCAACATCTGCGTCGGTTTAATGATGTTGCAAGTTCTCGCCTTTCGGGGAATCGTCGTTTACAGAGAGCGAAAGCGTCAACGCGCCAAGAAATTTTGGCAGCCGATTCTGCTTGAAAGCGTTGTGTCCGTTCCGCTGCAAATTTCGCGTTTGAAAAGGTCGGACGCTTACGAATTTCTGACGCTTTGGAACAATCTGCGCGAATCACTGTACGACAATCAGGTCGAAAAATTAAACGAAACAGCGCGCACGGCTGGAGCGGACATTGCCGCCCGACGTTTTTTAAAAAAAGGAAACGTCCGCAAGCGCCTGATGGCTGTGAGGATGCTCGGAAATCTGCGCGATAAAGAAAGTTGGGACGCGCTGGAGGAGTTATTGGGTCAAGTGGACGCGACTTTATCATTCACAGCGGCGCAGGCGTTACTGCAGATTGATGCTGAAAAAGCAGTAAAAATTGTTATGCCGCTTGTCGCTTCGCGGACAGACTGGACACACGAAGCTATTTCCTTGATGTTCAAAGAAGTGGGGGCTGACGTTATTTCGCTACCTCTCTCGAAAGCGGTTATTGCTGCTTGCCGCAAAAACTGTCCAGCGCAAGAGGCAGACACTTTGGTACAACACGTTCCTCCTTCGCGTCTGATTCATCTTATGCGCTTTTCTCACCCTCGTTTTGTAACCTATATGGTGCGCTACATTTTGCTAACAATGACGGACCTGGAAACTATTGCCGCCGCTTTAAAAGTCTCAGATGACCCAGCGATTTTACCGGCGGTGCGCCAATTTCTCAGCGATGAGCGATGGCAAATTCGTGTCAACGCCGCAAACACCATCGGGCGTACTGGAGGGGCGCAGGACGAACAACTTTTAATTAGCGCGCTGCACGATAAAGAATGGTGGGTTCGCTATCGCTCAGCGCAGGCACTCGCCAGTCTCCCATCGGTTGATCTAGAAAAATTAGAAAATATAGCTGCCGCGCAAACGGATAATTTCGGTCGGGACATTTTACGTCAAGTTATGGCAGAGAGACGGCTCGTATGACATTGATTGATTTTATCGTCGCCGCGCAATGGGGTTTTCTGCTGTTTTTCGTTTTTCTAAACGGCGGTTATCTGATAACGATTTTTCTCGCATTTCTCAAACTGCCGGATTATTTGCAGCATCAGGTTCTGCGCTACAAACTACCCCGTGCGCCGGGCGATTTTCTGCCGCCAATTTCACTCGTCATACTGGCTTACAACGAAGAACAGGTTATCGTTTCTTCGATTTATTCCTTGCTGCAACTTGATTATCCGACGTTTGAAATTGTCGTCGTCAGCGACGGGTCAAAAGATAAAACTCTCGAAGTTATGCGCGAGGAATTTAGGCTCACCCAATTTCCCGAAGCATTTCGCTACCGGCTTGCGCATAAACCGGTTCGCACTGTTTATCAATCGACAATTTACCCAAAACTTCGCGTGATTGACAAGGAAAACGGCGGCAGCAAAGCCGACGCGAGCAACGCCGGATTCAACGGCGCACGATTTTCGCTGGTTTGTCCACTCGATGCTGACACCGTTCTACAGCCTGACAGTTTGAAACTCCTGGTTCAGCCTTTTCTTGAAAATCCCGAAACTATCGCGGTCGGCGGCACGGTTCGCATCATCAACGGTTGCCAAGTGCAGGACGGGGTTTTAACTCAGAAGGGCTTGCCGACAAATCTCCTCGCGCTATTTCAAATCGTCGAATATTTACGGGCTTTTCTCTTTGCGCGCGTTGGTTTTGCGGCGATGAACGCGCTGCCTTTGATTTCGGGCGCCTTCGGGCTGTTTCACAAAGAATCGGTGATAGCGGTCGGCGGATATAAACTTGACGGGCTTGGCGAAGATATGGAACTCGTTATGCGCCTGCACAGTCATTTTCGGCTTCACGGAAAACCGTATAGCATCTCGTTCGTAGCTGACGCGGCGTGCTGGACGGAGGTACCAGAAAGTCTGTCCGGTCTGGGACGGCAGCGAATTCGCTGGCAACGCGGGTTGATGGAAAGTTTGATGAGAAACCGCAAGCTTATGTTTCACCCGAAAAGCGGCTTGCTCGGCTGGTTCTCTATTCCGTTTATGTTCTTTTTCGAGGGCATTGGCGCGGGGTTAGAAGCCGTCGGTTTTTTGTTTATCATCGCGTCTTACGCATTGGGTTTGATGTCCCTCGACGCTTTTGTCGCGTTTATAATGCTGGCAATCGGAATGGGTTTACTGCAATCGGTTGCCGCCATTCTGCTCGAAGAAATGACATTTAACACCTATCCGAAAATCAGACAATTGCTATGGCTGATGTTTGCCGTTATTGTCGAAAGTTTCGGGTACCGGCAATTAAATTCCCTCTGGCGAATGGTTGGGCTTTTCCGGTGGCTATTTGAAACCGAATCAATATGGGGCGAGATGGTGCGTACGGCTTCGTGGACTAGCAAAGCTGTGGGCATCGTGGATTCCAAAAGGCTAAAAGCCATTCCGTACTCTTTGCAGTCGAAAGCAGCCGGAACGCCTTTGCTGCGTACAAAATATAATTGGCTGTTTAAAACCGAATCGATATGGGGCAAGGGAGGGGGTATCGATTCGCTGACCGTTAAATCTCCCGATTCGATGACTCCTATTGCAATAGATTCCGAAAAACAAAAATCTATCCTTTCCTCATTACCAAAAGATTCGGCGACGGGGGTCGGTAATGTGGCGACAGTACTGGCAGATGATTTGTGGGAAGAAGCCGTAGATGAAGAAATCGAGCATAAGGAAATTTAAGCAGGATTGCAGATAACTACGACAAGATCGTACTGTTTCTAAATAACAATGAAATGGAAAAAAGAGAACACAAAATCACACAAAACACATAGTCAATAAAAAAGAAAAGTCGTGAGTTTTTAATGCTGATAGCTTTTGGTTTAATGAGTTGAGTTAGCGGTTTACTGTAAGGCTTTGGGCAAAATGAAAACTTCGCCGGGAGGTTCTGGGGTAAGAACTTTTTTAGAACGAAGCTTTATTTAATTTCGCTACCCTTGCTTCAAGTACAATGTTAGGATGCTCTGACATGATGTTTTCGCGCAGGTAACACCAAACTTTTTGTTCAAAGAACTCTGCATTTTTGTCTGGGTAGTCCGCCATCCATCGATTTTTTAACGATTGCTTTTCCGATGCCAAAAAAGCGTCTATTTCCTTCTGCGTTTCCTGCTCTTTTGTTGTGTGTTTTAGCAACTCTAACAATGAGAAGAGGGATTTCAAAGAACACGGGGCAGGTGTTATTTTTACTTACCGTTGGTAGAAATGAATCAATCAGAAAGTTTTGTTCAATTAGGCAGTCAGCTATAGTATCGTAGTATGCAAAGGTTGGCGAAAAGGACAAAACTTTCGAAGTGTTAAATATATTTTTTGAAATTTGAATGATTATTTGAGCAATAATTCTGAATGAGATTGTCATTATTACCTTCAAAACAGCTAAAAATTAAATTAAAGGCTCTTAAAATCTCGGTGTCAATTTTATTATTTTGAGTGCCTGTTGAGTGCCAAGTATGCCAAACTTGGCAAAACTCAATAGAACTATTATAAACTGAAAAGTGATAAAATGCAGGATTAAACGAAGTGAAAAGAAGTTGCCTAAACTCAAGAAAACAAACGGGTAAGACTTTTAACCATTGGGTCGAAGGTTCGAGTCCTTCTCGGATCACCATTATTTGTTGAGAAAAGCGAGTTGTAACACTCGCTTTTTTCTTTTACTCACCCTTTTACTCACCTTTTCAATTAGTTTTTAAGATAAAATATTAACATTCAAATCAATACTCGCTGGGTAAAAGTATTGTGCTCGGGTTTCTATCAGCCTCAGTTATTACCCATATATTCACGTCTTTTGACGTTTTGTAAGATGAAAGAATGCGATAGCCTTGTTTGACTGATAACTCATTTTCTATTTTATCGTCTTTGCAAACGTCGCCCCAATCGCCCGACTGGTGCCTTGCCAGAAACTCGGCTGCTGTTTGATTTGAATTCTCTAAAGCCTCTCGTGCGCCAACTGTTAAATAAACACTACCGAGTGAAAACAAAACCTTCGACTCTTTCAGCATTTCAAGTTTGCGCCGGAACTTTAGCTAAAAGATTCTCCCATCCTTCGGAATGACTTCGACAAAGCATTTAATAAACTTTCGTCTCGTGCTAAAATCTGCTCACTTCGGCAATGATTTCAACAAACGAACAAATTGGACGATACAAAATCCGTTCTGCAATTGGAAAGGGCGGAATGGGAGAAGTATTCCTTGCCGAAGATATAGAACTGGAACGTCTCGTTGCTTTGAAAGTCTTGCCCGAAGATTTAGCAAATGATTCAGACCGTCTTAGACGATTTGCTCAGGAGGCAAAATCTGCCTCCGCCTTAAATCATCCGAACATCATCACAATTTACGAAATCGGTAAAACAGACTCCACACATTTCATTGCTACTGAATATATTGAGGGAGAAACTTTGCATAGTCGTTTGAAAAGTGAACCGATGAATTTGAAGTCTGTTCTTGACGTTGCAATTCAGGCTGCATCTGCTTTAGATGCTGCGCATCGTGCAGGAATTATTCACCGAGACATCAAACCTGAAAACATAATGATTCGCCCAGATGGATTAGTGAAAATTCTTGACTTCGGGATTGCTAAATTAACTGAGAAAAAGGCGGAGTCAATTGACGCAGAAGCAGCGACGGCTATCAATGCCGGAACGACTCCGGGAATGATAATTGGGACGGCAAGTTATATGTCGCCCGAACAAGCTAAAGGAAAACTAGTTGATGCCAGAAGTGACATATTCAGTTTCGGAGTTGTGCTTTACGAAATGCTTTCGGGAAAGCAGCCGTTTGATGGCGAGAATGCGATGGATGTTATCGGCTCTATTCTTAATAAAGAACCTGCGCCCATTCAACAACTGATTCCCGAAGTCCCGCAAGAGATTGGACGCATCAGCAGCAAGACGCTCAAGAAAGACCGTGAAGAGCGTTATCAAACGGCGAAAGATTTGCTCATTGACCTGAAAGATGTAAGGCAGGATTTACAGATTCAGAATCAGTTGGAAAGAACAGCTTCACCTAATCGAGAAGAATCGAAAACACAAATCTTGGGTGCAACGACAAGCGACGCTGCGCATACGACATCAAGTGCCGAATATGTTGTATCTGAAATCAAAAGCCACAAAAGCGGCTTTGTTATCGGATTGATTATTTTACTTCTTGCATCAATCGGTTTGGGTTATTGGTTTCTCTCTAATCGTTCTGCAAATACACCGCAAATTAAATCAATTGCTGTAATGTCGTTTGTCAACGAAAGCGGAAATGCTGATGTCGAATACTTGTCAGACGGTATGACTGAAACTTTGATTAGCAGTTTGTCGAATCTGTCGAACCTGAATGTCAAGCCGCGCTCATCGGTGTTTCGCTACAAAGGCAAGGACACAGATTTGCAGACGATTGCCAAAGAATTAAATGTTCAAGCAATCCTAAATGGGCGTGTCTTCCAGCGCGGTAACGGGTTGACGCTGAGTTTGGAGTTGGTTGACGTATCGCAGGATAAAGTAATTTGGGCGGAACAATATCAACGCAAAACCTCCGACCTTGTTTCCCTGCAAAGCGAGATTGCCCAGGATGTTTTAAGCAAACTGAAAATCAGGCTCACGGGCGCGGATGAACAGAAACTGGCAAAAAAATCTACCGAGAATGCGGAAGCCTACCATCTTTATATCCAAGGTCGGTATGAGTGGAACAAGTTTTCATTCGATAGTCTGAAAAAAAGCATCCCGCTTTTCGAACGTGCGATACAGAAAGACCCAACCTACGCTCTGGCATACTCCGGTTTAGCGGATTCCTACGTTAATCTCGGCGTTGACTACACTTCCGCTCACGACACCATGCCACAGGCTCGGGTCGCGGCGATACAGGCAATTGCATTGGACGATTCGCTGGCTGAGGCGCATACCTCTCTAGGGTCATACAAGATGTTTTACGAATGGGACATTACGGGTGCAGAGGAGGAATACCGCAAGGCTATCAGCTTAGATGCCAAATACGGGAACGCGCGTCATTTTTACAGCCATTGCTTGCAGTTTTCAGGAAGGGAAGCCGAAGCAATTCGTGAAATGAAGACCGCCGTCGAGCTTGAGCCTCTCTCGCTTGTCAACAATTCTGAACTCGGCTGGGCATACTATCTGGCAAATCAGCACGACGCGGCAATCGAGCAGTTACACAAAACCATCAAGTTCGATCCATCATTCTCGAATAGCTACTTCCTTCTTGGTCTGGTCTATGCGGATAAGGGAAACTATGCCGAAGCAGTTGCAGCATTGCGCGAAGGTCAAAGGCTATCGCCGGACTGGCTTGAACTTCAGGCTGTGCTGGCATATACCTATGCGTCAGCCGGTGAGCGAGGCGAGGCGGAGGCGTTGTTGACTAAACTGCTGAAATCGGCGGCTGACACATACGTCAATCCTGTCCTCATTGCCGGCGTATATGTAGCGCTTGCCGACAATGACCGGGCTATCGCATGGTTAGAGCGTGGTTACAGGGAAAAGTGTTCGTGGATGAGCTGGATAGCGATAGAACCGCAGTTGGAGCGGCTGCGACCCGATCCGCGGTTTCGGGATCTTGTCAGTAGGGTGAATAGATGATTGTGTGCCAGTCCTAAAACCGGACTCCAAGAGAACAAGTTTTCAAATGGCTGGAAAGCCATTCAGGATAATGCCGATATGTTAAACGAATTGAACAAACAGGGAATTTTGACTCTTTCCGCAACGACCCGCGCTTTCAAGATTTGCTGTGGCGCGTTGGATTCAAGCAATGAGTTTTCAAATTACGGCGCACATAACAATTCAATGGACGTGAGGGCGAAACAGCTTGTATCTTGACAATCAGCAGCTTTTCAACTAACTAGGACGCTTGTTAGTTGTCGGAAAAGACGATAAAATAGAAAATGAGTTATCAGTCAAACAAGGCTATCG
>MWYY01000080.1 GCA_002050355.1 Acidobacteria bacterium 28-9
TGCAAAGCCTTGGCGCAGGCAAGCGTCGTCTCCCACGCTTCACGGACAGTCGCGGTCGGTTGGAAACGTCCGACTTGCGTTAATTCCTTTTCGGTAAGTTTTTTCTTTAAGCGTTTATACGTCGTGCTTTTCGCTTGGTGCGTAATAAGCTGCCACGCTTTTATTGCAAACTCGAATTGGTCTGGAACTTCGGCGCGCCAGCGTTCGAGCGTTTTTATTTGCGGCGGCTGATAAAACGTATGCTGAATTTCAACGGTCGAAAACAGCTCGGCATATTTTTCTTTTGTCGTGCGAAAGCCGCAAGTTCCGATTCGTACCGGGTCGTTCATAGTTTTTACTATTGGAATTTTCCTCGTAAAGAAATAAAATAAGAAATAAAATCAATTTCTGTCGAAAAAAATCAAAGGCAGATTTGCAAAAATTAAAAACGTTATGAAAAGTCAAAAAAAATACTTTTTGTTCGTCGTCGCTGCCATCTGTTTGGTTTCGGTCGCTGCCTTTTCATACGTCGGCTTACCGAAACCGTTTATTTACGAACAGAATACTTCGCCAACGCCGGAGATAAAAACGTTTGCGGCTTTATCGACTACCGGCGATGATTACCAAACGCCGAACGACAACGTGCAAACGCAAATCTCGGTTGAGCCGACGCCTTTGCCGTCAACGACAGCAGCAAGCGCGCCGAGCGGCGATGAACGCCCGCGTCGTGTGAACGATGCGAAATTTTCGCCGCTTACACTGCGAGCGGCGGCGGAAAATTCAATACTCAGATACAATCTCGGATGGTTTTTCGGCGGCAAATCCCAGCGCGGCTGGCTTCTGTATGTTCCTTTGATTCAACAGACAATCGGCGCGTCGAAAGACGCCGACACGCCCGAATTTGCAAATGCCGTCGCCGATTGGCAGCAGCAAGTCGGACTTTTGCCGATAACCGGAAGACTCGACGATAAGACGCTTTACAAAGTAGTCGAATACTGGCAATCGCGCCGCTTAAACAACAGTGATTACCCGTCACCGGACAAATTGCTCGTCGGACCCACTTCGGATTTTTACGACCCGGGACGCGAAACCGAGTTGCGAAAAGTAGAACGCGAAACTTACGGCGCTTATAAACAAATGGTTGCGGCGGCGATAAAAGACAAAACGCTCAATCTTCGAGCATCGACCTCAAGTGAACTTGCGCCGGACGAGAAATATTTAAAGATAGTTTCCGCTTTTCGCTCGCGCGAGTATCAGGCAAAGCTGCGGCGTGAATCGCCCGGCTCAGGACGTGCCGGTCTTGCCGTCAACAGCCCGCATTTCACCGGACGCGCATTGGACATTTACGTCGGCGGCGAACCGACTATTACCAAAGATTTCAACCGCGCCGTGCAGGTACAAACACCCGTTTACAAATGGCTCGTCCGAAACGCCGAACGCTTCGGGTTTTATCCGTATTACTACGAACCCTGGCACTGGGAATATATTCCCGAACGGCTTAGAAAACCAACTTCGCC
>MWYY01000074.1 GCA_002050355.1 Acidobacteria bacterium 28-9
CCCGGACGCGGTTCCATTTTGTCGATTTGACCGCGACGACGATTTAAGTCTCCGTTGACTGAACCCATGTATTCTTCCGGCGTAACAACTTCGATTCGCATGATCGGTTCGAGAAGGACAGGTTTAGCTTTTCTGACCGCGTCCTGAAATGCAAAAGAACCGGCTAAATGGAATGAAATTTCGTCCGAGTCAACTTCGTGATACGAACCGAAAAGAAGTCTGACTTTAATATCAACGAGTTCGTAGCCTGCAAGGAATCCGCGCTGCATCGCGTCTCTGACGCCTTCCATTGTCGGTTTGATAAACTGACGCGGAATCGAGCCACCGGTGATTTTATCTTCAAAAACAAAGCCTTCGCCCGGAGCCGGTTCGATTTCAAGTTCGACATGTCCGAATTTACCGCGACCGCCCGATTGTTTCTTGTAGATTTCTTTGCCCGGCGCTGTTCCCGTAATAGTTTCACGATAAGCTACCTGCGGTTTTCCGACGTTGGCTTCAACACCGAATTCGCGTTTCATACGGTCGACGATAATTTCAAGGTGAAGCTCGCCCATTCCGGCGATAATTGTCTGTCCGGTTTCGTGGTCGGTATTAACACGAAAACTCGGGTCTTCCTGCGCGAGACGGTTTAAGGCAACGCCCATTTTATCCTGGTCTTGACGAGTTTTCGGCTCGACCGCGACGCGCACAACCGGGTCGGGAAATTCCATCGACTCTAAAATAATCGGATGGTTTTCATCAGAAACCGTATCGCCCGTCGTAACATTTTTCATCCCGCCGATAGCGACGATTTCGCCTGCCGATGCCGATTCGACATCTTCGCGTTTATTGGCGTGCATCAACATCAGGCGTCCGACGCGCTCTTTCGTGCCTTTGATTGTATTGACGACGTAAGAACCGGAATTAACCGTTCCGCTGTAAATTCTAACGAATGAAAGTTGTCCGAGATGCTTGTCAGCCATCAATTTGAAAACCAGACCGGAGAATGGCGCTTTGGCATTAGCTTCACGGCTTTCAACCGCGTCAGTTTTCGGATTCGTTCCTTCGATGGCGGGAATATCAAGTGGGCTGGGTAGGAAATCAACAACAGCGTCAAGCATTGTCTGAACACCTTTGTTTTTGAAAGCCGAGCCGGTTACGACCGGAACGATTTTCATTGCCAACGTTCCTTTGCGAAGCGCGGCGCGGAGTTCATCCTCGCTACCTTCTTCGCCTTCGAGATACTTCATCATCAAATCGTCGTCAATACTTGAAATGGCTTCGACAAGTTTTTCGCGCCATTCCTTAGCTTCATTCAGCAAATCAGCCGGAATGTCCGTAACTTCATACTCTGCGCCTTTTGTTTCGTCTTTCCACAAAAGCGCTTTCATTTTCAAAAGATCAACGACGCCTAAAAATTTATCTTCCGCGCCAATCGGAATTTGCAAAGCGACGGCATTCGCGCCGAGACGAGTCAAAATCGAATCAAAAGAACGCTGGAACGATGCGCCCGCA
>MWYY01000077.1 GCA_002050355.1 Acidobacteria bacterium 28-9
TAATAACAATCTGTATTTTTAGTTTAATCACAGTTGCTTTTCTTGCGGGACGAGATGCTAAGTCGCAAACTGGCGTTCCGACAATGAGAGATGAAAGCGGGCGGTTGGCTGATGCAAACGAGTTTGAGTCTTGGGTCAATAGCTTTCTTGCCGAACAGGCTGATAGTTCACGAATGCCGAGTCTTGGGCTTGTCGTCGTCAAGGATGGCGGTATTTTCTTCCAAAAAGGTTATGGACAGGCTAACGATGAAGGTAATTTGACGGCATCGCCCGAACAAACTCTTTTCCGTGCCGCTTCCGTCTCTAAGCTGGTGACTGCTACCGCCATAATGCAGCTTGTTGAACAAGGCAAACTTAACCTTGACGCGGACATCAACACATACCTGACGCGCTTTCAATTGGAGAACAATTATTCCGCGCCTATCACCGTCCGTCATCTGCTAACACATACGAGCGGCATCGAAGACAGGCTTTTCGGCAACACCGTGCCGAGCGCAGACCGACTCGTTTCGCTCGGAGATTATTTCACCGCGCACGTCCCGCGTCGGATTCGCCCGCCTGGAGAGCAAATCGCTTACTCGAATACCGGAATGGCTCTGGCGGGACATTTGGTTGAAGCGGTTTCCGGTCTTTCTTTTGAAGAATACGTTGAGCGCAACATCTTTCAGCCGCTCGGTATGACTCGTTCGAGTTTCCGTCAACCTTATCCGGCGCATCTCGCTCCCGATGTCGTTCCTTCCGGCGCGGATAGCGGCGCGATGCTTCTGTATCCTTCAGGCTCGATGATTAGCGCCGTCTCCGATATGGGACGCTTTATCGCCGCGCATCTCAACGGCGGCAGATTTGGCGATCCGCGTATTCTTTCCGAAGAAATTGTGAGTGAAATGCACCGGCAACATTTTACGGGTCACGCACGAATGCCGGGCATCGCTTACGGCTTTTTTGAAAATTATACAAACGGCAGGCGCGTGCTTTTCCACACGGGCTTGAGCGGACATCAATCGTTGCTTTGCCTGCTGCCCGAAGAAAACGTCGGTTTTTATATGGTGTTATCAGCCAGACAGGGCGGCGCGCATCAGGATTTGCGAAGAAAGTTTATGCAGGGGTTTCTTGACCGTTACTTCCCAGCCGCGCAAGCCTACTCGCTTCCCGCGCCGCCGTCGGATTTTACGCAACGCGCCGCACGGTTTACGGGTTTGTATCGCCCTAATCTTTTTCCGCGCACGACAATCGAAACGCTCGCCAATTTGGGGGCGGACACGCGGGTAAGCGCAAACGGTGACGGAACTCTAACCGTCAGGTTGCCGCTCGGAGCAAAGAGTTTTCGGATTGTCGAAGTAGAGCCGATGCTTTTCAGGTCGGAGGACAGTTTTTATTTCGCATTCGGAGAGGACGCGAGCGGCAGCATTAACCGTATGCAGATGAGCGGTTCGATAGTTGACCCGATAGGTTTTGACCGTTTGAAGTGGTATGAAAGCGGCACACTTCACGCAGTCTTAGCGGTGACGGGCTTCTTC
>MWYY01000076.1 GCA_002050355.1 Acidobacteria bacterium 28-9
ACTCGTGATGTGGTGTTCCTGAAATAAAATTAACTCTTTCGCCATAATTCCTCCTATGATGAATGTCTACTCCAGAGGCAAAGTTTTTCACTCTGCCAATTCAAAATTATTAAAATCTGCAAACACCCAATTATTGGTTAAAGTGTTGTAGATTATTCCCAAATACTTGCGAGCCAACGCGATTTTCGCTTTGCCGTGTCCGCGCCTCGCTTTGACTTGTTCGTAATACTTTTTCAAATACTCACTCTTCTTAATCGCCGACAGCGAACATTGCACAAGGGTTGTCCGCCCAGTTTTGTTTCCTCGTTTGGTGATCCGCCCGTGATTGACGGTTTCATTGGAGTTTGACACTCGCGGCACAATCCCGAAATAACTCGCCAATTTGTCCGCCGTGGCAAAGTCTTTGATGTTTCCGATGACCGACAACAGGATTCCTGCCGACAAACTCCCGATTCCACTCATCGAAACCAAACTCTCATAGCCTTTTAACTTCTCACTTTCCGCTGCAATGGCTGTGTCCAATTTCTTGATGCTCACCTTCAATGACCGGATCTGCTCGATGATGATCTCCAATTCGATTCGCTCAATGGCGCTCCACTCTTGCAGCAGAACTTTCTCCAACCCTTTTTCCGATGCCAGACTCGCTTTTTTCAACTTCCGTCCGTTGGCAACATAGAGCGCGTGAATTTTATTGATTAAACTCGTCTTCAAGCGCACCAATTTGGTTCTCGTATTGACCAAAGATTGCACGGTCGTCGCTTCTTCGCGTTTGGCTCGCACTTCCGGCAGCAAATCCGCCCGCAGAAATCTTGCCAAATTCAGCGCGTCATGCTTGTCGGTTTTTTTGACCGAATTCTTGACCACTTCAAACTGGCGCGGATTGACCACCACCACGCGCCGCACTTTTTCCGCCACTTGTTCGGCAAACCACCGCGTATTACCAGTGGCTTCGACCGCGATTTCATCGCTTAGCTCTAAGCTGTTGACAAACTTTTCCATCTCAACCAGTTGATACTTCCTGATTTCAAAATCCGCTTCCGCCTTCAAATAACAAACCGTAATTTGCGTTGTGTGTAAATCTACTCCGATATATCTCATCGTTTTTTCCTCCGAATTATTTATTTGATTCAACTTGTGGAGTAGATTAACGGTGGCGATTATGCCATTCTCCTATTCAAGGTCAAAAGCCTTAGGGTGGCGGTTCGGGCGAGAAGCGGGATTGGAGTTAATCTCCTTTACGTGGTCATAATGCCACAAGAAAATGTTCAGCTTCTTGCCTCTCTACTCCAACGTCTGTTCAACATCAGAGTATAATCGCCACCGTTCAATTCATCATGCCATCTCCTTTTTTAAGATTGTGTATCTCAAAGAAACCATTCTCGTTCGTCAAGGTTGATGTTACTAAAGATTGTTCTTCGTCAAAACGCTTCAACTCAACTTTTGTTTTTGTTATCGGTGCTGTGG
>MWYY01000079.1 GCA_002050355.1 Acidobacteria bacterium 28-9
TATGAACGTCGTTTGCACGGACAGCGGAAAGTTCATCGAAATTCAAGGCACGGCTGAACGCGCGCCGTTCAACCGCGAACAAATGAACGAACTGCTGGCTCTCGCCGAAAAGGGAATCGGCGAACTTTTGACCATTCAGCGAAACGCTCTTAACGGATAAAATTTTTTAGTCTTTTTGTTTATTTTAAATTAAGGCTGATATTACGCAATAGCTATAAAGCATTGCAAAAATTGAGTTGGATTTGGTATTTGTTGGCGAAATAGATTTTGTTTATAAGCATAAATTGTTTCTCCATTTTCTTCTGCTTTGTTTTGCACGAGACAAAAGGCATACAAACTTAAGTGCAAATGTGCCTTTTGAGCTTGCATCGAATTTGCCCGACATTTCCCCCATCCAAACTCCTGTTTTAACAATCGAAAGACTTCTTCAATTTGTTGCCTTGTTTGATAAATTCGCTTCACTTCGGCAGAAGTCAACTCTAAATTATTCGTCAACAAGAATCTTTCGCCGTCTTTGACGATTAAAACCTCGTGTCTGATTTTCTTCAAAGTGCCTTTCTTCCTGCCGTAATGATGGCGAAATGTTTTATCAATTCTGACTCCTTCAAAAAGCCGATTCTTCTTGACTCTCGTGCAGTATTTCCAACCGAACTGCGCTAACAAATTCAGCAGACTTTCGCCACTATACCAAGCGTCAAATAACACATACATTGGATTTACACCTCTGCGCCGCGCTTCCCAGAGCATTTCTTCCGCCAATTTTAACTTTGATTTTCCACCTTTGAGCCAGATCCTCAAGCCAAGCGGAATTCGCCGTTTGCCGTCTGTCCAAATCAGCAAAACGACATTTGTTCCCAATACTTTCTTGCCGATTGTTGAATCCCACACAAACGAAACACCGTCGAGTTTTTTGCCGAATCTCTGCCAAATCGTGTCATCAATTAGCAAGTAACCTTCTTTGACCAACGCGACTGCAAACCATTCCCATAATCGTCTCGAAAATGGAAACGAAAGATACAAAACGCGGTAAAGTTGGTCGTGTGCGACTTCGACCAGACTTGCCAAGCAAACGCAACTCATTCGGCTGTTGCGATATATCAAACCTATCAAGTAAAATCTCATTGCAAGCGGTAGTTTAATAACGAAATCGTTCATAGCAGATTGATTTTATTACTTTTACTGCCCCTTGCGTAATATCAGTTATGTTTCATTAGCTCTCAAACAAAGATAATATAATAAATGGTGAGTTTTATTAGAATCCCAGTGATTCACATACAGTAGGCAAAGCAAAAAATGATGAAATGGATTTTGACAGCGGTCGGTTTTCTATTGATCTATTTGGTAG
>MWYY01000078.1 GCA_002050355.1 Acidobacteria bacterium 28-9
CACGAGGACGACGCGAGAAAGTTATTGCTCGCGCTCGACGGCAAAAAGACTTTTCCGAAAAACGCTTTAATCAAAACTCAACACACCGTCGCCGAATTTTGGCAGTCGGTTCGCTGAACACGCCAAAATTTTTCAAACAAAATGAACATACCGCAACTCGTCGAGCGAAAGTTTTTGTTCGCCTCCGACCAGCCAATCACCGCGCCGCTTTATGAAATCGTCATCGCCCGGAACGGCGTGTTCAAACGCGCCCGACGACGCGAGATGCAAGCCGTCATCGAACTATCAGCCTTCGCCGTCAAAATACCGGAATTGGCAGCCGGAGAAGCGAGCGTCGAATTAATCGAAAACATTCCAGCTCGTATTTTCGCGGAAATTTTGTCGCACGCGCAAAACGAAACGGACGCGGCGAACTTTACCGAAAATTTATACGCGGTTTGCCGAAACAATGAAACCGACAATTACTTTTGGAAAGAAGTCAGCCGCAGTCGCTCGTTCGGCAGCACGATTGCGCGCGACGACGATCCGGCTTACAAGGCGGCAGTTCTGGAAATTCACACGCATCCGCCCGGCTGCCGCGAGTTCAGCAATCAGGACGATTGCGACGAAAGCGGAAAATTCCGCCTGTTCGGGATTCTGGTTGATATTCACAGCGACAATCCAGCAATGCGCCTTCGCGTCGGAATTTACGATTCCTTCTGGGAAATTCCCATTGAATTTATAACGGACGCGCCGCTCGAAAATCTCACCGATTTGGTCAAACAGGAAAGGGAGCGGCTGGCGCTGCAAATCTGTAGCAGTCTCGGCGATGATGCACTGGAATATATTCTCGCCGAAGAATACCGCGCCGCCGCGAATCTGTCTTACGTCGAAAATTTATGAATTTAGATTTGAGTTTTCTGCACGCTAAATTAGTGCTGCCGGTCGATTACAAATCGGTAGATTTCTGGCTCGTCGGCGCCGGAGGCACGGGCAGCTTTATGGCAATGAATCTCGCCCGTCTCGCCTTTGAACTGAAAACGCTCGGCAAGGGCGCAAAAATCGTCATCGTTGACCCCGATAGCGTGGAGACGGGCAACATTCCGCGCAGCAATTTTTGTTTCGCCGAAGTCGGTTTGAATAAAGCCGAAACGCTCGCCGGGCGCGTAAGCCAAGCTTGGGGA
>MWYY01000075.1 GCA_002050355.1 Acidobacteria bacterium 28-9
GATTCGTTCATCTCGGCGGCATCGTTCCAGGAAACGACCCGCGTGTTGACCGAAGCGGCGATTTCCGGTCGTGTAGATTACCTGCGCGGCTTGAAGGAAAACGTCATTATGGGACGACTGATTCCGGCTGGAACCGGTATGAAGTCTTACCGCAACGTCAAGGTTGATTACGACCCGACCGTCAATCAAAAGGAAGAAGAAGACGACGAATTTCCATTGACGACCGGCGGTTTGGATTTTCCCGTCCCAATGGACGTTCCGGGCATTGACACGGGCGACACGGACGAAGGCTACGACGAAGCCGAAGAAACGCTCGACGAATTCAGTCTGGAACCCGAAGAAGTCTTTGACGATGCCGCGATTGATTTAACCATCGAAGATGACGAAGACTTATAGAAACAAAAGTAAACAATAAAGAAAAGGCTGCGAGTTTGATAAACTTTCAGCCTTTTCTTTTTGAAGTTTTCTTCGAGAATATGGAAAGATGCTCCTCGAAAAATTATCTTATCGGTGATGAAGACTGCACGGTGATTGACGAACCGGATTTTAGTTCGAGGTCGTCTTTGCCTTGCAGAACAACCGAGCCTGCGCCTGCGCCGCCGCCTATGACCGCGCCGATTGCCGCGCCGGGTGCGCCGCCGGCGATTGCGCCGATGATTGCGCCGATTCCTGCACCGATTCCGCCGCGTTTGACGGTTTCTTTGGTTTGGTTGCTGCCTTTTGCAGTGCCTTCGGTGTCAACTCTGACGGTGTTGCCGCGCGCGTCCGTTACGTTTTGCAAAAAACCGGCAAAGTCATATGTTTGACCGTTCGACAGGCGAATCGTTTCAAAATTGAACGCGATTTGCGAGCGACCGGAAACTTTGCCCGAACGGTTTAAGCTGGAAATGTGTCCTTCGACGACCGCGCCGCGAAATTCATTCGGAGCGGTAACGGTCATACGGAAACGGTCGTTGTTTTGCGAGTGTTTGGTTGAAATGTCGTTTTGCAAAGTTCCGGTCAAAATCGTTTCGTTCGGCACGATGAAATTGCCGGTTCGTCCGTTTCTCGTCGTCGGGTAATTGTTTGAATCGTTCGGGTAATTGTCGCTCGAATTGTTCGGATAACTACTGCTGCTGTCGCTTGAATCGCTGCTCGAATATGAAT
>MWYY01000117.1 GCA_002050355.1 Acidobacteria bacterium 28-9
GTCAAACTCGACGCGCGGGCGAACCTTTTTAGCTTTTGCGATTGCTTTTTCCAGTTGCTCAATTCCTTTTAATATAAACATTTTCTTTTGCTCCGTTTTTGAAATTGATTGAATGTTTCAATCTATAAAGAATATACCAGAATTGGAATAATAACACAAGTTAAAAATACCATTTGCGGAACTTTTATTTTTGAAGTAATATCTTAGTTATGAAATTGATGAGCGCAAAAGATGCGGCGAAAAAATTAGGCGTGAGTGATAGACGAATCCGCGCAATGATTAAAGAAGGCAAAATAAAAGCCGTCAACGTCGGCGGCGGCTATGTCATTGAAGAAAAGGAACTGGCAAATGTTAAAACTCACGGCAAAGCCGGGCGACCGGCGAAAGTAAAAAGTGAAAAGAATTAAAGATATTGAGAATCCGCTTGAACGCTTCGACGCGCAATTCGAGCGGATGCGGAAAATTGAAGCCGTCCGGGAAAGGCAGAGATTATACAAAATAGTTATCAAACTAAATGTCGGTATAATCTCGATTCTTTGCGCCGTGTATGCTGTCTATATGCAATTTTGAGCAAAGAAAACTTACCGGCATCTAAAGAACACAAACGATTATATTTATGATTTATGGACTTTTAGAAGCAGAAACAGCTAAAGACTTGGAACTGAAAATAAATCAAAAATTGGCTGCCGGTTGGGAACTTTATGGAGATTTAATAACCGCCATTAAACCTATTACATCGGAAGTTCGCGGCGGTATTGGTTTTTCTGTCGAAGCTAAGGTAATAATGTTTCAAGCCGTTATAAAAAATGAATCTGCTAAGGAATAATTTCCAAAAGAAAAACGGCTTGAGAGTTAGAATCTCAAACCGTCTCTTAGTTCTTTGAAAACTAAATATCCAATTAAGCAAAAGCAGTCTATCAATTGTTTTGATGACTAGCAAGCGTATGTATCCGAAAATGTAGATACTGTCTTGACAGTCAAGCAGAAAAAGCCAAACTCGCGTCAAAAGCCCGTTTGTGTTTCAAAACTCCAAATGCGATGTGCAATAGCTTTCGCATTGCCGCACAGACAATCTGCATCGGTGT
>MWYY01000050.1 GCA_002050355.1 Acidobacteria bacterium 28-9
TTTGACAGTCAGACGAAGTATCTGTTTTTCTTCGCTGCCAAAAGCGAGAACAAGAAATTGCCCGGTGTCTTTCCACACTCCTATTCGGGATCAAAAGTCCCAGCTCGTGTTACGGATGAAGGCGAAAAACAGATCACACTGTTGGACGGGTTTGGCTTCAAAGAAGTTGACCCAAAGTCATTGCCGACCTTCATCGCTTCCTGCTCACGCTTTTTACCAACGTGAACATTATACACCGAACATCTTTGTTTGTATCACGACCTGTTAGGCGTGTCATCATCTTTAGCACGCCGTTTCACTTCGCGCAATTTTACAGAAAACGCGGAGCGTCTTGGTTTTTAAACAAGCAGTCTTGCCGTTCGGTTTCTTAACAAGAAACGCCTAACTAGTTATTATACCGCTAAGTTGCGGTATAAACCCGAAATAGGTACAAATTGCCGCTTTATGTTCAAATTGCTTGACCAAGTACGGTACCCCATCTGTCTAAAACATTATAATCAACAAGACTAACTAATTAACTGATTCGCTAATCAACTCAGAATTAGCTTGTGTTTGATACGCCGACAAAACATCGGCAATTCTTGTCACAGCTTGAGTGTTCGGATTTACATATCTGGCAAAAGTATTCATTTGAGTATGCCCGGAAACTTTCATTACTTCCATTGGTGAAAGCCCGGCTTGAATCATTCGAGTAATCGCCGTGTGTCGGCAATCGTGAAAGTGAAAGCCTTCGATATTGGCATCGCGGCAAGCCGACGCGAAAGAACGCTTCACGGTGTCTTTAATTCCAAATACAAGTTCATCCGAATCTTTCGGCGATTGTTCCCAAAGCCGTGTAAGTTCCTGATAAACTCTTTCAGTTATTCCGACGGTTCGCGCCTTTGCCGTTTTAGTATTGAAAGCCAAAATGTTGATCGTGCGAGTTACAAGATCAACATCGCGCCAGCAAAGTTTGAGCAGTTCGCCGCATCGCATCGCCGTATCTAAAGCCGTGATAATTATCGGTCGTAAATGTTCACGATTGCTTTTAGCCTTCGCTTTTATTTTCTTGCCGTTGCGCTCATAATTGAGCATTACAAACTCATTACAGGCACTAAGAAGCCTGTTTTCTTCTTCAAAGGTCAAAACTCTTTCGCGCTTTACTTCGTCGGCAAGGCTTATCAAACCTTTCGCATTAAGAAACGGCGAACGATTGAGCCAACCGTTATAAACCGCATCATTGAGCATTGTCCGAAGCAAGGCAAGTTCCCTGTTCACGCTGGCAATCGCTCGCGGTCGCTCAATCGTTTCCATTTTCCCTTTGTCGTTTTTCTTTTCCGTCTTTACGGGTTCATCCAATCTTTTTTGTTTGAACTTTTCGATGTCGGCAGGTTTTATATCTTTGATTCGCTTATTTCCGAAATAAGAAAGCAGATTATTCAGAAAGTTCAAAGCGGTTCTGTGAGATCGAAGCCCGGCAACTTTTCGATTTTGATGATACTTCGCCGGTATAATTTTGCGCTGTCTGTAATCGTCGGCAAATTCTCGAAAATTCATTTTCGAGCCTTCAACCGCGCTTTCGCCGTTCTGTTCGTAATTTTCCGCCAGTTCATCTCGCAATCGTCGGGCGTGGCTTTTGCTTTCAGCCTTAGCAGTATATTGCTTTTTCTTGCCGTTTCCTTCAACTCGCGTGATTCGCGCATACCAAACATCATTTCCATCGGCATCTTTTTTCTGAATAATGCCCCAATCCCTTGTATTCTTAACGGTTTCCTGTTTCATTTTACTCACACCTTTACTCACACCTTACACTGATATTTACCGATAGTTCGAGAAATGTCAAGACTGCTTCCACATCTGTTAAGGTTAATTAAATAAATGAATTAGAACAAAAATGAGAGTAAGAGAAAACGACTGAAAACAGCGTAGTTTTGATTTGTAATCATCAGGTCGGCGGTTCAAATCCGTTCACCGGCTCCAATAAAATCAACAATTTAGGACATCCTGAAAGATGCTCTTTCCTTGAGATTGTGCCGAAAGCTGCTAAAATCTTCTGGCTAAAGTTCCGGCGCAAACTCGAAAGATTGAATGAGCAAATAACCTAGACAAAAAGTTATAAGGATATAAATAAGGATACCAAAGGAAAAAGGCATCGAATCTGATGCCTTTAAGTTTGTAAGTCGTTGAAAAATAATGGAGCCACCTTCGAGACTCAAACTCGAGACCTTTCGATTACGAATCGAATGCTCTATCAACTGAGCTAAGGTGGCGAAATTCAAAATATACGTTTCAGGCAAGGTTTGTGTCAAGTGATTCGGTTTTGATTTTCGATTTGGAACGCTTCAAAATTCTCACTCTCCAACGAATCCTTGGAATATGCTAAAGTTAAATTTTCAAAAGACTCAAAGAATTAAATTTAGATGAAAGAAATAAATATTATCGGCGGCGGTTTGGCTGGAGTGGAAGCGGCGTGGCAGGCAGCAACCGGCGGCGCGCGGGTAAAACTTTTCGAGATGCGTCCCGTCCAACAAACTCCGGCGCATCGGACTGATAAACTGGCGGAAATCGTTTGTTCGAATTCGCTCAAAACCGATGAGGCGGGAACAGCACCGTATCTTTTGAAGGAAGAACTCAGGCGCGGAAAATCGCTTGCGATGGAAGCGGCAGCGGCGACGAAAATTCCGGCTGGTGCGGCTCTGGCGGTTGACCGCGGAAAATTCAGCGAATATATCACCGAGCGAATCGAAAACCATCCGAACATCGAAATTGTTCGGGCGGAAGCGAAAAAGATTTCGCCCGATGAAATTACAGTTATCGCGACAGGTCCTCTGACTTCCGATGCTTTGACGCTGGAGATAATGAAGCTGACGGGCGACGACCAGCTTTATTTTTATGATGCGATTGCGCCGATTGTCGCGGCTGACTCGATTGATATGTCAATCGCTTTTAAGGCAGCGCGCTACGGCAAAGGCGGCGACGATTATGTCAATTGCCCTTTTAATAAAGAGCAATACGAGACTTTCTATAATGCGCTTGTTGAAGCAAAATCAGTTCCATTAAAACGTTTTGAAGATACGAAATGGTTTGAAGCGTGTCTGCCGATCGAGGAACTTGCCAGACGCGGCGTTGACACTTTGCGTTTCGGTTGTATGAAGCCGAAAGGCTTGTATGAGCCGCAGACCGGGCGCGAGCCTTACGCCGCCGTTCAATTGCGTCAGGAAAATTTGATGGCGGACGCTTACAGCCTGGTCGGTTTCCAGAATCACCTGCGTTACGGCGAACAGAAACGGATTTTGCAGCTCGTTCCCGGATTAGAGAATTGCGACGTTTTGCAATATGGACAAATTCATCGCAATACTTTTATCAATTCGCCGAAAGTTTTAAACGCGACTTTGCAGACGAAAAAAAACGCGAATTTGTTTTTCGCCGGACAAATCACGGGCGTGGAAGGCTATGTCGAATCGGTCGGAACCGGTTGGCTTGCGGGTTTGAACGCGGCGCGTTTAGCGAGCGGAGAAAGTTTGATAACCGCGCCGACGTCAAGCGCAATCGGCGCGCTTTGTCGTTACGTTTCAAACGTCGAGACAAAGAATTTTCAGCCCGTCAATATCACGTTCGGCTTGCTCAAAGAATTGCCGCTCGAACTTCGCAAAAAGTATCGCAACAAACGTGAACGTCACCAGATTCAAGTCGGACTCGCGCTTGAAGAATGGAACAAATGGCTCAGCGAAATCGAAATAAAATCCTTTGCTCAAATCGTCTAAAAATTTATGTCAACCATTGTCGTTGTAAAGAAAAATAACGAGACGGTGATTGCAGCCGACACTTTAACGACCTACGGAAACACAAAAGAATCAGCCGGTTACGTCGTCAATCACGAAAAAATCTACAAATACCGCGGCAGCTTTCTAGGCATTTCCGGCTCGGCGAGTTTGGGAATCGCCGTTCAGGATTTTTTGTCGAAAACAAAAAAGAAAATATCTTTTCAAAGCGTTGCGGAAATTTTTCGCTTCGGACTGCTGCTGCACAAAGAATTAAAGGAAACTTATTTCCTGCGCGCCGATGACGAAGAAGATTTTGAAACTTTCAGAGGCGACATTCTGATTGCTAATTCAAATGGAATTTTCGGTTTGAGCGCATACCGCTACGTTCAGCAATATACAAAATTTTACGCCAACGGAAGCGGCAGTCCGTATTCACTCGGAGCAATTTTTGCCGTTTACGAAACAAACAAAACAGCCGAAGAACTCGCCGTTTTGGGCGTCAAAGCCGGAATCGAATTCGACGACGGTTCAGGCTTGCCGATTACTTCTTACAAAATCAAATAGATTGGTTTCTGCAAAATCGAACAATTGAACTTTTTTATGATTGAGTTTTCGACAGTTTTGATGATTGTTGCGATTTTTCTCGTCGCCGCGCTTTATTCATCGGTCGGACACGGCAGCGCATCGGGTTATCTGGCGGTGATGGCATTTGTTGCGATTGCGCCTGATGTTACGCGTCCGACGGCTTTGCTTTTGAATATTTTTGTCGCATCAATTGCCGCTTTTCAATTCTATCGTGCAAAACATTTCGATTGGCAAATTTTTCTGCCGTTTGCCGCAGCTTCCGTTCCGATGGCTTTTCTCGGCGGAATGATACATTTGCCGACCGCAGTTTATAAACTCGTTCTCGGCGTGGTTTTGATTTTGGCGGCAATACGTCTGGCGATAAATCTAAAATCCAAAATCGAGCCGCGCGAGCCAAAAGTTTGGCTGGCTTTTTTAATCGGTGCGATTCTCGGTTTTGTTTCCGGTCTGGTCGGTGTCGGCGGCGGAATTTTTTAACGCCGATTTTGCTTTTGATGAATTGGACGGAAACCAAAAAAGCCGCAGGAATTTCCGCGGTGTTTATCCTGGTAAATTCAATTTCGGGACTTTTGGGAAACTACGCTCAGGTTTTGCAATTGCCTTCAAACGTCTTGTTTTGTGTAATTGCGGCGGTTTGCGGCGGCATCGTCGGTTCAACGCTTGGAAGCCGACATTTCAATTCGCTGGTTCTGCGGCGCGTTTTGGCGGTCGGTTTGCTGATTGCCGGTTTGAAGTTGATTCTTACTTGAAAAGAAAAAAGCCCGAATTTTTTGTTCGGGCTTTTGATGATTATCTAATTCAATTTCGACTGACATTTAGAAAGGCAGCGGAAATGGAATAGCCTGGCGCCAATCGTTATTGCGATTTCGATTGTTCCGATTACGGTCGTAAACGTCGTCGTTGCGATTGTTTCGACGATTGTTATAGTTAGAATTGTAAGCGTTTGCAAGCGTTTGCAAGTCCTGACGAATTCTGCTCCAATCCGAAGAAATGTTGGAATTTGTACGCAGACGAGAAACGGCACGCTCAAGCTGCGAACCTAATTGCAGAACGCGCTGTGCTTCGTCCTGGCTTCGGCTGTAATCGTTGCGGTTGTCGTATGCGTTGTCAAGTCTTTCGGTCGCGTCTTGAAAATTTTGAGCAATTTGCAAAATGCGGTCTTCGCGGTCGGTGTTGTCATAACGGCTGCGGTCTAATTCGCGGTCGAGGCGATGCTCGAATTGGTGGCTACGGTTTTTCAGATTTTTAATCGTCGATTGCAAATTACGATTGTTATTACCGTTTCCGTAATAACCGCCGTTGTTGCCGCGATTATTTCCCCACTGCGCCGAAGCAAACGTCGGCAAGCCTAAAATTAAGAGAGAGAAAGCAAATAAAGCAATTGAATTTCTTAAGCGATTCATAAAATTTCTCCTTGTGGTAAAAAATTCACTCGACAGCGTTAGAAAATATTTCAAGCGTTGTCTTTTCTGTGCTGCATTTGCAATGGGTGTGCCAAAAGTGCAAAAATTTTCAGTTGAATCAAAAAGTGCTGCAATTACCGGATTTCAATGATGGCTCAAAATTATTAAATTGATACACGCGGGCGATATCAACGGTTTTATGTTCCAAATGGTTAATCGGTTGACGCAAATTGTCTGGGAAATTTTCGCGCAGAAATTTAGTTTATGAATTTTGGACTTATCGCGGGAAACGGTAAATTTCCGTTTCTGGTTATCGAAGGCGCGCGCAAAGCCGGTGCGTCTTTGTCGGTTGTTGCAATCCGTGAAGAAACCGATAAACACATCGAGGCGGTTGCGGAAAAACTTGTCTGGGTCGGCGTCGGGCAATTAGGAAAAATGATTTCGTTCTTTAAACGGGAAAATGTAACAAAAGTGATAATGGCTGGGCAGGTCAAGCACGTTCAGATTTTTAGCGGCGCGCTGCCCGATTTGCGAATGCTGAAAATGCTTTACAATTTGAAACAGCGAAACACCGATTCGCTTATCGGCGCGATTGCCGACGAACTTGCCAAAGAAAACATTGAATTAATTGATTCGACTTATTTTATCCAAAATTATTTAGCCGAAGAAGACGTTTTAACCGGACGAAAACCGGATGAAACCGAGCGCGGAAACATAGAATACGGATTGGGAATCGCGGGCGAAATCGCGCGGCTCGATTTGGGTCAGACCATTGTCGTGCGCGCAAAAGCGTGCGTCGCCATCGAAGCGATGGAAGGAACTGATGCTGTAATAAAGCGCGCCGGAGAACTCGCAAAAGGGAAGTTGACAGTCGTAAAAGTCGCCAAACCCGCTCAAGATATGCGTTTCGACGTTCCGGTTGTCGGCGTCACAACTGTTGACGCGATGATTCAGGCAGGCGCAACTTGTCTTTGTCTGACCGCCCGACGAACTTTAATGTTTGATAAAAGCGAGATGATTTCGCTGGCTAATCAGAATAAAATTTCAATCGTCGCTGTCAATCCGAAACAAATCTGAGGGGCAAACGTAAAAACAAAAGAAAAACAACCGTCTAAACTCAGAGAAAAATATAAAATGCAAAAAAAATTGGTAACAAGAAATTTACTCGTATTATTTTTGACTTTATCATTAGTTTTTCCGTCTTTCGTCGCGGCTCAAATGGCGACGCGAGCGAAATCGCCCGCGATGAAAGCGGCTGGAGATATCACTGCCAAACAGATGAGCGATTATTTGTATTTTATTGCTTCGGACGAGATGGAAGGACGCGATACGCCTTCGCGCGGGCTTGATACGACAGCAAAATTTATCGGAATGAACTTGTCGCGCTGGGGATTTAAGCCGGCGGGCGACAATGGAACTTATTATCAAAAAATCGCTTTGCTTCGTGAAGCGTCGGACGTGCAGAATTCTAGTCTGAACGTCGGCGGCGAAGCCTTTAATTACGGCGAAGATTTTTATCGTTTAACCGGCGGTTCGCAAAGCCGGATCTCCGCGCCGATTGTCTATGGCGGCGACGGCTGGTTTATCAAGGCACAAGGTATTGACGCTTTGCAAAATGTTGATGCGCGCGGAAAAATCGTCGTTTTGCATAGCAGTGACGTTGTGCAGAGAAATTTGGGTCGGCGCGGCACAGACTGGATTGACCCGCTTGCTTACGCCAGACAGAAAGGCGCGGTTGGCATCATAATGGTCGCGTCGAACAACGTTCAACAGGATTGGGAAATAGTCGCAAAGACGCCTGCCGTTCCGCGTCCGTTTGTAGAAAAATTTCGCACCGCCGAAGCTCCGCTGCCGACCATTGTCGTCTCGCAAAAAGTCGGCGATATGTTGTTTGCCGACCCAAGCAAAGCGCCTTACCGAATGACTGATGAAATGCGAAAAAATTCGCAAACCGTATCTGCCTTAAACACAGATAAAACGGTTAGTTTTAATGCGGCGATCAAATCTGAAAGAGTCTATACGCAAAATGTCGTGGCGATTTGGGAAGGTTCTGACCCTGTTTTGAAAACGGAAATGGTTGCAGTCGGCGCGCATTACGACCATGTCGGAATGAACCCGAATGCCAAAGGCGACGATAAAATATGGAACGGCGCCGACGATGACGGTTCAGGCACGACGGCGATTTTGTCGATGGCTGAAGCACTGGCTAAATCGGCGAAACGTCCGAAACGCTCCGTGCTTTTCGTCTGGCATTGCGGCGAAGAAAAAGGTTTGTGGGGAAGCCAGTATTTTACGAGCTTTCCGACTGTTGCGCTCGATAAAATCATCGCGCAATTAAACCTCGATATGATTGGGCGTGCCAAAAAAGCCAGTGATGCGAACGTGAAAAACGCCGACCTTTCGAGCGAAAATGAAATTTATGTTATCGGCTCGAAAATGATGAGTTCGCAGCTCGGAGCCTTGAGCGAAGCGGTCAACAATTCGTTTCTGAAATTAATTTATAATTACCGCTACGACGACCCGACGGATAAAAACCAATTCTTTTTTCGCTCAGACCATTTTAATTACGCGCACAAAGGAATTCCTATAATTTTTTGGTTCGACGGCGTTCACGAAGATTATCACCAGCCGGGCGACGAGCCGCAAAAGATTGATTACAACAAAATGCAAATGGTGACGCGCACAGTGTTTTTGACGATGTGGGAACTCGCCGATTTGAAGGAAAGACCGAAGGTTGACAAGCAGCTTCCGTCCGCACTGATGAGAAGATAAATGAATTGAAAGTCTAAAAAGTTAAAAATTAAAAGTGGATGAGGAATTTTAATATTTCCTCATCCACTTTTAATTTTTAGTTTTTAACTGGCTTTGCGTTATTCGACGAAATCTACTTCGACTTGATTGGGAATAATGCCTTTATCAAAGCCTTCTTTGAGCAGAAGGCGTACGGCTCGCCGTCCGCGCTCGCCGTAATCGAGCGTTAGTTCATTGACCCACATTGCCACGAAACGGTCTGCAAGTTCCGGCTGCATATCGCGCGCAAACTGCATCGCGTAGGCGAGCGCGTCTTCGCGGTGGTCAAGCGAGTATTTGATGCTTCGGTGCAAGTGTTTTGAAACCTCACGCATCAAATCCGCGCCGAGTTCGCGCTTGATGACGTTTCCGCCCATCGGCAGCGGCAAACCGGTTTTATCAAACCACCATTCGCCCAAATCCATAACTTTATCAAGCCCGACTTGCTTATAGAAAAGCTGTCCTTCGTGAATCAGCAGTCCGGCGTCAACTTTTCCTTTTTTCACTTCGTCAATGATTTTATCGAACGGCACAACCGTGTATTCAAAATCCTGATTGTAAATTCTAAGTGCGAGAAACGCGCTGGTCATCTCGCCCGGCACGGCGATTTTCATCTTCGAGATTTCTTCGGGTTTACGCGGCTCTTTCGAGACGAGAATCGGACCGTATTTGTCGCCGATACTCGCGCCGTGCGGCAAAAGCGCGTATTTGTCGGCAACGTAAGCGTAAGCGTGAAAGCTGATTGCCGATACGTCGAAAACTCCTTTTTTTGCGTCTTCGTTTAAGGTTTGAATATCTTTTAAGGTGTGTTCAAATTTCAAGCCGTTTGTTTCCAGCTTATTAGTCGCCAAGCCGTAAAACATAAACGCATCGTCCGAATCGGGCGAATGCGCGACGGTGATAATTTTTTTCCCGGTTGTTGCTTCCATAAATCAAAAAAATCGAAAAAATCAAATCTGCGTGTAGTAGATGTTTGTGGTGTATAAGATATCTATTTTACTGTCTTTCTTATATTCTGCAAACAGGCTTTGAAGTTCCGTAATCATAGACTCGAAACGCAAATCTTTTTCTGTCGGCATATAAGACGCCGACAGCATTCTGCCTTTTAAGCCCGTAAAATCAAGCGTTTGAACATTCGGGAAAGATTTCTGCGCAAAGTCGGTTTGAAAAAAATCCCTTAAATATTTTTCGCTGACGTTGTCGTGCCGAGTTTGTTCGTAATCCGTGCCGAATTTGATTAAAAAATGTTCATAATCCCGAAGAAAATCGTTTGAATCAAGCTGACGCTCGTTCCATATCAAAGCGACAAAACCTTTGTTTTTCAAAATCCTTTTGAATTCCTGTCGCGTTTTCACTTTTTCAAACCAGTGAAACGCTTGCGCAGCAACAACAAAATCAACGCTTTTGTTTTCAAGCGTAGTATTTTCCGCCGTTCCATCGATACTTTTGAAGTTCGCAAAATCCTTCAGAAAATTTTCCGCCGCCGCACGCATCGCTTCGTTAGGTTCGACACCGATAACTCGATTGCCGTTTTCAAGAAAAAGACGCGCGGAAATTCCAGTACCTGAACCGACATCGGCAATGACGGAAGATTTCTGCAAATTCATTTCCGTCTCGAACAATTCCAAAATTTCTTTTGGGTAATCGGGACGATATTTAACGTAGTTTTCGACACGGTTTGAAAATCTTTCGACCGTATTTATTGACATTTAATCACCGGCGACAAATGCCGACATTTTCCATTTGCCGTTATTTTTATCAAAAATGGCTCGGTAATCAATCGGGCTGCGCGCGTATTTTGCATTTACAAAACCTTTTTTGCCGCCCAAAGTTTCTACTTTCAACCACAGATATTTTTCTTCGTCCGTTATGTCTTTTACCGATTTTTCGTAGTCAACTTTCACGACGTTGTAAGACAGCTGCGAGATTACTTTTGACGAGCTTTCGGGTTGAGAGCGTAAATTTACTTTGCTGCCGAAAATTACTTGGTGTTCAAAAGCACCTAAATTTTTGGGAAACTTTTCGAAACTATAAGGCGCGATAAATGTATCTTCGCTGAAGAAAACTCCGCCGTTCGTAATAACGGACAGCATCTCATTCCAAAACTCGCTTTTCGGACTGTCAAATTTCCACTTTTCTTTGAACTCTTTGATTCCGCCGTCGCCGCCAAAACTGTTTTTAATGTTGCGGTCAAGAACGCCGAGTAAAAATTTCCGGTTACGCTTTTTGACGGCTTCGATTAGCTTCTGTCGAAAGCTGATAAATGATGCGTCCCTTTTGCCTTCGTCAACCCGAAGAACGTAGCGTTCCTGTGCTGAAATATTAGCGACTGTGCCGTAAAATAAAAAAGTTAAAAATAAAACACGGTTCGGTATTTTTAATCCGTTCATTTTCTTTACTTCTCGTGCGAAACTTCTTCGCCCGTCCACTGCGTCTTACGCGAATGCGGAATGTCGAATTGGTCTAAAATGCGAAAACACAAATGATTAACCAAATCGTCAATCGTTTTCGGTTTATGATAAAAACTCGGTGAAGCAGGCAAAACGGTTGCGCCGATGCGAGAGAGTTTGAGCATATTTTCAAGGTGAATGGCGTTGTAAGGCGTCTCGCGCGGAATAAGCACGAGTTTTCTTTTTTCTTTGAGGCAAACGTCTGCCGCTCGATGAATCAAATTCGTTCCCGCGCCCGAAGCGATTGCGCCCAAAGTTCCCATCGAACACGGCACGATTATCATTCCAGCCTGTTTGTTTGAACCCGACGCCGGTTTTGCCGCCAGATTATCGAGTCGCCAGAAGCGTATCAATTTTGAATTTTTTTCAAGTCCGAGCCATTCGTTTATTTTCTCCGCGTTCGGCTCGCGCAAATTCACGTTCATTTCAACCTGCGCGACGGTTACGGACGTACCGGACATTACCAAATTTATCGTTTTGACCGCGCCGCTTTCCGCCAACAACTGCAATGTTCGGTAGGCGTAAATTGTGCCTGATGCGCCCGTTATGGCAAGCGTCAATTCCATACGCATAACTCTAGCATTTTTACGAAATATTAGGCGAATTTGAAAATAAAACTATCAGCTGAAAAAACACATTTGCAAATTTCGGTTAAAATATTAATGCGGCTTTGATTATAAAATAATTAAATGGTTAAGATAAGTTTATGAAAACAAGCGAGATTGAGCGGATTTTAGCATCGCACGCTGCGGGCGAACTTTCCATTAGCCAAGCAACTGAAAACATAAAAAACCTATCTTATGAAGACATCGGTTATGCGCGAATTGACCACGCGCGCGCGACCCGGCAAGGTTTTCCCGAAGTCATTTTCGGCGCAGGCAAATCGAGAAGCCAAATTTTAGGGATTTTTGAAAAGTTAATCGCACATTCGCCGAATGTTTTGGTTACGCGCACAGACGCCGGAACTTTCGGTGAAATCCGAAACGTTTCGACCGAAGCCGAGTGGCACGAACAAGCCGGTTTGATTCGCCTCTGGCGAGATAAAACCGAACTCGGCGCGGGCGAAATCGCAGTTGTTACGGCAGGCACGAGCGATATTCCGGTAGCCGAAGAAGCTGCGCTGGTGGCGGAAACAATGGGCAACCGCGTTAAGCGAATTTGGGACGCCGGCGTTGCGGGTATCCACAGAATTTTGTCGGAAAGGGAAGTTTTGCAAAACTCGCGCGTCGTCGTCGTCGTTGCCGGAATGGAAGGCGCGCTTCCCAGCGTCGTCGGCGGACTGGTCAAAGTTCCGGTCATCGCCGTGCCGACCAGCATTGGTTACGGAGCGTCTTTCGGCGGTCTTGCCGCGCTGTTGGGAATGCTTAATTCGTGCGCCTCAAACGTTACAGTCGTCAACATTGACAACGGTTTCGGCGCGGGCTTTGTCGCCAGTTTGATAAACCGACGCTGGCAAAATGATTAGTATTTTTGTAGTATCTCAATTTGTGTCGCCGAACATTTTTGAATTTTAATGTCAAAGTTTATCTCACCATTACGCCTTACTCATTAAAAAACATTTTCCAATTAATTTTTATGAGAGATTACGTTCGCAAAAGGAGAAATATAATTAAAATACAAACGAATCCAAAATGGTTATTCTCGGTAAGAATATCATTATTCACATCGGTAATATTACTAAGTTATAGCTTGGCTCAGGCACAGGAAAAAGAGATTAAACTCAATATTACCATTCCTAATTCATTCAAAAATTATAAGAATCTACCTGCGCAAAATTTTAGAGATGCAGAGGAACTTTCCGTAAAAGAGGTTAAACACATACAAACCGTTCATGCCCTCGAAAGCGAGCGGGAAAAAGCTCCTTTTGCGCTCGTCGAAGCCGAAAACGAAACGAGTGTCAAAGAAAATGACTCGGATAAAACAGATATAAAAGACGTTCTTATCGAGAAAAATCTTTATAAAATCGAAGATAAAGAAAAACTGGGCTGGCAACCTGCTAAAGAGAAAGAAAAGTTTCACTGGAAATACGCTTTAATTGAATCGGGAGTTTTTCTAGGTTTTCAGCACGGTTTTAGAATGATACAGAAAAAAACGACGCGTGAGCTCGGCGGACCTTTCTTCCGCGATTGGGCGCAATCGGTAAAAAATCTACGCGGTTGGGAAGACGGAGACAATCTTTTCACAAATTATATCGCGCATCCCGGACAGGGAGCGATTACGGGAAGAATTTTTATAAACAATAGCGACCGAAGCAAAAAACAGGAATTCGGCAAATCAAAAAAGTATTGGGAAAGCCGGTTTAAGGCAATGGCTTGGTCAGCCGTCTGGAGCACGCAGTTTGAGTTAGGTCCGATTAGCGAAGCCTCACTCGGCAACGTCGGTCTGCGCCAAAAAAACGGGCATAGCACCATGTCTTATGTTGATTTGGTGATGACTCCAGTAGCCGGTACGGGACTTGTGGTCGCGGAAGACGCGGTTGACAAATTTTTCTTAAGGAATTGGCTTGAAAAGAAAACCGGCAATAAATTTATAATTAAAATATCTCGCAGTCTCTTTACTCCGACAACGAGTATTGCAAATATGTTGCGCTGGCAAATGCCCTGGAGGCGAGACAATCGCCGACTCTGAATTCGGTTGAAAGTTTAAAGGCACTTTCCAGCCAAATTACTTGCATCTAACTGAAATTGAAAATTTTGATGATACAAATTTTTCGTAAAAATTAATAATTTTAACCACATAAATTAAAACGTTGCCGTTATTTGTGCAGACTTATGCAGGTATATTTACAAATGTTGAAATCAAAAATTTTATCTTTTCTGTCACTTGCGTTTATTTTATCTGTTTTTTGTGCGGCAAACGTAACCGCGCAAACGGCGGATAAAAATCCGCCGTCGTCGGGCAAAAATCCGGTAATAATCATTCCCGGCATTTCCGGCTCGCAACTGGTTAATCCGAAAACCGGCAAAACCGTTTGGTTCAATGTGCGTCGGGACAAAGACGACGATTTGCGCTTGCCGATGACTTCGACCAATCTGACACAAAACCGCGATACATTAATCGCAAAAGACATTATCCGCGAAGTCAAATTGCCCGGAATTTTGCCTGATGTAGAGGTTTATCAAGGTCTTATTGATTCGCTTAAAGCGCGCGGTTTCTCGGAAGCCGATTGGAACAAACCGCAGGCGACCGATGTTTTTTACGTTTTTCCATACGATTGGCGGCGCGACAATGTCGAAACGGCGCGGCTTTTAATCCAGAAAATCGAAGCGGTAAAACGCACTATCCGGCGCCCCAACTTAAAATTTGATATTATCGCGCATTCGATGGGCGGACTTATTGCTCGTTACGCGGCGATGTATGGCGCGGCTGATCTGCTGCCCGAAGGCAGAAAGCCTGTTCCAAGCTGGGCGGGAGCAAAACACATCAACAAAATCCTGATGTTCGGAACGCCGAATGAAGGCGCGGTCGGGTCGTTTGATGCGGTTATCAACGGCTATACGGTTGTCAGCGAGCGTAATCTGCCATTTATTGACGATTTCCGACCGGAAGACGTTTTGTCTTCTCCGGCATTGTTTCAATTGCTGCCGCACCAGGCGACGGCACGTTTTTTTGACGAAAATTTGCAGCCACTAAAAATCGATTTTTATAATCCGCAAACGTGGCGCACATACGGTTGGGGCGCAATCAACGACCCTAAATTTTTGGGCAAACTCAAGGACGCGGCGCGTATAGCCGTGCAAAACAAAGACGTAAAACCGGAAAAATTAGCAAAGAACGCGAATTTCGACGACCGCCTGCTTTCGCAAACAACTCACGCGCAGATTCAGGCATATTTCGCTACGGTTTTGAGCCGCGCCAAACGATTTCAAATCGCTCTGGACGCTGCCACCCCAAAATTGCCGATTCAGCTTTTTGCTTACGGCGGCAACTGTCTGCCAACGCTTGACGCCGTCGTGCTGATGCGCAACGACAAAAAAGACCGCTGGGAAACTTTGACTGTCGCGCGCGACATTAAAACGGCGAGCGGCAAGGTAATTACGAGCAAAGAAGTAAAAGACGCGCTGTTTGTTTTAGGCGACGGGCGCGTTACGCGGCGTTCGCTGCTTGCCGAAAGCGAATCGTCAAAAGGCGGAACGGAGAAAATGGTCAAAACGATTTTTCCGGTAAATTCTTCGTTCTTTGCCTGCGGTCTGCACACTCAATTGTTTCTAGAAAAAACGATTCAAGACAGTTTTCTAAGCGCATTAATCGTCGAGCAAACAAAACAACCTTAAATAATGATGAATGGATAATTGAAGATTTTTCTTTCACTAACCATTCACCATTTACAATTCACCATTATTCAAGGGTTGATTAAAACGTAAAGCCGGTCAGCCCAATCGGACTTGGCGTTTTTTAGTATTTCGTATTGGATGTTTGCGGCGTCGCGGTCGCCCGTTTTGAGATACGCGCGCGCGAGATTAAACCTTGCTTTGTCGAAATCGGGATTGAAACTTACCGCGTTGTTAAAAGCGTCAACGCTTTCCTCTGTTTTTCCCAGTTCAAAATAGCTTTCGCCCAAATAGTTGTAAGTTTTCGCGTCGGATTTATAAATTTTCAATTGCTCAAAAGCCGCGATTGCGTCCTTAAAACGGTTTTGTTTGAAATAAGCCGAACCGAGTTTCTCAATCGCGCCGGCGTGGTCGGGTTTCAGAGCGACAGTGCGTTTGTAGGCGAGAATTTCCTCGTCGGTGCGGTTTAATTTGTTCAATGACAAACCCAGCGAGTATTGTATGTCGGCATTGGATTGATTGAGTTTTGCGGCTTGCCGGTAAGCATCTGCCGCGTCCTTAAATTGACCGAGCGCAAAACTTGACGCGCCGATGTTGACAAAAGTTTCCGCCCAATCGGGACGAAGTTTTGCCGCCTGTTTTGACGCTCGAAGCGCGTCGGCGTGCCGACCGAGAACGCCGTAGCAAAACCCTGCTTGATACCAGCTTTCAGCGTAATTCGGGTCAATCTCGACGGCTTTTTCAAAATAAACCAGCGCTCGCGTATAATCGTCGCGCGATAAAATTCCCAAGCCTTGCGAATATAAGCTTTCCGCCAAAGCGCGTTTATTTTTTTGCGTCTCGACGTTGAGCGAAGCAAACGTTTGCAGCGCGCCGATTTTCAGCTGCGCAATCCTTTCCGAAGGCACGGCGAAATTAAGGCTTTGACCTTCTGCCGCCTGCAAAGTCGCCACGCCGATAACCTGCCCGCGCATATTGACAACCGGACTTCCGCTCGAACCCGGCGAAATCGGCGCGGTGATTTGAATGATTTTTCCGTAACCGGCAATCTCGCGCACGGCGGAAACGATACCGTTCGACACAGAGCCTTCCAAACCGTATGGATTACCGACGACAACTATCGATTCGCCTTCCTGCGGCGGCGCTTGAATAATTTGCAAAGGCGCGGCAAATCCTTCCGGCACATCCACTTGAATCAGCGCAAGGTCACCTTCGCCGTCTATCGCCAACACGCCGCGCGCCGTAAATTTTTTGCCGTCCATCAGGTGAACGTCAACGCGATTCGCCCGTTCCTGGGAAACTTTGACTGTCGCGCGCGACATTAAAACGGCGAGCGGCAAGGTAATTACGAGCAAAGAAGTAAAAGACGCGCTGTTTGTTTTAGGCGACGGGCGCGTTACGCGGCGTTCACTGCTTGCCGAAAGCGAATCGTCAAAAGGCGGAACGGAGAAAATGGTCAAAACGATTTTTCCGGTAAATTCTTCGTTCTTTGCCTGCGGTCTGCACACTCAATTGTTTCTGGAAAAAACGATTCAAGACAGTTTTCTAAGCGCACTAATCGTCGACCAAACAAAACAACCTTAAATAATGATGAATGGATAATTGAAGATTTTTCTTTCACTAACCATTCACCATTTACAATTCACCATTATTCAAGGGTTGATTAAAACGTAAAGCCGGTCAGCCCAATCGGACTTGGCGTTTTTTAGTATTTCGTATTGGATGTTTGCGGCGTCGCGGTCGCCCGTTTTGAGATACGCGCGCGCGAGATTAAACCTTGCTTTGTCGAAATCGGGATTGAAATTAACCGCGTTGTTAAAAGCGTCAACGCTTTCCTCTGTTTTTCCTAATTCAAAATAGCTTTCGCCCAAATAGTTGTAAGTTTTCGCGTCGGATTTATAAATTTTCAATTGCTCAAAAGCCGCGATTGCGTCCTTAAAACGGTTTTGTTTGAAATAAGCCGAACCGAGTTTCTCAATCGCGCCGGCGTGGTCGGGTTTCAGAGCGACAGTGCGTTTGTAGGCGAGAATTTCCTCGTCGGTGCGGTTTAATTTGTTCAATGACAAACCGAGCGAGTATTGTATGTCGGCATTGGATTGATTGAGTTTTGCGGCTTGCCGGTAAGCATCCGCCGCGTCCTTAAATTGACCGAGCGCAAAACTTGACGCGCCGATGTTGACAAACGTTTCCGCCCAATCGGGACGAAGTTTTGCCGCCTGTTTCGACGCTCGAAGCGCATCGGCGTGCCGACCGAGAACGCCGTAGCAAAATCCAGCTTGATACCAGCTTTCAGCGTAATTCGGGTCAATCTCGACGGCTTTTTCAAAATAAACCAGCGCACGCGTATAATCATCGCGCGACAAAATTCCCAAACCTTGCGAATATAAACTTTCCGCCAAAGCGCGTTTATTTTTTTGCGTCTCGACGTTGAGCGAAGCAAACGTTTGCAGCGCGCCGATTTTCAGCTGCGCAATCCTTTCCGAAGGCACGGCGAAATTAAGGCTTTGACCTTCTGCCGCCTGCAAAGTTGCCACGCCGATAACCTGCCCGCGCATATTGACGACCGGACTTCCGCTCGAACCCGGCGAAATCGGCGCGGTGATTTGAATGATTTTTCCGTAACCGGCAATCTCGCGCACGGCGGAAACAATGCCGTTCGACACAGAGCCTTCCAAACCGTACGGATTGCCGACGACGACGATTGATTCGCCTTCCTGCGGCGGCGTTTGAATAATTTGCAAAGGCGCGGCAAATCCTTCCGGCACATCGACTTGAATCAGCGCCAGATCGCCTTCGCCGTCAATTGCCAACACGCCGCGTGCTGTAAATTTTTTGCCGTCCATCAGGTGAACATCAACGCGATTCGCCCGTTCAATAACGTGGCGATTGGTAATGATTCTACCGCTGGAAATAAAAAAACCGCTGCCGCGCGAAAGCGTAGCGCCTCGGGCGTCAAAGGTTTCTATCGCCACCGCCGAAGGTTTTATACGTTTGACCAGTTCGGGCAAAAAATCCTGTGCCGAGACTGAAAGAGCGCACAACGAAATAGAGATGACGGAAATAAAAATTTTGAATACGGAAAATTTCATCTTTACGGCTTCGAGTATTATTTTCAGAAGTATAAGTTTTTTATCCGATTCAAACAAATTTTGAATCGGATAAAAAAGGTGTTGTCAAAGCTAGATGCTTTTGAAGGGCGCAATCGTTGGCAAAATTTTTGCGTTGCGCTGTTTCCAGCTGTCACGAAACAGGAAACCAATCTTTGCAAAACTTTGCGATACTAAAATCCCTAACGCAAATTATCGCAGAGATTTACGCCAAGGGCGCAAAACGTAATTTTTGAAACTGCTTCTAATTTTCTAGATTTTGAACAAAACCGGCGACATCGCCGAAGTTTCGAGCATAGAATTCGGCAGGGAAATGCTGGCGAAGGCACTCGTCCTCAAAAGCTCTGCCGCCGATAATGACCGGGATTTTAAGTTTGGCAATTTGTTCGCGGAAAGTTTTGTAATCATGAAAAAAACATTCCGCATCAATGATAATCGTCGCCGAGAGACAAACCAACGCGGGCTTATGACGCAAAACTTCTTTCATAAAATCGCCGAGCGGCGTGTTTGCACCGTAATTCATTGCGTCCCAGCCTTCGTCTTCTATCGTCAGCTTCGCCAGATGCGTCGGCAGTTCGTGCAAATCGCCTTCCGGCGCACAACACATCGCTAGATTTGCGGCGGATTTTGAAACGCAAAGCGCGCTGCGGAGTTTATAAATTGCCGCGTGCGCCACATGCGAAGCGAGATGCTCCTGGCTAATCGTCATATGACCGCTCGCCCAAAGTTCGCCGATTTGAGACAATGCCGGACAAATCACGTCGTCGAAAATTTCAGCCGGAGATTTTCCCTGCAAATATGCGCTGACAAGTATATTCGCCGCCGCTTCCTCGCAGCCTTTGAGTAACGAATAAAAAAATATCGAATCCGAATAAGTTTTACTGTCGCGCCGCCCGCGCGTCGAAGCGGCAACGACGGTTTCGTCGCCATGACATCTTTTCAGCCCGAGCTTTTGTTCGCGCTGAAAACGGGCGATTTCTTCGGCGCGAAAACGGCGATGCCCGCCGCTGGTGCGTTCCGATTCCATAAGCCCGGCGTCGTGCCAGCGTTTAACGGTTGCATCGCTGACGCGACACAAACGCGCGACTTCCTTTGTTGTCAGACACTTTAAATCACCCATGTATTTTGTTTACAAAACTTGTTTTCTTGAAAATTAAGTTTGAGAAACGAACCTTGTGGAAAGTTATTATCTAATTAGCTTACTAAATTTCGTGTAAAACGCACAAATCGCTCATTAACTTTCGGTAAATTTTTCCGACTTTAATCTGCCGGAAAAAATTTACCGAAAGAATAATTTCGCGCTTGTCTAAATTTTTTGTTTTAACTGATGTCTAATCTTTCGCGTCCAATCTTGAATCCGTCCAAATTTCCCAGAGCGGCGAGGGCGATTTTCTCGGTGCAGAAAAATTCGTTTGCAAGGTGTCTGATTTCTTCCGCGCCGACCGCTTCGATTCGTTGTAATGTTTCTTCAACCGTAATCGTTTTCCCGTGCGTCATTTCCTGTTGCGCGAGATTTCCGGCACGCACGCCTGAGTCTTCGAGTCCGAGCAGAATCGAAGCTGCCGTTTGCTCTTTGGCAAGTTCCAATTCTTCCTGCGAGACACCCGATTTCTTAATTTTGCGAATTTCGGCAATTACTAAATCAATGGTTTGATTGAGTTTTTCCGGCGAAGTTGCTGCGAAAATCGAGAAAATACCGCAGTCTTCAAAAGAAATCGCGCTCGCGCCGACCGAATAAGCAAGCCCGCGTTTTTCTCTGATGCTCTGCCACAAACGCGACGAAGTTCCGTTTCCGAAAATGCTTTCAAACAGATGCGCGGCGTATCGTTTTTCGCTTTTCGCACAAATCCAGGGCGTTGCGATTATCAAATGCGCTTGCTCAAGCCCGCGTTTTTTCTTAACAATAATCGGCGCAGCAAACGTCGGATGGTTCGAAGTTTCAAGTTTGAGATTCAAGTTTTCGTGATTCAAACTTTGAACTTTGAACTTTGAACTTTGAACGGTGAAAAACTCTCCTGCAAGTTTTTCGATTTCAGTGTGCTCTACGTTTCCAGCCGCCGCAATGATTAAATTTTCCGGCTGAAAAGCCCGCGCGTGAAACTCCTGCGTGATTTCTCGATTAAATCGGCGGACGCTTTTGCTCGTGCCTTCAATCGGCAAGCCCAAAGAATGATTCGGAAAGAAGTTTTTCTGAAAAATTTCGCCCAGTAATTCTTCGGGCGTATCTTCTACCATTTTCATCTCTTCGATGATAACGCGCTGTTCGCGCCGTAATTCCTTCTCGTCAAAACGCGGATTTGTAAGCATATCGGCAATCAAATCAAAGGCTTGCGGCAATTGCCTGTCAACGACTTTCAATGAAAAACCGATTGTTTCGTGCGACGTAAAAGCGTCGAAATTTCCGCCGAGACGGTCAATTTCTACGGCGATGTCGAGCGTCGAACGTTTTTCAGTTCCCTTAAAAACCGCGTGTTCGATAAAATGCGAAATTCCGTTCAAGTTTTTCGGCTCGTGCCGCGAACCTTTTTTGAACCAAAATATGAGACTGGCAGAGCGCACGTCAGGCATTTTTTCGGTGAGAATCGTCAAGCCGTTGGCAAGGCGCGTTGTTTGTAAATTTTCGTTCATTTTTCCAAACCTCAATGGTAACACGCAGGCTTGCGAAAAGAAAATTAGCCCCGATTTATAAGAATGCAAAATTAAAAATGTAAAATGTCCGGTTCAAATTTTGATTTCACCTTGAATTTGTCAGCGTCGTTCGCGCAAATTCGAGGCTAAATATTTAATTTCCTACAGCATTAAAAAGCAGCGGAAACGTCGCCAGAGATTGTCCACGATATTGCGGGCGAAAACCGAAAAGAACGATTTTGCCTTTGCCCATTTTGATTGACAGGAGTGCGGCTTTTCCGGCAATCCGTTCCGCGCCCAAAGCATAACCGGAAAGCAAAATGTCTTTCGGATTCGTCGGATACTTGGCGATGGTTTCTACATTTGTATTATCCGTGATTTCAAACGCGGGCGAGGTTTCAAACCACGCGATTGATTGTTGCGGCATTCCTTTGGCGATTGGATTGGTCGTGTCGAGTTCGGTTCGCAGAATCGAGCCGGGAATGAAAAAATCCTTGCGTGCCAAACCTTTCGTAACGTCTTTGACAGGCAAATTAAATTGTTCGATGGCGAAGTTTGAAGCGCGGTTGAAAAAGACCAAAGTTCCGCCCGCTTCGACAAATTTCTTTAAGTTTGCAACGCCGTCCGCACCGATTCCGCCCGTGTATTCGTCGGGCATCGCGCCTTTTGGAAAACCGTTTAAGATTTGGTTCGGTGATTGGTCGGGGAAGATGATTGTATTAACATTGCTGGGAAGATTTTCGTCGTTTATTTGTTGATTCAAAATTGAATCGTGCTTCACATCGCAGAAACCATTTTTCGGCAACATCCAGCCATATTTTTCGATAACCCAACGACTCCAACCTTCGTCCATTGCCGGATTGTAAGAACGATAAGTTCTATAATTAAAAGTGCCGCTACAACGTGAACCTGCGCCGGAGCTTCCGCTGCCCCAACCGCCTTTATACGTTTCAAAAGGTTCGTAAATCGGCGTAACTTTGACATCCATTAGTAATGAAAGGGTATGAGCCGTCACATCATAAGGCGGAATCGGTTGACCTTTGCTATCTCGTAAATCTGGATATTTTTCGGATTCAAGCATTGCTTTTGCAAAAGCGAAATAAGGTTGCTCAGATTTAACTGTGCGCGTTCCTTGTTCGATTGTTGTGCCGTTTGATGTAAATGTCTTTGCGGCTTCAACTTCAACACCTGCTCGATTCAAAATGTTTACAATGCCTTGACCGTTAAAAGACGGCAAAAGCACATAAGCAAAAACCTCACCTTTTTTTCGCGGTCTAAGCGCTTCTTTACCAATGGCGTAAAATCTCTTGAGCCAAGCCTCGCGGTTGTTGGCGGCGTGTTTGAGCAAGCTGAACGCCGCCGTTGTCATATAATTTGTGATGTCGCGCAGATGCCATTCGCCACCTTTCCAGACGGGCGAAAAATTGGGCGTTTCTTTGCGAACGTCGTAACCCAAACCGCTTCGCAAATCTTCAAACTTGACGTTGACCGGCGTGGCGAGACGCGCCGAAGCGGTTTCCGAGAGAATCCGCACGCCGCCGTGATAATGCGAATACGCCCGCGCCGGTGTCCAGGCGTCGTAGGTCGAAGCGGTCGTGATGCCGGAGAAACCTTTGCCCCGCAAATCGTTTGCCATAAAATTTCCGAGTTCGGTGAAGCCTTCGATTAATTCCTTGGGCACGTTTGGCTCGATGGGCGGCAAATACGGCGGCAAAAACAGACGCGCTCCCGTAGCACCTTGCTGGTGAATGTCGTGGACGATTTGCGGATGCCAGACGTTGTGAATTTTATCGACCGTCAACTGCGTCTCGACCTGCGTAAAAGCATACCAATCGCGGTTGTCGTCGTGTCCGACGTATTTGTGATAAAGCTCCGGCGGCTCTGTCCCTTCAAATTTCGTTCCCAGAGTTTTGTCATACCAATTTTTGATAATGTCCACGCCGTCCGGGTTCAAAGACGGCACGAGCAGAATAATCGTGTCGTCCAAAATCTTCAGAGTTTCCGCGTCGCTCGCCGTCGCCAGTCTGTCTGCAATCAGCATTGATGACAAATAGCTGCCGACTTCGTTTGAGTGAACGCCGCACGTTATCAGCACAATGGTTTTCCCTTGTTTGATTAAATTGTCGGCGAGTTTTTGATTTGATTTTATCAAGCGCGGGTTAGCTAACTTTGCATTTATCTGTTTATATTTTTCGAGATTTTTTAAGTTTGCGGACGTTGAAATCGTCGCAAAGACAAATGGATTGCCGTTTGTGCTTTTGCCGATTTCTTCAAATTTTACGCGATCAGAAGCTGCGTCGAGCTTTTGAAAATAATCAACGACTTGTTTCCATGACGCGAGTTTTTTGTCATCGCCGGGCGTGAAACCTAAAACTTGCGTGGGCTTAGAAATCTTTTGCGCGAAAGCAGTCAAAGAAAAAAGAAAAAATATCGCGCAAAGGCGCAAAGCCGCAAAGAACAATTTATTTTTAGACATTTGGAAAACTCCGTTTTAAATTTACTTTGATTATAAATTATTTTACGGCGCGCGAAAATAAATTTAAACAAAAGCTCTTTTCGACAAAATTTTTGCGGGAAAATCAAACCAAAAAACTTTGCTTGTCTCGGTTAAAATCAGGCGTATAAAATTTATTGCTTGTTTGTTTGTCCGTTGTAATGTAAATTTAACGCAAGTTTCTCAAACAATTCTTTCCCCTTCAGATTTCAAAATATTTCGGAGGCTTTAGTTTTCTGCTTATGACTAATAATCCATTTCTGGCGAGGTTTCGCCCGTATATTCCCGCTTCGGTTACAAATATGCGCGAGCTGACGATTTTTCCGCTGATCGTTGGAACGCTTTTAGGAATTATTTTCGGCGCGTCGTCGCTCTACTTGGTTTTGAAAACCGGTTTGACCGTTTCGGCTTCGATTCCCGTTGCGGTCATTTCGATTACTTTGTTTCGGCTTTTATCGAAATTCGGAATGCGCGACGCGACGATTCTTGAAAACAACGTTGTGCAAACCGCTGGAAGCGCAGGCGAGTCAATCGCTTTCGGCGTCGGCGTAACGATGCCCGCAATTTTAATTTTAGGCTTTGAGCTTGAATTTTGGCGCGTAACGATTGTTGCCGTGCTTGGCGGACTTTTGGGGATTTTGATGATGATTCCGCTGCGCCGCGCGCTTATCAAAGAGCAGCACGGATTTTTGAAATACCCGGAAGGAACCGCGTGCGCCGAAGTTTTGAAAGCGGGCGCGTCCCAGGAATCTCGCGCCGTCGCTAACGAACACGCCGACGTAAAAGTCGCAGAAACCGACGATTCGGCTTTGCAGGGCGGCAAAATTATTTCCATCGGTTTCGCCATTGGTTTTGCTTACAACGCGCTGATGCAGGTCTTCAGTTTTTGGAAAGGCGAGCCGGAAAAGGAACTCTCCGACAACACGCTGAAAGGCGGCTCGATTGCGCTCGAAAACAATCCGGCATTGCTTGGCGTCGGTTACATTATCGGTCCGTATATTTCCTCGATTATGATGGCGGGCGGCGTTCTTTCGTATTTGGTTTTGATTCCGATGATAAAGTTTTTCGGTGCGGGTTTGACCGAGCCGCTTTCGCCTGAGTTGACGCGCACGATTGATGCGATGAGTCCGGGACAAATTCGCGGCGCGTATATTTTATATATCGGCGCGGGCGCGGTGGCGACGGCGGGAATTATCAGCCTTTTTCGCAGCTTGCCGACAATTTGGAGCGGTTTAAAATCGGGCTTGGCGGATTTTCGAGGTGGCGAAACCGATGCGGAAGGCGCTCATATGGCGCGCACTGACCAGGACATTTCGATGAAATGGGTTGTCGTCGGCGTTCTCGCGCTGGTTGCCGCTATTTTGCTTTTTCCGCAGTTAGGTTTGAGCATTTTCGTGCATCCGTTCGTTTCGTTTTTCGGCGCGATTTTGATTATTATTCTCGGCTTTTTGTTCGTTACCGTTTCGTCGCGCTTAACCGGCGAAGTCGGCTCGTCGTCGAATCCGATTTCGGGAATGACCGTTGCGACTTTGCTGATAACTTGTCTGGTTTTCTTAGCTTTAGGCTGGACGGCGCCGAATCCGTATTTCGTGACGGCTCTGTCAATCGGCGGTATTGTTTGTATCGCGGCATCGAATGGCGGCACGACTTCACAGGATTTGAAAACCGGATTTCTCGTCGGTTCGACGCCGCGCAAACAACAAATTGCGATTCTCGTCGGCGCGCTCGCGTCTGCCTTGGTTTTAGGTCCGCTGCTTATCGTTTTGAACGAGTCGAAAACGTATTATCAGAAAGTTGACCCGACAAAATTCAGCGCCGTAACCGTTTCCGAACAACAACTTACGCGCGACGGCAGCGGGCAGTTTCGCGCCGAACGAGCGGGCGGAAATTTCGCCGATTCAGACACGGCAAACTATCGTGTCTGGCATAACACGGATGCGAAAATCGGATTGCCGGGCAAATATCTGGTTGATACGCAGGGCAAGCCCGCATATTACGTTGACCCGACAATCAACGGCGTTATTACAAAAGACGAGCAGGGTAACCCGATTGAGCGTTATGACGCGCCTAAAGCGACTTTGATGAGTTACATCATCAAAGGGATTTTGAGCCGTGAGCTTCCATGGGGCTTGGTTTTAATCGGCGCGATGATCGCGCTTATGCTTGAACTGACGGGCGCGCCCGCGCTCGCTTTTGCCGTCGGTTTGTATCTGCCGATTTCTACGTCCGCCCCAATTTTTGTCGGCGGATTAGTTCGTTATGCGGTTGACCAATACTTAAAACGCAAACTCGCAAGGCAAAATTTAACCGAAGAACAAATTGTCGCCGAAACCGACAAATCGAACGGTGTACTGATGGCTTCAGGCTACATTGCGGGCGGCGCCATTGCCGGAATTTTGATTGCTTTATTCAGTCTCGATTACGGTTATCTGAAATATCTCAAAGATATTAAAGACAGCTTTGCGAAATGGGCGGAAACGAACAATCCGTTTTTTGCCGGACCGAATTCCGATTGGCTTGGTTTGATTCCATTCTGGATTTTGGCATTGATTTTATATTATGTCGGACGAGAATTGCTTTTGACCGGAAAAAAACGAAATAAAGACCGACTTCGTTAGAGTGTTTACAAAATGAAAATGCACAGCGCGTATAATAGCAAAAAGCGTGCTGTGCATTTTCATTTTCACCTTTTTCGTCAGACAATCTATTTTTAGAGTTTTTCAAAACAAATCTTTTTTGAACATCTTTCATTTTAATAATTTTTTCCTGTTTTATTCAGCCGTCTCCAAAAGATTTAATAAATTCCAAAAAGAAAACGGTTGAAAATTTATAAAATAAGGTTTATAAACATATTTAGCCCTTTTGACGAAAAACCTTTCAGACGAGCAATACAATTGATGATACGAAAAATAATCCAAAAATTTAGTCGGTCAATGTCTGAACGCATCGTTCCGGTTCGCTATAAATTTCAAGTACCGATAAAAATTTGGTTTGAGCCGGAAAGCAAAACGGGAAAGCTGAAAATGCCGGCGGAAAATCTTTTTGTTTGGGGCAAAACACAAGACTTGAGCCGTTCGGGAATCGGCTTTAGCGTTCCTGTGATTCGGATACGCGAAAATTATCTGGTCGGCGGCGGACGCCCGCTCAACGCGGAACTGGATTTACCGAACGGAAAAGTGCGGATGCAGATTGTCGGTAAAAGATACGAGCAAATAACCGAACCTGTATCGAAGTATTTGATAGGCGCAACAATTTCCGATATCACGCCGGAAAATCGGGAAATTTACGAACACTTTTTGCAGTACGGCAAAAAGGGTAAAACGGGCGGTTTGGAATTTGGAGTCGATAAAGGTTAGGAAGATGGAAAACATTCGTTAAAAATTTCCGTTTTGCATTTTCGATTATTTTAATAATTTAAGAACTAATAAAAGCGTAAGAAAATCTTGCGCTTTTTGTTTTTTGCGGCTTTTTTGTGCTTTAATTTTTGGTATGAAAGAAACGGTCGGCATCGGAATCGTCGGAACCGGTTTTGCGCGTCGCGTGCAGATTCCCGCGTTTTTTGAATGTAAAGCGGCGGAAATCGTTTCGGTCTCGAGTAAAAACCGTGAAAATGCGGAACAGACTGCACAGGAATTTAATATCAAACATTTTACGGAAGATTGGCGCGAAACGGTCGGGCGCCAAGACGTTGATTTGGTTTGCGTTACGACGCCGCCCGACACGCATTTTGAGATAACGCTTTTTGCACTTGAGCGTAACAAGCACGTTTTATGCGAAAAGCCGATGGCGATGAACGTCATGCAAGCGCGTGAGATGGCGAAAAAAGCCGCAGAAAGAAATGTTCTCGCACTGATTGATCACGAGCTTCGTTTTCAAAACGGGAGACAAAAAGCATTTGAAATTTTAAGACACGGCGACATTGGCAAAATCCTTCACGCCAAATATAATTTTCGCAATGCTTCGCGCGGCGACGCGGATTTGCCCTGGAATTGGTGGAGCGACCGGGCGCTCGGCGGCGGCGCATTAGGCGCAATCGGCTCGCACATTATTGATTCGTTTCGCTGGTTTTTAGGCGCGGAAATCCGAAGCGTTTTTTGCCAACTGCAAACGCACGTCAAACGTCGCAAAGATGAAAAATCAGGCGAGATGCGTGCGGTTACGAGCGACGATGAAGCAAATTTGATTTTGCGTTTTGCGAACGGCGATTTGACCGAAGATGCAACGGGAACTGTTTCCGTTTCAATGGTCGAGCGTCCGAAATACGAAAATCTGCTGGAATTTTTTGGTACAAAAGGCGCGCTGCGTGTCGGGTATCGCGGCGAAATTTTCCTGGCAACACAAGGCGAAAACGATTGGCGCGAAATAGAAGTCGAATTTGACAAGCCCGTTAAAGGCGTTGGCGACACGGGATTTTCGCGCGGTTTTACCGCGTTTGCGCCAAAAATTATCGAAGCGATTTTAGCAGGGAAATCGGAAATCGAACACGCAGCGACGTTTGCGGACGGTTTGCGTGTGCAGGAAGTTTTAGACGCGGCACACGAATCAAATAAGACGGGCGCGATTGTGAAGATTTAGGACTAGGATTGGAGGAATGATGAATGATAAATGGTAAATGATAAATTAAAGAATTGTCTTACATTCATCATTCACTATTCACCATTACTTCATATATTTATCGAGAAAATCGGCGACCAGCGGATAAAGCTCAAGCCGGTTTTTTAGTTTTGAAATGCCGTGTCCTTCGTCGTCGAAAAGTTTGTATTCGACTTTTCCTCCGCGTTTTTTCAATGATGCGACAATTTGCTCGGCTTCGGTATAGGAAACGCGCGGGTCATTTTTGCCGTGAATGACAAACAGCGGCGCTCGGATTCTGTCAACTTTTGCGAGCGGAGAAATCGATCGCAGAAAATCCAAATCCTGGTCAAGCCGTCCGTATTCGACTTCGCGCTGTCGGCGACGATAACCCGAAGTGTTTTTTAGAAAACTTTCCCAATTCGCAATTCCGACCGTGTCAACCGCTGCCGCCCAAAGTTCGGGATAAAGCGTAACCGCGGCGAGCGTCATATAACCGCCGTAGCTTCCGCCCATCACAGCGATACGTTTCGGGTCTGCGCCGCCTTGAGTCTTCAGCCATTCCACCGAATAAGCCAAATCTTTGACTGAATCTTCGCGCTTTCGCACGTCGTCAAGATGCGTAAAAGTTTTGCCGTAGCCGGTCGAGCCACGCACATTGGTTGCGAGAATCGCGTAACCGCGCGAAAGATAATACTGATAAAGCGGATTAAATCCGGCGCGCTCCTGACCTTCGGGTCCGCCGTGAACGCTGACGATGACAGGAAGATTGCTTTTAAACTCTTCTTTTTTTAATACCGCCAAATATTTTTTTCTTTTATCCACAAATGTTATTTCGGGAAATTTAGGAATATAAAACCAAGCCGGAATTTCCTTGCCGTCGAAAGTTTTATATTTAATCAATTGCGGCTCGACGAACGACGCTTGCGGAATGCCTGAGCGCGAGCTTTTTGTAACCTGCATTAACTGTTTCGAGCGCAAATCGTATGTCCAAATATCCGCATTGTATTTTGCGCTCGAAAATATAAAAGCCAATTTGTTTCCGTCTTTTGAAAAATCCAAACCGCCGAGAATGCCTTGCGCGGGAAGTCTTACAGCTTGCGATTTTCTGCCGATGCTTTTCGCGTCAACAATGTAAAGCTCGCTGAAACCGTCGCGGTTTATCGTGTAAGCGAAAGTTTTGCCGTCTTTGGAAAGCGCAGCCGCGTCCAAATCCCAGTTCGTGCTGTCGAGAAACTCAATCCGTTTCGTCGTCAAATTCATTCGCGCCAGATTGCCGAACTCGCGCTTATCATTTGAGCCGAGAAGAATCGTGTTGTCGTCCAAAAAATCAACGACTTCAAACTGCGCCGAGCCTTCGTGCGGCGTCAGCAGCGTTTCACGTTTCGTGCGCGTGTCGAGCAAATACAAATTGTTGTCCAAACCTAATTCCGTGCCGGAGCGCGAAACGATAATTTTCGAGCCGTCTCGTGATGCGGCGGCGAAATCGTTGTTGCCGTTTTGTTGAAAAAGAAGCGTTTCTCTGCCGCTTGCAGCGTCCATCGCATAAACATCGAAAAAGGTTTTATCGCGTTTGTTCGAGGTGTAATAAATTCTTGTTCCATCGTCGGAAAAATCGCCGAAATTGTAGCGCGTTTTCGGGTCATTTGTTAATTGCCTAATTTCAGAGCCGTCGTTTGACATCCAAAAAAACTGCGTATTTTCGTCGCCGCCGCGCGCTTTACCGAAAACCAAACCGCTGCCGCTTGGCGACCATTCGATAAAGCCGACGTTGTCTTGATACGCCGTGATTTGTTCGGGATAACCACCCGCAGCATCCATCATCCAAACCTGCGAAGTTCCCGTAATGTTAGTTAAAAAAGCAAGGCGTTTTCCGTCGGCGGAAAGCGTCGGCGACGAAGCCGAACGAATATTTAAATAACGTTCGATTGAATAGTTCTGCGCCGAAACGGACGCACAAAAAGCGCACAAAACAAAAAATGTTAAGAAAAGCTTTTTCATAATTTTTTCTCCCGAATAAAAATGTGGATAACAAAACCTTTGTTTCATTATCCACTATCCGTTTCGAGTTTTCCACTAAATTTCTACAAATCAATCTTCTCGTTCTCCCCACCGTCGGCACGCTTGCCCGTAACCATTGCTTTGACAAAGCCGACAATCTGCACGAGCGTCGAAGAAGACGAATCCCAATACTCGGCTTGCTCGGCGGTAATTTTGAGCAAACAAATGTCGGGGTCGTCCAAACCTTTCGGAAACCAGGCTTTCAGAATCGGATTCCACAACTCTTCCATTTTTGCTCGGTCGTTGACGATTTCAGCCGTTCCCGAAACTGAAACATAAGCGTTATCGCTCGGCGCGGCATAAGCCAAATTAACGCGGTTGTCGCGCTGGATTTCTTCTGTTTTGTGCGTTTGCGAACTCGTAAAAAACCACAAATCGCCGTCGAATTCTGCCTTCTGCGTTGACATCGGACGCGAGCGCAAAACTCCGTCCGTATCAATGGTTGTCAACATCGCAATATCAATGTCTTCGATCAAATTGTTTAATTTTTCTATCGCTTCAGCGCGTGTCTTATTGTTTTCCATTCTTATTTAAAACTTTCTTATAAATAGATTTTGCGGTTTCTAAAAACAAACCGTCAATACTCAAATCATACAATCCAAAATCCAAATTCTAAAATCCAAAATCAAGATGTGTGGTCGTGAATGATTTTCCAGCCGTCTTTGAATTTTCTAAAAATCAAAGTAAATTTCCCGTGCGGACTGTCCTTTTCGCGTGCCAGCGACCAATTTCCCAAAACGACTGCTGCGTATTTTGATAATACTTCGACTTCCAAATCAGAAAATGTCAAAACGCCCATTTTTGCGCGCGAATCATAGCTTTTTTTATAGCGCTCAGTCGTCGGTTGCCAGCCGCGTGTAACGTTTGCGCCGGAGACGAAAACAAGCTGCGGCGAGTTCCAATAACCTTGCATAAAACCGTCAATATCTCCGCGATTCCACGCCGCCGTTTGCAGATTCATCACCTCGCGTATTTCGTCTTCATATTTCATTTTTTGTTTTTCCGTCTGAGCAAAACCCGCAGCCGCAAATACGAAAACGAGCAAGAAACTCAAAAATATATTTTTCATAATGAAAATAAAATAGCACGCTTTTCCGGTTTGTAAAAAATCTTTTGTTTGCGGACGTTTTGTTCTGCAATAAACAAAAATCTAAAGGAATTTTTCATCGCAGAAATTAATGAGGTATGTTTCTCAATAAATTGTCTTTGAAAATAAAAAAGTGTCTTCAGCCGATAGCCGAAGACACTTTTTTTAATTTCGGTAAATAGCTGAAAATTACCAGCGGCTTCCGCCACCGCCACCGCCGCGATTTCCACCGCCGCCGCCGCCGTAACCACCGCGTCCGCCACCGCCGCCGCCACGTCCGCCGCCGCCGCCATAGCCGCCGCGTCCGCCACCACCGCCGGTGCGATTTTCACGCGGTTTTGCTTCGTTGACGGTAAGTTGACGACCGCTGACTTCTTTGCCGTTTAATTGTTCGATAGCGTTTTGCCCTGCTTCGTTTGAAGACAGCTCGACAAAACCGAAACCGCGCGAACGTCCCGTGTCGCGGTCTTCGACAACGCTCGCCGATTCGACCGTGCCGAATTCGCCAAAAATTTGTTCCAAATCTGAGCTTGTTGTGTCGAAGGAAAGATTTCCTACATAAAGTTTCATTGACATAATTTTTTTACCTTTTCCCGATAGTGTGGGAATGAAAAGAAGCGTCGAATCGGATTTTGACTTCGGAGAAACGGTCGGCAACGAAGAGTCGTATTTCGGATGCTCAAAACAAAGAGCGGCTTCTACAATTATAAACCAGCCTGCTCTCGAACTATCTAAACGCCGCCATCTAAAAATCATCTTTGGACGGGCGCATCACCGTTGATGCGCGAGAGAAGGATTAACAAAGTCTATGATAATCCTGTTTGCCGCGTTTTTGCAAACAGGATTTTTGACATTGCCAGTAAAAATCAGTCTTTATCATGAAGAAAATTATTTTGCCGAAAATACTACAGTTGTTTGACAATCGAGCAAATTAGTTATAAATCATATTTGATTTTTTTATTCACAGATAAGGAAATACAAATGAACAGAGTCGAACAAAGGAGATTTTTATCACAAAATATCTTCGCGTATTTCTTTTGGCTGGCAGCCATTCTCTGCATATCTTCCGCTGCCTACGCTCAGCAAACCAAGCGTTTAACCGCCGATAAAACCTCCTCAGCATCAAGTCGTCAATCTTCTGATACAGAGGAAGAAGAAAAATTTATCGCATCGAGTCGCCCGAATGTCGCCAATTCCGCCGAATTTCAAAAACCCGGAGTGCTTCTACTTGAATACGGTTATGACGCAAATTTTCGCGCCGAAGATTTTCGCTCTCAGCAAAGCGCGCCTTTAACTTTGAGATTTGCCGCGAGCAAACGAGTTCTTTTTGATTTCACTATTGATACGTTTATCTCCGAAGTGGACGAGATGCGAAAGCGCGAAACCGGAGTCGGCGACACGCGCGTCGGCGTTCAGATACTTGCGCTTTCCGACACCGAAAAACATCCGGCGCTTGCCTTTGCTTATTACGTGAAAGCGCCGACGGCGAGCAGCGAAAAGGAACTCGGAACCGGTCGCACCGACCATAAAATCGTCGCGCTTTTGAGCAAAAAAGTCGGCGAAACCGACATTGATTTTAATGTCGCTTATCTTAATGTAGGGCGCGAAGAAAACGACCGTCGGGCGAGTGGCGGACAAGCGGCGTTATCTTTTACGCGCGAGTTCAAAAACAATTTCGGCTTGATTGGAGAAATTGCCGGACAAAGCGAAGACGACGTTTTACCACGCGGCATTTTCGCACTCGGCGCGGTTACTTACAAATTCAACAAGCACATGCAGTTTGATGCCGGTATGCGTTTCGGTCTTAAGCGGCAAGCGCTGCGCGTCGGAGTTTTTGCCGGAATCACGGTCGGCGTCGCCGATTTTTTTAAGAAAAAATAACAATCCTCGATTTCGGTTAAAACGCCTTCGCACTTGTATTTTTACAGGAGAAATTTATGTGCCGCATATTTCGTGAAAATGGTCTTTCGATTGTGTTGTTCGGAATATTCTTTTTTTCGCTGGTCGGTCAGTATTTTACAGGGTTTAATGAATACAATAATGACCAGCGAGACCATCGGCAGCCGACCGTCGATTACGTCGAGTATTTCGGCACTGGACATTTTATCGAAGCTGTTTTCGAGAATTGGGAAAGCGAATTTTTGCAAATGGCGGCGTATGTTTTGTTTACGATTTTTCTGTTTCAAAAAGGCTCGTCTGAGTCCAAAACGCCCAACACGCTTGACCGCGTTGACTTAATTCCCGAAGATTCAAAACACGACAAAAACGCGCCATTTCCGGTCAGGCGCGGCGGCTTATGGTTGAAACTTTATCAAAACTCTTTGAGTATCGCGCTGCTTTCACTGTTTGCTATCTCTTTTGCTCTGCATGCTGTCGGCGGCGCGAAAGAATACAACGAAGACCAAGCTGCGCACGGCTCTGCGGAAAAAGTATCGGCGGTTGGATATGTCGGCACGTCGCGTTTTTGGTTTGAATCGTTTCAAAATTGGCAGAGCGAATTTCTCTCGATGGGAATGATGGTGGTATTGTCAATTTTCCTGCGGCAGAAAGGCTCGCCCGAATCCAAACCGGTTGACAGCGCACACAGCGACACCGGAAATAGTTAATAAACAGAAATGAGTTTTGAGCGTAATATGAGTATAATATCAACGCGTTCAATGCGCTCTGGGGTATTTTGAAATTATTTTTTTTAGAGCAAGGAGAAAAATTCGGAATGGGTGATACAACGGTTACAAAAGTTGATTCGAGCAGTTCGCCAATCGGCAAATTGGGACAAAAATATTTGGCGTCGGGCAAATCTCTGGCGATGCGTCTGTGGGAAAATGAGCAGCCTGCACAAGCAAAGGAACCGCAAACGCGCGATTATGAAACGGTCGGTTATGTGATAAAAGGACGCGCCGAGCTGCATCTGGAAGGTCAGATGGTTCTTCTGGAAAAAGGCGATTCGTGGGTTGTCCCGCGCGGTGCATCGCACACATACAAAATTTTGGAATCTTTTACGGCGGTAGAAGCTACGCATCCGCCCGCGCACGTTCACGGACGCGACGAAGAATAAAGGATAAAGGCGGAAGGATAAAGGCGGAAGGATGAAGGCTAAATAAGAAGTCTTTTGTTTTAATTTCATCCTTACCTACAAAAAACTATGCCAGATTGTAAACATTACGGTGGAATTTCAAAAAAAGAACTCGGCAAACTGCGCCGAGATTTGGCGGCGGAAGGCATTAATGTTCCCGAAGGCGACGACGTAGAAGTAAAAGGTCCTTACGGCATCGCGCTTCGCGCCATTTACAACGAAGCCAGAGAAACCTTGAAAATCTGCATCACCAAGAAGCCTTTTTACATTCCCGAATCCGAAGTTTGGAAAATAGTCGATACCGGCACGAGTCCGTATGTCGATTAGCAGAAAAATTCCAGCCGACTTGGAAAATACAACGAAAACGCCGCACTGTTTTTCCGGCGCGGCTTTTTCCGGCTTTTAATCCGCATATATAAAAACAAACCATTACCGGCGCATACTTCTGTGCGCTCAGTCAGCGTCTGCTCAAAGAATTTACTCACCGAGTTGAACTAAACCAAAACTCTAAACGTATAATTTTTCGGTCGCTTCAGAATTAAAACTTTAAGCCACGAGGAGATTTCTAAAAATATGTTTTGTCCGAGTTGCGGTTTGGAAGAAAGACAGACGAATCAATTCTGCCGTGCGTGCGGTGCGGATTTGCGCTCGGTTCGCGCCGCGCTCGAAAGACCGGACAAAATTACGAGTTCGGCTGTCCTTGCGCGCGAGGAAATCGGACGCGCCGTCGCCGCTAAAATCAGAGAAATAGATTCCGCCCGCGACCTGAAAAAAGTTGCCGAAGACGTTTTGCCGCAAATCGAAAAATTCCTCGAATCGCCGGAACAAAAACGCCTGCGGCGCGTGCGCGGCGGAATAGTTGTGGCTTCAATTGGTCTGGGCGCGGCAATCGCTTTTTCGATAGCCGCCGTTTTGATGGGCGATGCCGGCGTTTTCTTCGTCGCTGGATTAGGTCTTGTAACTTTATTCATCGGGCTGAGTTTGATTCTCAACGCCTTGCTATTCACCGTGCCGAAAAAAAGCGTATTGGACAAATCGCCTGATGCAGCCAGTCAGCACGAAATCGAGGGCGACGAACAAACCAACGAACTCGTTTTGCCGGAATCGAATGACAATTTCGTTTCCGTAATCGAACACACGACAAAGCAATTGAAGGAAAAACAACCAATTCCTCCGCGCGGTTAGCTTCAAAACTCGCCCTTATTTCAAAGTAATCACGCGCCTATTTTGAGAAGTGGTAAGAACTTCAAAAAATAAAAAATAATCGTTCTAGCAATGTCTAAAACAAAAATAAAAGCCTTCGGCATTTGCCAAAGGCTTTCTTATCAAACATTGTAAATGTTCAGAAATTTACCAGCGCGAACCGCCACCACCGCCACCGCCGTAACCGCCGCCGCCGCCGCCGCGATTTCCGCCGCCGCCGTAGCCGCCACGTCCACCACCGCCGCCGCCGCCGCTGTTTTCACGGGGTTTTGCTTCGTTGACGGTTAACGCACGACCATCAATTTCTTTGCCGTTGAGCGTTGAGATAGCGTTATCGCCTTCTTCTTTGCTGGACATTTCGACGAATCCGAAGCCGCGCGAGCGACCCGTTTCGCGGTCTTCAATAATATTTGTTGATTCGACCGTACCGATTTCGCCGAACATTTTTTCTAAATCTTCCGTTGATGTGTTGAAGGAAAGATTTCCTACATAAAGTTTCATTGACATAATAATATTTTACCTTTTCCCTATTGCGGGAATTTCAAAAGAAGTGTCGAATCGGATTGGTCTTTAGGACTGATTTAACGCCTGCGGAAGAATCTGGGTTTCGGATGCTCGAAAAACTTCAAGAGCGACTTCTATAACTATAAACAAACCTACTCTAGAACTTTCCAAAAAACATTTTGACGAGCGCATCAAAAACTGACGCAAGAGTAAGGATTAACGCTTTCTATGATGCACTATTTGCAGAATAGTTGCAAGTTAAGTATTCGCTTTGCCTGAAACGCTTGAAATAATTCGTTACCGGCTAGTTACGAAAGTTTTGCGTAACCATCAGTCCGCGCTTGCCGCCGTCAAGAATCCCGATGCCGACACGCCCGAATTTTGGTTGTAATATATTGGCGCGATGTCCCGGAGAATTCATCAGTCCTTTGTGCGCCATTTGCAGCATCGGCGCGAGCGCGAGATTTTCCCCGGCAGTTCCGTATCGAACTTTTGATTCGCGTATTCTGTCAAAAGGGCTTTTGCCTTCCGGCGTGTTGTGCGCGAAATAACCGCGCGCGAACATATCCGCCGAATGCCGGCGAGCAACTTCGGCGAGTTCCGGGTCAGCTTCAAGCAGCGCAAGCCCGTTCGCCGCGCGTTCCTGATTAACGAGTCTGAGCATGTCGGCTTCGAGTTCGGGGCGCGTGCCCGGGTTTTCGACCTTAAAGGGCAATGAAAGAATTTCGTTTGATTCGGGTTCGACCGTATATCGGCGATTAAGCGTTTGCTTGATGGCTTCGCCGAAAACGGGCGTGAGCGCCGTTTCCAATTCATCAGTATAAGTCGCCAGACGATCTGCCATCTGGCTCGCCCGCAAATTCTCCTGAAAACCGCCCGAAAACGGCATCGAAAAAAGCAGCGCCGCAACAAACGCCGCGGTTATCAAACCGCTGACAAATCCCGGCAAAATTCCCAAAAATTGATTAGCGCGACTATTGTGAATATCTGCGGGAATCCACCGCAACAGAAAATTTCCGAGAATCTGAATCAGTAAACTCGTCGCGACGACAATCAAAATAAAAGCGAGCGGCAGATTCCAAACTTCCTCCCAACCGCTCAACTGTCCGAGAACGCGCGAAACCGGCTGATAAAAATACAAAGCCGTCAGAAAACTGCCAATCCATCGCGCCAAATCAAGCAAACCCAATATAAAACCGCGCCGCCAGCCAACAAAGGCGCTAAATAAAATTATGAGAACGAGCAGCGCGTCAACGTAGTTAAAATCCATATCCGATATTTTTGCCTCTATAATAAAATCCGATTGTTTTGATGCCTATTAACCTGTAATATGTTTTCAAATAAATTTGTTATCGAGAAAATTGCTGGAATGTATTGCAAATGTCACGAAAACGAACGATTCAGCTTTTGTGAAAACGATTTGTTGTTTTAAATTTACTTTATGATTTCAAAAAGATTTGAAGATGTAGAATTCTCTGATATTGAAGCATTGCTTAATAATGAAGTTGCTGAGAGTAAAACCCTTGAATACAAAAGAGAAATTTCCTCTAATGAAAAGCTTTTGGCAGGAGTGAGCGCTTTAGCAAACACAGTTGGCGGAGACTTTATCATTGGTATTGAAGCAAAAGATGGAATACCAATCAATCTCAAAGGTGTAAGTTTTTCAAATGCAGATGACGAAATCCTTAGGCTAGAGCAAATCCTTCAAACTGGTCTTGAACCCCGCCTACAGTCACAAAATATTAAAAACATTCAATCCCCAAATGGCGATAACTTTATTTTTATAAGAGTTAATCGAAGTTGGATAGCTCCGCATAGAATCAAATGTAAAGATAAAGATTACAATGACAAATTCTATGGGCGACATTCCAGCGGCAAGTATCCAATGGATGTCTCAGAATTAAGAACTGTATTTATGCTAACTGAGCAATTAACAGAAAGGATTAAAAACTTCCGACGAGAACGAATTCAAAAAATACAAAGTAATGAAGAAATTCCAGCGCTATTGAATGAAGGCGGAAAAATAATTTTACATTTGTTACCTCTGAATGCTTTTGCAACCTCAGATGTTTTCGACATATTTGAATTGAATAAAAAAATACAGTTTAGCCCCATTTCATCAAATAGCTGGGATAAGAGAATAAATTTAGATGGAATTGTAGTTTCGAGAAGGGTTGATTCAAGTACCAATTCTTATACACAAGTATTTAGAAATGGTTGTATAGAGGCTGTTAATTGTCTTAGTTGGAACGAAGACGATAAAGATTATTCTAGTCGTTATGATGAAGAGCAAATAATTAAGGCTCTCTCTGAATATCAAAACTTCTACTCAGATTTAGGAATAGAGTTACCGATTTACTTCTTTTTAACAATCGTAGATATCAAAGATTATAAATTTCATTTGGATGATGATTTCCATAGAATTTATGAAGTTCAATACAGAATGCGGGGTGATGATAAACCTTTCATAGACAGAAATAATTTAATGCTTCCAGATATTACTATTCAGAATCTCGACTTACCTGCCGCGGAAATTTTACAGCCTGCCTTTAATTTAATTTGGAATTCTGTAGGATTTACCCGTGATTTTAATTATGACGAAAATGGAAAATGGATTGAAGATCTCAGAAATTTTTATCGTAATTAAAACCAAACACCTTTCACATCTTTCAAAACAACCTGCGCCGTGATAAATCTAAATGCGACGAAAACTATTGAAGCGAATTAGAACGCGAAATTAGATGAAAATTTTCTCGTCCGTTTCGATGCTCATAAAACTATGAACAATAAATTTTTCACGCGAATGTTTTTCGGTTATTTGACGCTTGGGCTGTGCTTGATTTTCACGTTTGCCGAAACGGGTTTTTCCCAATCAATTTACTTTCCGCCAGCGGGCGACGGTTGGGAGCGGCGCACGGCAGAACAGGCGAAGATGGACGCGGGACGATTGAAGGAAGCGCTTGATTTCGCCGTTGCGAGCGAATCGAAGCAGCCGCGCAATCTCGAACTCGCGCATTATCAAACTTTCGGGCGCGAGCCGTTTGGCGAGGCAGTCGGGGCGTTTAAAGAGCGCGGCGCGGCGACTGGAATCATTTTGCGAAACGGTTATATCGTCGCCGAATGGGGCGAACCGTTTCGGGTTGATATGACGTTTAGCGTGACGAAAAGTTTTGTTTCGACCGTCGTCGGTTTGGCGTTTGACCGGCGGATGATAAAAAGTCTGCAAGACCGCGTGAGCGAAACGGATGCGCCCGTCGCCGTTTATAACGAGCGGGAAAAATACGACTACGCGGAGCGATTCGGGAAATCTAAATTTCTGGAATTATTTGAAACCGAACACAACCGCAAAATCACATGGGAACATTTCTTAAGGCAAACGAGCGATTGGGAAGGAACGCTCTGGGGCAAACCCGATTGGGCGGACAGACCTGACAAAGATGCGGCCAATTGGTTGAACCGGAAACGCAATGAGCCGGGCGCGGTTTACGAATATAACGACGTGCGCGTGAATGCGCTGGCACTTGCCGCGCTGAATGTCTGGCGCAAACCGCTGCCGCAGGTTTTGAAGGAAAACGTGATGGACGAAATCGGCGCGTCAAGCACCTGGCGGTGGCTCGGTTATGAAAATTCCTGGGTGATAATTGATGGTCAAATAATGCAATCGGTCAGCGGCGGCGGGCATTGGGGCGGCGGAATGTTCATCTCAGCGCGCGATATGGCGCGGTTCGGATTGTTGAATTTGAATCGCGGGCGTTGGGGCAAAAAACAGATTTTATCAGAAGCGTTTTTCAAACAGGCGACCACCCCGACCGTCGCGCAACAGACTTACGGTTTTATGAATTATTTTCTAAACACCGATAAAAAATATCTGCCGAACGCGCCCGCGTCCGCCTTCGCGCACGTTGGCAACGGGACGAATATCATCTACGTTGACCCTGAAAACAAATTGGTCGTCGTGGCGCGGTGGATTGAGAACGGGAAGATTGACGAGTTCGTTCAGAAGCTGAATGCAAGTTTGAAATAATGCAGTTTAAACTCGAAAAGAAAATTTGCTCACAAGCCGTAATTTGAAAAGTTTAATCGTTTTATCAAAACCAGCCGCCTTTTATATCTTTCAAAACCACTTGCGCCGTGTTGTGACCTGACGCGGCAAACACGCCGCCGCCGGGATGTGTCGAAGCTCCGGTCAGATATAGATTTTTAATCGGCGTTTTATACTGCGACATTTCCGGCAGCGGGCGGAACAGAAACATTTGGTCGAAATCCATTTCGACATGCATCACGTTGCCGCGCAAAAGTCCCAATCGCTGTTCCAAATCAAGCGGCGATTGAACGAAGCGTTCGATGATAGAATTTCTCACGTTCGGCGCGTAGGAATTTACGACATCAATCAACTTATCAGCTTCGCGTTCCTGAATATTTCCCCAACGCTCGTCGTTTGCTAATTCGTAGGGATAATACTGTCCCCAAATAAAAAGCGTGTGTTTGCCAGCGGGCGCGAGCGTCGGGTCAATTGACGAAAATGTCATAGCCAGCGCGGATGGATTTTTCGACGGAATGCCGTTCAGATAATCGGCGTAGGATTTTTCGAGATAATCCATTGAAGGACAGAGAAGTTGTAAACCGTGATGACAATCTGCGGCGCGTCCGCCGTTTGGCGCGGCTGTGTAATCGGGCAGTTCCGAAACGGCGCAGCGCACAATCATTCCGAAGCCATTGCCGATGCGGACGTTTTCGATTCTCTCCGCTAAACCGTCGGGCAGATTTTCCGCGCCGATGAGTTTTAGAAACGTCGTGTGAACGTGCGTGTTTGAGACAATTTTTTTCGCCTCGATTCGTTCGCCGTTCTGCAAAACGATTCCTTTGGTTTCATTGTTTTCGATTTCTATTTTCTCGACTTCCGCGTTCAGTAAAACTTCGCCGCCGTGATGTTCCAGACATCGCGCCATCGCTTGCGTCAATGCACCGCTTCCGCCGCGCGGACGCTTAACACCGCTTTTGTGAATCATCGAATGCCAGCCGAGAAAATCTCCCGTCGCGCTCATTGTCGGCGGCGGACCCGATTGTGCCGCGAGCCACGCCATCGCCGCTTGCAAACCTTCGTGTTTGAAAGTTTGTTTGACGAGTGCGCCGTAGCTCGTCATCAATTTGCGAACCATATCGGCAGGATTTTTCGATTTCGTGCCGAAAATCATATGCCGTCCAAGATTAAGCATTGTCGGCGGTTTTAAGAACGCCTGAAAAACGCCTTCGTTTAATTTCTCCCATTCTGCCACAAATTTTTTGTAGCGGTCGGCGTCTTCGGGTGAAACCGTAGCGATTGATTCACAGGTTTTATCAACGTCTCGCCAAAAATAAATCGCGCCTTTGCCGTCCGGCATCGGCGCAAACGCGAACGGGTCGCAGTCAATATATTCAAGCCCGAACTTTTCGAGTTCCAAATCCTTTACGACCGGCGTCAGGTGAATCATAATATGCGCCGACGAGCCGACATCTATTTTGTAACCTTCAATCAAATCATCCTGCGTGCAAACCGCGCCGCCGACGATATGACGGCGTTCGAGAACAATTACCTTTAAACTGGCTTTTGCCAGATAACAAGCGCACGTCAAGCCGTTGTGTCCGCCGCCGATGACGGCGACATCGTAAGAGTTTTTGCTCATAAAATTATTTTGCCATAGAAAAGATTTAGCCACGAACAAACACGAAAATACACGAAAAATTAAAGCCAGAAGTTTTGTGTTTTTCGTACCGGGATTTTTGCGTAAATTACAATTAGGAGGTCTGCGCTTGCGGCGAAAAAGTTTTATAATGAAATTACGATTTTATTTTGAACAAAGGGAAGGATAATTATGACGAAAAGTGATGAAGGGAAAACTGTTTCATATTGGGAAGCGAGCGAAAATTTGATTGAAAAAGGCGCTCTTCAGCAATCAATCGAAACCGACGTTTGCATAATCGGCGCCGGAATCGCGGGTTTAACGACCACGTATCTGTTGACGAAGGCGGGCAAAAAGGTAATCGTCATTGACGACGGCTTGATTGGCGGCGGCGAAACCGCGCGGACGACGGCGCATTTGTCAAACGCGATTGACGACCGGATTTATCGGATTGAAAAATGGCACGGCGCGGAAAAGGCGGGGCTCGCGGTCGAAAGCCACGCGAGCGCGATTGGCGAAATTGAGAGAATCATAGAAGTTGAAAAAATTGACTGCGATTTTTTGCGCGTTGACGGTTATTTGATTGAAGCGGAAGACGGCGAAGACGATTTGAGTGAAGAACTCGAAGCCGCGCACCGTGCCGGATTTTCGGAAGTCGAATTTGTCGAGCGCGCGCCGATTGAAGATTTTGATTCGGGCAAATGCTTAAAATTTCCGCGCCAGGCGCAGTTTCACGTTCTCAAATATCTCGCGGGCGTGGCGAAAGCCGTCGAGCAAAACGGCGGGCGATTATTTTCAAATACGAAGGCGCTCGAATGGACGGGCGAAGACCAGCCGGAAGTGAAAACGGCGAGCGGCGAGACAATTCGCGCAAAATCACTCGTTTTGGCGACGAATTATCCGCTTTTGAGCAAAATGTTCGTCAAACTTCCGGCGTATCGAACTTACGTTATCGGCGCGAAAATTCCGAAAAATTCCGTCGAAAAATGTTTGATTTGGGACACGGCTGACCCGTATATTTATGTGCGAACGCAGCCGGAAACGGATTATGACGTTTTAATCGTCGGCGGCGAAGACCATCGCACCGGACAAGCCGAAGACTTCGACGCGCGTTTCGGACGCCTAGTGCAGTGGACGCAGAAGCGTTTTCCGCAGGCGCGGGAAATTCTTTATAAATGGTCGGGGCAGTATCTCGAAACGCACGATGGGCTGGCGTTTATCGGCAGATATTCTTCGAGCGAGCCAAATGTTTATTTGATAACCGGCGATTCGGGAATGGGTATGACGCACGGCACAATCGGCGGAATGCTCGTTTCGGATTTAATTTTGGAACGCGCCAATCGCTGGTCGGAAGTTTATGAGCCGACGCGGATTTTCACGCAGTCAATTACCGAAACGATTTCCGAAGCAGTCAGCTCGACCGTGCCGTATGTTGACTGGATTACGGGCGGCGATGTTTCTTCCGCCGACGAAATAAAAAACGGAACGGGCGCTATAATCAGCCGCGGCACGACGAAAATCGCGGCTTATCGAGACGAAAACGGAAAACTTTTCGAGCGTTCAGCTGTCTGCACACATTTAGGCTGCATCGTGCGATTTAACAGTTTAGAGAAAACCTGGGATTGCCCGTGTCACGGCTCGCGTTTTTCCACCGACGGCTGCGTGATAAACTCTCCGGCGATTGCGCCGCTCGGAGAAATTGAGGGTGCTTCAAATCAATAAAGGGAAATTAACCATAGATGAACACAGAGACAGATAAAGACGAAATAAAAACAATAAGTAAAATTTGATTTATCTTTATAAAATCTGTGTTCATCTGCGTCTGTCTGTGGTTTCAAATTGTTCTGAGAATACCAATTTCTTAATTTCATCAATCTTTGCCAGCGCCGCTTCTTCGCCTGCCCGGATAAATTCATCCATTTTGCCAATTTCGTCTTGTCTGAGATGCGCGATTTGCGGAATTATCACCACGTCGGCACGATAATGTTGATGTTTGGCGGCTGTTCTGAGAAGCATCATTGCCGATTGGAAAAATACGCCGAGCAGCGTCGAAGGCGTTCCCCAATAAGTTGCGCCCGCAGAAATTACGTCAACAGCGATGATAATTTCGGCGCCTAATTTTTTTACGGCTCTGGTCGGAACCGGCGCGACCACGCCGCCGTCAATAAGTTTGCGGCTGTTTTCGTCCTCAAGCGGTATAAAAACGCCGGGCAGCGCACAGCTTGCGCGCACGGCGAAAACCAAATCGCCTTTGTCGCGCAAAATGATTTCTTCGCCCGTTTCCAAATCGCAGGCGACCGCCGCAAACGGAATCGGCAAATCTTCAAATTTTCGAAACGGAAAATTCTGCTTGATAAAATTACCCATCGGCGCGTTAGTCAGCAAGCCTTTCGGCGAAAAGGAAAATCCGGTCATATTAAGCCAGCCGATTTTGCGTCCGAACCGAATGATTTCTTCGGAGCTCAAACCGCACGCCGCCGCGGCGCCGGCAAATGAACCGGCGCTCGTTCCAGCGATAAAATCAATCGGGATGTTATGTTCGGCGAAAACTTTCAATACGCCGAGGTGCGCAAAACCACGCGCCGCGCCGCCGCTCAAAGCTAAACCGAGCTTTTTTCGTCTCATAGCAAATATTGAAAAACGAATAATAAACCGTTCACTCTTCATTATTCGTTTTAATAGACTAAATTTTACTTTTCCGAAAACATTCGACATTCTATCATTTAACAAATATTTAACTATGACTCCAGCCGAAAAATTTTCCTTTCCCAGACAGATAAAAAATAGCGACATTGCGGCGGGAAATCGGGCGTGTCCGGTTTGCTCGCGTGATGCGCGCGACGAATTCGTTCCGCTTGCCGCTTTGCCCGCGGATTTGCGCCAGCTTATCGGAGTAAACGCGCCGGACACAGGCAATTTTGAAGCGGTCTGCCCGCGCTGCGTGCTGCTTTTTGAACGCGCCAAACAGCAAATTTTCAGCGATGCGGCGATGAATAAAGACGGCTCATATGTGCTTTCAACGCCGCTTCGTCTCGATGCCGACGAGCGTTTTACCGGCAAAGGCATAACGATTGCTTTTCTCGATTCGGGATTTTTTCCGCACGTCGATTTGACGACGCCGAGCAACCGAATCCTCGCGTATCAAAATATGAATACGCCCGAAGGCGAAATTGCTTCGCTTTTTAATACGGACGTGGCAAGCTGGCATGGAATGATGACATCAGTCGTCGCGGCTGGTAACGGCAGTTTGTCAAACGGTTTTTACCGCGGCATCGCGCCGGATGCGAACGTCGTTCTTGTAAAACTAGCGCGAACCGGACGAATCACCGAACAAAATATTCAAGACGCTCTGGAATGGGTTTTGGAAAATCGCACAAAATACGATATTCGCGTCATAAACATCTCGGCAGGCGGCGACTTTGAGCAAAGCTATCTGCACGATTCACTTTCGCAGACGGTCGAAGAATGCGTCGCCCTCGGCATAACGATTGTGTGCGCCGTCGGCAATGCCGGACGTCTGCCGACGCATCCGGTATTTCCGCCCGCCAGCGCCCCGTCTGCTATCAGCGTCGGCGGACTCGATGACAATAACTCAATCGACCGTGCAAGACGCGGAATGTATCGTTCAAGTTACGGACCGACTTTGGACGGTCTTCAAAAACCGGAAATCATCGCGCCTTCGATTTGGGTTCCCGCGCCGATTCTTCCCAACACCCCGACGGCGCAGCAAGCCACGCTGCTTGAAACTCTGGACAAAGCCGAAGATGCGGAACTGCACCAGATTGTAGAAAGAAATCCAAATGTCGAGCCGCATCTCGACGCCGCACTGGACCGACCGCCATACATCATTCGGCAAATTATCGCGCTCAAACTGCAGCAGGAAAACGTGATAAACAAAAACTACAAGTATGTTGACGGCACCTCGTTCGCCGCGCCGATCGTGTCGAGCATTGCCGCACAGATGCTTGAAGCCAACCCGAGACTTACGCCCCAGCAAATCAAACGTATCTTGATTTCCACCGCCGAACGCCTGCCGCATTATGAAGTTGACCGGCAAGGCTGGGGCGTCGTTGACCCGCGCCGCGCCGTCGAGATGGCGATTAATCTCTAAGTTTAATGTAACTAATCAAAAGTAAATTTGATTTTCCACTTTTGACTTTAGGTTTGGAACTTAAGACTTACTGATTGACAAAATTGTAGAGTAAAATTCCGACGGCTTGGACGTTGCGGTCGCCAATTTTTACGGGATTGATTTTCGATTGGCGGGCGGCGGCTTCGGCTGGAGCGCGCAGCAGAGCGTTTCCGCTCATCGCTTTAGCGGAAGTTACGTTGCCGGCTTCGTCAATGACGACCTGCACGGCAACCTGACCAGCGGCGCGCATTTGTTTGGCAATCGGCGGATAAGCGGGTTTTGGTAAATTGACGGCGCGTCCGTTTAAGACTCCGGCATTAACCGGGCGATTTGTTGCCGGCGGAGTAGCAGACGGCGAAGGTTTTGGCGTCGTCGGAGAAGGCGACGGTACACTCGGCGTTACACTCGGTCTCGGCGTTGGAGTCGTCGTGGGACTCGAGTTTGAATTGCTGGCGTTGATGTTGGTATTTACAATCGGCGGACGAGTCGCGGAAGGCGACGGCGATGGTTTCGGTGTCGGAGTCGGCGTTTTTATGTTGGCGTTCACGGTCGTGTTCAGATTTGTAATCGGACTTATATCGGCATTCGTATTAAAGTTCGCGAAAGTATTGTCGGTGTTGAAATTTGTATTCAGGTTTGCATCGGTCGAGCCGAAATTAGCGTTGACGTTGATATTTTGATTGGCGTTAGACACATTGTTCGAACGTTCGCGCGTCATCATATAAAGCAAGCCGGAGATGCCTAAAAGCATAAAAGTTCCGAGAAGCGTCAAGAGGACGATTTTCCCCGTGTTCGATTTTCGCGGCGGAGTTTGATAGACGGTGGTCGTTTTCGTCTGAACTTGCGGCGGCGGTTCTTCTACCAGTTCTTTGGTTGGAATTACGATGCGCTGCGCGGGTAAATGCTGCGTTTCCTCGATAATTACCGGTTTGCTAGCGGGTGGATTGCGGCGAATAACGGTTTCTTCGCCAAAATCATCTTCGCCGTTTTCTTGACTCGGAAGTTCGGTAAATACAGGTTGATTTTCTTCGACCAGCGGCGTGCCGTCTTTTGTGCAGAAACGCAGGATTTCTTCGTCGTAGCGCGTTTGGCAATTCGGACAAAATTTCATTTTTCAGATTTTAAGCCATTTTAAATTTTTCGCAAACTTGTGTAACAATTTCTACTCAAGGGAGTTTATCACAAATAGGCAATAGGTGTTAGGTTTTAAGTCATAGTATTTGGGTAAAATTAAACCAGAGACCTGATACTAACCTGCGTTTTCTACCGTCTAAAATCTAACACCTGTCACCTGATTTTATGAACAAAAGCGTTATTGTCATCGGCGCAGGACTCGGCGGACTTTCCGCTGCTATTCGACTGGCGAAATCAGGCTTTTCCGTCAGGGTTTTGGAGAAAAACACGAACGTCGGCGGCAAGGTAAATTTTGTGGAAGAGCGCGGTTATAAATTCGACACCGGCGCTTCGCTCTTGACAATGCGGCACGTTTTAGAAGATTTATTCAAAGCAGTCGGAAGACGCATCGAAGATTATTTAGAAATCGTTTCGTGCGAGCCGCTTTGCCGTTATCGTTGGGTGGACGAAACCGTCTTTGACGCTTCCGCCGATTTGCGGAAAACCGAAAGCGAAATTGAAAAAATTTCGCTGCCGGACGTTGAAAACTTTCGTAGATACCTGGCAGATGCTCGATGCAAATACGAAGTTTCCGAACGAACTTTTCTCGCGCACTCTCTTAACGATTTACCACGCCTTTTGCGCCCGAAATATCTTAAAGATTTGCTCGCAATTTCCTCGACGCAAACACTCGACCGCTACAATAAAAAGTATTTTAAATCGCCGAAACTACAACAGCTTTTCAATCGTTTCGCCACTTACAATGGCTCGTCGCCGTATCTGACACCGGCAACTTTTGCCTTAATTCCGTATGTTGAATTCGGTCTCGGCGTGTGGTATGTGCGCGGCGGAATGTACCTGATTCCGAAGGCTTTAGAAAAATTAGCCGATGAATTAAATGTAAAAATCAAAACTGATTGCGCGGTCGAGAAAATTGTTGTCGAAAATAAAAAAGCTGTCGGCGTCCGTTTAAAAACGGGCGAGATTTTGCCGAGTGATTTTGTCATAACCAACGCCGACGCAATTGAAACTTATCGAAATTTGATTGACGCGCCGAACCGCAAAAGTTTCCCCGATAAAAAATTGGACAAAATCGAGCCGTCTTGCAGCGGTTTCGTGATATTGCTCGGCGTTCGGAAAAAACTCGACTCACTTGCGCATCACAACATTCTTTTCTCGAACGATTACCGAGCCGAATTCGACGCCATCTTCAAACAAAAACGACCGGCGCAAGATCCGACCGTTTATGTTTGCGCCGCCTCGCGCACCGACGAAACACAAGCGCCCGAAGGCTGCGAAAATCTTTTTGTATTGGTCAACGCGCCTTACACAAGCGAGCAAACCGATTGGCAAACCGAAGCGAAAAGTTATCGAGATTTGGTTTTAAAAAAATTGGAGAACTTCGGCTTAAAAGATTTGGAAAAATTAATCGAGTTCGAACAAATCATTACGCCAGAAGATTTCGAAAAAAAATACAACGCCAATCGCGGCTCGATTTACGGCGTGTCGTCAAACGGTGTTTTCTCGGCTTTTCTCCGACCGCCAAACAAATCAAAAGACATCGAAAACCTATATTTCACAGGCGGCGCGACACATCCGGGCGGCGGCATTCCGCTGGTTTTGCTGTCTGGCAAATTCGCGGCGGATTTAATTTTGCGCAAGTCTTAAAATTTAATCCGCAAACCGAAAATAGGAAATCGTTTCAGCAACAGACGTTTTACTTTAGCTTAAGTATTTACTAATTGGACGCTTTACGTTTATTATCTTAGAAATACCTGCTTTCGCAAAAAATTATGAAATATTGTCCCAACTGCCAAACAACTTACACGGACGAGACACTGAAATTTTGCCTGCAAGACGGAACGCCGCTCGTAGAATCCGTGGATTCACCGATGGATACAGTTTCTTTCGGCAACGAAGAGACGGTAATCACCACCCGACAAGTCGAGCGGGTCGAACGAATCGAACCGATTCACGTGCCGGTGCAGCAAAGCCCGCCTCCGCAGCAGCAATATCAGCAACAACAGATACCGCCGCCGCAAATAGTGCAGCCGCCAATTCGACAACAAACCGAATTGCCGCCTGTCATCGAAACGCACCGGGAAGTTTCGAAACCGAGAACAGGCTCAACCGTCGCGCTGACGATTTTGGGAACGCTTTTGCTTTTAGGTCTTCTCGGCGGCGCGTGGATGTTTATGCGAAACAGAGACACCGAAGTTGCCGTTAATGTTAATACTGGAGCACTGCCGCCGGCTGTCAACCGTCCGGTTAATGTCAATTCGGCTGCTAATCAAGCCTTAAATCAACCGTCAAACCAAACATTGAACGCCAATATCGGGAGCATTCCGCCAACCGCAACAGCAACGCCCGTCGCAAAACCGACGCTCAATTCCGAGCAGGCAAATGTCGTTACCGAGGATGTCCAAAATACTGTCGATGATTGGAGAAGTTCAACCGAAGACCTCGATATTGACGCGCATTTGAGCCAGTACGCGAACACGGTCGATTATTACCGAGCCGGACGAGTCGGGTTGGCGCAGGTTCGCGCCGACAAACAGCGCGCTTACAACCAATATGATTCGGTAGAATTAAACATTTCGAATATGAAAGTTACGCCTGACGAAACTGGCAACCGAGCAACCGCGCTTTTCGACAAGGAATGGAACTTCGCGGGCGATCGAAAAAATTCTTCCGGCAAAGTTCAGCAGCAGCTGACTTTGAGTAAAATCGGCGGCAGATGGCTGATTACGGGCGAAAAAGATGTGAAGGTTTATTACATCAATAATTAAAAAATGAAAGCGCTCAGATTTGAAAATGATGAGCTGAAACTTGCCGAAATCATAAAACCGAATTTGGAAAACGAAGCGCTCGTGCGTGTTGTAAAATCGGGCATTTGCAACACTGACATCGAAATCTGCAAAGGTTACGCCGATTTTCAAGGCACAATCGGACACGAATTTGTAGGCGTCGTCGAGCATGCGGCAGACGCGCCGGATTTAATCGGCAAAACGGTCGTCGGCGAGATAAACGCGGGCTGCGGCAAATGCCAATTGTGTTTGAACGACGACTCGCGGCATTGTCCGAATCGAACGGTTTTGGGCATTGCCGGACGTGACGGAGCGCACGCCGAGTTTTTGACTTTGCCAAGCCGAAATCTTTTAAAAGTTCCCGAAACGGTTTCAAACGAACAAGCCGTTTTTGTCGAACCGCTCGCGGCGGCGTATGGAATCACCGAACAGGTTGAGATTTTCCCTGATACGTGCGTTGCCGTCATCGGCGACGGCAAACTCGGCAATCTCTGCGCGCAAAGTCTGGCGCTCGAATCAAATCATCTGTATTTTATCGGTAAGCACAAAGAAAAACTTTCTCTCGTCGCCGGATGTAATATCGAAACAGTTTTACTGGAAGACGCGAAAAAGTTGTTGAAAACTTTTGATGTCGTGGTTGAGGCAAGCGGCGCGGAGAGCGGTTTCGAGTTTGCGTTGGATTTGCTGAAACCGCGCGGGAAATTAGTTTTGAAATCAACTTTTCACGGCGCGGCAAAGTGGCAGGCGTGGCGCGTGGTGGTTGATGAAATCACAGTTGTCGGCTCGCGCTGCGGGCGTTTCGCTCCGGCGCTCCGGCTGCTTGAAAACAAACAAATCGCGGTGGAAAATCTTATCAGCGAAGAATTTAATTTAAACGAAGGCGTCAGAGCGATGGCGCGCGCCGAACAAAAAGGCGTGATGAAAGTTATGTTGTCAATTACGAATTAAAATTTACGAATTGCGAAAGAAAAAATTATTCGGCTACTTGAAATTTCAATTTATTCTTGGGTTTTTAGTTTTTTCGCAATTTGTAATTCTTTTTTGCTATACTTGAAAACACACAAGCAACTTGTCCGAATCCTGTTTTTTATGGAGAAAGCGTCAATGTCAGTCTTAAAATCTAAAGAAATTTTGTCGTATAAAATTCAATCGTTTGTCGTAAGTTTAATCTTCGCGTGCGGGGTTTTCGGAGCGGGCGCGAATTCTTCTTTTGCCCAGCAAGTCGGTAATACCGAGAAAATCAGAGATTTAGCCGCCACGCCGGAAAAACTTTCCGCTTCGTTTGCCGAAATTGCCAAAAGGGTCGAGCCTGCCGTCGTCAATATTGACACGAAAGGAAAAGTACCCGAAATAGCTTTGAAAGGCGAAAAACCTTCTTCAGATCAACCCGACGATATTTTAGACTTTCTCCGCCGACAGATGCCGACTCGCCCGTCGTATGCAGTCGGAAGCGGTTTTATCGTTGATAAGTCGGGTTATATTCTGACGAATTATCATGTAGTCGAAGACGCTTCGCGCATCACTATAAAACTGGAATCGGGCGAAGAATTCGTTGCGAAAATCGTCGGCTTTGATGACGAAACCGACATAGCTGTTTTGAAAATTAACACCGGACGCGATTTACCTTTCGTAGCGCTCGGCGATTCGGACGCGGCGCGGGTCGGCGATTGGGTTTTGGCAATCGGTTCGCCCTTCGGTCTGGCGCAGTCTGTTACCGCCGGAATCGTTTCGCAGACAAAGCGCGAGACGCCTTCGGTTTTCCGAAAATTTATTCAAACCGATGCGGCGATAAATCGCGGGAATTCCGGCGGACCATTGCTGAATATGAACGGCGAAGTTATCGGCATCAACTCGCAGATTGCGACAATGACTGGCGATTCGAACGGTATCGGTTTTGCTTTGCCATCAAACGAAGCGGCAAACGTTTATCGCCAGATTTTGCAGGGTGGAAGAGTTCGACGCGGATATTTGGGCGTAGATATAGATTCGGTAAAGAGTGAATTTGCCAGAGTTTATAATCTGCCGGAGGCAAAAGGTGCGATTATCACCAACTTATCGGACAAACAAAGCCCGGCGGGAAAAGCCGGTTTGCAAGCCGGCGATATTATTGTTCAATTCAATGGCGAAATTGTGCAGGGCGCGACGGATTTGATTCAAAAGATTGCGTCCGTCGCACCTGAAAAGGAAGTCAACGTAACTTTTTATCGTGAGGTCGGCACTCAAGTCGAACGTAAAACTACGGTTATCAAACTGGGCGAACGTCCGTCTAAGAACCTGATTGCCGGGGATGATGCACCGAAAAAACTTCCCGTCAACGCGCAGAAAACGCCGCTCGAACCATTTGGTTTAACCTTAACCGAGTTGACGCCGCAGCTTGCCGCGATCTACAAATTGCAGGGCGCAAAAGGCGTAGTTGTCAAAAACATCAATCCGGCAAGTTTTATAGCCGACGTGAAAACTTCCGGCGGCTCAGACGCACTGAACCAGGGCGATTTAATCCAGCGCATCAACCGCGTGTCCGTAACCGACACGAAAACTTTCACTGAAACTGCAAACAAACTGAAAACCGGCGACGCGGTCGTACTGCACGTTCTCACCCCGTCGCTGCGCGGCGCGCAATTGCGTATTGTGCAGTTTACGGTACAGTAAAAATTGATTCAAAGTTCAGGGTTCAAAGTTTTTATTCGACGACCTTGAACCTTGAACTTTGAACTTACATTTATGGCAAAAGCAAAAGAAGCGAAAAAATTAAACAAAAAATCGGAAACGCGAGTTCAGACCTTTTACAATTACATCGGCGGCGAATGGGTAAAATCAGCGTCGGGCGAGTATTTTGAAAATATAAATCCGGCTGATACGAAAGATGTCGTCGGTCGTTTTCCTTTATCGAGCGAAGAAGATGTGAACAGAGCGGTCGAAGCGGCGAAATCTGCAGCGACTCGCTGGCGCAGAACACCTGCGCCGAAACGCGCCGAAATTCTTTTTCGTCTCGCACGTATTTTAGAACGCGACAAAGACAAATTCTCACGCGAGATGACGCGCGAGATGGGCAAGGTTTTGAAGGAAACCGGCGGCGACGTGCAGGAAGCAATTGACTGCACATATTTTACGGCGGGCGAAGGCAGGCGTCTTCACGGTTTCACGACACCGGCGGAAATGCCGAATAAATTTGCGATGTGCGTGCGGCAGCCGGTCGGAATTTGCGGACTGATTACGCCGTTTAATTTTCCGATGGCGATACCAAGCTGGAAATTGATTCCCGCGCTCGTTTGCGGAAATACGGTTGTTATCAAATCCGGTGAAGATGTGCCGCTCTCGACAATCAATTTAATAAAATCCTGTTCTGAAGCCGGTATTCCGGCAGGCGTCGTAAATTTGGTAAACGGACACGGCGCAGATGTCGGCGCGCCGCTTGTAAATCATAAAGACATACGACTTATTTCTTTTACGGGTTCGACCGACACGGGCAGAATTATCGCCGAACAATGCGCCAACCAAAACAAAATTGTCTCTTTGGAAATGGGCGGCAAAAACGCGATTATCGTAATGGACGACGCTGACATTGATAACGCTGTCGAAGGTTCTTTGTGGGGCGCATTCGGTACTTCCGGTCAACGCTGTACGGCTTCTTCTCGACTGGTCGTTCACAAAAAAGTTTATAAAAAGTTTACCGAAAAATTAGTCGAACGAGTCAAACGATTAAAAGTTGGAAACGGCTTGGATGAAAAAACCGAGGTCGGACCTGTTATCAATCAAGCCGCGATGGAAAAGATTTTGGGTTACATCGAAATCGGGCAAAAAGAAGATAAAGCAACGCTCGCCTGCGGCGGAAACCGTTTGACAAAGGGCGATTACGCCAAAGGTTACTTTATCGAGCCGACAGTTTTTACAGACGTTGCGCCCGATATGAGAGTCGGGCAGGAGGAAATTTTTGGACCCGTAACGAGCGTGATTCCGTTTTCGACTTTGGACGAAGCGATTGACATCGTAAACAACGTCAAATACGGTTTGTCTTCAGCGATTTACACGCAGGACGTGAACCAATCGTTTTATGCGATGCAGGAGCTTTACACCGGAATCTGCTACGTCAATTCGGCGACTATCGGCGCGGAAGTCCATTTACCGTTCGGCGGAACGAAAGGCACTGGCAACGGACACCGCGAAGCCGGAACACAGGTTTTAGACATTTTCACCGAATGGAAATCGCTGTATATAGATTATTCGGGCAAATTGCAAAAAGCGCAGATTGACGAATTTGAGATTTGATTTCAACAATCTTAGCCGGAATTTGTTTACGCCGTTTTTGAATTTAACAGATACGGCGTAAAATTATTTTAATCAAAACAATTACCAAATTAACTCTGGAGAAATTTTAAAGATGAAAATCGGATTACCGAAAGAAATAAAAGATAACGAGTATCGCGTCGGGCTGACGCCTGCCGGAGTTCGTGCATTGACTGATGCCGGACACAATGTCTTCGTCGAAAGGTCGGCTGGCGAAGGTTCGGGTTTCGGCAACGAACTTTACGAAAAAGCGGGCGCGCAGATTCTCGACACGGCTGATGAGATTTGGCAGACGGGCGATATGATTGTCAAAGTCAAAGAACCGGTTGCGCCGGAATATCCGCGAATGCGCGAAAACCAGTTGCTTTTCACATACCTGCATCTCGCGCCGGAACTTGAACTTACAAAACAGCTTTTGGAAAGAAAAGTTACGGGCGTCGCATATGAAACAATCACCGATAAGCGCGGTCGCCTTCCGCTCCTTACACCGATGTCGGAAGTTGCCGGACGTATGGCTGTTCAGGTCGGCGCAACCTACTTAGAAAAAATGAACGGCGGACGCGGTATTTTATTGGGCGGCGTTCCGGGCGTTCCGGCGGCGAGCGTCGTCATTATCGGCGGCGGCGTTGTCGGTACAGAAGCGGCGAAAATGGCTGTCGGGCTTGGCGCGCACGTAACGATTATTGATAGAAATCTTGACCGCCTGCGCGAGCTTGACGATATTTTTCTGTCAAAAGTGCAGACCCTCGCATCGAGTCGCTACGCGATTGAAGAAGCGATTTCACACGCCGATTTAGTCATCGGCGGCGTGTTAATTCCGGGTGCGGCAGCACCGAAGTTGGTTACGCGCGAGATGTTGAAATTAGTTCCGAAAGGCGCTGTTTTAGTTGACGTAGCGGTTGACCAGGGCGGTTGTTTTGAAACGACGCACGCGACGACGCACTCGAATCCGACATATTACGAAGAAGGCGTTTTGCATTATTGCGTGGCGAATATGCCGGGCGCAGTTCCGCGCACTTCAACTTTTGCGCTGACGAACGCGACTTTGCCGTATGCTCTGGATTTGGCTAATAAAGGCTTTGAACGCGCAATAGCTGAAGATGAAGGTTTGAAAGAAGGCGTAAATACTTATGCCGGAAAACTGACTTACGACGCGGTTGCAACTTCACAGAATCTGGAATATACACCGCTTGAAACATTGATTGACGGTATTGCGGCGAAAGCCTCAAATTAACAGAAAAGTTCAAACCACAGATTATACGGATGAACAAAGTTTATTATCTATCTGAGTTTATCTGTCATTATCTGTGGTTTTGTTTCTTCTAAAAGCAACGCCCGTAAAGCAAATTTAATTTCGTATTAAGACGCTATTTATCAGGTTAAAACGCTTTTCAGATAATTTCCAGTAAACGATTCTTTAACTTTCACGATTTCTTCCGGCGTTCCTGTTGCGACGACTTCTCCGCCGCCCGTGCCGCCGTCGGGTCCTAAATCAATCACATAATCCGCCGTTTTTATCACGTCCAAATTGTGTTCGATAACCAACAAACTTCCGCCGTTGTCTATCAAAGCGCGAAAAGCGGCGAGCAATTTGTTGATGTCGTCAAAATGCAGACCGGTCGTCGGCTCATCAAAAATAAAAAGCGTCTTTTGTTTGGTTTTCTGCGCCAGATGCGCCGCAAGTTTGACGCGTTGCGCTTCGCCGCCGGAAAGAGTCGTCGCCGATTGTCCTAAACGTAGATATTCGAGTCCGACGGCTTCTAGCATTTTCAAGCGACTGATTAATTTATTAACGTCTTTGAAGAACAAAATCGCTTCGCGCACTGTTAGCTGCAAAACTTCCGCGATATTTTTGCCTTTGTATTTGACATCCAAAATTTCGTCTCGAAAACGCGTGCCGCGACAATCTTCGCAGGTTAGTTCGACATCAGCCAAAAACTGCATCTCAACCGTAACCGTTCCGCTGCCCTGACAAGTTTCGCAGCGTCCGCCGGGAACATTAAAAGAGAAATGCGAAGCGGTAAAACCTTTTGCTTTCGCGCCGTTTGTCGAGGCAAAAACTTCGCGCATCGCATCATACGCTTTGATATATGTAACCGGATTCGAGCGCGGCGTTCTGCCAATCGGCGATTGGTCAACCAGTATTACATCGTCAATCAAATCCGCGCCTTTTATCTCTTTGAAAAGCCCGACGTGACCTTGCCATTCGCCGCGTTTTTTCTTGATTCCGGCATAAATCACATCGTGAATCAACGTTGATTTTCCCGAACCGGAAACGCCCGTTACGCAAACGAGCATATCAAGGGGAATTTTAACCGAAACGTCCTTCAGATTATTTTCGCGCGCGCCAGTGATTTCGAGTTTGCGTTTTCCAACCGCACGCCGTATGCCCGGAATTTTTATTTCGGCGTCGCCGCGCAAGTATTTTGCCGTCAAAGAAACGTCGTCTTGGATAAGTCCGAGAAAATCGCCCGCGTACACCAGATTTCCGCCAAGCTCGCCCGCGTGAATGCCGATGTCGAGCATATAATCAGCCGAGCGCATCATTTCTTCGTCGTGTTCGACAACTAAAACCGTATTTCCAATGTCGCGCAAATTTTCTAAAATTTTAACCAACCGCGTATTGTCGCGCGGATGCAGACCGATTGAAGGCTCGTCCAAAACATACAGCGCGCCGACTAGAGACGAACCCAAGTTTGTCGCAAGTTGAATGCGCTGCGCTTCGCCGCCCGATAAAGTGGAAGCCAGACGGTCGAGCGTCAAATAATCAAGCCCGACTTCGACGAGAAACTTTAAGCGGCGACGAATTTCGAGCAAAAGTTTTTCGGCGATTTTTTCGCGTTCTTCAGAGAGCTTTAATTCATCAAAAAATTTCCCCGCGTCCTTGATTGAAAGCGCGACGATTTCCGGTAAATTTCTGTCGCCGACTTTGACATCACGCGCTTCCTGGCGCAGTCTCTCGCCGTGGCAATCGGGACACAAAGCGTAGCCGCGATACTTTGCCAGAAAAACTCGGACGTGAAGTTTATATTTTTTCGTCTCCAGCCATTTGAAAAATCCGCGCACGCCTCGCCAACCCGGTGCGCCGTCGAAAATCGCTTTTTGCTGAAATTCAGTCAAATCCGCAAACGGAACGTCAAGCGGAATTTCTCCGTTGCGCGCAAAACGCTGCAATTCTTTGTTTGCCCAATCGTAATGCGGGCGGTTGAATGGCTCGACTGCGCCGTCTCTCAAAGACAGCAGCGGATTCGGCACAACCAGATTGTTGTCCACGCCGATTGTGTTGCCGAAGCCCTGACACAGCGGACACGCGCCGAAGGGCGAATTGAAACTGAAAAGACGCGGCTCGGGTACTTCGTAAATTGTTCCGTCGTATTTGCAAATAAATTTTTCGGAAAAATTCAAAGTTTGCGGTTCGTCTTCGGCGGTCAAAATCACAGCCGAGCCGTTTTCACGAAAACAAGTTTCGAGCGAATCAACAAGACGCTGTTTGATATCGGCGTCGGCGCGAAGACGGTCAATTAAAACGAAAGTATTCTCGAAATCCTTGAATTTATAATCTTCCGGTTTTTGTAAATCAATTGTTTCGCCATTCCGCAGCAGACGCGAAAAACCGTGTCCGAGAAGACTCATCAAATGAGCCACTGTATTTTGGATTTTAGATTTTGGATTTTGAATTTCAGACGCGGCGGGAAAAACGACGTAAAATCTTGTTCCCGTTTCTAATTTTTCGAGCGTTTCAGTTGCTGCTGATTCGGGCGAATCTTTTTTTACTTCGCGCCCGCAGACGTGACAAAAAGTTTGCCCGACGCGCGCAAACAACAGACGCAAGTAATCGTAAATTTCAGTTTGCGTTGCAACTGTCGAACGCGGATTGCGCGTCGAATTTTTTTGTCGAATGGCAATTGCCGGCGCGATACCGATGATTTCGTCAACGTCCGGTTTGTCCATTCGTTCCAGAAACTGCCGCGCGTAAGCCGACAGCGATTCGACGTATCGGCGTTGACCTTCGGCGTAAATCGTATCGAACGCTAAACTGGATTTTCCCGAACCGGAAACGCCCGTAACGACCGTTAATTTATTGATGGGAAGCGAAAAAGAAATGTTTTTCAGATTATGAACGCGCGCGCCTCGCACTTCAATTACTTCTTCTGCTTTTTTTGCTGCTTGCATAGGTGAAAAAATATGCCGTTCAGGCAATAAATGATTTTATCAAATAGCGCGGCGGACGCAAAACACGGATATATCATCGAAGGAACTGGTTTATAAATAATGATAGAATGATTCGAGGGAAGTTTTACTTATGAAATTATTTATTATATTCGGACTTTTAACGATTTTTTCCGGCGTTTTTGCATATTTTCAAAACGATTCAAACAGTGCCGGAAATTTGGAAAATAAAATAAACGAATCAGCCGCAAACGTTGTCGCCGCAGTTAAACAGCCGGTTTTAGTCGAGCTTTACACATCGGAAGGTTGTTTTAGTTGTCCGCCCGCCGATAAACTTTTGTCGTTTTTAAATAAGGAGCAACCGTTTGCGCAAGCCGATGTAATAACTTTGGAATTGCACGTTGATTATTGGGATTCGCACGGCTGGAAGGATGAATTTTCTTCGGCGATATTCAGCCGAAGGCAAGACCTTTACGCGCGCGCTCTCCGCATAAATTCAACATATACACCGCAGATGGTCGTTGACGGACGGGCGGAATTTATCGGCAGCAATTTGAGCAAAGCGCAGAAAGCAATTTTAGATGCAGTGAAAACTCCAAAGGCAAAAATTGAACTTGAGCGGCAAAAAGATTCACTCAAAATAAACATCTCGGATATGCCCGAACATCAAAACGCTACCGTATTTTTAGCGATTGCGGAAGATAATCTCGCTTCAAATGTTAGAGGCGACGAAAATTCGGGTAAAAAGCTCGAACATACATCGGTCGTTCGTGAACTGAAATCGCTCGGCATCTTAACACCCGCGCAGAAAAATCTGGAAATCGAAATAATTCTGCAAACTCAGCCAAATTGGAAAACAGAAAATCTGAAACTTGTAGTTTTTGTGCAGGAGAACGCGAGCAGAAAAATTTTCGGCGTCAGCAGAATAAATTTGTTGTAACGACAAATTGCTAATATAAGAAATTTACCAGCGCGCATCGTATTTTATAAAACCTCCGCGCCAATCGTCTTCGCAGCCATTCTTCAGAACTGGTAATTCGCCGTCAAAAACTATTGAGGTTTCCAGCGCGCGGCGCAGACGATAAGTTCCGCCGCGCGCCGAGCAAACAATCAGTGTTACTTTTTCCTCGTCTATTTTCGAAACGACCGCGCCGCGCCAATCTTTTTTGCACTGCACAATCAAACGCGCGCCGACGGGAAGTTCGCTTAAAGTTATTTGAGTTTCGGCAGTTTCCAAATCTTTTGATAAATTTGATAGGTTTTTTCCGGCATTTGAATCAAAACCGGATGTTTCTTCGCATCGAGCCAGCTTAGAAGCGTTTCGATATTCTCGCGTTTCATCGCCGTGCAGCCTGCCGTTCCGGTAGTTTCCGTTTTCCAGATGTGCAGAAAAATGCACGAGCCTTTTCCGACAGTCGCCGGGTTTGAATTGTGCGCGACAAAAACTCCCAAATCATATTGCGCGCCGACGGCAAGCATTTTCTCCGAACTCGTCCAATCGACCGGAACAGTCTTGTTGTCAACGATTAAATTGTATTGTTCGGATTTCGTGTCGTCAACGCATTCAATCGTTTTCGTAAGGCGTGTGAAGGGAAGTTTGACCGAATCGGGTTTGGCGTTTGAACCGAAAGTGGCGGTTAAACTAAAAGTTCCGGCGGGCGCTTTTCCGTCGCCTTCAACTTTGTGAGGCTCGGCTTCGGCTTTTACCGGCGCGTCAACACTCCAGCCCAATCCTTTTTTGCCGACGACCACCGGAAAACCTTTTCCGGCGGGTTTCCAAACCGAGTTTTTATTTTTGCGTTCAAAAAACTGCGCCGCGCCGTTCACGGCGTTCCAATCTTTTGTCGTTACAACGATTGATTGCAGCGAACGGTCGAGTAAAGATTTTTGCGCAAAAAGATTGGCGCAATTTACGGCTAAAATAAAAATAAAAATATTTATAATTTTACCCATAAAACTGCGCCAATCCGTTAAAACTGAATTTATACGCAACCGGTTTTCTAATCTTCAAACGGCAAGTCCTGCTGTTTGGATTTTTGGCTGAAAGCGTAAAATCGCAAGCCGACCGAAATCATCAAAACGGAAATTCCAATCCAGATTAAAACCCAGACGAAGCCGGGAAGACCCGTCGCCTGCGCCATATTTGCCGCGTCCGTGTGAATGTCCGAGCCGACCAAAGGCGCGTTGATAAAGAAAAGCGTTTTCAAATCTAAAAAAGCGTTGAGCAAGCATTGAACGGCAAGAAAACTCAAAGCAAATTGGGCAAATTTCGGACTTGCGTATTTCGCAATCGCAAGTAATACGACGGTTAAGATTGCGCCTGAAACAACTGTAAAAGTAACGCTTCCAAGACTAACCTGCGCGGAAAAGACGTTCCAGACCGGCGCGAGAAAACCGAACAAAACAGTCATCACGCCGACAAAACCCGCCGAAGCCGCCAGCACAATTCGAGCCGAATATGCGCGGCGAATAAGCAGTAATAACAGCGTGCCGTAAGCGGTCGTGCCGAGATAACCGGCGCTGGAAATCAGCATCGCGGAAAGCGTATTTGAAGGCAGCGAATAAACCATTCCGCTTCCGTCGCTCGAAATCGTCAGACCTTGCACCGAGCTTCCCGTCAGCAGAGACACAAGCGCGTGGCTTCCTTCGTGAATAAATGTAACGAAAAGCCGAATCGGATAAACCAGATAATCGGCAAACGGTATAAACCACAAGGCGATCGTGATAACGGTGGCAATCAGAAGTAGCATCAATTGCGGTTTGGCGTCTTCAGCAACTTTGTATTTCATTTTATTTTGGAAAACTCCTTGTTAAAACTCTGCAAACTTTTACGTTTTATTCTACACGAAAGTTCAAGAATCGTTAACGGTTAATTGTTAGTTGTTAATTGCCGGATATTTGTTGCACCACAGATTTAACAATTAATCATTAACAAAATCCGACTTTCCGCCGGTTTTTAGTTCCAGCCGCACATCCGTAATTTGAATATCTTTCTGCACGGCTTTGCACATATCGTAAACCGTCAGAGCCGCAACTGAAATTGCAGTCAACGCCTCCATTTCAACGCCGGTCGGCGCATTTGTTTTGACTTCAGCTTCCAGAAAAATGCCGTAATCTTTAATTTCGATTGTTACGTTGATTTTTGAAAGCGGCAACTGATGACACAAAGGAATCAAATTAGCTGTTTGTTTCGCCGCCATAATTCCGGCAATCCGCGCTATTTCCAGAGGATTTCCCTTCGGATTCGTATTCTCTTTAATCGCTTTTATCGTTTGATTATTCAGCAAAACTTTTCCCGAAGCAACGGCGCGGCGCGTTGTCGCCCGTTTTTCAGAAACGTCAACCATCGCAGCTTCACCCGATTCGTTGATATGAGAAAGTTTTTTCATAAAAATTAAATTCTGCGTTCCTTTGTGTTACAAATCTTTACGACAAAAACAATATTTTAACAATATCTCCGGCTTCTAAATTTTCGTCTCGCGGTACGAAAACTAAACAGTTAGCACGAGAAAAAGCGATAAAATTTGACGAACTGCTGAAACGTAAAGATTCGAGGACAAGTTTTCCTTTTGCGTTTGTTTGAACAAATGCAGGCAAAAACGAATCACGTGCTTTTGCGCCTTTTATTTTGTGCAAAAGCACGGCAAACCCTTTTTGCAGTTCGCAATTTTTTGCGCTTTGCATTTTCAATAATGCCGCTCGGACAAACAAAAAATAGGTTACCGCTAGGGAAACCGGATTTCCCGGCAGACCGAAAATTATTTTGTCATCGAGTTTGGCAAAAACCGTCGGTTTCCCTGGCTTTAACGCAATCTTTTCAAAGAAAATTTCCGCGCTGAGTTCACGCAGCGCGGGTTTTGTAAAATCGTAATCGCCGACCGACACGCCGCCGGAAATTATTAAAACGTCGCAAGTTTTTATCGCATGTAAAATTTGCGATTTCAAATTTGAAATATCGTCTTTAACAATCGGTAAAACTTTTGTTTCGGCGCCGCATTTTTCCACGAAAACTTTGAGCATAATTGAATTCGAGTTGCGAATCTGATCTTGTTCCGGTCTTTTATTTATGCCAACGATTTCGCTGCCCGTCGCCAAAATCGCCACCCGCGGCTTTTTGTAAACTCTAACTTTTGCATAACCAAAAGAGGCTAAGGAAGCAATCATTTGAACATTAATAAGTTCGCCTTGATCGAAAACTTTCACGCCCGTTTCAATTTCCGCGCCTTTTAAAACAATGTTTTGTCGCGGTTTCGTCGATTCCAAAATCTCGACGAAACTTACGCCTTCATCGGTTTTCGCCTCGCGTGCTAATTCTTTTTTCTGAACCGAATCGGCGCCGTCGGGAACTCTTGCGCCGGTCATAATCCGCACGGCTTCGCCGCTTTTTACTTCTTCATCAAAACCTTTTCCCGCCGCCGATTCGCCAATAACTTTTAGTATGACCGAACCGTTTTCACTCACATCCCCAAAATCTTTTGTCCGCACGGCGTACCCGTCCATTTGCGAGCGGTCAAACGGCGGTAAATTCATATCGGCAAAAATTTTTTCCGCTAAAATGCGCCTGACGGAATTTTCCAGATTAATCGTTTCCGACGAGAGCGCGAAAGTTTCGCATTTAATAATTTTTAACGCTTCGGAAATTAAAATCATTTGTTGGAACGCCATTATCTTAAGGGAAAATACTGTTTCTGATGAGTTAACATTTGTTCGCGCTATCGCGCAATACCGCCATCGTTGGCGGTGTTCAATTTCTATCGAATAAAATAAAATTCAGTTTGGCGCGGACGGATAAACTCAAAACCCTTTTCGGTCATAAACGCATCGTCTTCACCCATAATCGTTACTTTCTGATTGTTCCATTCGGGAACGATTGTTGAAGTGTTCAGTTCAATTGAAGTATAAGAACCGAGCCGAAAGCGTTCTTCCGCGCCGCCGATTGTGCGCCGGAAATCAATCGATGCGCCGAGTCCGTGACCTTGGGTACCAATCGGGTGCGAATAAATCATCGCTTCGATGTTTTCCTTTTTCATTTCCGCCATCGTCGCATCATAAACTTCCGCGCCCGTCATTCCGACGCGGGCTTTTTCAAACAAAACGTCCTGCAAACGATTAGTGTTTTTCAGCGCATTTTTCAAACCTTGCGGCGCATCCTTTTCACCTTTTTTCAAAATATATGCGTGCTTCTGCCAATCGGTCGAGAGTCCCATATAATTCAAACCAAAATCAACGTGAATCAAATCACCGCGCTCTAAAATTACATTTTCATCGGCGACGCTCAGAAACTGCTGCGAAGTTTCGTTCGGTTTGGATTGTCTCTGCACGCGCAAATCCGGCTGAAACCAAACGGTCAAACCGAGATTATTGACTTGCTGCAAAAGCCACCAGCGCACGTCGCCGACCGTTGTTTTGCCCGGCGTTACAACCTCGTTTGAAAAAGCGCGGCGCGTCAAAATGTCGGTAACCAAAACGGCGTTTCGATAATGTTCGAGTTCTTCCGGCAGGCGCGTGTCGAGATAGTCGGTGATAAATTTTCCGCCCGAAACGAATCGCGTTTCGTAATTTTTGCCGAGCGCGCCGGCAAGAAATTTGTAAGCGTCGTGCGTGATACCGTCCGATTGCCCGCGTCCGCCGCCGAAATTTAAAGCGATTGTTTTCGGATTTCTTTCTTCGACGATTTTTCTTAACATTTCGGCTGTTTTATCGCGCGGCGGCGACAACACGGTGTAAAAATATTTCAGATGTTCTTCCGCGTAACGAACGACGGCGATTTTCTCGAGAGTTTTGCCGTTGTCAAGAAGCACGAAAAAATCACGCCTGCCGACATACGGAATCGGCGGTGCGATATACTCGGTGACCGAATCCGAATGAAACTCTTCATTTGTGACAATCCACATCGAAACGTTATGCCGCCGCATCATCGGCAGAAGAACCGTGTCGAAACGCTTTTTCAGCCATTCTTCACGAACTTTCAACTGCTCGCGCTGCGAAAGCAGTTTCGGCATAGTCGGAATTTTTTCGTTCGATTTACTTTGGGTGAAAACGACATTCAGCGAAATGGTCGTCAATAAAATAACGCAAGAGATTCTAATAAAGAAATTTATAGTTGGCATAGATTTTATTTTCGATATTTTAAGTGCAAAAGGCAATCACGACGAAAGGTAACGCATAAATTTTTATCAATTTGAAGGGCGAAACAACTATACTGAGAATGGATCCATATACGAATTATTATCTGAATAATATTAATTTAAATTTTCTTCCGAATAAAAGTAAATCACAGCGAAGGTCGAACGACTTTCGCTTTTTTAATTTTATAATTAGCCGTCAAAGTTGCGGTGATGCTAAAATGTTTTTGGCTTTGAGTCAGAATTTTTTCAGAGGAAATTTATAACATTGTGATTGATTTTGAACTTTCGGAAGAACATCTTGCATTACAAAAAACCGTGCGCGAATTTTGTCAGGGCGAAATTGCGCCCCACATCAAAGAATGGGACGAAAAGGCACATTTTGAACGCTCTGTTTTTGATAAAATGGCTGACCTCGGACTGCTTGGCGTGTGCATTCCCGAGGAATATGGCGGCGCGGGCTTCGATTATATTTCTTTAGGAATTGTCTGCGAAGAATTGGAGGCGTGCGATACGTTTTTACGCGTGGCAATGAGCGTTCACGTCGGTTTGAATTCTCTGAGCGTTTTTAGTTGGGGTAATGAAGAACAGAAACAAAAATATCTTGTTCCGCAGGCAAAAGGCGAAAAGCTCGCAACCTTTGGTTTGACAGAACCGAACGCCGGAAGCGACGTTATCGGAATGCGTTCAAACGCCCGGCGCGACGGAGACGATTGGGTTTTGAACGGCGAGAAAATGTGGATTTCGCTGGGCGATGTTGCCGACCATTTTTTGTTTTTCTGCTGGACGGACGAAGAAAAACGAAAGAATCGAGACCATTCAGGAATGAGCTGCTTTATCGTCGAACGTTCGATGCACGGATTTTCTTCGGGAACAATTCACGGAAAATTGGGGATTCGTGCCGGAAACACCGGATATTTTTCGCTGCAGGATGTGCGCGTGCCGCAAGCGAATATGCTTGGGAAAGAAGGCGAAGGTTTCAAGATTGCGATGTTTTCGCTGGAAAACGGACGTTATACGGTTGCTTCGGGCGCGACGGGCGTGATTCGCGCCGCGCGTGATGCGTCGGTTGCGTATGCAAATGTGCGCGAAGTGCAGGGACAGAAAATCGGTAATTTTCAATTAGTCAAACAAAAAATTGCTGAAATGGAAGCCGATTTTGAAATGTCGCGTCTATTATGGCTCAAATGCGGATTTTTAAAAAATGAAGGAAAGCCTTCGGCAAAAGCCGCGAGTCTTGCAAAATGGCAGGCGACGACGCGCTCGGAAATTGCCGCGTCAATGGCAATTGAAGTTCACGGCGCGAACGGCTACACGAATGATTATCCGGTCGAAAGATATTTGCGAAACTGCAAAGCCGCCATCATTTACGAAGGAACGCGCGACATACACACGCTGATGCAGGCTGATTGGGCTTTGGGTTTGAGAAAGGAAAAACAGGCGCGCGTAACTTTGCCGCCGTATAAACTGACCGAAGTAAAAGACGCATCCGCTTGAGTTAAATGTGGAATACGCAAACTAAATTTGTAATCGGACAAACAAAAAAGGGCGAGAGAAATCGTAAAATTCCTGTCGCCCTTTTTTTGTTTATGAATCATTTAGTAAATCAGATTTTTGCAAGTGAAATTAAAAATAGAAAATCACTAAACTATTTTACCTTGCCACGTTTGAGTTTGTCGCCGACTGCTTAACCGATTGAAATTCGGGACTTTCATTTGTCATTTTCCATTCACCGTTCTCGCGCACGAATTTTATCTTTATGCCGTTCGGATAGTTTTCGTTGCGCATCTCGGCAACTGCTGAATCGCCTTGAATTTGCTCGTTGCGCGTCTCAAAAGGTTTGTCCGTAACGGGTTCGGTTTCCGTAATATAATTGACCATAGAAGTCTCTTTCTCGGCTTTCATATCCACTTGCAAAGATTTTAGAGTGTCTTGCGAAAAAACCTTACGCAAAGCCGCATCATCCTTTTTCTTTAATGCTTCGTAATATGCCTGAACGACGGGCGCAAGCATCGGCGCGTTGTTAGTTGTCGCGGCTTCAGGCGTTTTGTTTGTCGCCAGCGGATTGTTTGAGCTGTCCGAAGCGACGTTTGCGGTTTTGTTCGCCGAATTTGTATTAGTTGAATTATTCGCCGTTTCTGACGAGCTACAGCCGCTCAAAACAATTGCAAATAAAAAAACTGTGATAAAAAATATAATCTGAAAACGCATATTAATCTCCTTAAAAAATTGTCGTATAAATCCGAAAATTAAAAAGTATAAAACAAACTGACGAAAAAACAAGCAAAAGAAGATGGACGAATTTTATAAAACCGAACTGCGGCGCGTATTTTTGATTCAAACCTTGCCTGAACCGTTGACGCGCGCGAGCAGTCATCTGCAAATTTTCGACAATTACATCGAGAAAACGCGGCTGCGATTGCGCTCGGTGCGCGTTCCCGAAACAAAGCAATGGACTTGGATTTTGGAGCAGCGTTTTCCGGCTAACGAAAAAGATTTATCACACTGGAAATTTTCCGAAATTTATTTGAGTGAAGCCGAACACCAGATTTTTGAGCAGTTTGAAGGCAGAGAAATCAAAAAAAACGAACGAGTCGAAACAAACGAAGTGCGTTTTAATCGTTATTTTCACGATTATAAAAACAAACAAATTGCAATTGATGTTTATTTAGGTGCGCTTTGGGGTTTGAATTTGGCGAAGGTTTTTTTCGACAACGAGAAAGAAATGCGCGAGTTTGAAACGCCCGATTTTGCGGTTGCCGAAGTTACAAATAACTCATATTTTACGGGCGCAAATCTGATTGGAAAAAATGTTTTAGAAGTAATGGAGAATGAGAAATGGTGAATGATGAATGAGAAAACATTTTCTTACATTTACCATTCATCATTCACCATTTACCATTATTTCGTTCTCGGAATAACCGGCACGAACCTGTCCATTGAAGCATTGATTTGCAAGTAAATCTGCGTTTCGCGCGGGATTAGGTTTTTCCAATTCGAGCCGCCGCGTCTGATATAACCGGGCAATTTTGCTGGATTTGAATTGTAGCCCGCCGACATCAGCTCGGTCGGCGTCGCAATTCCGTTTTCGACAGCTTGGTAAATCGTGTCGTTTGAAATCAAATCGCTCCAAGTCATTTGCATATAAAGCAGCATCGCTTGCGCGGCGTTGATGTGGTTTTGCATTCCCGCGACAAAATCAGGAATTAAACCGACCGAATAATAACGCGAGCGCACCATATAATAAGTCGGAGCAATCATCTGCACCATTCCGCCCGCGCCCGCGCTGCTGACCGAATAGCGATAGGTTTGACCTTCGTTCAAAGCGTAAAGCGCAAAAACATCGTTATAAACACTCGGCGCGTATTCGCTGCGGAAACGCTGATGGTCAACATGCTCGACAATTGACAAACGCTCGGCGGCATCGGTTACCTGCGGCGAAATAAAAACCCCCTTTTTTTGCAGATTCGCGCGCGCCGTGTCGAGTGTGTTTCGCACGTAGATTTTTCCGGCATTGACGACTTCCGGCGTAACAATTCCCGGATGCGTAGAGATGTAATATGCCATCTCGTGAAGCTGTCCGTTGCGCTCGACCGGATACTGAACCAGCAGCGGAAGGTGCGCCAGATTTTTTTCATCAATTATCAACACGGGCGTATTAACGCCGTTGGCGCGAACCGTGCGGAGCGTTACGAGCCTGCCGTTGGAACTGAGAATTCTTATATCAATATTGGTTTGAAGAAAAGCAGTCTTGCTCGTTACCAGATAATCTACTTTTGAGGTCGTGTAATCGTAAAACGCAATTCTGATAATGTCTGTTGTCAAAGATGCGTCAGTCATCGCGGTTGAAACAGGACGCGCAACCATTTGCCGTTTTGCTTCTTCGATTTTGCTTTTCATCAGCTTAAAACTCAGAGGTTTGAAAAAAGTCGGCGTAACCCGTACGGGCATCGGTGTCGGAGAAACATACGAATTATTCGAAGGCGGAACTAAAATCGGATTGTGAAACGGCGTCGCCATAGGTTTTGGCGTTGGCGTAAGTCTCGGCACTGGCAACTTGTTTGTTATAATAACTTTTGATGCAGGCGTCGGCGAAACCCTCGGCAAAGTGGTTTGATTCGTTGAAACAATGCGGCTTCGCGTTGGCGCCGTTGTGGTTTTTACTTCCTGCGAAAATGCCTGGACAAATGTACAAACAAACACGATAAAGCCGATAAAAATTTTAGATTTCATAATAATTCGTTCGGAAAAATACAGCTTCTGAGAAAATCCGTCGGCAGAATATCTGCGGGAACGCCGATTTCGAAAATCGCAATTATAAAGATTCACCTATCAACTAAAAGGTTGTCAATACGACGAAAAAAAATTTATATAACCCACAAAAATCTTTTATGGTTATTTCTAATTTGTGATAAAGCGGAGTTCTGCGGTATAACTGAAATTTCGTTTATAAGATACTGTTTGCAAGACAAATAACGGAAATGGAAAAACTATTCGGAACTGACGGCATACGAAGCGAAGCGGGAAAATTCCCGCTCGACGATGAAACCGTAGAGGTTATCGGCAAATCGCTGGCGCGCCATTTTCGGGAAAAACTCAGCAGAACTCCGCGCTTTGTTACCGGCAGAGATACGCGCGAATCAGGCGCGCAGATTGAACTGGCATTTCACAAAGGCGCGGCGGCGACCGAAAAGGCGCATTGCGAATCGGCTGGGATTATGACAACTCCGGGCGTAGCATTTTTAACCCGAAAGCTCGATTTCGATGCCGGAATTGTCATCAGCGCGTCGCACAATCCGTTTCGAGACAACGGCATCAAAATTTTTTCGCCGAGCGGAAAAAAGATTGATGCGGCGATGGAAAGGGAAATCGAAAAAGATATTTTTGAAAGTCGAAAGTCAAAAGCTCAAAGTCAAAAATCCGAAGTGCTTGATTTGAATTCAAATTTTGAAATTGATTTGTCGAAAACCGTCGAGATGCAAAATCGTTATCTTGATTATTTAAGCGGCGAATTCAAAACGCTTCGGCTCGAAAATTTCAAAATGGTTCTCGACTGCGCAAACGGCGCGGCTTCGGAACTTGCGCCGAAACTTTTCCGAAAATTCGGGGCGCAAGTCACGGCGGTAAACAACCAGCCGGACGGACGAAATATCAATGAAAACTGCGGCTCGCTTCATCTGGAAAATTTGCAGGCGAAAGTTTTGGAAGAAAATGCGGATTTCGGTGTGGCGTTTGACGGCGACGCCGACCGTGCGCTGTTTGTTGACGAACAGGGAAATTTGGTTGACGGCGATGCGACGCTGTGGATTATGTCGCAGCATTTGCAGGCAAAAGGAAAGCTGAACAATCAAACGATTGTCGCTACCGTGATGAGCAACATCGGTTTGGAATTAGCGCTGGCTTCAAAAAGTATTAAACTTCTTCGTACGCCGGTCGGCGATAAATACGTTTTGCAGGAACTTCTAAATACAAATTCCAGCATCGGCGGCGAGCAGTCGGGACACATTATTTTCCCCGAAAGAAGTCTGGTCGGCGACGGGATGATGACGACACTTTTTCTGCTCGAGGCTCTGCGGGGAAAAAGCAAAAGTTTATCGGAGATGACCGTGGGTTTTACGCGCTTTCCGCAAATTTTGGTAAACGTTAAAGTCGGCAAAAAACTTCCGTTTGAAACAATTGCCGAAATCGCCGAAGCCGCAAAAACGGTTGAAAACCAACTGGGTCAAAACGGCAGGCTTTTGCTTCGTTATTCAGGAACTGAAAATCTGGCGCGTGTGATGATTGAAGGAAAAAATCAAGCGCAAATCGAAGCGCAGGCAAATCGTTTGGCAGAAATTATTAAAACGAATTTGTCATAAATCAAAGTGCAAATTTATAAGAATACACGAAAATTTGCCTTTAAATCTATTCAAACCGTTTTTAGTATTTAACTTTTCATTGATAAAAATTCGATTCTTTTCGGCTTGCCAAAATTTTAGAAAAAAATTATATTAGTCTAACTGAGACTGCGGTTTAGACTGCCGTTTCAAGTGGTTGCTGGGGTGAGGACAGTAACTGCGAATTGGCAGATGCGGTGCACTTCCACGTTGCTTCGTCTGCTTTTCTTTTTTTAAATACTATTTTCCTTTCTGCCTGTATATTTCCCGAAAATTAAACTAATCTCAATTCTGTAAAATGCAAAAAATTTACGTTAAATTAAAAGAATTTCCGCGTCGATACGATATAAAAATCGGCAAAAATTTGCTGGACGATTGCGGCAATTGGACGAAAAATTGTTTGCACGCTGCGCCCGCAAAAATTGTATTGATTTCAAATACGAAAGTTTTCGGAATTTACGGCGAAGCGGTTCGGAAAAGTTTGGAAGCTCAAGGTTTTGAAGTCTTTGTATGGCTGATGAAAGACGGTGAAAAGTATAAAAATTTTCGTGTTCTGGAATGCGCACTCGAATTTATCTGTGAAAAAAAAATCAAGCGAACCGACACAATCGTCGCGCTCGGCGGCGGCGTTGTCGGCGATTTAGCTGGTTTTGCGGCGGCGATTTACTTGCGCGGAATCGCGTTTCTGCAAATTCCGACTACGTTTCTGGCAATGATTGATTCGTCCGTCGGCGGAAAAACAGGCGTCAATACCGAATCGGGAAAAAATTTAATCGGTGCGTTTCATCAACCGAGCGGAGTTTTGATTGATGTCAATACTTTGCAAACTCTGCCGCGCCGCGAACTCACCGCCGGTTTTTGCGAAGCCGTCAAACAAGGCGCAATCGCCAACCGAAAACTTTTTAACCAGACTGCGGAATTTTTGAAAAACTTCCCGCTAAACCGCTTCAAAAAATACTTTTCCGACAAAAATTTTCTCACTTCATTAGAAAATCTACTTGCCGCGCAAATCGCCTTTAAAGCTGAAATTGTAATGCAGGATGAACGAGAAGACGTAGGCAGGACGGACGCTAAGTCACGCAAAATCTTAAATTTCGGACATACGGTCGGACACGCACTGGAAAAGGCGACCGATTACAAAATTTTTAAGCACGGCGAAGCGGTCGGCTACGGAATTTTGGTTGCGGGAGAAATCGGAATAAATACGGGCGTTTTTGATGAAAATGAATTTAACTTGTTGAGGGATGCTTTGCATAGCGTCGGCAAACTGCCTGAAACCCGAAACATCAATCTTCAACGAGTTTTTGAAGCATTTTCGTTTGACAAAAAAACAATCGGAAACTCACTTCAGTGGATTTTGTTGGAAGAAATAGGCAAACCTAAAATATTCCGAAACAAAGACATTCCAAAACCTGTTATAGAAAGAGCTTTGAAAAAAATATTACAAAAATAAACTTATTCTAAAAGATTTTTAGATTAGATACTTCTAAACGAATAAGACGAATAAGCGCGGCGAGATAAGCGGGAAGTTCTTAAGCATTTACGGTCAAAACCTGCGGCTTGCGCAATCCTTGTAATTGAACTAAACCCGGCGGCGCATCAGCCAGCCAAGTCGTCGGGCAAACTCCGCACGTCGTGCATTTTTCTACTGCCGGACACGGAAGGCTCGATTTTGCGGCTTGCGCTTTTTCGTGTTCTTCTTTCAAAAATTCAAACGACAAACCCGAATCAACGATTGACCACGGCAAAAATTCATCGTAAGAGCGGTCGCGGCTGGTATGAAACGCTGCATCAATGCCGGTTTCGCGTAAGGCTTCGTTTAGGTTTCCTTTCATTCGCGCCGCCGATTCAATAACTTTTGCAATTGTTCTGTCGCCCGAAGAAAAAAGAGCCTGCTCGTGAGCGATGCGGGCGCTCATTGCGCGAACTTCGACGTTTGGAATGCGCGCCAAGTTTTTGCAGACGTATTTAAGGCGCTGTTTCAATTCTTTTTCATCGCAAATCCCGTCCCATTGCAGCGGCGTATTCGGTTTCGGCACAAAACCGTTTAAGCTAGGAATGATTTTTCCGGCGCGTCCGAATCGCTTTCCCGCTTCGAGCATGCGGTTTTTGATGCGTTCGACAAGGACAAACATTTCGTCTAAATCTTCGCGCATTTCAGTCGGCAGACCGACCATAAAATAAAGTTTTACGGTTAGCATTCCTTTGTCGAAAACCGAGCCGCAAATATCAACAATTTCGTCGTTCGTCAGATTTTTGTTGATGACGCGGCGCAATCTGTCCGAGCCGGTTTCGGGCGCGACGGCAATTTGCTGGTCGTTTGATTCGACAAGCGCGTCGAGCAATTCGTCAGAAATTTGGTCAAGGCGAAGTGAAGAAACAGTAATGCGATAATCCATTTTTCTGAGTTCGCTCAAAATCGTGGAAATTTCAGGGTGGTCGCATACGGCAGTTGAAACAAGACCGATTTTATTCGTTTTTCCGCGCCATTCAGCGGCTTTTGCCAAAATGTCTCGCGCCGGAACGACACGCGGCGGATAGTAATTGTAACCAGCCCAACAGAAACGGCAGCCTTGCGAGCAGCCGCGCGAGATTTCGACCAACAATCTATCGCCCATTTCCGCATTTGGAGACCAAACCGATGTTGAAGGCGCGAAAACGTCCTGGTTCATCAGGAAATCAACCACTTCGGTCTCATTGCGTTTGATTGCGCGCCGCAAAGTGCCTTCTTTCGGATTGACGGCGGCAAGCGCACGTCCGACTCTTTTGGGAACGCCTGCTTCTTTCGGAACATAATCGAAAACCGTTCCGTCTTCGTTGTAAATCACATTGTAAAGCGAAGGAATGTAAAAGCCGCGCCCGATTCGCGCCAGGCTCAAAAGAATTTCATCTTTTGTTTCGTTTTCAAAAATCGCGTCCGCTAATTGAAACGCTAAAATCTCGCCTTCGCCGACGGCGATAACATCCGTGAAATCGGCAATCGGTTCGGGATTTAAAAACGAAGCCGCGCCGCCCATTACAACCAGCGGATGAAAGTGATTTCTGTCTTTTGACCAGACGGGAATTTGCGAGAGTTGCAGCATCCGCGCCATATTTAAATAATCGGTTTCGAACGAAATTGAAAAGGCGACAACATCGAAATCTTTTACCGGCGTTTGCGTCTCTAAAGAAAGAAGCGGCGTGCGCGATTTTTCATATTCGCGCATCTCGAAATCGTCGGGCAGGAAAACTCTTTCGCACGCGACTTCCGGTATTTTATTAAACAATTCATACATCGTATGAAGACCGAGATTCGCCATTCCCACAGCGTGCGTGTTCGGATAACACAACGCAATCCGCAAAGACGCGCCGCGCTTTACCTGCCAGCCTTCTTCGGTTGAGAGTTTTTGTTTGTAACTGTCGGCGATTCGTTTATTCATATCGAAACATCAAATTATAGCTTAATTTGTGCGGTTTTCGTCGATTTAGTTCTAAAAAATGTTTGATGGCAAAAGGTGCGAGATAACATACACAAAAATTTAATCAAATAAACGGACAAAAATTTCTATTCTTCCAATTTTTCCTCAACTTCTTTCGCCAGCAGATTTTCGTGTTTAATACCAACACGGAGTCGCCTATAAATACTCATAAATTGATTTGCCAGCCAGGGAATCACAAAAAATGCCAGAACATATCCGCGCCAATCGTCAATCAATAGCCGAAAGCCGGTTAAAACAAGAAAAAGAAACGTTACCCAATGGCTGAAACAATACTCGCAAGTAAATACATAAAAGAATTTTTGCTGCGGCAAACTAACACAATTTTGTTTTTTGTCGTCGCAGTATTCGCGCCACTCACGGAAAATTTCTTCCTGCGTAGCCGTCCAGGCGATTGAGCCGACTGCCATCGCCAGAATTATAAGCCAGAAAATTTGTTCCGAGATAAACATTGTTCGCTTGAAAACGATTTAGCGATTTGCAACTGCTGAAGAGCAGTCGCAAACCGCAAATCAAAAAACCAAAATCAAACTATTGCTTGCCTTCCAAAAACGCTTTCAAGCGGCGCGAACGCGACGGATGACGCAGTTTTCGCAGTGCTTTGGCTTCGATTTGGCGTATGCGTTCGCGCGTAACGGCGAAATGTTGTCCGACTTCTTCGAGCGTGTGTTCAGAACCTGTGTTTCCAAGTCCGAAACGCATTTTGATAACTTTTTCCTCGCGCGGCGTGAGCGTTGCGAGAACCTCGTCCGTAATTTCGCGCAAGTTTGCAAACGTAACCGATTCCGACGGATTTAAGATTGATTTATCTTCAATAAAATCGCCGAGATGCGAATCTTCTTCTTCGCCAATCGGCGTTTCAAGCGAAATCGGTTCCTGCGCGATTTTCAAAACCTTGCGAACTTTGGAAACTGGAATGTCCATTTTCTTGGCGATTTCCTCGCTCGTCGGCTCACGTCCCAATTCCTGCACCAAAGAACGCGACGTGCGAATCAACTTGTTAATCGTCTCAATCATATGAACGGGAATGCGAATCGTGCGCGCCTGGTCGGCAATCGCGCGTGTAATCGCCTGGCGAATCCACCACGTCGCATACGTCGAAAATTTATAGCCGCGCCGCCACTCGAATTTATCGACCGCTTTCATCAAACCGATATTGCCTTCCTGAATCAAATCCAAAAACTGCAAGCCGCGATTTGTATATTTTTTCGCAATCGAAACGACAAGGCGCAAGTTGGCTTCGACAAGCTCGCGTTTTGCCTGATTAGTCGCCGTCTCGCCGATAAGAATCGTCTGCAAAGAGCGTTTAATTTCGACCGGCGCGAGATGGTATTTTTCTTCGATGTCCGCCAGTTTTTTGCGCGAGTCGGCGATTTTGCGGTTCAGCTCTTTTTTCTCTTCGGCGGAAACTTTGCCTTCGAGTTTTTCGTCGGCGCGGTTTATGTCGCGTTCGGCTTTACGGATTTCGTCAGATACTTTGCGAATCGCGCTGATAAGCCGCTGCATCGAAAGTTCGGTTAAATTGAGATTTTTGATTTCCTGCGAAATTTCCAATCGCATCCGCGCCACCTGACGTTTCAAGCCGAGAAGTTTTTTCGACGATTTTCCCTTTGTCTTTTTTTGTTCTTCGCGCAAATCGCCCAATGCTTTTAGGGCTTTGTGATAATTTACGCGGATGTTTTCAATGCCTTCAATCGTCCAGCGTAGATATTCTTCCGCCTTGTCTTCCTCGCCTGTCAATTCCGCCTGTTCGGAAAAGCTGACGGTTTCGCGGATGCTGCCTTTGCCGCTCAGGAGAAGGTCACCCATTTCGAGAAGTCTCTCGATGGCAATCGGGGAACGCGAAATCGCTTTTCGGGTTTTTATCTGTCCGCGTTCAATTCTTTGGGCAATCGTAACTTCGCCTTGTCGGGTAAGGAGCGGAACAACGCCCATTTCGCGCAAATAAAGGCGCACCGGGTCGTTTGATTTGTCTAAAGTTCCGGCTGAAAGGTCTAAATCGAGTTCATCTTCGTCAATTGTTTCGTCGTCGTCTAAAGCCAAAGTTGCGGCTTGTTCGAGCAGCAGCGCGTCGGAATCGGCAACTGATATATTCGCGCCTTCGAGACGAGCTAAAACGTCTTCGATGTCGTCTGGCGACATCATTTTGTTTGGGATTTCGCGGTTCAACTCATCAAAGCTCAAGAATTTCTTGCGTCTGCCGAGCGCAACCAGCCTGTCCATTAAATCTTCCTTTTCGTCGTAGTCTGCCATAAATTTATAAATAGGTTTTGATTAAATCGGATATTATAACGTTGTTTGTAAAATAATACTAAACGCGCGAGCGGGATAAAAAGTTTCAATGTGCAAAAGGTTGGTGAAACGATTTGGTCGGGTTTGGTTTTAGATTGTCGTCGCAATTCTTTTTTCTAATTCGCGCTTTAATCGCGCCAGCTCAATTTGCTCCATAACGAGTTGGTCCCGCAAAGGTACATCGCCTGTTTGTTCAGCAAAAACTAATTCCTGACTGATGTCGAGAATTCGGCGCGAAATTGCCATTCCGCGCAAAGTTGCGACGCAGTTTTCGGCTTCGCGCAAAACTTCGTCAATCGCTTCGTCCGCTTCGCGCGCCGGTTCAGAGAGTAAAAGAAGGGAAACCAAATCGCTCGCCGCCGCGTCGTCTTCGACCATTTTCAAAAGACTTTCGCGCGTGATTTCCGTGCTGATTTCCCGCAAAGCCAGAAGCGCGCGGAAAATTTCGGCGGTCGCAAGCTGTTCGTAATCGGTTTCTTCGAGCGCGGGCAAAATCATTTCGCGCAGTTCGCGGTCATAAATAAGAAGCTCAAGCAAATGCTGTTCGGCAACCGTCGTTTTCGTCGTGTTTCTTTTGATGACGAAATTCTTCAGTTCGAGCTTTTTTTCTTCGGGTTTGTTTTCACTAACGTTGCCATCGCGTTTTAGAAAATCTTTTTCTCTTTTTTGAATTTCCTTCCACAGATAACCTTCGGTAACTTTGTCTTCGATCTGAAAAAATCTTAAGGCTTGTTTCAATGTTTCGCGCCGCTCGACGACATTCCGAATGACGCTCAAAACCGGCAAAATTTCTTCAACCGCTTCGGCTTTCGCTTTCGGCGAACTCAAATTTTTTTCACGCGCCAGATTTTCCAAAACGAATTGCAGATAAGGCGCGGCGTTTCCGCGCAAATGGTTATAACTTTCCGCGCCGTTCTCCCGTAAAAAATCGTCCGGGTCCTGACCGTTGGGCAGAACAAGAACTTTTGTTTCAAAATCTTCCGCTATAAGTGTTTCAATCGCCCGCCGCGCCGCTTTGACGCCCGCGCTGTCACCGTCGTAATTGATAACGACGCGCCGCGTAAATCTGCCTAATAATTTCGATTGCTCAGGCGTAAACGCTGTTCCGAGACTTGCCGCCGCATTTCTGATGCCATACTGGTAAAGCGCGATTAAATCCAAATAACCTTCGACAAGAATCGCGTATTTTTTCTTGCGAATTTCTTCCTTCGATTGAAAAAGCCCGTAAAGATGCCTGCCTTTAACATAGGCGGGAGTTTCGGGCGAATTAAGATATTTCGGCTCGCCGCTTGCTAAAATTCTCGCACCAAAAGCGATTGGACTTCCGTCAATATTCAAAACCGGAAACATAATCCGCCCGCGAAAACGGTCGTAGATTTTATTTTTCTCTTCGTTGACCGTTACCAGCCCGCTCGTCTCAACTAACTTTTCGTCCGCTCCTTTCTCCTTCAAAACCGAAATCAGCGCGTCCCATCTGTCGGGCGCGAAACCGATGCGAAAAGCCTTCTGCGTCTCGACGGAAATCTCGCGCCGTTCCAAATATTCCCGCGCCGCTTTTGAATGCGCGTTGCCGTCCTGAAGATGATTTTCCCAAAATTCGAGCGCGTATCTGTTCAAATCAATCACCTGTTCGGCAATCGCTTTTTTCTCTTCTCTGCGCTTTTTATGCTTCTCGTATTTCTCGTCGTCAATCGGTTCAGGCAGCGGCACGCCGGAAACTTCGGCTATACTTTTTACCGCTTCAAAAAACGATAAACCTTCAATTTCCATTACGAATGCAAAGGCGTCGCCGCCTTTGCCGCACCCGAAACATTTATAAAAACCCTTCGACGGATTAACCGAAAAACTCGGCGTCTTCTCCTGATGAAACGGACAACAACCCATCCAGTTCGCGCCCTTTTTCTTCAAAGGTGCATACGGCTCGATAATCCGCACAAGGTCGGCGCGCGCTTTTAATTCGTCAATGAAATGTTGCTCGTAAAGCATTGATTACTTTATCTTTTGCGGAACAAGCCAAAGCTCTTGATAAGAAAAATCGGCTTTTCTTTTTTCGTAAAAAAATCTAAGTTGTTTAAGTGTGACTTTATAATCTTTCGTCAGTTTATCTAATAAATTTTGCTTTACCTTTTGAAATTCATTTTTTGATTTTGCAAAGATGCCTATATTTCCGCGAGCGTTTTGATTGGCAGACAAGTAATTAGAGTAGTTCTTTAATTGCAAACCGATAGGACAAGGACCTTCTTCCCAACCTGTCGAACTAAACATAAACGGTTTCTTTTCATTTGATAAATCAAAATCCCATTCTATTTCATTAAAATTAGGTTTTACCGCACCTGCGGGAACTTTCCAAAACTGAATTTGTAATTCCGCGCCTTCCTTGCCCCTAATAACTACTAATCGTTGTTCATCAAATCCTCTGGCTTCAGTTTGACCGTCTATAATTCTTTTACTGCGCCAGCTTGAACGGCGCGAATCATCTTTTTTACCATAGATAACTGCGTATCCAATTGCTGTCGGTTCATTTTGCAGTAAAATGATAAAAGCATCTTGTCTAGCAATTAAATCTTCACAAGTAACAGCACCAAATTCATCAAATAACTCAGCTTTCGGTTTTTCCTGCGAAAAGCAAAATTGAAAAGCGGCGAGCGAAATTAAAAAGGCGAATAAAAATCGGTGAAGTTTCATAGCTTTTTCAAACCTCAAACTCGTTTCAAACGGGCGAGAAAATTGTGCGGCGAATAAATTTTAATCCGGGCGTTTTTATAATCTTTCGCGTTGCGCGTTACGATTGTGTCGAGATTTTCCGCCAGGGCGCAAGCGCATTGCACGGCGTCTTCATAATCGCTGAAACCGTGGATAAGTGCGTTTTGAAAAATAAATTTGTCGCTTCTCGTTATTTCGACGACTTTTAAAAGTTCTTCGATTGCTAAAAACGCGGTCGGTTTGTCTTTTTCTTTGTGCGTCGTGTAAAAGACGTTGATTGGCGTGATTGCCGAGACGAACGCTTCAAACTCGCCCGTTAGCAGTCGGACGAAAATCTCGTCCGCTTCAGCGAAAAACGGTTGACGCGCCGGAACGAAATCCAAAACGATGTTCGTATCGACCAAAACGCGCACTATTTATACTTCTCCGCCAAATAATTCGCGTAGTCTTCCTTCACCTGTTCGTCGGTCGGCGGAGTTTTGCCTTCGACGGCGGCGATTCCGCGCAGACTGTCAACAGCTTTCATTCTTTCTTCAATCGAAAGTTCTTTCTCGTTTTGTTTCTTACCGTTTTCCTGTAAATCTTCGCGGACGGAGCGCGAAACTCTTTCGATAATCTCGACTCGTTCGGCAATCGGCAGATGAATTATTTGTTCGATTAATTCAATTTGCATTTTCTTAATCTCCTTTTTACTATCTCAATTCCGCTATTGTAGCACCTTGCCCGCCTTGGTCGGACGGCGCGAAAGCGAAGCGCGCGATGTGCGGATGACCTTTTAGAAAATGATGGACGAAGTTTTTCAGCGCGCCCGTGCCGAAGCCGTGAATGATGCGGACGCGCGGCAGAGCGGCTAAATATGCTTCGTCTAAAAAGCGGTCGATTTCGTATTCGGCGTCGGCGGTTGTTTTGCCGATTAAGTTTAATTCGGCGTTCGCGTCTTCGACATCGAGCCGCAAATTTGCGTCTTTCGCCTGATTTTGGAGTTTTTCGCCGAGCGATTGCGCTTTCGGTTTTTCTTCCGAAACAACTGCCTGCAAATCTGAAATCTTCTGCCGCAAACGCATTCCGCCGACAAGAACTTCGGCGATTTCCTTGTCCATTCGTTCGACGACACCCACGTTTCCAAAACTCGTTCTGACTTTTGTGCCGATTGAAATCGGTTGGTTGTCGGTTGTCGGTTCTAGGTTGTCGGTATTTTGCTGACTACTGAAAACTGACGACTGACCACTTTTTTTCGGACTCTGGACTTGCGAAAGCACGGCGCGGTTGAGTTCGGCTTTTCTGGCTAATCTCTCTTTGTCGAGTTTTGCTTTTAACGCTTTGTCTTCGATTGTCTGGACAAACGCTTTTGATTGGCGTTCGAAACCGGCGATTGTTTCGTTTAATTCCTGTTCAAACTGGCGTTGGCGTTCCTTTTCTTTTTTGCGCGCTTCGATGTCGAGCGTCGCGTATTTCTTCGCCGTGATTTCGCGTTCTTCTTCGAGAGCGACGCGCAAATCTTCGGCGTTTCTGGTTTCGGTTTGCAGTTTTCGCAAATAACTTTCGGCTTCCTGCGCCGAAACGTCGAGATTTTCGCGGGCTTTTTCGATGACAGAATCGCGTATGCCGAAACGCTTGGCGATTTCGATTCCCGAAGACGCGCCCGCTAAACCGACAAGCAGGCGATACGTCGGCTGTAAAGTTTTTTCGTTGAACTCGACCGAAGCGTTGACGACATTTTCATCATTCGCCGCGTAGATTTTCAAACCTTTGTAATGTGTCGAAGCAATCAATTGCGCGCCGCAAATACGTCGAAAATAATCGACAATTGCCACGCCCAGCGCCGAGCCTTCGTCCGGGTCTGTGCCTGTGCCGACCTCATCCAACAAAACGAGCGACGGCGAAGCGCACTCACGCATCATTTCGGCGATATTCGAGATGTGCGACGAAAACGTTGATAGATTTGCCGACAGACTTTGATGGTCGCCGATGTCTGCAAGAACTGATTGATAAAAGGGAATTCGCGCTTCTTTCGCCGGAATGGGAAGACCGGAAATCGCCATCAAACTCAACAAACCGGCGGTTTTCAACACGACGGTTTTGCCGCCCGCGTTTGCGCCCGAAATTATCATCACGCCCTTTTCTTTCGTGAGCGTGAAACTGACTGGAACAATTTTTTTTGCCTGGTTGTCGGTTGTCAGTTGTCGGTTGTCGGTAGAGGGATTTTCTGACAACTGACCGCTGAGTGCTGACAACTGCCGAAGATTTTCTTCGAGCAAAGGATGACGTGCTTCGACTAAATCTAATGTTTCGTCGTCGGAAATCGTCGGCACAATCGCTTTGAATTTTCTCGCAAATTCGGCTTTCGCTTTGACGAAATCTAATTCCGCCACCACTTCGACTGCCGCTTCAATTGCCGGGAGATTGGCGCGAAGTTCTTCAGTTAATGAAAATAAAATGCGCGCTACTTCGCGTTCTTCCTTGCCTTTCAGATTTTGCAGTTCGTTGTTTGCTTCAATTGCTTCGAGCGGTTCGATAAAAACCGTCGCGCCCGACGACGAAAAGCCGTGCGCGACGCCGGCGACGCGACCGCGAAAATCGGCTTTGACCGGAACGACGAAACGCTCATTGCGCTGCGTTACGATTTCGTCCTGAATCGCGCCCGAATTGTTTCGCATCAGACTTTCAAGCGATTTTTGCAGACGGGAGCGCTGGTTGTTTATCTCGCGGCGAATTTGGGCGAGTTCGGGCGAAGCGTTGTCGTCAATCTCGCCCGACGGCAGCAGTTTTTTATTGATTCGATTTAAGACTTCGAGAAGCGGCGCGGGCAGATTTTCAACCGTCGCCCAGAGCGTCGGCGCAAATTCCCGCTCCGGCGCGATGACCGAGCGCGCGAACAACGCCTGATTGCCGAGCCGCGTGATTTCAAGCAGGGAAATCGGGTCGAGCGTCGCGTTCATTATCCGCAAAGTCGCAACCGCGTGCGACGGGTCTGGAAGCTCGGAAAAACGCCACGAAATTTGTTTTTCGCTCAACGCAAAAGTCTCCGCGATGGCGCGCAAATCTCGTTCAAGCTCCAACCGATTCGCCAGCGGCTGCAAGTTTTCGAGCCTCGATTTGCCCATCGTCGTCTGCGCGTTGCGAGCGACGAGCGCGAGCAGTTTTCCGTATTCTAAAGTTGTCAGCGATTGCATATTTTCGATGAGATAAAAGTCTATCCATTATGATTAAAAACGAATGGTGTTGAAAAGTGCTATTAGGGAGCATTACAACTAATCAAATCTATATTCTTCTTTTGTAAAATAGGTATCGTTAGAAATAACTTTCCTTTAACATAAAACTCTATTTGTCCATATCCTTTCTTACGTTCACCTTCAGCTGTTACAATATTTTTCAACCCGCGCATTTTCAGATAATTGCTAACTAATTTTAGCCGAGAAATATTAAGTTGTCGTGAAGTTTCTCTATTGCCAAGTCGAGCAATAACAATTAAATACATATCCCTCGACGTTTGCTTTCTTCCAACCGTGTTGTCTATGTAAAAGTTTCCTTCCTCACAAGTTACAGGTTCTTTTGGTGAGCAATACGGAATAGCACGTTCCTCAGCAGAAGTAGCAGAATTATCTTCAGGTGCTATATTGCGACAAGGAACATCAACAGTTGGTTGTTGGGCGTGAAGATTTGTATTTGCAAAAACAATCCAAATTACAATTGCCGTCAAACCAAGTGTATTCTTTAGATTCATAATTTTTATTCCTATTCTCGGCTGAGATTTTCACGCAACGACTTCAACGCCTTTCCAAAACGCGACGTGGTTTGCGATTTCCTTTGCCGCCGCTTTCGGTTCGGGGTAAAACCACGCAGCGCCGCGGTTGGTTTCGCCGCCCGGAGCGACGACATCGTAATAACTCGCCGTGCCTTTCCAAGGGCAAATGGAGCGCGTTTCGGACGGCGCGAAAAATTCTTTGTTTATTGAATGAATGGGGAAATAATGATTTCCTTCGACGACGACGGTTTCGTCGCTTTCGGCTAATATTTGATTGTTCCAGATTGCTTTCATAATTTTATTTTAGCCACGAAAAGACACGAAAGAACACGAAAAATAAATCAGATTTATTTGCCGTGTTTTATTATGTTTTTTGTTTTCTCATTTTGATTTTTTCTTTATTTCGTGTCTTTTCGTGTTTGTTCGTGGCTGAAAACTCCTTGTTAATTTGTTGCTAAAAACCGCGCGCGCACTTCCGGCGACGGCAGCATACAGGCTTCTTGTTTGCCGAACATTTTGTAGCGGTATTTGGCGAAAAGATTATAGAAAACATCGCGGACGAAACTCGGCACGACGATGAAGCCGTAGAACCAAGACCAATAGCCGCTTAGTTTTCTGGCGATTCTTAAGGCGGCAGTCGTGCGCGTGTAAGCCTTGCCGTCTTCGATTAAAACCACCGAATCTGTAACAGTTTTATCGATGCCGTTTTCCTTTAAAAGTTTCTCGCCGATTTCCGACTGCATCGGCGCGAATTTGAAATAGCCTTCCTTGTCGCGGTCAATAATAAAGTTGACCGAACCGTTGCAGAAATTACAAACTCCGTCGAAAAGAATAATTGCGCTCATAATCTTTTATGGTAAATCCTAAATGTAAAATGGTAAATGGGCGGCTTGAAATTTTGCTTCTGAAACCTTTTCAATTATACTGCGTAGAAAAGTTCGCAGTTCCAATTTTCAACCGCTTAAAAGTTTATGAAAGAAATCATTTTGCGTTTTTCTGTCGCAATTTTTGCGCTCATTTCGTTTGGTTTGTCCGCATCGGCGCAGAATCGTGCCGAAACTTTTGCGATTACGAACGCGCGTATCGTTACGGTTTCCGGCGCGCCGATTGAGCGCGGAATAATTGTGATACGCGACGGTTTGATTGAATCGGTCGGCGCAGGCGTGAGAGTTCCGGCAGACGCGCGAACGATTGACGGCGCGGGTTTGACGGTTTATCCGGGATTTATTGACGCTTTGACAAATCTCGGTTTGTCGTCGCAAACCGTGTCGCAGCAGCGCGGCGGTCAAGGTCTTCAGATTCAAATTCAACAGCCGCAAGCAAGTCAATCGCAATCGAGTTCGAATTACCCGGACGGCTTGCAGCCTGAACAAATGGCTTTCGAGCAATTAAAGGCGGGCGAAGCACAGTTTGAAACGGTAAGAAATGCCGGATTTACCAGCGCTTTGACCGTTTCGCGTGAGGGAATTTTCAACGGTCAATCGGCTGTTATCAATCTTGCCGGAGACACGGTTTCGGCGATGATTATCAAATCGCCGGTCGCCGAACACATCACATTTACGCCGCTTCGCACCGGAACTTTTCCGACTTCTTTGATGGGAACGTTTGCTGCGCTGCGTCAGATGTTTCTTGACGCGCAAAGGCTTCAAGGCATTCAGAAAATGTATGCGAAAGACCCGCGCGGAATTAAACGTCCGGGTGAAGACAAATCTCTGGAAGCGGTGATTCCGATTCTTAACCGCGAGATGCCGATTGTTTTCAACGCCAACACGGAACGCGAAATTGTGCGCGCCCTGAATCTGGCAAAGGAATTTAACTTAAACGCCATTATCGCGGGTGGACAAGAAGCGGGAAAAGTCGCCGATAGATTAAAAGCGCAAAAAGTTCCGGTTTTGTTGTCGCTGAATTTCCCGAAACGCACCGCAACCGCAGCAGCCGAAGCTGACCCCGAACCGATTGAACTTCTTCGCCTGCGCGCGGAAACGCCGCAAACCGCCGCGCGTCTTGCACAAGCCGGAGTGAAATTCGCTTTTCAATCGGGCGGAATGCAGAACATCGGAGATTTTTTGTTGAACGCGAATAAAGCGGTCGAGAGAGGTTTGACTAGAGAAGCGGCGATTCGTGCAATGACTTTGAGCGCGGCGGAAATTTTCGGCGTCGAAAATCGCCTGGGCTCAATCGAACGGGGGAAAATCGCCAACCTTGTCGTCTCGCGCGGCGATATTTTGGCGAAAGACAAACAGATTACGCAGGTTTTCGTTGACGGTAAACTTTTCGAGCAGAAACTGCCCGTCAAACCCGCTGCCGGAACCACAGCAACAACAGCGTCGGGCGCGACGCAAACATCGGCGGCGGCAAACGTCGGCGGAACTTACGCCATAACAATCGAGATTCCCGGACAGCCTTTGACCGGAACGATGATTTTAACCCAGCAAGGCACGGATTTGACCGGTAATGTGCAGACGCAATTGGGAACTTCTACCGTCAAAGACGGGAAAGTTACGCCGGACGGTTTTAGCTTTACGTCTACTGTCGAATTCGGCGGCTCGACCATTGAATTGACTGTCAACGGACGAGTTACAGGCAATCAAATCAGCGGCACGATGACCGGTCCGCAAGGTCCGATTCCGTTTTCGGGAACTAAAAATCCTTAGAACAGTGGTTGGTAGTCAGTTGTCAGAGATTAATTACCGATTTTTGATCTTTAAAGATATGAAAAAATTTACAGCTTTTTTTCTTTTACAAATTTTACTTTTGACGGCTTTCAATTTTGCGGTTTTTGGGCAAACAAAAAAGGAAGTTCTGATTCGCAACGCAACCGTGATAACCGCCATTCACGGTAATCTGGAGAATACGGATATTCTCATCCAAAACGGTAAAATTGCCCGCATCGGAAAAAATCTGAAAGCCGCCTCAAACACGCAGGTAATCGACGCAAGCGGTAAATTCGTAACTCCGGGAATTATCGATTGCCATTCGCACGCGATGATGGACGGTTCGGTTAACGAATTTTCCTACTCGGTAACTTCGATGGTTACCACGAGAGATATTCTAAATCCGACCGATATTTCGATTTACCGCGCACTGGCAGGCGGCGTTACGGCGGCGAATCTGCTGCACGGTTCGGCAAATTCAATCGGCGGGCAGAACACGGTCGTCAAATTTAAATACGGTCGCGCGGTCGAAGATTTTCCGGTTGCCGACGCACCGCCCGGAATCAAATTCGCTCTCGGCGAAAATCCGAAGCAAACCAACCAGCCGACACAGCCTGGACGGACGCCGCGTTACCCGCGCACGAGAATGGGCGTGATGGAAACTATCCGCGACGCTTTTTTGCGGGCGCGCGATTACCGCCGGGCGTTGGATGACTACCGCGCGAAAGTCGATAAAAAAGATAAGACCGCCGTTGCGCCGCGCCGCGAATTGGAATTAGAGCCGCTCGTCGAGATTTTGGAAGGCAAAAGACTTGTTCATTCGCACGGCTATCGGTCAGACGAGCTTTTGAATGTACTTCTGCTTGCCGACGAATTCGGTTTTCGCGTTGCAACTCTACAGCACGCTCTCGAAGCCTACAAAATCGCGCCGGAAATCGCCAAGCGCGGCACGGGCGTTTCAATTTTTACAGACAGTTGGGGCTACAAACTCGAAGCCTTCGATGCGATTCCGTATAACGCTTATATTTTGTGGAAAAACGGCGTGAATGTTTCGATAAATTCCGATTCGGAGGAAAGAATCCGCCGTTTGAATCTGGATGCGGCGAAAGTTGAAAAATACGGCGGCGTGCCGGAAGAAGAAGCGTTGAAAATGATAACGCTCAATCCGGCGAAACAGCTTGGAATCGACAAACGCACCGGTTCAATCGAACAGGGAAAAGACGCGGACATCGTAATCTGGAACGCGCATCCGTTCAGCGTTTATGCCCGCGCCGATATGACGATGATTGAAGGTGAAGTTTTCTTTGACCGCGCCAAAGATTTAGCGAACCGCGACGCGCTTCAAAGAGAACGCGAAACATTAGAAAAATTAGATATCAACCGTCCGCCGGGAAGCGGCGGAACCGCGCCGAAAATTCCGAGCGAAAAACGGCAAGCCGATAGGGATGAAGCCGTTGGCGACGGAGGAAATCATTAAGATGACAATTACGAATTACAAATCACGAATTACGAGATTTTTCTTTTATCTGTGCTTATCTGTGTTCATCTGTGGACAAATTTCTTTCGTTCACGCTCAAAACGACGGTTCTCAGCAAAACCAAACGGGCAAAGCGGGAATTTTTGCCATTACGAACGCGCGTATCGTTACGGTTTCGGGAGCCGTAATTGAAAACGGAACGGTCGTCGTGCAAAACGGAAAGATTGCCGCCGTTGGTGCAAGTGTTTCGATTCCGGGCGGCGCAGAACTCATCGAAGCGCGTGGTTTGAGCGTTTATCCGGGGATGATTGACGCGGGAACGAATCTCGGTTTAACGGAAATCGGTCTCGGCGTTCCCGGCTCGGTCGATACTGCCGAAGGTGGCGAGATGAATGCCAACGCCAAAGCGATTCTGGGAATCAACCCGCACAGCACGCACGTGAACGTAACGCGCGTCAACGGCATAACAACCGTGATGTCTCTGCCCACCGGCGGGATAATTTCCGGTCAATCGGCGGTGATAAATCTAAACGGTTCGACGCAAAGCGAGATGGCTTTGATTCCGACCTACGGCTTGGTCATTAACTTTCCGCGAATCACGACGTTTTCCGGTTTTAACCCGTTTGCCAACACGCAGCCTGTCGATTTTAACGAAGCCGTTAAACAGCGCGACAAACGGCTCGATGATTTAAAAACGCTTTTCAAAACGTCGGAAAATTACGGCAAAGTTCAAGACGCTTTCGCCAAAGACAAAAGCTTGCCGTATCCGTCGAAGGACATAAAAATGGAAGCGATGATACCTTATGTTCGCGGCGAAAAACCGATTGTCTTCGTCGCCGAACGCGAGCGAGATATTCGCGCCGTGGTGAAATTTGTCGAGCAAATGAAAGTTAAAGGCGTTATCATCGGCGGTCAGGAGGCTTGGAAAGTCGCCGACGGTTTAAAGAAAAATAATATATCCGTTATTTATAAAAATATTTACAATTTGCCCGTGCAAGACGATGATGCTTACGATTATTTGTTTTCCGCGCCCGCTAAAATGCAGCAAGCCGGAATAAGATTTTGCATCTCGACCGGCGACAGCGGACCGGAAATCCGCGATTTGCCATATCACGCAGGTTCAGCCGGAGCATACGGCTTGTCGAAGGAAGAAGCCTTAAAATCCGTAACGCTTTATCCGGCGCAAATTCTCGGTTTGAGCGACCGAATCGGCTCAATCGACACGGGCAAAATAGCAAACTTAGTCATTGCCGACGGTGATATTTTAGAGCCGCGAACAAACGTCAAATACGTTTTCATCAACGGACGAATGCTGCCGCTTACAAGCCGACATACTGACCTTTTTGAGCAGTTTAAAGATAGAAAATAAAGATTTAATGGTGGATTGAGAGTGGTAAACGATGAATGTGGGAATTGTTTTTCATTCACCATTTATCATTTACCACTCACCATTAATTTAGCTTTTTTGCGGAATTTCTTCGCCTTCGGGGAAAAATTCCAGCGAAGCAGAATTCACGCAATAGCGTTGACCGGACGGCGCGGGACCATCCGGGAAAACGTGTCCTTGATGACCGTCGCAGCGAGCGCAGCGAATTTCCGTGCGCGTCATTCCGAATTTGCTGTCGGTCAAATAACGAATGTGCTGTTTGTCGAAAGATTGAAAAAACGACGCCCAGCCGGTTCCCGAATGGAATTTTGAATCTGAGCGGAAAAGCGGCAGACCGCATAAGCGGCAAGCGTATGTTCCGTTTTGCTTGTTGTCAGTCAGATTGCCGCAAAACGGCGGCTCTGTGCCGTGATTAAGCAGAATGTCACGTTGTTCGTCATTTAGGTCTTGTGCCAAAATTTCGCGCTTTTCAACGCTGATTGGCGAAATATCAAAGCCGGATTCGGACATTCCTTTCTGCGTTTGCGTTGCCTGTGTGTCAGTTGTCTGCATAAATTTTCTCCTGTAAAATCATTTTTCAATATTCAAACACAAATCACAAATCGAAAATCCAAAACGGTAAAAATTGCTTTGTCCGAAAGTTAGACGCGTTAGATTTTCATTCGTTGTTTGCCTCCAGTCCTTTTCGTACGCCAAATAAAAAATCCGCCCAAAACACCGCCCGCGATTGCGAGTAAAGTATTTTTTACTTTCGGATTTGTCTTCAAATATGTGTACGGGTCGCTGTTGAATTGTTCGTCGGAAAAACGTCCTTCGATTGTATCAAAACCGGAAACCGGCTCGAACAGATTTCCCGCGTAATCGCCGGAGCTTTTTTCATCGGTTTTTTGTCCGACAAAACCGATTTTTTCGGAAAACCAACCAGCGAGCGACGGCGAGATGCGCTCGGCTAAAACAACGCCGACGCCCGCGCCGCCCGCGATTAAATCTTCAGTCGGATTTTCGGCGGCAAAGAGAATCGCGTCAGCGACGATTTTCGGATGATAATACGGCGCGACGGCGCGCGGTTTGAACGGCATTTTGTTCGCGCCTTTATCATAAATCGGCGTGTTTATCGCGGCAGGAAGAATCTGCGTAACCGAGACGGGAATTTTTTCGTGCGCCAGTTCGACGCGCAAAACCTGCAAAAATCCCTTGACGCCGTGTTTTGACGAGACGTAAGCCGACTGATACGGAGTTCCGCGCCACGCTTCGACCGAAGAGAGATGAATCAGTGCGCCGCCGTTTTTTTTCAAATGCGGCAAAGCGGCTTTCGCGCCATAGATTTGTCCCAAAAGATTGACTTCGATTAAGCGTTTGTATTCTTCGGGTTCGGTCAGCTCGACAGTTGCAAACATAAAAGCCGCCGCCGAGTGAACCCAGGTGTCGAGCCTGCCGTATCTTTCGACGGTTTTGTCGGCAACTGTTTTGACTTGTTCAAAATCCGCCGCGTCTGCAATCGCATAAAACGCTTCGCCGCCGCTCGATTCTATTTCTCCGACTAAAGTTTTCAATCCTTCTTCGCTTCGCGCCGCAACACAAACTTTCGCGCCGCGCTTTGCGAATTCAAGTGCCGCAATTCGTCCGATACCGCTCGACGCGCCGAAAATAATTGCAACCTGCACACCAATGGGTTTTAATTTTATTTGCATTTTCTCATCCCTTGTTCGTTAATTTTTTAGAAATTGTATTTG
>MWYY01000072.1 GCA_002050355.1 Acidobacteria bacterium 28-9
AGCAAGCAGTTTCGCGCTCGCCTCCAATGACTTGCTGGGCTTTGCCTTAGCCAGATTGCTTTTGTGCATTTCTGATTATTTCATAAGCATTTCTGGCTTGTGGTATTTGTTCAAACCTTGGCACAGCTTCAATTCTGGCTTTTCTAAGGCGAAAGAAGCCGCCTTTATTCCAGTCCGTGAAAAGACTTGCTTCTCCAAAAGTAATTGTGCCGCTTCCATTAACTTTTTCCTCCAGCGTTACATCCGGCAGCGTCCGAAGACTAAGCGATTTTATTTTGCGATTGAATAAGCCCGAAACGATTATTACGCGCTCGTTGGTTACTCCGTAAAATATTTTACTCCGTTGCCACGCATCTACGAAAAAGCGTCCAACTATCAGATACAAACCAACAAAAACAAACGGAATGCCCCAAAGTATAAAGAAAAACGGCGCATCCTTTTTTATAACCATCGTTTCCCAAAAGATTGCAAAGCCACCCCACATCAGACTAAATGGAACCGCGTAAATGTCTGATGCGCGAAGAAAAAAGCCTTGACGCGGTTTGCCAAACCACCACAGCCGCTCGTTTGGTGAAAGGTGCGACTCAATAATTTGTTTTTCTTCGTTCCACATTCTAAAGCAAAAATAAAAAATGCGAGCGTGAGTATTGTCTTAAATTCGGGACACAGTCGCAATCTACACCCGACTTGCACACAACTTACAGACCGCTATCCTACCGTCCGCAAGACTTGTTCTATTGCGCCCTTGGATACATTAACTCCTATACGGGGAAAACAATCAGCCTTAAGGTTTATAAATCATTTTTATGAGTAATGCGGTGATGACACCTGTCAGAATTGTCGGCAAAGACAAAACGACAAAAATAATTCTCGACTCACTAAAAAAATATCCGTACTGGCTAAAGTTTTCTGCGGTGGAGTAAATATAAATCGCTACTACAATTAATGTCCCCAAAAAACCTACAACTCCGCCACCTATTGCGCCTAAATCACCAATCCCGACCGCCAAACCAATAATCGCGCCGATGAAAGCGCCAATCATGCCGACGACAAAACCATAACCTAATATTTCAATGAGCTTTTGACCATCATAAATCGTCAGCACAAAAAATATTAAAAAACTGAGAATGGCACAAACGACTGCGCCGATTAAACCGCTCAGAAGAATTCTCCCAATTATTTGCATTTGAAACTCCTACAAAATAAATACGAAGCCATCGAACACAATATGACGCCTTCTATTAGCTTAAAAATAAAAAAGAGATTACAACATTCCTGTTGCAATCTCTCAGGGTTTGTTGACGTAACCAATCCTCTTGTTTTTGGTTAAATTACAAACGCGGTTTGACCGCTACCGCCCATTCACGACGTTTTGAGTCATACCACATTTTCGCCCAATCGCCCTGTCGCAACGACGCTTTGTAAATTCCTTCGGCGCTTCCTTTGGTCGGAAAATAAATAATGCTTGCGCCGTTCGGAAGGTTGCCGCCGTCAGCCGACGTAGTTGTCGTTACTGTTTTCGTCCGTATCGTAGTTGTGGCGGATGATAATCCATTGCTTACATCAACCGCCCATTTACGGCGCGAATTGTCATAATACATACGAGCGGATTTGCCGCGTCTTTGTTCCGCATTGAGCTTCCCTTCCGCATTGGATTTGTATCCGTAATAAAAGGTCGTGATACCGGTGCGCTTTTGATTATCAGCTACGGTTGGCGAATTTGTGGTATTCACGGTCGTGCCGCTGTTACCGCCGCTTGTTAAACCGTTACTCACATCAACCGCCCATTGCCTACGCGCGTTGTCGTAATACATTCGTGCATATTTACCGCGTCTTTTTTCAGCATTGACTTTTCCGGCAGCATTGGATTTATATCCGTAATAATAAGTCGTGATGCCGGTTTGAGCTTGTTGCCTTGCAACATCAGACTGAGCTTGCGCGGACATCGTGAAGCCTGCGCAGAACGCGATAGCTAAACCTAGAGTTAATAATAATTTTGAAGCGTTATTTTTCTTGATTTTGTTTAAGTTATTAATTTTCATAAAGTTCTCCTAATATAATTATTTAAAATTATGCTCACCGTTTTGCGGTGCCAATGCTGTTTTTTAACAGCGACTAATTTATAATTAAACCAAAATTTGATGGTTCTTATGCCTATCTTGGCGATGCATTTTATATATCAAAATATTTTGTATGTCAAGCACATAAATATAAAATTTCGTTATGCATAGCTTGGCATCACACATTTTCCAGGACACATTTGAAAACGGGTTTTTGCGCAACAATGTTACAAAAATTTTAGAAAAGTTAATTTGTATTTGAATTTTTGGCGATTGCAGCAATGAAATTAAATTTCTGCCTCTCGTCTAATGACTTATTCGCCGGCAGGCTACAAGAAAATTGAGACTATCTCCAAAACTTATGCGATAACGGCGAAACAATTGCTTACCCCATGTCTACACTGATGTGATAAAACGTTCTCGCATCGTCTTATCTTATCAAGACGATAGCCGCCGAATTCTGCATTATATGGAATTAATCTCTATTTGATCTCCGGCATAAAAATCTTTGCATCTGAAAACCGACGTAATTGTGCGGACAATAAAATTAAGCGGAAGCTGTAAAACGTCCATAATTGTAATAAGCCGCGCACGCGCCTTCGCTCGAAACCATCGTCGCGCCGAGCGGAAATCGCGGCGTGCATTCTTTACCGAACGCCGGGCATTGATGCGGTTTGAGCAAGCCTTGCAAAACTTCTCCGCTGTGGCACAAGGTTGATTCGACGGTTTTTATATCTCGCACATCGAATTTATATTCCGCGTCGAAATCTCGGTATTTTTCGGAGAGCGACCAGCCGCTCTGCGGAATTACGCCGATGCCGCGCCAGGCTCTATCCGTTGTCACGAAAACGTCTGCGAGCATCGCCTGGGCTGATTTATTGCCGTCAAAATTGACGACTCTCTGATAAGCGTTTTCGACTTCCGCTCGTCCGTTTTCAAGCTGCACGACGGCGTGGCGAACGCCTTCTAAAACGTCGAGCGGCTCGAATCCGGTAACGACAATCGGAACTTTATATTTCTCCGCAAGCGGCGGATACGCGGCGTAGCCGGTTATCGAGCAAACGTGACCGGCGGCTAAGAACGCTTGAACGCGATTGACGGGCGATTCCATAATGGCTTGAATTGCAGGCGGCACGAGAACGTGCGAAACGAGGATTGAGAAATTTTTGACGTTTTGCTGTTTGGCTTGAAAAACCGTCATCGCATTGGCGGGCGCGGTGGTTTCAAAACCGACACCGAAAAAAACAACCTGCTTTTCGGGATTGTCCACGGCGATTTTCAGGGCATCGAGCGGCGAATAAACCGTTCGCACATCGCCGCCTTCGCTTTTGATACGAAACAAATCTTTTTCGCTGCCGGGAACGCGCAGCATATCGCCGAACGAGCAGAAAATCACATTCGGTTCGGCGGCAATCGCCAACGCTCTATCAATCAATTCCAGAGGCGTGACGCAGACCGGACAGCCCGGACCGTGAATCAGTTCGATTTCCTCGGGCAAAAGCTGGTCAATGCCGTGCCGGATGATCGAATGCGTCTGCCCGCCGCAGACTTCCATAATCGCCCAGTTTCGCGTCGTCGCGGCGCGGATTTCCGACAAGATATTGTTTGCCAGTTCCGGGTCGCGGAATTCTTGCAGATATTTCATTGCTCGCTCCTTTTATAAATTCATTGCACGGTTTCGACTTCGCTCAGCCCAAGTTCTTCTTCCAAAAAACCCATATTGCGAAACACTTCGAGCGTTTCGAGAGCCGATTTTTCATCCAGCTTTTCGATGGCGAAACCGACGTGGACAATCGCGTATTCGCCGATTTGAATGTCCGGGATATACGCCAGACAGATGTTTTTGGTGATTCCGTCGAAATCCATTTTGCCCATCTGTATTCCGTTTGTTTCAAATTTATCAACGACTTTTCCGGGAACGGCTAAACACATAAAACTTTCTCCGCCAAAATTTATAAAACCGAAATTTATATTTATATTACATTCTTTTGCGCGAAAACGGGTAAGAATTTTGAAAAGCGGCGAAGACAAAGGATTTGACAGATAAAACAACTGTCGAATGTAAACTTTATTTAAGAAGGCTGTAACCCGCAATCATCGCTTGTCCGAGTGCCAAACCGCCGTCGTTCGGCGGAACTTTTGTGTGCGTCAAAACCTCAAAATCGTGTTCTCGCAAACCCTTTAGACTTGCTTTCAAAAGCGCGACATTTTGAAAACAACCGCCGCTTAAAGCGACTTTATTTAATTTCTCGCGCTGCCGAAACAGTAAAGCCAGTCGCACAATCAGATTCGCCGTCGCGTTATTGAATTTCGCGGAAATCACGCTAATCGGAATTGCGTCAAGAACATCCAAAGCAACCCATCGAATAAGCGGCGCGGCATCAATTTCAATCGTTTCGCCATCGATGACGGTAAATTCGTATGAATCTGTCACATTGTCATCCAAAACCGCTTCAAATTCAATCGCGGCTTGCGCTTCGTATGTTACCGTCTGCCGCGCTCCGGCGATTGAAGCCACCGCGTCGAAAAGTCTGCCGAAACTGCTCGTCGGAATCGTATTGAATTTATTTTCAAATTGCTTAAGCAAAATCTTGCGCTCGATTTCCGGGCAAGCGGCAACGCACGGCAATTTTTCATTCCACGCGACTCCGGCTTGCCAGAGATGCGCGAGCGCGACGCGATACGGGTTTTTTATTGATGTATCGCCGCCCGCGAGCGGAACGTATCGCAAATGCGCGACGCGCTCAAAACCCTGATAATCAGCCAGTAAAACTTCCCCGCCCCAAATCGCGCCGTCCGTGCCGTAGCCTGTGCCGTCAAACGCAAAACCGATGACTTTTTCATTTTGTAATTTATTTTCAGCCATCACGGACGCAAGATGCGCGTGATGATGCTGAACTCTGAAAAATTTCGCATCTTTGGCGGCTATTTTCGCCAGGTTTTTGCTCGCCCAATTTGTTGATAAATAATTCGGATGCAAATCGCCAACGACCGCTTCCGGCTCAATGCGAAAAAGCCCCCGCATCTGTCCGACTGATTTTTCCATTGCAAGAAGCGTTTCCAGATTTTCCATATCGCCGATGTGCTGCGACATAAAAGCGAATTCGTCTTTTGCCAAACAAAACGTCGCTTTGAGTTCGCCGCCGACCGCCAAAACCGGCGGCAGCTTAAACGGCAGTTCGACGGGAAACGGCGCGTAACCGCGCGAACGACGAATCGGCAATTCCTCGTTTTCAAAAACTCTAACGACCGAATCATCACACGGCACGTAAATCCCGCGGTCGTGAAGCAAAAACGAGTCGGCTAAGTTTGGCAGTTTTTCTAATGCTTCGGCATTTTCCGTCACAATCGGCTCGCTCGAAAAATTGCCCGAAGTCATTACCAAAACGTCTGTATTTTCATCAAACAGCAAATAATGAAGCGGTGAATACGGGAGCATCACGCCCAAAAATTGATTGTTCGGCGCGATGAGTTGGCTTAATTTGTTTGTTTTTTTCTTGAGCAGTAAAATCGGGCGTTCTTTGCTCGTTAAAATCGCTTTCTCAGCTTTGTTGATTTCAACCAAATTTCCGGCTGTTTTCAAATCTTTGCACATCACGGCGAAAGGTTTTTCGCCTCTGCCTTTGCGCGTCCGCAGAGTTTGCACTGCCGAATTGTTCTTCGCGTCGCAAACCAGATGAAAACCGCCGATGCCTTTGATTGCGACTATTTCACCATTTGCCAAAGCATTTTGTGTCGCCAAAATCGCCGCCTTACTGTCAATCATTTCATCGTTTTTGCCGACAAACCAAATTTTCGGACCGCACTCGGCGCAGGCGTTCGGCTGAGCGTGAAAGCGGCGGCTCAAAGGATTATCGTATTCGCTTTGGCACAATTCGCACATTTTAAAGACGCTCATCGTCGTCTTCGGGCGGTCGTATGGAATGTCTCTGGTAATGGTGAAACGAGGTCCGCAATTTGTGCAGTTGATAAACGGATAGCGAAAGCGGCGGTCGTTTTTATCAAATAATTCGCGCAGACAATCTTTGCAAACGGAAACATCGGGCGAGACAAGCGTGTTTTCGCTTGCGCGATTTTCGCTTTCGGCAATATAAAAATCGGTGGAGAATTGCGCGGCGATTTCTCTGCTGTCAATCCGCGTAATGTGGGCGAGCGGCGGAAGATTTGAGCTTAGATAAATTTGGAAATCGCTTAAAGCGGCGGCTTCGCCTTCGACTTCAACGAATACGCCGCCGCTTTCGTTTCCGACAAAACCTTTCAAATCAAATTTTTTCGCCGCCGCATAAACAAACGGGCGAAAACCTACACCCTGCACCGCGCCGCGAATTTCCAGACGCAGCCTTTTCGAAATCTCTTTTTTATTCGGTTCGTTCGACATAAACGTCGTTGTGAAAAAACAAGAAAATGACTGTTAGTTTTCCCGACTTTGAGCGAGCGGAATTTTAATTGTAAAAACCGCGCCGTTTTCAATATTCTCGACTGTCAGACTACCGCTGTGCTGCCCGACAATTTTATGCGCGACCGAAAGCCCAAGCCCCGAACCTTTATCTTTGGTCGTAAAAAACGGGTCAAAGATTTTCGCTTTTATCGCTTCGTCAACCCCGCCGCCGGTGTCTTCGGTTTCAATGTGCAGTTGGTCGTCTTTCTGAAAAGTCCGAAAAATGAGCTTGCCGCCGTCGGGCATTGCCTGAAGCGAATTTATTGCCAGGTTCAGCAGAACTTGTTTGATTTGTTCCGCGTCGAGAGAAACCTTCGGGAGAGACTCGGCTAAATTTTCGATGATTTTGACATTCTGAGCGTCGGCTTGATTTTCAATTAAGATTTTTACATTGTGGATGATTTCGTTGACGATTACCGGACTCTTTTGCGGCTCTTTGGCGCGGGCAAAATGAAAGAATTCCTGCACAAGTTTATCGATTCGTTCGACTTCCGTTTTAGCGATGCGGGCAAATTCGCGGCGCGGGCTATCTATCGCTAATTCGTCTTCGAGAATCTCGACCGCACCCTTAATTGCGCCGAGCGGATTTCGGATTTCGTGAACTACGCCCGATGCGATTTCCGCTAAGGAGGAAAGTCTTTCGGCTTGCAGCAGCTGCCCGACGGTTTGCCTGAGTTCGGCGTAAGCGGTTTGCAGTTCAGCGTTGATACGTTCCGCCCGCCGACTCTCGCGGCGTTTCTGGTCGCCGAGCCAGCCCGTCACCGCGCCGATAGCAAAAAATAATGCGATTTCGGCATATTGATTAAGGGCATAATCATAATTCTGGTGCTGCCAATGCAGAGCGATGTGCGGCAAGTAAGTCAAACTTGCCGCGAGAGCCGCGCCGATTCCGCCGCGCCAGCCAAACCGGAGCGATGCCAGAATTACCGGAATATAATAAAGCCGCTGATAAATTTGGTGCAGGATTAAACTGTCAACCGGCGTGAGAAAATGTAGCGCGGAGATGAGTAATATAACCGCGCCGATAACCAATGTCGGTAGAAATCGTTTCATCAAACGACATTATAGTCTAATTTACTAATACTTAGTTGCGGCTTTACAATTTTCTGATGCTCAAAAGCAGACTACGAAATTCCATATTTTGATAAAGTTTCCATAATCGCAGCCACTTTTAACGGCGTTAATTTGAACCGCCCTACATTAAAGAAATTCGCTTTTACTCGTTAAAAATTTAACTTCACGCCGCCCTGCACGAGACGCGGGCTGCTCGGCAAAATGCCGCGCGAGCGGTCGACGATAAATGTCCGGTCGAAAATGTTTTTCATTGTCACGAAAAACGTCGCGCGCCATTTTTCGACTTTGTAATTTGCCGTCGCGTTCCAAAAAGTCTGAGCCTGAATTGCGCCGAGCTGGGCATTTGCCGAAGGATTGACGGCGTTCAAATCGTCGCCGAACTGTCGTCCGATGAAGACGTTTTCGACAAAAGCATCAACGCCGATTGGGTGCGAATAGCCGACGCTCGAAGTCAACTGGGTTTTCGGAGTATAGGGTAAACGATTTCCGGTGATCGAACAGCGAGTAGAAATTATAAGCCGTTCCGCCGGACAAAGCGGCTGCAAAACGGATGCGCTTGTAATTGAACTGAATCTTTCGCCGCGAAATTCCGCTATGGGAAGAAAAGTGTATGCCGCGCGGAAATAAAAGTTATGCGGCGAGCGGAAAATCGTTCCCGAATCAACTTGTCCGGTGAATTCAAATCCTTGCTGTAAAGTTTCGCCGCCGTTGGTGAACGCCGTGCCGCCCGCAATCGAAGCGGCGACGATTTGATTTTCATAATCGTTGCGGAAAAACGCGCTTGAAATTTCAACTCCGCGAAGGGGACGCGTGCGAACGCCGATTTCGTAATTCCAGCTCAGCTCCGAATTTAAATCAACCACGCCGCCCGCATTGGTTACGACATCTTCAACGCGCGGCGGCGCAAAACCGCGATGCGCGCCCGCGAAAATCGTCGTGTTTTTCAAGCCCGAATAAGCCACTCCAAAACCCGGAATTATTTCCGTCACGGTTGTGTTTCCGGTAACGCCCGCGCCGTTATTGGCGAGCCTGTTAGTGCGCTGGTATTCGATACGTTCGACGCGCACGCCCGGAGTGAACGCGAAATTTCCCCAGATGAAACGGTGCTGCACAAAACCCGAATAGGCGAGCGATTGACGTTCGTTATTTTCGGCAATAAGCCCATCGCGCGATGTCGGCAAATCGCCGTTTTTCTGAATACGATCCTGGTCTTCGCGGTGAACGCGGAAACCGATATTCAGTTCGTTTTTGACCGCGCCGAGATTGAAATTTGCGTTTAGGCGCGGTTCGATTCCAATCGTCAAATAATCCCGCAGCCGTCCTTGATTGCCGCAAGTCGTGTTCAAATCCTGAATTCCAAAACAATCCGCGTCTCCGCCGCTCAACGTCCGCAGACGGTTCGGGCGCTCGTTTGAGTTTGAAGATTGCCGCCACCAATCGCGCGAAAAATAATTCGAGTAAAAGTTTGTCGTTAAATTAACGTTTGAAGTTAAAACCGCAGTGTGCTGAAGCGAAAAACCGTAGCGTCTGCCGTAAAAGAAGTCGTTTTTAAAAATATTGCCGCGCGCATTTTGGGCAAACTCCGCTTCGGTCGCTCCCGTATAAGTTAGATTCGAGTCTTCCCGGTAAAATGAAAATTTCGCCGTCAGAATATTGCGGTCGCCCGCCGCGTAAGTCGCTTTATTAGAAAAATCATAGAGTTTGAAATTAGTGTTTTCGCGCGACCCGTTTCCCTGTTTATGCGTGAAATTCGACAGCACACCGAATTTTCCGAATGTCCCGCCAAATCCCGCGCTGCCGTTGAAAAAACTGCGGTTACCGCCTTCGAGTTTTAAATTAAAATTCGGCTTTTGCGGCGGATTAGGCGTGATGTAATTAATGACACCGGCGATAGTTTGCGGTCCGTAGACAATTTGCCCGGATCCTTTTAAAACTTCAATTGATTCGTAGCGTTCGACGGGCGGATGATAATACGAAGCGTTGTCGCCGTAAGGCGCGTAACTCAGAGGTAAACCGTCTTCGAGCAGCAAAACCTTGGTCGAGCGTGTCGGATTCGTGCCGCGAATGCCGATGTTCGGGCGCAGCCCGAAACCTTCTTCGTCGCGGACGTTCACACCGGAGATTTTCCGCAGAGCTTCCGAGAAATTAAACACGCGGGCGTTCTCTAGAGTTTGCCGATCAACTCTTTCAATCGAACCGGGAACATCACTTAGACTTTCGGGTGTTCCGGCTAAATAATTCGATGTGACGGAAACCTGCTCGGCGATTTGTTCGGGTTGGAGCGTCAAATTTACAACGCCTTCGCCGAAAATTTGTATTTCTCTTTTTACCATCCCAAAATTTCCGGCAGATGCCGTAATTTGATAATTTCCTTTGGGCAGTTTGTCAAAGATGAATTCGCCGCCCTGATCGGTCGTTGTTTCCCGCACGAATCGAACGTTCTGATTCGACAATCGGACGATTGCTCCGACAATCAGGTCGGCGTTTGCGTCACTGATTTTCCCGCTAATTTTATGATTGGATTGGGCTGAAGCAATTGGAACGCAAAAAAAAATTAATGCAAAAAAAAATATAATCTGACTAAGTTTCATAGATTAAATCTACCTTAAAAGAATGTGTGAAATTGAAATTCGTTTTCAACAACAAATAATGATTTTAATAATAATTGACTGTTTTGAAAATCGCAAACGGCAATTTAAATAAAGTGATATTTGTGCGTGTTTAATCGAAACAACTTTCTTGAGAGTCGGCGTGGATGTGAGTTTTTAAGATTCTTTATCGGCGTCCAAGCCGTGTTTTTCCATCCGGTAAATTAGGGCGCTGCGCGTGATACTCAAATATCGCGCCGTCTGCGATTGATTGCCGTTGTGCATCTCTAAAGCGTAACGGATGATTTCGCGCTCTATCTCGTCGAGCGAGATGTTTTCGGCGGGCAGTTCAAATTTAACGTTGCCGAATATTTGCAGCGGTTTGCTGATATACTCCGGCACGTCCGCCATAGCTAGGCTTTTTTCATCCGACAGCACGACCATTCTCTCGATTAAATTTTCCAGTTCGCGGACATTGCCCGGAAACAAATAATTCGATAAAACATTAACGACTTCGCGCGTCATTTTTAAGTTTTCAAAGCCGTGTTTCTCTTTGGCGCGGCGAAAAAAATGATTGATGAGCAGCGGAATGTCTTCGCGGCGCGCGCGAAGCGGCGGCAAATTGATGGGAACGACCGCGAGACGAAAATATAAATCTTCGCGGAAAGCACCGCGCTCGACCATTTTTTCCAAATTTTGATTGGTCGCGGCAATGATGCGAACGTCAATTTTGCGCGGCGAGCTTTCACCGATTCTGACGATTTCCTGCTCTTGAAGGACGCGCAGCAGTTTCGGCTGCAACGCAAGCGGCATCTGGCTGATTTCATCGAGAAGAAGCGTGCCGCCGCCCGCGTCTTCAAACTTTCCTTTGGTATCGTGACTTGCGCCCGTAAAAGAGCCGCGTTTAAAACCGAAAAGTTCGGCTTCGATTAAACTTTCGGGAATCGCGGCGCAGTTTATCGGAATGAAGGGATTGTCTTTGCGTTTTCCCGAAAAGTGAATGCCCTTAGCGATGAGTTCTTTGCCCGTGCCACTCTCGCCGGTGATAAGAACGGTCGCGTCCGAGCGGGAAACACGCCCGACGAGATTTAATACCGTTCGCATCGCGGGCGAATCGCCGATAATATTGTCGAGGCGAAATTCCTTATCAACCAGTTCGCGCAGCTGCCGGTTTTCATTTCTCGTTTCGCTGAAATTTAATGCCCGTTCGAGCGTCAGCAAAATTTCGTCGCGGTTAAAAGGTTTATTGATGTAATCGAACGCGCCGGCTTTCATCGCCGTTACCGCCGTTTCGACTTCGCCGAAAGCCGTGATAACGATGACGGGAATTTCCGCATTTGCGGTTTTGATTTTTTCGAGCAGTTCCAAGCCCGACAGTTTCGGCATCCGCAAATCGGTGATGACGCAATCAAAATCGTTGTTCAAAAAAATCTCTAAAGCTGCCGCGCCGTCTTGTGCCGTCGATACAAGGTAGCCCGCTTCGGTCAACTGAAACTCCAGCACGCGGCGCAGATTTTCGTCATCGTCGGCAAGCAGAATTGTTTTACTCGAATTATTTTTCACGATTTAGCGACCACTTTCCGTTCGGCGAGCCACGATTCGATTGAGTTTAAGGTTTCGATTGCCCGCGCCGTGTCGCCCGCCTGCACGAGACGGCTGAATTCGAGATATTTTTTGGCGAGGTCGTCAATCAATCCGGCATCCGTTGAGATTTCCGCCGCGAGTCGTCCGGCGGTTTCGTCAAGCCGCACCGCATTTCGATTTTGCAACTGTCCGGCTGAAACTAAAAGCCTTATGGCGGGCGCGTCGAGTTGGCGTTGAAATGCGATAACGGCTTGCTCCAAAGCGCGAAGCTGGCGTTCGCGCCAGTTTGTCCGCCACAGAAAAACGCCGAAAGCGACGGCAATCACCAGGTAAAAAACGCGGAAAATCAAAGCGGTCGGATGCGGAGCAAAAATTTCCGCCCAAAGACTTCCCGCGTGAACATCCGCGCCGAGTTCCGTGTGCATCACGGCATCAACGAGCCACGCGAGCGCGCCCAAGCCGATGCCGAACCAAATCTCTTTGTAACACTTAAAAAATTTCATACTTCTTATTTTTCAAACTGAAAACATCTGGTAAATTGTTTCCGCGAGATTATTCCGCTCATCCCTCTATTTTAACTCGAAAGTAAGCGTCGCCCATTTCGATTCGTAGTTTATTTTCGGGTCTGTGAGGTGCGTCATATGGATAAATCGGACATACCATTTGCCCGACGAATTTAATTTGAATTTAGCAATGCCTTTTTTATCGGTGCGAACATTCGCTTCCGCGACGATTTTTCCCGCGCTCTCGCGCCCTGACATCACGTATTGACCCGCGAGCGGCTTGCCGTCTTTCAAACACAAAATCTCAATCGTGTCGCCCGCTTTCAACTTATACGGATTCTGCTGCGGCACGAGTTCGACTTGATAGCCGAGAACGGTTTTGTAATTTTCCGTTTGCGTTTCCCCAGCCTGAAAAATCGTTTTAACGTGCTTGGAATAACGCTCGCGCACTTTTTTATCGAGTTCTTTTTTCTTTTTTCTTTCCGCCAGAGTGTCGGGAATCCCGTCGTGTTGGAGATACTCGTTAAAATCTTTCCCTTCTAAATCAATCTCGCGCGTCATCGTCGAAAGACCGACGACGTAAGTTCCGCTTTCTTTCGGCTCAAAACTCAAGAATGAAGTCGTCTCGTTTTTCGTTAAATCGGTTTCCGCCAGATTCGCGCGCTCGCCCTTCGGAGATACGAAACTCACGTCTTTTAAGCGTGCAAAAGTAACCGCGCCCTCGCTCTCCAAAAAAGAGCCGTTCAAAATGCTAATCGAAACTTTCGAGTTCACCGCGACGAAAAAGTTGTCGAGTTTCAAAAACAAATCGTGGGCGAAAGTCGGAACTGCTAACAATGCGCCCAGCAATAAAAAGCCGGTAATTTTTTTCTTCATCGAATTCTCCTTGTTTATCTTTATTTTATTTCAAACGTCAATGTCGCCCATTTCGATTCATAGTTTAATTTCGGGTCGTCAATTTTAACCATATTGATAAATTTCGCATACCACTTGCCCGCGCCGTCGAGTTTGATTTTGATAATGCCTTTCGCGTCGCTGCGGATGCTTTTTTCAAAAGCTAATTTGCCGCCCGATTCGCGTCCGGTCAACACCGTTTGTCCGACGAGCGGTTTGCCGTCCTTCAAACATAAAATTTCAATCGTGCTTCCCTTTTTTAATTTATAGGGATTAGCTTGCGGAACTAATTCGACCGCGTAACCGAGAACGGTTTTATAGCTGTCAGTTTGTTTGTCGCCCGCCTGAAAAATCGTTTTGACATACTTGGAATAACGGTAACGAGCATCTTTTTCAAGCTCCTTATCGCGTTTCCGATTTTCCAAAACGCCGGGAATTCCCTCGGCAACGAGATATTCATTAAACTCTTTTGCCGCGAGTCCGTTTTCGCGCCACATCGTCGAAAGCCCAACCACGTAATTTCCGGCTTCCGCCGGCACGAGATTCAAAAAAGCGGTCGTTTCGTTTTTGGTAAAATCAGCTTCCTTCGGATTAGCGCGAGTCCCCGACGGCGCAACGACGCTTACGTCTGTCAGGCGCGCGAACGAAACCGCGCCTTCGCTCGATTGAAACGTGCCGTTAAAGACGCTAATCGAAACTTTTCCGTTCACTTTAGCGAAAAAGTTATCGGGCTTCAAAAACAAATCGTGCGCGCGCGCGGGCAAAGTCAGAACCGCGCAAATTAAAAAGACTGAAATAATTTTTTTCTTCATTTGATTCTCCTATTTTACGGCTTGCGCGATTTGTGCAAGCGAATCGTGCCGAATAAAGTGTTGTAATAACTTGTTTCTTCAATCTGCTCAAAACCCGCATCCGCGATTAACTTCGGCAAAAGCCCGTCAAAGTTGTCGGCGGTCGTTTCAAAACCGTCGAGTAATTGAATAAAACGCGACAAAAATTTCATCGCCGAATTTGCGGGCAATCCCCAATCGGCGACGTGCAGTTCGCCGCCCGGTTTAAGAATTCGTTTGACTTCCCGTAAAGTTTCGAGCTTTTTCTCCCGCGTCAAATGATGAAAAAACAAACTCGACACTGCGCGGTCGAAAGACTCGTCCGCGTAAGGCAAATCAAACGACATCGCTTCATCAAACCTAATTTCAAAGTTTCCTTTCCGCGCTTTTTCTTTTGCCAACTCTAGTATTTTCGGGTCGCCGTCAACACCGATTATTTCCGCTTTCGGTACACTTCTTTTGAGCAAAATCGTCAGCGTTCCCGTTCCGCAGGCTACATCCAAAACGCGATGATTTGTTTTAACTTTTGTCTGTTCAACCAAAGCCTTTTTAAATTGTTTCTCGCGCGTCGTCAATCCGACAACCGTATCGTAAAACGGAGTCAGAACGTCGTAGCTTAGGGCGGGAATGTAATTGTCATTTTTCATTACGTTTCAAACTTCTTTGAAAAGCCTTTGAATCTCTTTACAGCCTCAATAATGTGTTTCAAATCTATTAAATTCAAGCAATGCGTGTGCCTCTTTGAAATGCCGGTATTTAGCTGGTAAAAGGTTTGATTGTTTGCCGAAAGCGTGTCTTTACAGACAAGACTGTTTGTTTATAGACACACATAAACTAAACGAAGAAGCCTCTCAAACAGCCCGCTAAAAAGGCTGGTGAGAGGCAAAAATCTGAGTCGGTTCGTAATGCCGTCGGGTAACTTATATTTAATTGCGAAATGAAACAATCGCCGTTTATTCGCTAATTCGGCTCGATAATCAATTTCCCGCGCAGCATATTCATTTCGCAGGCGAATGTGAATTTTCCCGTCTCGTCCGGCGTAAATTCAATCTTCGTGGTTTTGAAAAATTTCATTCATATCTTTTTTGTTTTCGACGCAAATCGCTACTGAAAAAATTGACTGAAGATAAATCCGGCGAATAAAACCGAAAAGCCCGCAATCTCGAAAAATATCAACAGATACATTCCGTATGTCGTGCTAAAGTTTCTCTCCCTAAACTGGTTGTCGGTTTTGCCGATGGCGGCGAGCCGAATGTAGGTCGCTACGGCGATGGCGAAAAACAAAATCGGCGCGAGCAGTGCCGTCAATGTAATCGCTGTGGAAAACGGGCTGAGCTGCGCGAGTTTCCACAAAACCAGACACGCGAAAGAATAAAGCAGTGAGGCTTTATGAGCGACATCAACGTAAACCGGCGCGGTGTGTTCGACGCTATTGAGCATCGAGCGGTATTTCCAAACGCCGGTCAACAGCCCGCTCATAAAAAACAAACCCGAAGAGAGAATCGCAATTTTTTCAGGAAAACTCAGCATAATTTATTTTGGAAAATGTTTTTGTAGCCAGCCGTTTAACGCCGCGTCAAACTCCGCTTTTTTTTCGACAAACGGCAAATGTCCCGTGTTCTTAAACACAACCTGTTCGGCGTTTGGCAATAATGTCGTCAATTCAAGACTGTGCGCGAGCGGAATAATCGGGTCTTTTTCGCCGATCAGCAAAAGCGTCGGCGCGTTGATTGATTTGATTTCGTTCATAATATCGAGCAGCGGAATCTGATGAAACAAGTAATACATCGCCCGATTTGTATGTTGTTTGATATGCGGGTAAATCGCGTTGAGCGTCGCTTCAAACATTTCGGAGCGATAAAGCGCGTCTTTGTCGGTAACGTATTCGCCCGCCGCCCGCCGATAAATCCAACGCGAAGATTTCATCAAAAGAATTTGCGCGTGAAAGAGCAATTTTTCAAGAAAATTGCCGCGGGCGAGTTTTTGCAGATTGCCTTCCAAACCAGTCCATTCGCCGATACCGAAACCGCCGATGCTGATGACACCGGCTACTTTTTCGGGATTTTTCGCAGCGTAATTCAAAGCCATAAATCCGCCGGTCGAATGCCCGGCAATAATCGCCTTTTCTCCGTTGGCGGTCATTTCCCGCAGCACCGCGTCCAAAGCGTCATAAAAAAAACGGTCGTTGATTTGTTCGAGTTTTAAGTTGGCAGCCAACTTAGAAGGAAAATGTCCCGGCAGACTTACCGAAAACCAGGGGTGATTGTTCCGCACGTATTCGGTGATGCCCTTTTCCCAAAAATTAACCGAAGCGGTAATGCCGTGTATAAAAAATATCGGCACGTTTTTCAAGTTTTGGTCAAAGGCTTTGACGGCAATCGTGCCTTTCAAATAATCAATCAACCGGATTTCGTTTGAATTTTCGCTCATCTTTAGAGGAAAATATCATTCTTCGCAAAACCTGACTTGAACAAACCTGCTATTTTGAAAAATTTCCGACGGTGTTAGACCGAACATTTGTCTGAAGGTGCGCGTCAAATGCGCCGAGTCCGCAAAGCTCGCGGCGTGCGCGACCGTAGTGAGCGAATCGCCGCCGCCGAGCATCCGAACGGCGTGTCTTAGTCTCATCCACAATAAATAGCGGCGCACGGGCAAACCGACTTCGGCGCGAAACAGATGAGCAAAACGGCTCGGCGAAAGGGCTACTTCCCTGGCGACCGTATCGGCGGAAATAAGATTGTCGGGAGCGTTTCTTAAAATCTCTAAGGCTCGTTCGATACGCGGGTCAAAAGCGGATTTGGCTTTTTTAGTTTGAAGTAAAGTTTGAAGCAAATTGTCGGTCAGAGTAAAGGCTTCTTGACAAGAAAAAGTAGATTCCCAACCCTTTCGTAAATCCGGCAGAAAAGATTCGATGTCGCCCGACTCGATTCTGAGCCGGCTTTTCGCGGCAATTTTTTTCACCAGTTCGCGGGCGGTTCGACTTTCCGGGTCGAGGTATAAATTAACGAGCAAGCCGGTCGAATCTCCAAAGTAATGCCGGACGTTTGCCCCGATTAACGCCGCGCTCATTACATCCCACTTTTTGCTTTGCCCGCAACGCAGGCGAAACTCTTTATCTAACCCGATTGAAAGCTGTAGGGCGTAATGAGAGTGCGGCGCGGCATTCACGGGAACACCAAAAATCAATGCCCGATTGTGCCACAGGTAAATTACGCTTCTCATTTTTTAACATTCCGCCCGCCGAATTCTGTTTATCATTCCGGTTCATCAAAAGCCTCCGCTTTCTTATTCGCCATTAGTTCGGCTCGACAATCAGTTTACCGCGCAGCATATTCATTCCGCAGACGAAGTTAAATTCTCCCGCTTTGTCGGGCGTAAATTCAAGCGGCGTGGTTTTGAAAGCGGGCAAATCACGCGCGATGCCGAAGTCGCCGAAGACGACCGTTTCGCTGCACGAAGCGGTTTCGTCGCGGAAAAAATTCAGACGCACCGGCTGGTTTTCCTTGACGACAATCACGTCCGGTGAGTAACCGCCCTTGACCGTGACGTTGATTTCCTGCACGCCGCCTTCGCTGACGGTTGCCGCGACTTTTTCGCGCTCGCCGAAGAAATACCAGAGCGTCAAGGCGATTAAACCGATGCCGCCGATGGTGACTAAAATTTCCGTCGTGTCCATAAATTTATTTACCTGCCTAAAATTTGAAAAAGTTTTTGCCGGTTAAAACCGGCTCGTTCGTTATTCGTTAAGCAAAATTTCCGCGTCCGATTTGAGCGTTGATTCAATCACTATTCCCGTATATTTTTTGGCGAGTCGCCCGTTTTTGTCGTAAAGAAAAGTCGTCGGCAACGACATCGCGGCACCGGCGGATAGATTCGGGTCGCGCCCGGGCAGCAGAATCGGATATTCAATCCGGTATTTATTGACGAAGGGCGATACGTCTTCGAGATTTTCGTCCATCGTTACGCCGACCGTTTCCACGCCGCGTGATTTGTATTCATTGGCAAAACTAACCAAACCCGGCATCTCGGCGCGGCACGGCGGACACCACGTCGCCCAGTAATTGATTACCACGACTTTTCCTTTCTGCGCTTGAAAATTCCACTCGTCGCCGCCGTCAATATTTTGAACCGTGAAGTTTGTCGCCGGTTTTCTCTCCGCAACGCTTGCCATACCGAATTGCCACCACGATTCGGGCGCAATGAAAAACAACATCGCCGCGACGATTGCCGAAAAGCCGAGCCAGCTTAAAATCCTCTGGCGAACGGTTTGCTTTTTTTCGCCTTCCGAATTATTTTCAGCGACTTCTTCCCGCGTTTTCTCGTTTTTTGTTTCTGCGTTCACTTATTCTCTCCGTTTTGCCCACCGCTCATACTCTGCGGCGGACGAAAGCCGCGCAATCGCAAGCTGTTGGCAACCACCGAAACGCTCGAAAAGCTCATCGCGGCACTGGCGATAACCGGCGAGAGCAAGATGCCGAAAAACGGATAAAGCAGTCCGGCGGCAATCGGGATTCCCAGCACGTTGTAAATAAACGCCCAGAACAGATTCTGTTTGACGGTGCGAATCGTCGCTTTCGATAAAGCGATTGCCGTTACCACGCCGCGCAAATCGCCTTTTAGCAAAGTTATGTCCGAAGCCTCGATAGCCACGTCCGTTCCCGTTCCGATGGCGATGCCGACATCGGCTTGGGCGAGCGCGGGCGCGTCGTTGATGCCGTCGCCGACCATCCCGACGAGTTTCTTTTCGGCTTGCAGTTTTCTGACCTCAAAGGCTTTGTCCTGCGGCAGAACTTCCGCCAAAACTCTCGTTATGCCGACTTCCCGCGCCACCGCTTCCGCCGTGCGTTTGTTATCGCCGGTCATCATCACGACTTCCAAGCCCAACCGCTGCATCGCCCGAATCGCTTCTTTCGCTTCCGGCTTAATCGTGTCGGCGACGGCGACCAGTCCGGCAAACCGCCCGTCAATCGCCGCATACATCGGCGTTTTGCCTTCCGCTGCCAATTTTTCCGCCTTTCCTTCCGCGCCGTTTAATGCAATATTTCTTTCGTTCATCAGACGCAAATTTCCGAGCAGCAGACTTTTTCCGCCAACCAGTGCTTCGATTCCGCGACCTTCGAGCGCGTTGAAATTTTCGACTTTTTCAAATGCTAAATTTCTCTCCTCCGCGCCGCGCACGATTGCCGCCGCAAGCGGATGTTCGCTCAATTTTTCCGCCGAAGCGACCGTTTTTAGGAAATCGTTTTCATCCGTGCCGTCCGCCGCGACGACATCGGTTAAAGACGGTTCGCCGCGCGTTATCGTGCCGGTTTTGTCCAGAACGATTGACAACAATTTGTGCGCCGTCTCCAACGCTTCGCCGCCTTTTATCAACACGCCGTTTTCCGCGCCCTTGCCTGTCCCGACCATAATCGCCGTCGGCGTGGCGAGTCCGAGAGCGCACGGGCAGGCGATAATCAACACGGAAACGAAATTAACCAATGCCATCGTAAAACGCGCTTCCGGGGAGGCGGCGACAAACCAGATGACGAACGTCGCAATCGCAATACAAATGACAATCGGCGTAAAAATGCCGCTAATCATATCGGCAAGACGGGCAATCGGAGCTTTCGAGCCTTGCGCGTCCTGCACCATTTTGACGATTTGCTGCAAAACGGTGTCTTTGCCGACCTTCGTCGCCTTGAAACGAAACGAGCCGGTTTTGTTAATCGTCGCGCCGAAAACTTCGTCGCCCGTTTTCTTCTCGACCGGCAGACTCTCGCCCGTCAGCATTGATTCGTCAACGGCGGACGCGCCTTCAATTATCATTCCGTCAACCGGAATTTTTTCGCCCGGACGCACGATGACGACATCGCCGGGAACGACTTCTTCAACCGGGATGTCAACTTCTCTGCCGTCGCGGACGACTTTGGCGGTTTTCGCCTGAAGTCCCAAAAGCCGTCGAATCGCCTCGCCCGTCTGCCCTTTCGCGCGTGCTTCGAGCATTCTGCCCAAAAGAATCAAAGCGATGATGACGCTCGCCGCCTCAAAATAAACCGGAGTCTGCGCCATTCCCGCCATTCCGGGCATTGTTTGATTAGCCGCCGCGAAAAACGACGGAAAAATTGTCGCCAAAGTCGAATAAACGAACGCCGCGCCCGTTCCCGTCGCAATCAAGGTATTCATATCCGCCGCCCGATGCCGAAACGCCGCCCACGCGCCCAGATAAAACTGCGCTCCGCAGTAAAAAACAACCGGAATTGTCAAAGCTAACTGCAACCAATTCACGCCCGCAAAATTAAAAAGCGCGATGCGTCCGTGCGACATCGCAATCACCAGAACAGGCAAAGATAAAACAGCGGCAATCCAGAATTTCCGACGCAAATCGAGATATTCGGCTTCGCGCCATTTGGCTTCCGAGTCTTCCGCCGCCGCGTCGCCGCCTCCGCCCTGAACTTCTTTGACGCGGTAGCCGAAATCTTCAATCGCCCTTTGAATCGTTTTGACATCCGTTGCGCCGGGCAGATATTCGGCGCGCACTTCCATCGCGCTCAGATTAAATGAAGCGTTCGTTACGCCGCGCAGTTTATTGAGATGATTTTCAAGCGGCTGGCTCGAACCCGAAGGTCGCGCCGAATCGTCCACGACAAAATCCGCCCGCGCCGTTCCCGCCGTGCCGTAACCGACATCTTTGACGGTTTGGATTAAATTTTTCACGCCCGTCTTTTCCGGGTCGTATTCAACCGTCGCCCGCGAGGTTGCAAAATTGACACCGGCGCGCGAAACGCCCGGTTGTTTGTTCAACTGTTTTTCGATGCGGTTTGCGCACGCCGCGCAGGTCATTCCCGTAATCGGCAAATCCACGCGCTCGCCCGCGCCGTTCGGCAGAGTGTGATTGTTATGCGTCCCGTCAGTCGCCTGAACGGTCGTCAAACCGTTCGCGCCGTTTGCTTTATTTTCAGTTGTTTTAATAAAGTTTTGCGGCGCGGCATCGAATTTTTCCTTGCAGGCGGGCGAACAGAAATAATAAGTTTCGCCTTTGAACTCGCTTTGTCCGGCAGCCTCTTTCGGATTTATTTTCATCCCGCACACCGGGTCAATTGTTTTTGTCGTCGTTGTCATAACTTTCCCTTCCTTAAATAGTCTGCGGCTTGTTGTGCCGCCCGCCTGCTTTTAAGTTTCGGAAAACTTACAGATAAAATTAGCGTTTCACTGACAAATCATTTTAGCTTCGCCTTTTTACTGAACAGAATAACCGGCGCGGTCTAAAGCCGCGATAATCGAGTCGCGCGATGCCGCTTCGGAATGCTCGACCTTGACGGTTTTCGTCGCCACGTCAACGTCCACCTGCTCGACTCCCGCCAAATTTCCCAAAGCATTTTTTATCGAACTCGCGCATCCGCCGCACACAATATCGGGCGCGATTACCGTCGTCGTTTTGTTTGTCATATTATTTGTTGTTTCGTTCATTGCCTTTTTACTCCTTGTTAAACTAATCATTCGACCGTCTCCGCCACAGCCGCACGCTCGTTTTTGTTATTCCTTTATCCGGCGCAATAGTTCTGTTTGCCGGTAAAGTATTTAACCCTTCCCATGTATGGTATTTCATTTGATTCATAATGTTACTACCTTTTTTCTAACTTCTTTTTCTGAAGAACTAAAAAAAGTATAAACACCGTAGTCAAGTAAAGAGTCAAGCGTTATTTTCAAAAAATTTCAAATAAAAATTTCAAATGCTTCAACCGACTTTTTTGCGTCTGCTTTTCGGCGCGACTCGCGGTGCGGGCGGCGGAGTATTTTCCAGTTCCGACGCTTCAATCAGCCCGCAGATATGTCCGGGCGCGCGTCCGACTTTATCCCATTCTTCGAGCGTCTGCGCCAGTTCTTTTCGATAACGCCGCATTTCCCGCATCCGCTCGTCGAGTTCCGTCAAACGGCGACGAACAATCTCGCGCACATCGTCGCACGGACTAGCGCCATTTGAAGCGTCCTTGATAATTCGCCCGATTTCATCGAGGGAAAAACCGAGCGTCTGCGCCTTTTTGATAAAACTGAGCCGCTCCAGCACGCCTTCGTCGTAAAGCCGATAACCGCTCATCGAACGATGCGGTTTTCCCAACAGCCCGCTTCGCTCGTAAAACCTGAGAGCTTCGATTCCGATGCCCGACAACTGCGACACTTCGCCGATTTTCAAACTCGAATGCTTCGCAACCGTTTGTTCCGAATAATTTTGTCTTATCGCTGCTCTCATTGTTTTCCAATAAAACTATAACTTTTTTGACTTTGGTGATAACCGATGCCTTTTACAGTATCGGTTATCACTTTTGCTGACGTTTAGTCAGACACTTTTTCCATTGTGTGTCCGCAACAGCAGCGTGGCTGTTCCTGCCCTTTGCAAGTCGCCGGCGCGCCTTTTGTAACCGTGATTTCACAGCCGCAGTTTGCGTCCGGGCAGCGATAAATTTCGCCTTTTTGTAGTGCCATTTGTTATTTTCCTCCTTTTAGATTCGCAACTCGATTTTGAGCTGCAATTATAAGGATAAACCCTGTAGTCATATATAGAGTCAAGTGTAAATCCAATAATTTTCAAACTCAACCCGAAAAAGTAAATTACGGGGAGCAGATTTTCGGGAAATTATCGAACAATTTTCAGACGTGATACTTCACCCGAAAATTAGAGCTGGCAGAAACGCGGCGGCAAAAATTTAAAAATAGAAAGGCGGGCATCAATCAAAATTATTGATTGATGCCCGCCTTTCTATTTTCTACTGATAAAGAGTAACGGTTATAAACTACCGTCATCTTCAAACTATTTAATCACCTCAATTAATGGTCGTGATCGTCGTCGTTGTTTCGGCGACGATTGTTGTAATACGGGTCATAATTGTTGTTGCGCTCGCTGCGCTGATGACGCTTTACCTGCCGACGTTCCTGTTTCTGATGCTGACGTATTTCACGGCTGTTGCCGTAATATTCGCGCTCGTGCTTTTGATGATGTTTAAGTTCGCGCTTTTCGTCTTTGCGATGATGTTTGTCGCCGCGTTGGTTTTGGTTGTAATATCTGTCGTCTTGTTGATTGTAATACGGGTCATAGCTTTGGGCGTTTGCCGTCGCGCTCATTCCGAGCAGCAAAAACGCGCCGAAAATTCCCGCCATCGCAATGTGTTTCAAAGATTTAATTTTCAAATTCATAACTAAACTCCTTTGTATTTTTTTGTCTCAAACAAAGACAATCATTTTGAAGTAAATTTTTCCGGCGAAAACCCCGCGTTTGCTCAATCATAATGACGGATTAAACCGTTTCACGCCGCCTTCTGAAATACAATAGTGGCAAGGGCTATGCCAAACCCGACTCAGGTTGAAGTCCGCTTTCTGAGTGCTTTTAAAAAGTGAAAAACGGATATAGGATACCAAATCGCGTATTGGTATCCTATATCCGTAAATTTAAGACAACGGTTTATTATTCGGTAATTTATGCCAAATTCGGTGAAAACAAATTCATTCCCAAAGTTACCGCGCCGACAAAAGCAAAAGCGTTAAAGTCAAAATAATTCTTCTCGTCGTTTGATACTTTTATTATTCGTAGAAATTTAGTAAATTGATTTTTTTATTCATACTGTCGGCTTATGGTTTTAATTTATTGAAAGCACGGAAAACTTGCGATGAGCTTTTGGCGCTCGCTCATCAACCGATTTACGCCTTACCAATGTGGTGCAGACTGACCGTGCCGCAGCAACTGCCCGCTTTGTTGACGACCGGCAAACTTGTCGTTTTATGTTTTTCCATTTTCCGCCGCGCTTCTTCCAGAGATTCATCCGCGCCGCAGCAGGCGGAAGCGGGGCGCATAATTTCCGAAACCGAAACCTCCGAAGCCAGCCGGTCATCAGCCGCCACGCCGCAGCAGACATCGCGCTCGGTAACGACACCGACCAGATTTAGTTTTTGTTTATTTTCGACTACTGGCGCGCAGCCGCAGCCGGAATCTCGCATCGCTTTGGCAGCATGCGCCGCCGTGTCCTGCGGCGTGCAGCACAAAGACACTTCGATTGGTTTCATCACATCACTACAACAACTCATTTTCTTTTTCTCCTTCTGTCTTTGAAATAAAAATTTGAAACCCGATTATTGCGTCCGGTTTTTAATTTCCCTTGTTCGTAGAATTTGAAAAAGCGGCTCGAAGTTTGGGATTTTTTTAAAATCTGAATTTCAAACCGCTTCGATTTTGTTTTACATTGCCATCGAAGTTGATGAACCTGAAGACATCTGCCGACAACTTTGCGCGCACTTGCGGCAAGCGTCCGCGCAACGCTGCATAAAGTCCGCGCCGTCCGCCATTGATTCGCATTCCGTAGTGCAAGCGTCGCAAATGTCGGCGCACACGCCGCAAACCTGCGGATGGAAACTCGACATTCTAATCATAAAATCCGCGCTCGTCATACAAATCTGAACGCATCTCGTCGCGCTCGGCGAAGCCGTCGTCTTGCAGGATTTATTCGCGCAGGCGCGGCGCGAACTCGTCGACGAAATCAGCGCGCATCTCAAGCGTTTGTCCTGACGCTTGAAATCTAGTTTTTCGGCGACGGCTGCGGCGTGGGCGAAGGCGCGCGGCGCGGCGCGCTCGAATGCCAATGCACGATTTGCCAGCGTCCGCCGCGTTTCTCCAAAACGGCAGTGCCGAGTCCGCCGCTGTCAATATGCCGCGCCCCGATGTCGGCGGAAAGCGTGTATTTGAACGTCGCCAATGCTAAGTTCCCCGAAGTTTTTACCTTTAAATCGGAAAAGGCGTATTTGGTATTCTTAAATTCCTTCAGTTCCGGCGCGAGATGATTATTGCGGTAATCCGTCCAGCCGTAATTGGCGTGTCCGCTTTCAAAAACCGTCACGTCTTCGCTGTTTGCCCAGATTTTATCGAGTGCCGCCAAATCGCCTTTTTCAACCGCCGCCGCTTCGCGCGTCAAAACATCCGTCACCGCTTTTACTTCGTCGGTCTGCGCGGAAACGCTCGCGTAAAAATTAAAACCGACGATTGCCGCGATTGCCAAAACCAGCGCGGAAACTGAAAACGCCCGTAAATTTATCTTTTTTTGCATTATTATTTTTCTCCTGTTTACTCAAAATCAAATTTATAAATAAAAAACCAAATCGCTAAACGGATTTTTTAATCGTCGTTCTGAAATTCCGTAACTGTCGGCGCGTATCGAAACGTATCTCGATTCTCGAAAATGCCGGCGCAGAGCGTAATCGGAATCCAGCCCCATTTCATTACCTTCATTTCCGGTGCGCGGGTGAACAAATCTTACGCGACGAAAGCGACGGAAACGGCGGTCGGCGCAAACCAAATCCAGAGCGCGATGTCAATCGAATTTAAGTTTGAAGAAGCCGTTTCCATTTGTTTTTTCTTTCTTAATCGATAACCGAGCGGGGCGTTTTTTCGGAAAACGGCGGCACGTCCGCATCTGCCGGTTTTTCAATTTCATCGGCAGCCCATTCGCCCTCGTCTCCGCTCGCGCCTCTTTCACGCTCGGCGATTATTTTCTCCGCGCTCGGTCTGCCGAATTTGTAGAAAACGGCGGGCGTGACGATTTGGTCAAGTAAAGTCGAAGTCAAAATTCCGCCGATAACGACGACGGCGAGCGGCTGCAAAATTTCTTTGCCGGGTTCGCCCGACGCGATTGCCAGCGGAATCAAGGAGAGTCCCGCCGTCAGCGCAGTCATCAAAACCGGCACTAATCTTTCCAAAGAACCGCGAATGACCATCGCTTGGGTAAAATCTTCGCCTTCCTCGCGGATTAAATGCTGGTAATGCGAAATCATCATAATCCCGTTGCGCGACGTGATGCCGACAAGCGAGATAAAGCCGACGAGCGTGGCGATTGAAAACACGCCGCCCGTTAAAAGCAGCGCGATAATCGCTCCGATGAGCGCGAGCGGGATGTTGATCATCACTTGCAGCGCGAGCCGCCAATCGCCCATCGCTTTTATCAGCAGAAAAAAGATGGCGACGAGCGAGAACGCCGTTAGAATCGAAAGCGTTCTGGTCGAACGCTGCTGCGCCTCGAACTGCCCGCCGAATTCGACAAAATATCCTTCCGGCAGTTGCACCTGAGCGGCGACGCGCTCGCGCATATCGCCGACCACCGAGCCTAAATCGCGCCCGGCGACGTTCGACTGGACGACGATGCGGCGTTTCGTGTTTTCCCTGAGAACCTGATTCGGACCCGGCAAGTTTTCGATTGTCGCCACGGCGGACACGGGAATCTGCGTTCCCTGCGGCGTGTCAACCGTTACGTTTCTGAGAGCGTCGAGATTGTTTCTGGCGGCATCGGCAAAACGGACGACGACATCAAAACGCCGCTGACCTTCGACGGCTTCCGACACGGTGCGCCCGTTTAACGCCGTCTCTAATGTTTCGGTGATTTCTCCGGCGTTCAAACCATATTGCGCCGCCCGCGCACGGTCAACATTAAAGCGGACTTGCGGAATAAGAACCTGTTTTTCAATCGCCACGTCGGTCGCGCCTTCGACACCGGCGACGACATTGCGGATTTCTTCGGCTTTCGAGCGAAGAGTCGCCAAATCGTCGCCGAAAAGTTTAATGGCGATTTGCGCCCGCACGCCCGATTGAAGATGATCAATGCGGTGTGAGATCGGCTGCCCGACATTGCTCGTGACACCCGGAATGACGGCGAGTTTATCGCGGATGTCGTGCAAAATTTCTTCGCGCTCGCGCTCGCTGTCTTTTTTGAGGTCAACGTCAATTTCCGTGTAGTGAACGCCTTCGGCGTGTTCGTCGAGTTCGGCGCGTCCGGTTCGGCGTCCCGTCGTCACTACTTCGGGAATTTCCAGAAGGAGTTTTTCGGCGATTTGTCCGATGCGATTCGACTCAGCCAAACTCGTTCCGGGCTGCGCCTGCACGTTGACGGTCAGCGTGCCTTCGTTAAATTCGGGCAGAAACGCCGTGCCGACAAAAAACAAAGTCGAAGCGGCGATTAAAAACAACGCGCCCGCCGCAACCATCACCGTCTTCGGATGCGGCAAAGTGAAATGCAGCAGTTTTTCGTCCCATTTTTTCAAAAAGCGAACAATGAATCCTTCTTTCTCGTCGTGCATCGCCTTCATTTTCGGCAGCAGATACGAAGCTAAAACCGGCGTAACCGTCAGACTCACGAACAGCGAAGCGACGAGCGCGGTGATATAAGCCAAACCGAGTGGCGCGAGAAGCTGCCCTTCGACTCCGGTCAAGGCAAACAGCGGAATAAAAACGAGCGCGACGATAATCGTGGCGAAGACGATTGACGAGCGGATTTCTAAAGATGCGTGATAAATAACTTCTAAACTTGGGCGCGGATTTTCAACCTGCCGGTTTTCGCGCAGGCGGCGAAAGACGTTTTCCACGTCAACAATCGCGTCGTCAACAAGTTCGCCGATAGCGACCGCCAGACCGCCCAAAGTCATCGTGTTGATTGAAATGCCGAAGGCTTGAAATATCAAAAACGTCACGACGAACGACAGCGGAATCGCCGTCAAGGTAATAAACGTCGTGCGAAAATTCAGGAGAAATAAAAACAAAACGATGACGACTAAAATCGCGCCGTCGCGTAGGGCTTCGATGACGTTATCAATCGAGGTTTCGATAAAATTCGCCTGCCGGAAAAGATTGGCGTTGATTTCGACATCTTCGGGAAAATTGGTTTGCAGTTCCTTTAATGCTTCATCAATTTTGGTCGTCAGTTCGAGCGTCGAAGTGCCGGGCTGTTTTTGAATGGACATTATCACGGCGGGCGTTCCGTTACTTCCCGCGTCGCCGCGTTTGATACGCGCGCCGAACTCGACATTCGCCACGTCGCCGACTTTGATTGCCGTGTTATTGCGATACGCGACGACGGTTTGTTTGAGTTCTTCGACCGTGTAAAACCGTCCGAGATTTCTGACCAGATATTCCTGCGATTGTGCATCTATGAAACCGCCCGTCGACGAAGACGATTGACGAGCGGATTTCTAAAGATGCGTGATAAATAACTTCTAAACTTGGGCGCGGATTTTCAACCTGCCGGTTTTCGCGCAGGCGGCGAAAGACGTTTTCCACGTCAACAATCGCGTCGTCAACAAGTTCGCCGATAGCGACCGCCAGACCGCCCAAAGTCATCGTGTTGATTGAAATGCCGAAGGCTTGAAATATCAAAAACGTCACGACGAACGACAGCGGAATCGCCGTCAAGGTAATAAACGTCGTGCGAAAATTCAGGAGAAATAAAAACAAAACGATGACGACTAAAATCGCGCCGTCGCGTAGGGCTTCGATGACGTTATCAATCGAGGTTTCGATAAAATTCGCCTGCCGGAAAAGATTGGCGTTGATTTCGACATCTTCGGGAAAATTGGTTTGCAGTTCCTTTAATGCTTCATCAATTTTGGTCGTCAGTTCGAGCGTCGAAGTGCCGGGCTGTTTTTGAATGGACATTATCACGGCGGGCGTTCCGTTACTTCCCGCGTCGCCGCGTTTGATACGCGCGCCGAACTCGACATTCGCCACGTCGCCGACTTTGATTGCCGTGTTATTGCGATACGCGACGACGGTTTGTTTGAGTTCTTCGACCGTGTAAAACCGTCCGAGATTTCTGACCAGATATTCCTGCGATTGTGCATCTATGAAACCGCCCGTCGAGTTGGTATTCGATTTTTCGAGCGCGGCGACGACTTGCTCAACCGTCACGCCATATTGCTTTAACTTTTCGGGCGTAACGAGAACCTGATACTGCTTGACACCGCCGCCGATGTTGATGACCTGAGCGATGCCCGGAATCGTCAAAAGGCGCGGGCGAATCGTCCAATCAGCCAGCGTTCGCACATCGAGCGGGTCGGTCTTGCCGGTTTTCGAACGCACGGAAACAAGCAGGATTTCGCCCATAATCGAAGAAATCGGCGCGATAAACGGCGCGGTTCCGGGCGGAAGCTGTTCACCGGCTTGGGCGAGTTTTTCCGTGACGAGCTGGCGGTTGCGATAAACTTCGCTGCCCCAATCAAACTCGACATAGACGATTGAAAGTCCGATGCCGCTCTGCGAGCGGACGCGCTCGACACCTGGCAAGCCGTTCATCGCCGTTTCAATCGGAAACGACACGAGCGTTTCGACTTCTTCCGGCGCGAGACCCTCGGCTTCGGTCATAATCGTCACGGTCGGTTTATTGAGGTCGGGCAAAACGTCAACCGGCAGGTTATACGCGACATAACCGCCCCACGCAAGCAAGAGCGCGGCAATCGCCACGACAATCAGCCGGTTTTGCAGTGACCATTTAATAATTGCATTTAACATTTCTACTTCTTCTTTTTACTAAAACTAATACTTGCGGAACTCAGTCGGAAAAGCGCAATTCCCGCCAAACGGAGTGATGAAAAGTTTGAATCTTTCAGACTTACGAGCGTTTTTTACTTGTTTTGACAGCTTTCGTTTTTCCGCCGACTTTTTTCATCATCGCCGCCATTTCGCCGATTTCCTTATTTTGTTTGGCGATGGTTTCACGCGAGAACTTTTTCAGTTCAGCCGAATCGCCTTTAGTAATTTGCGTGTTCGACATCTCAATCGCCATTTTGTGATGCCGGGTCAAAGTATCCAGAAACAGATGGTCAAACGCTTTGCCGCCGGCGGCTTCGAGTTTTTTCATATCCGCTTCCGCCATTTTTTTCATCTCGCCCACCGACATACGTTTGTTTTTGAGGTTTATTCCGTCGGCTTCCTCTTCGCCCGGATATAATTGCTCGCGCCTTGCTTGCAGTTCGGCAATATCCTTTTCCTGGTCGGCGATGACACGCCCGGCGAATTCTTTGACTTCAACCGTTTCCGCTTTGGTTTCAGCCAGCCGCGCCATTTCGATTCCGTCGCGGTGGTGCGTAATCATCAGGTCAATGTATTCCAAATCAACATCGCTGTGCGCCAGTGCCGGTATCGTCGCGGTCAAAGCGACAAACGTCGTTAGCAGCGCGAACGCCGCCAGCGTCAAGAAACTGTGTTTTTTGTTTTTCATACCTTTATCCTTCCCTGTCGTTCATTTTTTGTTTCGCGTCCGGCGGCAAGCTAAAATCACTCAACCGCCTGACGCGAAAATTAACCGCACGCGGCATAAACCGCTTTTTCCCTTGCCGCCGGTCAAAAACTTATTTCGACCATTTCGCTTTCCAATCCGCCATCATTTTAATCTCGGCTTCCTGCGCTTTGATTATTTGATTCGCCAGAGTCTTGATTTCCGGGTGTTCGGCTTTGGTCAACGCTTCGCGTCCCATCACGGTTGCGCCTTTGTGATGAGCCGACATCATATCGAGAAACATCAGGTCAAACTCCTTGCCGCCTCCGTCTTCCATCTTTTTCATCTCGCTGCCCATCATCATTTTCATTGAATCCATCATTCCGCTCATTTCCATATTTTTGGCGGCGGGCTTTCCGACATACCATTTTTCGCGCCAGTCTTTCATCTGCGCGATTTCCTTGTTTTGGTCGGTAATGATTTTTTTCGCAAACGCTTTCAACTCGGCATTCTGCGATTTTGTTTCAACCATTTCCGCCATTTCAATCGCGCTCTGGTGATGCGCCGACATCGTATCCAAAAACTGTAAATCATACGGCGCGGACGCGGCATTCGGGTCGCTTTTCATCTGGCTCATCATTTCCGACATTCCGTGATTCGGGTCCGCCGTATTCTTCGGCATCGAATTGGCGGTAGTCGCCATATTCATATTTGTCATCCGGTTGGCGTTTGCCGCATTTGTCGCCACCGTCGTGTTCGTATTGCCGGTTGTCTGGCAAGCTCCGGCGAAAACCGCCAGAGCTAGACCGAAAACCGCCAGTGCAAAAAACTTAGGCGTTTTAGCGTAATTCATACTTTCCTCCTGTTTTGTTGAAAATTTAATTTTTGTTATTCGGCAATTATCGTCCCTTTCATCATATTCATACCGCAGCTAAAATTAATCTCACCGGCTTTTGTCGGCGTAATCTTGACGGTGACGTTCTTTTTGAGCGGCAGCTTTTTGCGGATATTCAGCGACGGAAACACGACTTCTTTGCCGCAGCCTTCGTTATCGGCGCGGTAGAAAACCAGAGTCAGCTTATGACCTTTTTCGACGTTGATAGTCGCGGGGCTGAAGCCGTTTTTGGTGACTCTGACTTTAACGGTTTTCGGATGCGCGGCAACATCGGCGACGTTGACGCTTAAACTAATCATTACAGCCATCAAACCGACTGCCAGCATTTTCATCATTTTGTTTTTCATTTTGTTTTTTTCCTTATTTTTCCTTATTCTTCTTAATTTTTACTTTGTGTTATTCGCTTTAATTAACGATGACTTTGCCTTTCAGCATATTCATCCCGCAGGCAAAACCGAGTTCGCCCGCTTCGGTCGGCGTAAATTCAACCAGCACGGTTTCGCCGACGGGAAGTTTTTTCGTGATGTTTAGTTTAGAGAAAATGACTTCACCGCCGCAGTTGTTCGCATCCTGACGGAAAAATGCGAGTTTGACGGGCTTGCCTTTCTCGACTTTAATTTCCGAAGGTTCGTAGCCGCTGCCGCTGACCGTAACTTTAATTGCGTCCGACGGCACGGATTGATTGCTCGCCGTTTTCGACTGTTCGCCTTCCGGCACACGCACGACGAACGGCACGCTGATAACTTTGCCGCCGCGCTGAAACTGCGCCCAGAGTTTGTAAAGTCCTGCTCGCGGAAACGCGGTGTGCGCCGCAACTTCCGACGCGCTCGGTTTTGTCGTCGTGCCTTCCATCGTCGCGTGGTCGTGTCCGCCGTCCGCGTGATTATCGGCTGGATTATCGCCCATTTTCATCGAATCCATTGATTCGCCTTTCGCCATCGGGTGCGCGTGGACGAAATCCTTCATATCCTCGCTGATGATGACAAAGTGCGCGAGTTCGCCCAGATAATTTTGCAAATCCGTCGCGGGTTTATTGGTCTTCGCGTCGAAAGCCTGAAAATCGAGCGTCAATTCCTGTCCGGCTTTTATTTCCGCGCTCGGTTTCATCACGACGCGCAAACCTTCGACGGTCTTTTCGAGCTTCTCGTCAACGACGAGCGCGACTTTGGCGCGTTCCGTTCCGCCGACTTTGACCGCAATCTGCTCGACGACCTGGGCGGCATCTTTCGGCGTAAAATCGGCATACAATTTATAATCGCCGCCGTTCAGAAAAGTGTGCGAAACGCGGTATGAGCCGTCCGCCGATTGTTCCGGGTGAACGTGATAAAACTCCGCCAAATCGTTTGACACGACGAGCAGGTGCATCGGTTTTTCGTGGACGATTGGCAAATCTTTGACGATTGCGCCGTTTTTATCCTTGACGGTAAAAGAAAGCACAGCGGGCGTTCCGGCGGTAATTTCAGCCGGTTCGCTTTTAAAATCAACTTTGAAAGCCCGCGCCGCGTCGGTTGTTACATTTGCATTATTTGCCGCTGCGCTGTTTGTTGCAACAGCCGCATTCGAGTTGTTTTCATTTCCCGTCTGCGCCGTATTGCCGCATCCTGCAAACCACATTGCGCTCAAAAAAAGCGCGATAATTCCAGGTAAAATAAATAACTTTTTCATATTATTTCTCATTGTTGTTTCTTAAATTTTATGCTCCGGGCTGTGTTGCGCGGAGTTGATAAATTCCTTCCGTAACAACTCTATCGTTTTCTTTTAAGCCCGATTTGACTTCATAAAAGTCCGCGCCTTCCGCGCCCAAGGCGACGGGGCGTTTTTCAAAACTCTCGCCGCCCGTGAAAACGAACACGAAGGTTTGTCCCTGTTCGGTGACGACCGCCGTTTTCGGGACGGCTAAAACCTGCGCGTTGCCGCTCGTGTCAATCGTCATCTCGACGAAATTGCCGTCGCGCAGTCGCTGAAGCGGATTGACGACTTCATAAATTACCGGCACGGTGCGTGTTTGCTCATTTACGGTTTGCCCGATGGAAACTAATCTGCCGTCGCCGTCCGCCGTGCCGATGGTATAAACTTCGCCCGACAAAGCTGCCGACGTAAAACTAGCTCTGGTTGATTCGCGCACGACGGGCAAATCTTTTTCAAAAACCTGCGCTTCAATCAAAACCGTTGACAGATTAACGATTGAAAGCAATTCAGTCCCGCTTTCAACTTGCTGCCCGCTGGTCGCTTTGATTTCGCTGACCGTTCCCGTGACCGGCGCGGTCAAAGGAAACGAGCGCGTCGGCTGATTGACACGCGGCGCGCGGAAGATGTTTTGTCCGGCGTTCGCCGCTCTGATTTGGTCGCCTAAAAGTTTGACCTGCTGGTCTGCCGAAGCGACTTCCTGCTCGGCGACGCGCACGGCGGTTAACGCTTCTTCAACGCGCTTTTTGGGAACTGCTCCGACTTCTACCAAATTTTCTGACCGGCGCAATTCGCGTTGCGCCTGAGCCAAACGAGTTTTGGCTTGACTGGCGGCGGCGCGTTGCTGTGCCTGCTGTCCCTGAAGCGCGAGAGCCGTGTTTCTAAGTTCCAACTTCCGGGCTTCGATTTCCCTTTGTTGGGCTTCGACTTCCAATCTTTGCGATTCGAGTTCGGTCTGTCCCGAAACATCTAAAATCTGCTCAACCGAACCAATTTGCTCGCCGCGACTGACCGCCGACCCTAAACTCAAGCCTTGCCGCAAAACAATTCGTCCGGCGACCGGCGGAACGACGACGGCTTTTGCGTCAGGACGAGCCCGCACTACACCCGTCGTTTTCAGCCCGCTCGTGATTTGTTTAATTGAAACCGGCGCGGTTTTGATGCCGAATAAAATCTGCGATTCTTTCGGGACAATCAAAGAGGTTTGCAAAGCGTTTGCCGGCGCGGTTTCGTTTTCCATTGCCGCGCCGCTTGTGCCGAGAGCAGGCATCGCGGCAAGGCTTCGGGTTTGGCGCGGCGGCGAAAAATATGCGAGCGCGGCAGTTCCCAAAGCAAACATCAAAAGCGCGGCGACTGCCACGGGTGCCATTTTTCCGGCTCTTTGTTTCCGATTTTCCTCGCTTCCCCGCGTCTTCAACACAAACATCCCAATCGCTCCGAGCGCGAGCAGACTCAAAATTCCGAGTCCGAGCCAAAACGTCCAATTAATCGGAGCTTTAGTCACGCTGATTGGAAAATCCGTCGAAAAACTACGATTGTCGGCGGTTGTCACGGCAAAGGCGATTTTAAAGTTTCCGGCGTTCGTGAAAGTGTAAGAGCCGCGGTAAAATCCGCCTTCAAACTTTAACGGCAGATTACCCGCCACCGATTGTCCGTCGGCAGTCGTCACGTTTGCGACAACAGCCGCGTCCTCAATCGGCGCAGGCTCGCCGCCGCCGAAGCCGCCTTCCACTTTTTCCGCCGCCCGCACAGCGAACTGCGTAGTTTCGCCCGTTCGCGGGTCTGACGGAACCCGTTCAAAGACGAGATTAAAATTGCCCGCGTCAGTCTGGACGTTGCGTTCGGCGCGGGCGATTGTAATCGCGCTTTTTCCCGTTTGCGCCGCCGTTTGCGTTTTTTTGTCAGCCGAATGGTCTTCGCCTTCGTGCGCGGAAACAGTTGGCAGTTGGCAGAAGCAGTAAGCGGCAAAAACGAGCAGAAGCAGACTGCCGACTGCCACTGCCGACTGCCGACTGAAACTTAAACCTTGAACTTTGAACCTTGAACTTTTCATTAGTGTGAGTGTGCCGCTCCGTAAAGTGTCTGCATTGCCAACATATCCGCGCCGATTGCCGCAATCATCGCTTCCGCCATCGAAGCGTCCGCGCCGTTCGGTTTAATTTTTTCGTCGAAAGTTACTACGTCGTCGTGACCTTTACCATTAAACTGCGTGAGAAAAGCGGCGGGAACGCCCTCGGCGCGAACTTCCTTGATAAAGGGTGAACCGTTTTTGTTTTCATAAACGACGACGACATCACGACCTCCCGCTTTAACAATGGTCGCCGCGCCGATTTGTTTTCGCGCTCCGCCGGCGGTCGAAAAAGCTAAATAAGAATGATGGTCGGTGTCTGTCATTTTCCCGCCCGAATTATTCTCGATTTCGGTAATTTGTTCTTTGGTCAAATCTTTATGCTGCGTGGTAAAACTCTGCGCGTCGGGGAACGCGGCTTTGATTGCCGCCGGTGTTTCATCGGCTTTTTTCGGCGCGCTGCTGTTGGCGACGGTGGTCGTATTCGCGCTCGTTGTATTAGTCGTTGTATTAGTCGTTGTTGTAGTTCCGCCGGAACACGCCGCCGCCAAACCGAATGCCGCGCTTAAACCGACGATTGTCAAAAATTTTAGTTTGTTCATTTTCTCTTTTCCTCTTGTTTTAATTTGATTTTTGTTTGTCCGCTATTTCAACCGGATTCTTTCTGATGGGAATCGGTTGAAGCGATTTTAAAAACTTTTCCTTATCAATTTGCTGCGGAACGATTCGTTCGTCCGGCAAAACCGAAACTCCGCCCGGCGAAAAACCCGTTGCCGGAAGCGTCGAGCCGAGAGCCGTTTCGAGCTCGGTCAGCGCGTTGTAATAATCGCGCAGAGATTGATTGTAGCCGGTCACGTTTTCGGTCAGGCGGCGTTGTTCATTGACGACTTCAAAAACGGAAAATTCGCCCAATCCGTAAGCCGAGCGGACGGTTTGCAGATTCGCTTCCGAGCGCGGCAGAATTTGCGTCGAATACAAAACGAGCGATTCGGCTGCCGCGCGGTATTTGCGATAGGCGACGGCGACATCGCGTTTAATAGTTGATTCCAAAAATTCTCTCGTGCGCGTCGCCTGCAATCGCTCGCCGGTCGCCGATGCGATTTCGCCTTGATTGCGGTTGAAAATCGGAATATCAACCGACACGCCGAACGTCAATTCGTTATCTTTGTCGAGCGCGAAGCCGCCGCCTGCCGTCGGGGGCAAATCAACAATGCCTTTGCTGCGCGAAAAACGAACCGAAGCGGCGACGTTCGGAACAGCTTGCGCCCGCGCCAGATTGATTCGCGCCGCGCCGAGCTGCTCGCCGATTAGTGCCGCCTGCAAATCAGCTCGCTCGCGCAATGCGATGTCCGTTAGTTCCGTCAAACCCAAATCGAGACGAGGCGGTCGGTCGGCTTGCGGCGCAAGGCGCAAAGATTCGGTAACGTCCGCTCCTGTCAAAGTTCTCAAATTCAAAAGCTGCGTTTCAAGTTCGCTTCTGGCTTGAATCGCCTGCACTTTCAAGCGGTCGCTTTCGACGCGCACTAAATTGACATCGAGCGGCGCGACATCGCCTTCTTTCAAACGCGCTTCGGTCACGCGAACGATTTCTTCATCGGCGGCAATGAGTTTTTCTAAAATATCGAGTTGGCGAGCGGCGGCAATCGCATTCGTATAGCTTTGACGAATTTCGGCGGCAAGCTGTCTTTCCAGTCTGACGACTTCGGCGCGTATCTGACTGAGTTCGAGTTCGGCGACCGCGACGCGCTTTGACCTTTTTCCGCCGAGTTCAAAAACCTGCGACACGCCGACCGATAAATCTGATTCCGCCTCGCCGCCTAAAAAACGCGGACTGCCGTATTCGGCATCGAGCGTCGGATTAGGTCGAAGTCTTGCTTGTCTGACGCGCCCTTCAGCAATCGCCAGACGCTGCCGCGCCGCGAGTAAATCCGCGCGCCGGCTTCCGCCGAGTTCGACGAGTCTTTCAACCGTCAAGCCGTCCTGCCCGACGAATTGCGCCGAACTCAATTTCACCGACGTTTGCGTCGGCGCGAGAACGGGCTGATCCTGCGAAAAAGCGGAGGCAATGAAAACAAACATCACCGCCGCCGTCGCAAAAATACGGGAGAAAACTCCCGACTGAAAAAAACTGCCCTGATTCGATTTCTTGGTTGTCAAAAACATTCTGAATTTTCTCTCACTCAAGCGGAAACGGTTTCTTCCCCGATTTGTTTTTCGTCCGCCATTCGCCACACGAAGTAAAACAAAATCCCGAACAATCCCAAGACAACCGCGCCGACCAGATAAAGCAAAGCCGTATTCAGCCAGGACGCGCCGCCTTCCGCCGTTTCCGTCGAATGATGCGCGACTTCAACGCCGGAAAATGTCGCCGTATCCGTTTCATTGCCGGATTTTAAGTTCGCGCGGACATTATAATTTCCTTCGGTCAGCGCGGGGATTTTTAGATTGTAGCTTCCGGCGGCGGTTTTTTCGGCGGCAATTTGCGTCACCGAGCCGCTTGCAGATTCGATTTCGATGGTCGGAACGGCTTCGTCAACCGCTTCGTTGGTGGCAAATTTAGTAACGAACAAACGGGCGGAAGCCGCCGTATCCGGTTCGAGCGCGGAATGTTTCAGTGTTATCTCAAAATCGCCGAGCCGAACGGTGCGCGAAACGGTTCCTGCCGCGGTCACGGCGGTTTTCGGCTTTTCGTCGCCGTGGTCTTCGCCGCCGTGAGCAAAAACTTGAGTTATATTTGCCGAAAACAACAGCGCGAACATCGCCAAAAGAGCGGCTGCCGAACTTCGCGGCTTAATTATGCCGGTATTAATTACTTTCATAAAAATTATCTCCTTAAATCTTTCTCGAAAAATAGATTTGACGGATTGTTCCTGTAATTTTTCTCCTAAAACCTACTGCAAAGCCCGTGCCGTAACCCGACCCTTTTCAAAGAATTACTTAATGCCGAAAAACATTAGGCTTTCCGCCGATTTCTGGAAAACTCACGAGCATTTAACCGGCATCGTCTTGCCTATTAGCAAACATAGTTGTCTGATAACGAACAGTCGTTTCGAGAATCCCGTTTAACCGGGTGATTTAGGCGGCTGTAATTTGTCGGTGGGAAATAAGAACCTGAAATCCTGTTAATACGCGCCATAAACAATCGTCGAAAAAGAACCGAGTTTTTGGGGCGGTAAGAATTATTGTGTGATTCCAAATTTAAAGAAAATAAGGGAAATTACACGGATGACATTAAGAAAATAGAATTTCGATGATTTGTTTTGGGATTATCAGAATCCTGAAGACTTGCCCGATGAGAACGGATTATTAAAACAATTGACGAAAGCTCTGCTTGATGCGAGCGACGGACGCGGAATTGACACACAAATCAGACTTTAATGCCAATTCGGAATCGGAGTTTGGCGATGAATCAAATAGTGATACTTTTTGAGGGTAGAATGCTGATTGCGGGACTGACAGAAAACTCAATTACACAAAATATTTGACACTATCAATCTTTAGGACGAAGGACAATTTCATCTTCACACACGCGGATTGTTTCTTCCGGGATTTTTATGGGATTCTGGCGTGTAACCCGGTAAATTTTCTCCGTTTCAAGACCGACTGCCACGAACTCTTCACACTTTGGTTGGGTCGGCACATTATTTTCAAACAAGGTAATCCGGGCAAAGCTAAAAATCACACCGACAATGAAAGTTAATAATGCCGTCATCAATTTTTTAGGAAAACTCCTCATATTCAACTGGCGTGACCGGCAATCTATTTAACTCTTTGCAAACTAATTTTTTTCAGACATTGACATTCGCCAGCCGAGCCGTTGCCCTTACAGGTAGCAGTTAACTGCGTCAATGCTTTTTTCATGGAATTTAATGTTTTTATCTTCGTTTCAATATCAGCTACTTTTGCCTGCGCCAGTTTTCGCACATCCGCACCCGTCGAATGCGGATTAACCTGCAAGGCGAGAAGTTCTTTGATTTCTTTGAGCGAAAATCCTAATTCCTGAGCCTGTTTAATAAACCGAATCCGCTCGACCGATTCCGCAGGGAAGGCGCGGTAGCCTGACTCTAAACGCGGCGGCTTCGGCAGAAGTCCCTGTCGCTCGTAATACCGTATGGTTTGCGAATTCACTTCGCTGCGCTTCGCCAATTCGCCGACTGTTAATCGTTCCATTAGATTTATCCTTCCATTTACTACTGTAAACCTTATACCTAAATATAAGGTCAAGTATGAAACTACAATTGCCGGCAAATCCGGTCAGTATGCCGACTTTTTCAGCTGTCAAGCGGAAACGGAAGAAGTTTTCCGTCAATTAATCCATACCAGCCGCCGATCTAATACGCGAATGGTTAAAGTTTTTGGGAATTGCCGTCAGTTGACAAAAGAAGACCTGGAACAAAAACATTATGAAATGGAATAAACTTGACAATGTTTTGACTTATTCCATATAGTGAAGTTGAAGATGAAGAAATGGCTGACATCGCTTTTCCTGCTTTTCGCGCTCGCCTCCGGCGTGCTGGCGGGAACGCCTGTTTTTTCGGGCAACGCGGAAAACGGTATGTCGGCAATGGCGTGCTGTAAAAAGAAACCGAAAGATTGCGATGCTAAAAGCGTCAGCGCGGCACAACTTTGCTGCGCGATAAATTGCGGCAATCCTGCGCCAACTTCGCCAGGCGCGTCATTTAACTTTTCGCCTTTAGCGGTCATTATCAGCGATTCGATTCTCAAACAAATCGCATCCTTGCTCGGACAACAAAAACCGGCTTTAAATGTTTCCTTTTCGTTTGAGCGCGTAACTTTCTCGCAAAAATTCCAACCCAAATATATTCAGCATCATTCGTTTTTAATTTAGTTTCAAGGGCGTAGTGTGCCTTGTCGCAGGCGAAGTGCGTCTGCGCGGGGCTTTTTGTTTGCGCGTCTTGGTGTGTCTTTTTTAGGGCATCCGTGACGGAAAATTCTATTTCAATTCGTTTCAATTTAAGGAGATTTCAAAATGAAAAAAATTATTCTATTTGTTGGTTTCGCATCACTTTTCACGTTAATTCTTTTGGCTGCGGCTTGCAGTTCAGGCACTCAGCCGACCGCGTCTAATCCGGTTCCGGGGAAAGTCATTAAAGCAGCGCCGATTGGCAACAATCTGATGGTGACGCTCTCAAACGACACGGGCAAACTTAAAAACGGCGAACAGGAAATCTTTCTCTCTTTTACCGATGCTTCGGGCAAAGCGGTTGATGTCGGTATGGTCAGTGCCGCCGCGCTTAATTTTCAAATGCCCGCGATGGGAAGTATGGCGCAGATGAATGATGCGGCGATTTTTACGACGACATCCGTGCCGGGCGTTTACAAGGGCAAAGTCAGAATCGAGATGCCCGGCGAGTGGCAGGCGCAAATCAGTTATGAAGGCTCTGCCGGAAACGGCAAAACTTCGATTCCCGTGACTGCTTACTAGATAAAAATATGATTAACCGGCTTATCGAATGGTCGCTCAAAAATCGCGGTATCGTCATCGCTTTTTACGTTGCGCTGGCGGCGGCGGGCTATTGGGCTTTGACGCGCACGCCGATTGACGCGATTCCAGACTTGTCCGACAACCAGGTCATCGTTTTCACCGATTGGGCTGGACGTTCTCCCCAGGAAGTCGAAGACCAGGTAACTTATCCGCTCGTAACAAACTTGCAGGGTTTGCCGGGGGTGCGTGTCGTGCGGGCGAGTTCTGCGTTCAGCTTTTCGATGATTAACATCATTTTTGAAGACAATATAGATTTGTATTGGGCGCGAACCCGCGTTCTCGAACGGCTTAATCTCGTCTCAAAACAATTGCCCGAAGGCGTTGTGCCGACGCTCGGACCCGATGCGACCGGAGTCGGGCAGGTTTTCTGGTATACGCTCGAATCTGACACGATGAATTTGCGCGATTTGCGCTCCCTGCAGGATTGGTTTGTCCGCTATCAATTAAATTCCGTTCCGGGCGTGGCGGAAGTCGCCTCGGTCGGCGGATACGTGCAGCAATATCAGGTTGATGTTGACCCGAACAAACTGCGCGGGCTTAATATTCCGCTGTCAACCGTCGTCGAAGCCGTGCAGCGTTCAAACAACAACGTCGGCGGAAACGTCGTCGAGCAAGCCGGACAATGGGCGGTCGTGCGCGGCATCGGGTTAATTGAATCGGCGGCGGATGTCGAAAACGTCGTTATCGGCTCAAATAACGGAACGCCGATTTATGTCAAAAACGTCGCCGAAGTAAAACTCGGTAACGCTTTTCGCACCGGCGCGTTAGATAAAAACGGCAAGGAAGCCGTCGGCGGCGTGGTCATCGCGCGCTACGGCGTGAACACGCTCGAAGTCATCGAAGCGGTCAAGAAAAAAATCGAAGAATTAAAGGCTGGTTTGCCCGAAGGCGTTTCAGTTGTTCCTTTTTACGACCGCACGCAGCTTATCAATCGCGCAACTTCCACCTTAAAAACGGCTCTGATTGAAGAACTGATTCTGGTCACGCTCGCGCACATCATTTTTCTGGCGCATTTTCGCTCGATTCTGATTGTCACGATTCCCTTGCCGCTCGCCGTGCTTGTCTCTTTTCTGTTTATGTATTTTATGGGCATCAGTTCAAATCTGATGTCGCTCGCCGGAATCGCCATCGCCATCGGCGTGCTGGTGGACGCGGGAATTGTCGTCACCGAAAACGCTTTTCGCTATATCGAGCAGCATGACATCAACCTGAAAGACAAACCCGCCGTCTGGCGGGCGGTTCTCGAATCTACCAAACTCGTCGGGCGACCGACATTCTTTTCGATGGCGATTATCATTCTCGCCTTCGTTCCGGTTTTCGCGCTCATCGGGCAGGAAGGAAAACTGTTTCATCCGCTCGCTTTTACAAAGACTTTTGCGATGGTCGCCGCGACGATTATTGCCATCAGTCTGGTTCCCGTGCTTTGCACTTTTTTGCTCGGCGGAAAAATTCACTCCGAACAATCAAATCCGGTGATGCGTTTTCTGCACCGGCTTTACCAACCCGCTCTCGGTTTCGCTCTCGCGCATCGCGTCTTAACGGTCGCCGCCGCGCTCGTCCTTTTTCTCGGCGCGGTTTTTCTGGCAACCGGCATCGGCAACGAGTTTATGCCGCCTCTGAACGAAGGCGACGTGATGTTTATGCCCGTGACCGACCCGGCGATTTCGATTGACGAAGCCCGCAAGATTATGAGCAGGCAGGACGAAATCCTTAAAAATGTTCCCGAAGTCGCCTGGGCGGTCGGAAAAGCCGGACGCGCCGAAACTTCGACCGACCCGGCGCCGGTGAATATGAACGAAACAATCGTTCACTTGAAGCCACAGGAAGAATGGCGGTCGGGAATGACGCGGGAAAAATTGATTGCCGAGATGGACGCGGCTGTGAAAATGCCCGGGGTGACGAACATCTGGACGCAGCCGATTATCAACCGTATCGAGATGCTTTCGACCGGAATTCGCTCGGAAGTCGGAATCAAGATTTTCGGCAACGATTTGAAAACTCTGGAAACGGTTTCGCGGCAAATCGCGGATGTCGTCAAAATCGTTCCCGGCGCGGCGGACGTTTATCCCGAACAAATCAGCGGCGCGCCGTATATTGACATTAAGATAAATCGTCAGGCGGCGGCGCGATACGGGATTGACACGCGGATGATTGAAGACGCAATCGAAAAAGGCATCGGGGAGACGAATTTATCGGTGACGATTGAAGGGCGCAGACGTTTCCCGATTCGTGTCCGCTACGCGCCGGAGTTTCGCGCGAGCGCCGAAGCCATCGGGCAAATTCCGATTATGGCAGCGAACGGCAACACCGTTCCGCTCGCTCAATTAGCCGACGTTCGCAAGGTTGAAGGTCCGACGATGATTTCGAGCGAGAACGGACTTCTGCGCGGCACGGTTCTATTAAATGTCCGCGGGCGCGATGTCGGCTCGTTCGTCGAGGAAGCGCGGGCGGCAATCACCAAACAAGTGCCGTTGCCCGCCGGATATTACATCAATTGGAGCGGTCAATACGAAAACCAGCAGCGCGCCCGCGCCCGTCTGCTGATCGTTATTCCGATTGTTTTGCTGGTAATTTTCGGCTTGCTTTATCTGACTTATCACTCCGTGCTGGAAGCCGCGCACGTTCTTCTCGCCGTGCCGTTCGCCTTGACGGGCGGCGTGTATCTGGTTTGGTTTTTGGGCTACAACTTTTCGGTCGCCGTCTGGGTCGGCTTTATCGCGCTCTTTGGAACAGCCGTTCAAACCGGCGTGGTGATGGTGATTTATCTGAACGAAGCGGTTGAGAAAAAACGCCACGAGCTTGGCGGACGCTTGACGCGCAAAGCATTGATGGAAGCCGTCAAGGAAGGAGCGTTGCTGCGTCTCAGACCGAAAGTGATGACTGTTTCGACGGTCGTGGCGGGACTACTGCCGATTATGTGGAGTTCGAGCGCGGGTTCGGAAGTGATGAAACCGCTTGCCACGCCCGTTCTCGGCGGAATGGTTTCGAGCCTGCTGCACGTTTTGATTGTAACGCCGGTGATTTTTTACTGGATTCACGAGCGCGAGTTAAGAAAAGAAGAAAAAGCGGCAGTTTCGTCTGCGCGAGAAGCGGAAGATTTTGATAAAGGCGAGTTTGAAAACGGCGAACCGGACGCGCCCGTAGAAACCGGAAAACGTAATGAGAAGGAGATTACCCGCATTTAAAAAGAACCGACGGCAGCGCGGGCGTGCCGGTTCAGCAATAACAAAATGTTTTTCAAATTTACCAAAAAAATTTCGCGGCGGTTGCTGTGCGCCGGTTTACTGCTGGCGGCGCAGATGCCCGCCTTAGCTCAAACGCAGCCGACCACTTTGCCGGATGAGCCGGCGACTTTATCGCGCTATCTCGACCAAACAGGCGGGATGACGGCGGATGAAGCCGTCGCTTTCGCGCTCTTGAATAACGGCGAGATGGCGGCTGCGCGAAAAGAAATCGAAGCGGCGCGCGCCCTTGTCAAACAAGCTCGGTTAAGACCGAATCCAAGCGTGGAGTTCAGTCGTCAGGAGCAAATCGGAGGCTCCGACAATGACACGATGATCGCGGGAAGTTTGCCGCTCGAACTCGGCGGGCGGCGAAAAACGCGCGTCAATGTCGCCGAAGCCGAATTGTCCGTGCGCGAAAAAGAAGTTGCCAACCGCGAGCGACTGCTGGCGGCGGAAGTTCGCGCCAAATTCGGCGAAGCACTGGCAAACACGCTCAAACTGAAACTGGTGGAAGATCTGCTCGAAACAGCCGTCGGCGGATTCCGACTCGTGCAGGCTCGCGTGGGCGAGGGCAAAACCGCGCCGCTCGAAGAAAATATGACGCTTGTCGAAGTCAATCGCCTGCGCTCGACGCGCGAAACCGAAGCGGGCAAAACCGAAATCTCATTTTTAGAACTTCGCAATCTGCTCGGAATGAAACCGGAAGAACCGCTGCGGCTGCGCGGCGATTTTCGGGACTTGCTCGCGCCTTTACCGCCGCTCGCCGAAGCGACTCAACAGGCTTTGCAGACGCGCCCCGACTTGCTCGCGGTGCAGGCGATGGAAACTCTCGCCGCAGCGCAAATCGAACAGGCGCGAGCCGCTGGGCGTATTGACGCAAGCGTTTCGGCAGGTTATGGACGAAACAATTTCAGCTTTCCCGTCAATGGCATTACCAACGCGGGGCAACTAAGACCTGTGCAGGATGTTTTTCATTCTTTCAAATTCGGCGTTACCTTCGAGCTTCCCGTCCGCAACCGCAATCAAGGCGCGATTGAAGCCGCCGCCGCCAATTTATCCGCCGCCGGGACGCGTCGCCAATTTGCCGAACTGACGATTCGCCGCAAAGTCGCCGCCGCTTTCGCCCGCTACCAAAGCGCGGCTCGCGCCAATGAGATTTTCCGCGTCGGCGTGCGCGACCAAGCCAATGCCAACTTGCAGGTCGTGCGGCAAACATACGAACTCGGAGCGCGAAATTTAATTGATTACCTGATTGAGCAACGCCGCTTTATCGAGCTTGAAAACGAATTTATTGACGCGCAACTGGCGGTTTACACGGCGCGGGTGGAAATTTTGCGGGCGACGAACGCGCCGGAGTTGATAAAGAAATGACGGAAGAAAATAAAAAAAAAATAACGGAAGACGAAAGCGAAAGCGAGAAACTCGAAGGGGTTAAAAAAGCCGAAGCTGCTTCGACCGAAAATCGAAATTCGAGCCGCAAGCCGATGTATATCGCTCTGGCGGTTATCGGAGTCGTAGTAGCGGGGGTGTTTGTTTTTTGGCTTTTTCATGGTAGTAAAGAGAGCGGTCAGCCGGTGCCTGCGCCGCGCGCAATTTCATTTGACAGTAATGAACAATCTTCTCCGACGACTGAAGAACAAACCGTGACGATTGCTCCCGAACAAGTCGAACGCAGCGGAATCAAGATCGAATCGGTCGGCGAAGCCTTGTCGCAGGAAGCCGCGCAGACGAGCGCAACCGGCGTTGTGCAGGCGAACGCTTACAGCGAGACACCTGTGATTTCACAAATCGGCGGCGTGGTTCGCAGCGTGACGGCGCGGCTTGGCGAGAACGTCAGCCGTGGGCAAACAATCGCCGTCGTTTCGAGCGACGAACTCGCGGCGGCGCAATCACGCTTTCTTGCCCTTCAAACCGAAGTGAACACAGCGCGGCAAAGTTACGAACGCGCCGCGCGCCTTTTGAAAATCAATCCGGTCAGTCGCGGAGAGTTAGATCAGGCGCAGGCAAAATTAAAAACCGCCGAAGCCGAACTCGACGAAATGCAAAGACGTTATAAACGTGCCGTCAAGCTCGTCGAAATCGGGGCGGTAAGCCGCGAAGAATTCGATCAGGAGCGCACGAAATTAAAAACCGCCGAAGCCGAATTAGAGAACGCGCGCCGGCAGTACAAGCGCGCGACGGAAGTCGCCCGTATTGCTCCGGTCAGCAACGCGGAATTCGAGCAAGCCGCCGTCAAACTCAGAACCGGCGAATCCGACCTTGCCGCCGCTCGCCAAAGGTTGATCGTGCTTGGTTTATCGCCCGGGCGAGTTGATGCGCTCCGCTCTCCGTCGCAGATTACTTCTGAGCTTGCCATAACCTCGCCCGTTTCCGGCACCATCACGGCTCGCTCGGTCAATCAAAATGAGGTCGTCGAAGCCAATAAAGAATTGATGAAGGTCACGAATCTATCAAGCGTTTGGGTTATCGCGCAAGTTTATGAAAAAGACTTGGGACGGATTCGCGCAGGAAGCGGTGCTTCAGTCACAACCGACGCATATCCGGGACGGCTCTTTCGCGGGCAGATAACCTACATTGCCCCGGAAATTAACCAAGACACGCGAACAGCGCAGGCGCGCGTCGAACTTGAAAACCCGGGACAGATTTTGAAAATTGGAATGTATGTCAACGTCGCTTTCGGCGCGACTGGAACGGCGGAAATGACCGCGCCCGTCGTTCCGGCTGCAGCCGTACAGAGTATTAATAACCGGCAAATGGTTTTCGTCGTAACCGATAAACCGAATGTGTTCATATTAAAACCAGTGCGCTTGGGGACAGAAAATGGCGGGCGATATGTTGTGCTGGAAGGTTTGAACGTCGGCGACAAAATCGTCACGGAAGGAAGTTTTCTGCTTCGCGCCGAATGGCTCAAGCAGCATCCTGGCGGGCAATAAATTTAGGAAATGAATGAGAAAACATTTGCGCGGGCGGTTAGTCGGAAAATTTCAGTCCAATGGTGTAAATGGCTAGGCGAAAAGTTTTTTCGGCTTTGAGATTTCTAAGCAAAAGTTACGCGAATAATATATCTATTTCGAGAAGTTTTATCTAAGCTGCCCGCTCCCCGCGGGCGGACAAAGGGCGAGGGGGTGAGGACCTCGCCCGAAACGGGCGGCGGTGTGGCAGACGCCGCCTTAAATTTTAAGCCTCAATTTGATTATTAATAGATTTAAAAACTCGCGCAAATTGATACATCAATTGTGATAAGTTATTTTAGATCTCAAGTAATTTTAAATTTTAAAAACAGGACAATTATTAATTATGGCAACCAAGAAAAACGATTCAGCAAAAACAACGGGCGGCGCAGCTAAAAAAGCAGCAACAGCAGGCAACAAGACATCTACCGGCGGTAAAGAAAATCATTGACCGAGCTGGTCAGCGCACTCGCTGAAACAACCGGCATTACGAAAGCGAAAGCAAAAGAAGTGTTAGACGCTCACGCGGAGCTTCTAATTTCCGAACTTAAAGAAAACGGCAACGTTCAACTTGCCGGAATCGGAAAACTTAAACTCGGGCAGCGGGCTGAACGTCAAGGACGCAATCCTTCAACCGGCGAAGCGATTACCATTAAGGCAAGCAAAACGGTTAAATTCTCAGGCGGGAAGCGTTTCAAAGATAGCTTTCAATAAATAAATCAGTTTCAATTCGGATTCAAGGAAAAAGAAAAAGTCGGCGATTAATCGCCGACTTTTCATTATTTTATATAAAAACCTGCGCGCGAACGCTGGACGTGATGGGCGAATGGTGGACGCTGACGCTACTGTTTTTGCGTGATGTTTTTTACGGAATACACCGCTTCGACCGACTTTTGACGGAATTGGGAATCTCGCGCAACGTGCTGACCGACCGCCTGAGAACCCTTGTCGAAAGCGGAATTCTGAAGAAAAAAATGTATCAGGAAAAGCCGGAGCGATACGAATATCACCTGACCGAAAGCGGGTGCGAACTGTTGCCGATTTTGGCTCTGCTGATGAATTGGGAAATCGCTGGCTCCTGACTGAATTCGGAGACAAACCGCAATTAGTTCACGATTCCTGTGGTCAAACCACCTCGCTGCTGCTCGTATGTAATCACTGTCGCAAAGAAATCACGCCGCACAACGCGCACCTGCACAAGTTGGAAAATTAATTGCAGGCTTGCAGGCGGCAACTAAAACTTTCTTTTCGATAATTACGCGAAGCGACAGAACGATTGGGTTGACGTGGGGCGAAACCGCCGCCACGCAACGTTAGGGTAAAAAGACAACGCCGAAACCGGAAATGAATTTGAAGCTGAAAATTCTATAACCATCAAAGCCGTCGCCGAAAATCTCGGCATCAAAACTCCTGAAACTTTATCTAACCGGCTGGTTAAACTCCGACCGATGTTAAGCGGATTAGACGAGCCGGAGGCAAAGCCACGAAAGATTTTTCTGTATATAAAAGACGGCGTGCTTGGAGAATTAAATAAAGGAAACGACTTCGCTCGGCAGAATCCGGTAAAAGAGGAAATACATCGAAAATAAACTATTTTTGTTTTTTTTCGATGTTTCCAATATTCAACCAAATCATTTTTGTTATAAAAAGACTAGCCGTCTCTAAATTGAGACAGCCGGTCTTTTTGATTTTCAGGCTCCCTAAAACTCCGCCCGCCGCCGCTAAAGCAATTCCATCTGTGAAGGAAAAAAAAATGTCAATCAATAACAAAATCCTATCGGACAAAATCACCGAGATAGTAGATTTGCTGACTCGTGAAAATCTTTTCTCTTGCGATAGACGACGAGATTATCGAAACCAATCCGTGTTCGAGAGTTAAACGGTTCCGGTTAAATAACGAGCGCGTTCGTTATTTAACGCACGCGGAAGAAGCCAGATTATTAAACGAATTGGCGGATTACCCGCTGCTGAAAAATATCGTAACGATGGCAATCTACACGGGATTCCGGCGCGGCGCGATTTTTCGGCTGAAATGGTCGGAAGTGGATTTCTCATTGCGAGTCGTCCGCACGCTTGATAAAAACGGGAAGCCGAAAGTCGTTCCGATGGCAAACAAGCTGTTTGAAATCCTCAAGAGCTTGCCGAAGGAAAATGAATTCGTTTTTCCGAGTCCGAAAACCGACTTACCGCTAACGGATGTCAAAAAGGGCTTTAAAATCGCGCGTGAAAACGCAGGGATAAAAAACTTTCGTTTTCACGATTTGCGGCACACGACGGCAACACGATTGGCGGAAAATGGAGTTGATGCTTTTACGATTGCCGAGATTTTGGGACACAGCGATTTGCGAATGACAAAGCGCTACACGCATTCGACGAGTAAATCGAAACGAAAGGCAATCGACGGCTTGGAGGCGGCGAGCGAAAATTGTCCCAAATTTGTCCCAAATGAAAATAGGCAAGCTGATGGATTTGCCTAAGTTGTTGAAAACATTGGTGGAGTAGAGGAGGGTCGAACTCCTGACCTCTGCATTGCGAACGCAGCGCTCTGCCAAACTGAGCTACTACCCCACGCGCGAGTGGCGAATTCGATAATAAAAATCTGGGGCAAAAGTGTCAAGTCAAATTTAATTTCAAGTCCTGAGTCTTAGATTTACCGTCAATTTTTCAATCCATCTTAAGACACTAAAATTTGGAACTTGATACTTTTTATTGCACCGTTCCCGGCAGCAGCGAGCCTTTCGGGTCGTAGGCGAATGCATATCCGCTCTCGATTTTTCCGATTATACCGTGAAATTGAATGTCGTCCTTGTCTAAAACGACGACGACATCGCCGGCGCTATAACGCGCATCGTCAATCGGGAATTTTATCATCGTGGCATTGCCGTTTTCCTGATTAACGGTTTCGTAATCAAAATTGTCGGCGTTAAAACTGATTGTTTGACAAAAACTTACTTCTGACATTTTTTCTCCTCGGATTTAGCTATGCACAAACTTGGACGGAATGTTGAAAAGTGAAAAGGCAGAAAAGTTATTCGGCATTACTCAAAATTTTTCGCATTTTTGCTTTTTCATTGGGTGTTTGTTAGCGGCTTAATCTTACCTTTTTAGAAGTGCAAAGTCCAAAGTCACCGCATCGTGGTCTGAGAGCGGCAAACTTTCAGCGTCGAATAGATTACCGATTGTTTGCGGTTTTCCCCGAACCTCAATTCCTTTTCCCGCAAACCAATCGAGACGCGCCGAGACTCGTCCGCCGACTTGTTTTGCAGCCCAAAAGATAAACGGAAAACACCAGCGCGGCACCCAGTCGCTCAGATTTGTGTTGTAGGCGGCGTTTTCCATATCGTAATGCAGAGTTCCGACGCCGATTTCGTTTAAGTTTTTGTAATCGAAACCGCGTCGCTCGATTTCATTGAACAAACCCTTTTCAAAATAACGGTCTGGATGCGGGTAATGATTTCTGACGACTGATTTGACTCCCATCAGAACGCGACGAAAATAACCGGCAATCGCGCGATTTGCGCTTTGCGCATTGTAAGTCGTCGTGTTCCAATCGCCGCCGATGACAGTCGGAAGGTTAGGCAAGGTTTCCAGATGGTCAAGCACAATTTTCATTTGACGGTGCCGGTGCGCGCGCGACGAATGCGCGTCGAGATGAACGGTTACGGCGCGAAAATCACCAGCCGCCGGATGTGCGATGTCGGCAATCAAAGCGCGAAGATATCCGAGCCGTTTTTCCTTGCCGAGCATTTTGTCCTTACCGTTCGGAAGCGCAACTGCTTGGGCGTTTTTTATCGGAAAGCGCGAAAATATCGCCAAACCGTGAAGTGATTTCGTATTCTCGTCCGCGACCTGCGATTCAACGCCACTTCCCTTTTGCAAAGCGATATAAACCGGCGCAAAAGCGTAATTTAAGTTTAATTCTTTCGCCAAATCCCGCGCGACAAAACGATTTCCACTGCGCGCCATTCCGTAATCGAGTTCGGTCAAAAGCAGCAAATCTCTCTGCTTTAATTGCTCGTGATTTTTGAACGCTTCAATAATTCCGTCAAAACGATTTCCGCGTTCGACATTCCACGCCAGAGCGCGAATCGTTTCTGATTTCTCAAAAACTTCTGGCGCAAAATCTTCCTGCACGACCGCGTTTAAAATTCTTTCGACTTGCGATTTGATTTTTTGATAAACGACGGATTTTTTGAGCTCTGCACTTGATTTAAATTTGAGAAGTTCGGGGAAATATTTTTCTAAATCGTGGTCTAAAATCGCGGGTGAATTTGTTCGTAAAGAAGTCTCGGCATTCATAAAAGACGTAAGTTTAAAGGACAAGTGGTTAAAAAGAAAACGGTGCGAAAAAAGTTCGTCGAGAAAGCTCTCATTAAAAAATTTATTTTGACGATTTTTATTGATATTTTAACGCATTTTTTGTCATTTAAGTATTGCGATTTTTAAAAATTTTCACCATAAAAACCAGCATACAAATTAAAAATGCTAAGGCGAGAAATGCGGCAACCGCCAAAAGTATAAGCATCAGGAAAGCCGAAACCATATCGCCTTCGCCCGATGTATTTGCCGACGGCGGCGTATTGACGGCAGAATTATAAAGATACCGGACTAAAAACAAAAACCATCCTGCCAGCAAAAGTTCAACGATTGCGGCAACGAGCCATCTTTTCTCACTCTTTCCTATTTTCACAAATTTTCACAAACTTTCACAAAATAAATTTCAGTCGTCGTATCTCTCTTTAGTCGGCGCGACGGCGAGAAAATCGCGCGTAATTTTCTCGGTATAAACCTTGAGTAATTCTTCGATTCTCTCGTATTTTTGCGAATGAAAAATTAGCCCGACGTGCTTAGGTTTCGAGACGCGACGGACGATTTCTGCATCGGTGTAATGTGATGTGTCGGGCTTGTCTTCATTTGCTAAACAGAGCGCGATTCCGGCGTAATCGCAGCGTATTTTCGGCGGCTTGTATGGATTCGCTTTGTCCGAGATTTCCAGCTTCGCCCATTCGCGCCAGAGATTAAAACCGCTCGCCTGTTCCAAAACATCGGCGATATACGCGCCGCCGACGCGCGCCGCAACTTCCAATAAATAAAATTTTCCCGTCTCGGCGCATTGCAAAAATTCGACATGCGCCACTCCGCGCTCGTATTCAAAGCCTTTTAGAAGCTGCTTATTTAACTTTTCCAATTCTCTGCGTTCTTTCGATTTGTGCGGCAAAACAAAAGTCGTAAAGACGCCGCCGGCGTGGGAAACTTTCATCGGCGTCGTACCGTAGCGGCTTACGCCCGAAGCGACGACTTTGCCGCCTTCGACAACCGAATCAACGTGAAAAACTGCGCCTTCGACAAATCGTTCAATCAAAAACTGCGACGGATGGTCGCGCCAGGTGTGCCGCGCGTCGAGTTCGATTAAGGTTTGCCAAATCTCTTCTTTCGTCCGACATTTGCGAATGCCGAAAGCGTTGACTTCCGTGCGCGGTTTGATAATCCAGGGCGCGGGAACACAGTCTAAAAATTCGTTTATCTCGTCGGGGCGAAACGCGCCGGTAAATTCGGGACACGGCACGCCTAATTTCGCAGCCATATTCCGCATTCGCAATTTGTCCCGAAAGCGGAGCGCGAAAGAATTTCCGATGCCTTCGATTTGAAGATGCTCGCGCGCTTTTGCCGCCGTCAAAACGTCGAATTCGTCAATGCCGACGACGCGGTTGATTTTCCTTGTTCCGGTAATGTTCGTTACGGCGCGCGCGTAATCTTCTGTTTTGGCGTCGTTTTTAACGGTTCTCACTTCACTCAAACTCGTCCAAGACCAATGCGAATCGAGCAATTTTTCGCGCGTTATGAGCGTTACGCGCCAACCGGCATCGTAACATTCCTCGAAAAAATCATTTCCTTTGTGTTCGCTGGCGATGCAAACAATGTGTTTTTTCATATCCTTATTTTGTTTTGTTCGAAAAAGAATGGCACAATTTAACGGTAAAAACAACGAAACTTGTTTGTTTCGGAATTAACAAAAGACGAGTAAACTTGCCAATCAGATGATTTGGAAATTGGAGTAATAAAATGGGCGAAATAAATTTGGCGGAATTAGTCAGTCAACTGATAATTTTTATGGTCGTTCTTCTGCTGGCGATTTCGGCACACGAAGCCGCGCACGCCTGGATGTCGCACAAATACGGCGACGACACGGCGTTTATGCTCGGGCGTGTAACCTTAAATCCGGTCGCGCATACCGACCCGATTGGAACGCTTCTGATACCGATTGTCAGTTTCATTTTCGGCGCAATCGGCGGCGCTTTGGGCGCGATTCCGCTTATCGGCTGGGGCAAACCGACGCCGGTCAACCCGCGCAAATGGACGAATTTCAAAACCGCCAACGTAATGGTTTCCATCGCCGGAATCCTGGCAAATCTTTTTATCGCCGTCGTCAGTTTTCTGATTTTCAAAACGTTAATCGAGTTCGGCGTCTTCGCAAGCGAAACTTTTCGAGATGGCATCGGCAAGCCGATTATAACTTTGTTTATGAATTTGATTTTTCTGAACGTTTCTCTGGCAATTTTTAATTTACTGCCGTTTCCGCCGCTCGACGGCAGCAAGGTTCTGGCGACGTTTCTTCCCGAAAGCGCTCAACCGGCGCTGGCTTTTCTTGAGCAATACGGATTTTTGATTTTGATGGCGCTGCTTTATATGGGCGTTATCAGCGTTGTGATGCGCCCGGTTTTTCAATTTGTAAATTATCTTCTTGTAACTCCCTGGTTATAGTTTTATGAAAAAACGCATTTTCAGCGGCGCGCAGCCAACCGGAAATCTGCACATCGGAAACTACTTAGGCGCACTAAAAAATTGGGTTGCGCTGCAAAACGAATATGAGAGTTTTTTCTGCATCGTCAATCTGCACGCCGTAACCGTAGCGCAAGAGCCGAAAGTTTTGCGGCAAAAGACTTTAGATTTAGCGCGTATTTACCTGGCTTCGGGCATTGACCCGCAAATCTCAACCGTTTATGTTCAATCCGACGTTTCAGAACACAGCGAACTTGCCTGGATTTTAAATTGCGTGGCGCGTATCGGCGAGCTTGAACGAATGACGCAATTCAAAGATAAATCTCGCGTTCGCGGTGAAAACGTTTCCGCCGGATTGCTCGTCTATCCGACTCTGATGGCATCCGACATATTGCTTTACAAAACCGATTTGGTTCCCGTCGGACACGACCAGAAGCAGCATCTTGAAATAACACGTGACTTGGCGACACGCTTTAACCGCGATTACGGCGAGACGTTCAAAATCCCTGATGCATTTATTTCGCCGACGGGCGCGAAAATTTTATCGCTCGCCGACGCAGCGAAAAAAATGTCGAAATCAGACGAAAACTTAAATGGCTCGATATTTTTATTGGATGATGCCGACATTATACAGAAAAAAATAAAACGCGCCGTAACCGATTCGGGAACCAACATAAAATTTGATGAATCACGTCCGGCAATCAATAATTTGTTGACGATTTACCAATTGCTTACCGGCAAAACTGCCGAAGAATGCGAAGCGAATTTCGCGGGTAAAGGCTACGGAAATTTGAAATCGGAACTCGCCGAAACGGTCGTCGAATTCTTAAGACCGTTTCAAGAGCGCGTCAAACAAATTGACGACGGAGAACTGGAAAAAATCTTGAAAACCGGCGCGGAAAAAGCACGCTCGATTGCGCGGGAAACTTTAAAAACCGTTTATGAGCGAATGGGAATCGTCGGCGCGCGATGAAAATTAAAGATATTGTTAAAATCATTGAAAAAGACGGCTGGATTTTGAATAGGACGCGCGGCGCAGTCATCGTCTGTATAAACATTCGACAAAGCGCGGAACGGTTACGATTGCCGGACACGGCGGCGACGAACTTCACCCGAAAACCGAACGTAGTATTTTAATTCAAGCAGGATTAAAATAGTTTGGAGATTATGAAAAAGGCAGCAAAATATTTAGTCGTAATCGAAAAGGGCGCAAACAATTACTCAACATCGAAATCCCCGAATCCGTTTTAGCTTAAAAATTATGTCAGACAAAATTATCGTTTATGAAAAGCCCACTTGAACGACCTGTCGCAATTTGGCGCAGTTGTTTCGTGAAAACAACATAGAACATGAAAGAATAAATTATTTCGCCGAAGAATTGACCGAAGAAAAACTCCGCCGTCTATTGAAAAAACTCGAACTCACGCCATTTGAAATTCTGCGAAAGAAGGAAACGATTGTTCAAGAATTGAATTTGTCTAAAGAGACCGAGCCGGACGAAATTATAAAATTTATTGTCGAGCATCCGAGTTTGCTGCAACGTCCGATTGTAGAACTCGGCGATAAAGCCGTTATTGCCAGACCGATTGAAAAAGCGATGGATTTGATAAATTCGGGAGAATAATACTTAAGATGTCAGAAATTGCAAAGACTCCAAAGCCGCCGTATTACTCGGTAATTTTCACTTCAATCCGAGTCGAAGGCGAAGAAAACAGCTACAACGAAATGGCGCAGCGAATGGCTGAACTCTCCGCGCAGCAAAAAGGTTTTCTCGGAATGGAACACGCCCGCAGCGAAGGTTTGGGAATCACAATTTGCTACTGGGAAACTCTGGAAGCGATTGCCGACTGGCGCGAAAACGTCGAACACAAAATCGCGCAAATTAAAGGTTACGAAACGTTTTACAAAACATTTGCGACAAGAATTTGCCGCGTTGAAAGAGATAATGTTTTTGAACGAGAGTAATTTTTTACAAACAGCAGTTTGCTGAATATGGAACAGTCGACCGAACAATTGACATTTGATTTCTTCACCGAAAAGCCGCACATTGTCGCGACTTCTTCGACGGATGAAATCAACCTCGAACTCGGCGCATTTGCCGGACCGCTCGACCTTCTTCTTTTTTTAATCAAACAGGAACAGGCGAATATTTTCGATATTCCGATTGCGCGCATTGCGAACGAATATTTGAAATACATTCGATTGATGAAAAGTCTAGACATTGCTCTGGCAGGCGATTTGCTTGTTATGGCGGCGACTTTGATTGAAATAAAATCGAAAATGCTTCTGCCGCGCGAGATTTCTGATGAGACGGAAGAAGGTATTGAAGACCCGCGCCGGGAACTTGTTGACCGTCTGCTCGAATACGAACGATTTAAATCGGCGGCGCAGATGCTCTACACTCGCTCGACTATCGAGCAGGCGGTTTTCCCGCGCGGGCAAATCGAAACGGACGAAAACAACACGGAAGTAAACGTCTCGGTTTTCGATTTGCTCAATGTTTTCCAAAAAATCATCGCACGCCAAACCGAAGAAATTCAGATAGAAATCCAGCGCGAGGAGATGTCTCTATCGGAAATGATAAAAAACCTGAAACGGCGTATCCTACAAACTAAACAGTTAAATTTGCTTGAATTTTTTCGGGAAATGCAAAGTAAAACCGAACTCGTTCTGGCATTTATCGCTGTTCTGGAAATCGTCCGCACCGAAAGCGTAAAACTGCTGCAAGATAAAACCTTCGGTGTAATTATTTTAAGTAAAGTTTAACCGCAGAGAACTAATAAATGATGAATGGTGAATGAAAAACAAATTCCGCATTTATCATTCTGAAAGTCTCTGTGGCGAAAAATTTATGGATTCAGAAATTGAGGAAAAAAAAGCGCGAAGCATTGCCGAACTCGTTTCAATAATCGAAGCCTTGATTTTCGTTGCCGACGAGCCTTTAAGCATCAAAATCTTGGCTGACGTATTAGAAGAAGAAAAGGAAATTATTCAATCTGCAATCGAAGAATTGTCAAAAGAATATGAAGAGCGCGATGGCGGTTTGCAGTTGCGGGAAATCGCCGGCGGCTGGCAAATCTCTACGCGCACCAAGTTTCACGCGGAAATTCGCGCGTTTCTAAAAACTCGCCCATCGGCAAAACTGTCGCTCGCCGCGCTGGAAACACTCGCCGTTATCGCATACAAACAACCGGCAACCGTGCCGGAAATTTTAGAAATTCGCGGCGTCCAATCGGCTTCGGCAATCAAAACTCTGCTCGACAAACGCCTGATTGTAGCCCGCGGCAGAAAGGAAACCGTCGGGCGACCGATGCAATACGGCACGTCGAAAGATTTTCTGATACAGTTTGGTCTAAAGGATTTGTCGGAGTTACCGTCAATCGAAGATTTCGAGGACCTTGTTCATTGAACATTTAACATTCAACATTTATCATTTACCGAAGTCTTAAAATCAAGATATAACTTATATGCATTTAGTGTTCAATGATAAATGATAAATGATAAATGAAAAAGGATAATGTTACTTATGAAAAAGCGTATAAATTTGCAATTCGGATAGTAAAGGCGTTTCAGTACTTGCGAGAAAATAAGAAAGAGTTTGTATTATCAAAACAGATGCTCAGAAGCGGAACTTCCATCGGCGCAAACATTGCCGAAGCAAACGGAGCAATCTCCGAAGCGGATTTTTCGAGTAAAATCAGCCTCGCTTATAAGGAATGTTTAGAAACAAAATACTGGCTCTCACTTCTTAAAGATACTGATTATATAAATGAACGAACTTTTGAAAGTATCTATATGGATGCCGATGAACTCGCAAAAATTTTATTCTCGATTCTGAAAACAACCAGAATTGATAAATGATAAATGTTGAATGTTAAATGAAAGAACGCCTGCAAAAACTTATCGCGCAAGCCGGAATCGCCTCGCGGCGCAAAGCCGAAGAACTAATCGCGGACGGAGCGGTTACCGTCAACGGTGAAGTCATAACCGAACCCGGAACTAAAGCTAACCCGGAAACCGACCACATCAAAGTCGGCGGAAAATTAATCAATAAAAAGCTCGAAAGGCGCGCGAATGTTTATATTTTGCTGAACAAACCGAAAGGCTATCTGTCGAGCGCAGCCGACCCGGAAGGCAGAAAACTGGTTACGGATTTGGTCAAAGGTTTCGGCAAAGTTCATCCGGTCGGAAGATTGGATTTCAACACCGAAGGCTTGATTATTTTGACCAACGACGGTGAATTTACAAATTTTGTCGCTTCGTCAAAAGCCGTTCCGAAAGTTTATGAAGTCAAAACAAAAGGCTTGCCGACCGAAGTCGCGCTCAATAAACTGCGGCGCGGAACGCTTCTTCCCGACGGCTTCAAAACTGCGCCCGCCGAAATCAGAAACTTAAAACCGACCGAAAACAACGGCTGGTATGAAGTTACGCTTTTTGAAGGACACAACCAGCAAATCAGAAAAATGTTCGACGCCGTTGGTCATTCGGTTGTAAAACTGCGCCGCATTTCAATCGGACACATCAAAGACGACAGAATTCCCGTCGGCGCGTATCGCCTTCTCGATGAAGACGAAGTGAATTTTTTCCGAACCCCGACGCAAAAAACTCTAAAAAAATTCACGCCGCAAGATGAATCGGTTCAACCCAAACTCAAAACTCATTCACGAAGTGTGAAACCGAAAAAAATTCAATCAGGAAAATTTAAGAAACGCTGATTTTTGTGGGGAAAATTTTAAGTTAATTGACATTGCGCTTCGATTACCTCAAAGCGCGATGCTCGACCATCAAACACAAATCCTGCACAACCCGAATTCCTTCTTTGGCAAGAGTTTCGGCAACCGCATCGTTGCGAATGCCTGATTGAAACCAAACTGCTCGCGGCTTTTTCGCCAGAATGTCTTCGACGTGCGGCGGAATATCGTTCGGGCGACGGAAAACATTCAGCAAATCAATCTCGCCCGGAATGTCCGCTAATTTTCGATAAACTTTTTGTCCTAAAATTTCTGTCGCCTCCGGGTAGTAAACCGGCACGGGAACGATTTCAAATCCGGCGTTTGCCATATATTGCGGCACGTAAAAGGCGGGCTGAGAAGATTGCGCTTCAGTCTTGATGCCGAGAACGGCGATGCGTTTTGTGTTTTTTAATAAATCACGAATCTCTTCGTACGTCTCAATGATGTTTTTTTTCCAATCCATAGTTTTTAACGGTAAACAGTAAATGAAAGAAAACAAATCATTTGTTGAAATTTAGCTTTTCACTTTCTGTTTCCTTCCTCCTTTTTGTAAACCAAAATACCAGCACGATTAAAGCAATTTGCATCGGTAATCTAAGATAGAGCGCAGCCGGACTGAATTCGGTGAAAAGCCGCGTGTTCATCGCCATATAGATATTGGCAGGAAAGACCGCAACTAAAAGCGCAATCAAACCCCAAGCAGCAATCCGCGAAAATTTCGGTATCAAAAGCATTACGCCTAAAATAATTTCAAAAACTCCGCTCAGGTAAATTAGAAAAACGGGCGCGGGCAAAACCGGCGGCATAATCTTTAAATAAAACTGCGTGTTGATAAAATGATTGATTCCCGCAAGCACAAATCCGATTGCCAAAATCCATTTCAAAAACATTTTAATCGTCCGCATCGGAGATTATTTTATGCTAATTTTTTGATACAATCGAATAAACTTTTTATATATATTAACTATTTATGAATTTTGAACTTACCGAAGAACAACAGCAAATAAAGATGAGCGTGCGCGAATTTGCCGAAAGCGAGATTCGTCCGTTTGTGATGGAATGGGACGAGACGCAGCATTTTCCAGTCGAACTGCGTCCGAAACTCGCCGAACTCGGACTTCTCGGCGTGATTTTCCCCGAAGAATACGGCGGCGCGGGGATGGGTTATGTCGAATACGCGACGATTATCGAGGAAATTGCGCGCGTTGACGGCTCGGTCGGTTTAAGCGTTGCCGCACATAATTCTCTTTGCTCAAACCATATTTATATGTTTGGTTCGGAAGAGCAAAAACAAAAATATCTTGTGCCGCTCGCGCAGGGCGAATCCTTCGGCGCTTGGGGTTTGACCGAAGCGCAGGCAGGTTCGGATGCGTCGGGAACGCGCACGAACGCGATTCGCTCGAACGGCGGCTGGAAAGTAAACGGTTCAAAAAACTTTATCACTCACGCTATTTCCTGCAATACGCTTGTCGCCGTCGCGGTTACTGACAAATCCAAAAGCAGCAAAGGAATTTCGGCGTTTATTTTCGACAAATCAATGGAAGGTTTTCGCTCGGACAAAAAGGAAAACAAACTTGGAATGCGCGCTTCCGAAACTGCTTCGGTCGTGTTTGAAGAGTGTTACGTGCCGGAAGAAAATCTTTTGGGAAACGAAGGCGAAGGCTTTTTGCAGTCAATGAAAATTTTAGATGGCGGGCGCATTTCAATCGCCGCTCTCTCGGTCGGCATCGCGCAGGGCGCATACGAAGCTGCTGTAAAATATGCGAAAGAGCGCGTGCAGTTCGGTCAGCCAATTGCGGAGTTTCAGGCAATACAATTTAAGTTGGCAGATATGGCGACTCAAATCGAAGCCGCAAGATTATTGACGCTGCAAGCCGCTTTGATGAAGGATGCAGGCAAAAAATTGACAAAACAATCGGCGATGGCAAAACTTTACGCATCCGAAGTCGCCGTCCGCGTCTCCGAAGAATCAATTCAGATTCACGGCGGCTACGGTTACACGAAAGATTACCCTGCGGAAAAATACTGGCGCGATTCCAAACTCTGCACCATCGGCGAAGGCACAAGCGAGATTCAGCGGATGGTGATTGCCAAACAGCTTTTGAAAGCGTAAATAAATTCCATTGTTTGAATTAAAATAAGGTTGATTAAAATTTAATCAACCTTTTTATTCTTAGAAAGAGTGGTTTAGGAAAGTTTCAAAAACCAAAAAGCTACCCCTAAGTTTTAGATTTTAGTTGCGAGATATTTATGAAACAATCTTGTAAAATAATCAGATAATTACTGCCGCCAGATTGTTTGCCGCGTGAAGCAGGAAACAAGCCCAAAAAGATTTTGTGCGTTTGAAAAGAAAGCCGAGCAATAAACCCAGAATAAAAATCTCCGCCATTGCCGCGCCTTTTCCGGGAAACAGATTCGCGCCGTCGCGAGTTATCCAGCGCGGAAAATGAATGGCGACGAAAAGTAGGGCAGTGACGACATTTGCCGCCGAAAAATTAATAACCTTTTCAAATTTTTGCAGCAGAAAACCGCGAAAAGCGGCTTCTTCGATAAAAGGCGAAACGGTTATCGTTGTCAGCCAATCGGTTATCGAAACGCTTTTAGGACTAAAGTTTTCCGCCCCGAAAAACGCGACGCGACCGACAATCAGCGAAGCGTAAAACAAACCCGCCGCCGCGCCCCATATCAAACCTTTTCGGACGTTCGTCGTCAAATGAAGAAACGGCAAAGGTTTTTCATTGGTGACAAACAACAAAAACAAAACGGTTGTTCCGGCAAAAATTAAAACTCGCACCGCTTCGTTAAAAGCCGTTAGAAGCGGAAACGTCAAATTATTCTTTAAAGTCGGATAACAGTAAACGACATAGAACGTCCACAATCCGAAAATGATTGTCGTAAACATCAGAGCCGTAATTAAAATACTTTTATTAAATTTACTTTCAGATTTATTCATTTCTTATTAAGCATCGCTCAAAATTTCTTCGCGCGCGTGAAGATTTATATTTGCACGCCGCGTTCTTAAAAACCACAAAACGCCCGCGCTCGCCGACAAAATTCCCGAAATTACGGTCAGCGTTTGCGGGGAAATATAAAACATCATACCGCTCGAAAAATAGCTCGACAAACCGAAAACGGTCATTTCCGCGCCTCTGTCCAATGTTGATATTCGCCCGCGAATATAATCAGGCAGACTGCGCTGAAACATCGTTTCCTGCACGGCGTATTCCACGCCGACAATAGCACGAGAAACAAAACAGAAAATCATAAAAAGCCACAAACTCGGCATAAAACCGGCGATTGCGAACAAAACGCCGTGAACGATTAAAGTCCAGACGATAAACGGGCTGTTCAAATTTCTGCGGTCGAGATAAATCGAAACTCGATGAGCAATCATCATTCCCAGAAACAAACCGAAACCGCTCGCCGTCCACAGAAAAGCGACGGCTATATCGGGATTCCAGTTTTCTCTTTCGGCAAAAACGATTCCGCCCATCCGTTCGAAAATGACGTTTATCGCGCCGCCGCCCGTCGCCCAAATAATATTCATCAAAAGAATCGTCAAGGCGAAATGATTTTGTATCGTGTAGCGAAAACCTTCTTTTAACTCGGTTAGAAAAGACGCTCTTTTTTCTCGATTTGTCTCATAATTTGTAATCGGCAATTCGTAATTCTCCTCCTCCCGCGTCGCTTCTTCGGGAATCAGCCACACGGAAAACGCCGACGCCAGAAACGAAGCCGCGTTAATCAGAAAAGCGACTTTGTAGCCGAAAACCGCCGCCGCCCAGCCGCCGAGTGCCGAACCGATTGCCATCAGCAGAAATCGGGTCGAAAATATCAATGCCGTTCCCGCCAGTAATCCTTCTCGTCCGGTCAGATTCGGAGTCGTCGCATTTTTCGCGCCATCGAAAAACGCACCGCACGTCGAAAGCAAAGCCGTTGCCAGATATGCAATCCAGAGGTTTTCCGCATCCGAAACAAACAAAAACATCAACGCGACAAAAACGCGCATTAAATCCGAGACAATCATCACCGTCCGCCGCGAAAATCGGTCAACAAAAGTTCCGGCAATCGGCGACAAAAACGCAAACGGCAAGAGGCGCGCGGCAAATAAAATTCCAGCCGCCCGCGGTGAAGCGTCCGAGACGACGCGCACCAAACCCAAACCGGCAATAAAATTAAACCAGTTGCCGAGTTCGGAGATAAACTGCCCCCAAAGCAGATTTCTAAAATTGCGATTGCCGCGAATCAATTGCCAATAAGTCAGATTCATAAACGGTTATCAGTAGTCGGTAGTCAGTTTCAGTAAAAATCAGTTTCTCTGGCTGATTACTGACAACCGACTACCGACTACTAAAAAAGCCGTCAGGCTCGAAAACCTAACGGCTTGTGCCTAAGCGATAAAATAAATTTTCAAGTCCCCGTAAAATCCGGCTGGCGTTTTTCAAAAAATGCCTGCACGCCTTCACGAAAATCGTTTGATTTGCCCGATTCGATTTGCGAGGCGTGTTCTAAATCGAGTTGCTGCGCCAGATTGTTTGAAAACGAAGCGTTGAGCATTCGCTTTATTCGTCCGATTGAAGCGGTCGGCGCGAGCGCGAGTTTTTGCGCCATTTTTGTTGCTTCTTCCATTAAATTTTCTGCCGAAACTACGCGATTTATCATTCCGATTTGCAAGGCGCGTTCCGCCGTCAAAGCGTCACCCGTCATAAACAGCTCTGCCGCGAGCTTTTCGCCGACGGCGCGCGGCAAAAAGAAACTTCCGCCGCAATCGGGCGAAAGTCCGATTTTCACAAACGCTTCGTTAAACGTCGCATCCTTCGCAGCAAAAACAATATCGCAAGCCAGAGCGAAGTTTGTTCCCGCGCCCGCGCAAACGTCCTGCACAGCCGCCACAAACGGAATCGGCGTCTCACGAATCAGTAAAATTACATCGTGCAAAGCCTTTAACGGTTCTTCTAAAAACGCTTCGATTTTGCCTGTTCTTTGCCATAACTGCTGCATCTCACGCAAATCGCCGCCCGAACAAAATGCGCGTCCCGCACCGGTTAAAATCACGGCGCGTGCATTTTCGTCAATTGCTTTTCCAATCGCTTCGCCTAAATCTTTTGTCAACTGTAAGGACAAAGCGTTCAGCGCCTCTGGACGATTCATAGTGATAATCGCCATCGCATCGCGCAGTTCAAATTGGACGGTTTCAAACGTCATAAATTAATTTTACAGCCCGGTTTTATTTTTCGTCGTCTGAGTTTTCGGTTACGCTCGGCGGCTGTCGTTGAAAATCCAGATGTTGTTGTTTGTCTTCTTCGGAAAAATCAATCAAAAACTGCAAATTGCCGCAGTGAATACAGCCGTAAGACTGAATTTCGCGTCCGCCCATTGCGAACATTTTCTTGAAAGCGGACGTTTCTTCAGGAATAAAGCCGGTGCTTCCGCCGCCCGCCGTATCATAAATCGTGCCTTTTATCAGGTTTTCGCTTCCGCAGATATTACAAATCATTTTTCTATCGTTTATAAAAAACAGCTACGCAAATCTAACTTTTGAACGATTTGCCTGATGACAATCTTTGCACAAAACCGAGCGACCGGTTTTCGGCTGAAATGGAACGTGGTCGTGTTTACCGCAGTGGTCACAGACGATTTCAAATCGCTGCGGCGCATTTGCTCCGCTTGCAGCATTCTTTGAGCTACACTTCGGACATCGCTGCGGCGGCGGCATATTACGCTGGTAAAAAATTTCCTGTTCCTTTTCGCTAAAAACGAAGTTTTCGCGGCACTGCACGCACGGAATTTCCACGTCGGGCATCGGCTTTCTCTCCTCTTTGGATTGTGCGGCAAGTTTAACAGAAAAATATTAAATGTCGCAACAATTTCAAGGAAGCAGCGGTGTCATAATCTCCTGCGGCTAAACTATTTGTTTTTTACTTTGTTCAAAGCAATTTTCGAGTTGAATGATTTGTATGACGCGGCGGCGCAACATCTCTCAAGTCCGTTAATAGATACTTTCGTCTTTTCTTTTTGTAAGAATTGCTTCTTTATCCTTATGCAAAGGAGTTAGCAGATTTGTCGTGCTTTCTGTTACTGACATTGGCGGTAACTCTGACAATCCACCGGTAGAGAGCTCTGTTGGAAATGGTGAATTCCTGCTCCCGGATGCTATTACTTTTTCCGTCTGTTTGGGGCTAAACGTGTGGGACAGATGTCTGAACCCCATCACCATTAAAATCAAACTAGGTAATGCCCACATCAATGTAAAAACTGTTGCCGCAGTAAGTTGGTCAATTCCTTTTATTGCAATAATGAGAACAAATGTTATTACTGCCAGCGCAAATCCAATCACGCCAATTGAAACATCTCTAGTTCCAGCGTGAGCGTCATTTGTCAGTTGTAACACCTGCAATTCCGCAGGTTCGCCCAACATCGGCACACCACAGCGGCGGCAAAAGCGCGAATCATCAACCGCTTCTGCACTGCAGGCAGAACAGGTGACCGCGCCCTGACGGACAGAAGCAAGAGCGGCAATGGCTTCGGCTTCACGAGTGATGACTACTCGCGCCCCTTTATAATTGAGCGGATAGCCGACGTAGTTAAAAGTAACAAGTGTTGCGCCTGTTCCCGCAGGCTTAAGTCGAAAAGTTAGTGTCCTTGCGTAATCAAGAACAGTAGATGTTATTGAACCGTAACCTGCCCCGCCGCGTCTCGCCACAAGCGGGTCATCGCTTATGATACGGTAGCCGAGTTTTTCCGCCGCAGAGCCGAGGCGTTCGCGCAAACTCTCAGCATCGCCTGCTAAAGTCAACGTCAGATGAAATTCTCCATAAGTCGAAGCAGTAACCCCATCTCCGCTGTCCAACATAAATTCTGCACTCATATAAAGACTCCGTAATAGAATTTGTATCAACTTTTGAACAAAATACGTTGCAGGTTGTTATTATGTTCCCTTCTTCTTTTCTCTCAAAAGGGTTTTGTTTTCGAGATTGTTTTTCAATTATAGCAATAAAAATCAAAACACTATGAGTTTTGCAAAGCCTTGACGTGCGCTTTGACCGATGCGCCGAGCGCGTCGAGATTGTAGCCGCCTTCGAGACACGAAACTATGCGCCCGCCGCACGCATCCGTCGCCCAATCTTTGACCGTGTGCGTCATCGAAACGAAATCGTCGTCTTCCAATTTTAATTGTCCAAGCGGGTCTGCGCGGTGCGCGTCGAAACCGGCGGAAACGATTATCAAATCTGGTTTGAAATCGCGGCGAATGTCGTTTATCGCGCTTTCAAACATTCGCTTTTGCGCCTCGGCTGTGGTCAATGCTTTGACCGGTGTGTTCATCGTAAAACCTTTGCCGCGCCCGAAGCCAGTTTCGCCGCGCGCGCCGCTGCCCGGATACCACGGATATTGGTGCATCGAATAAAAGAAAACGGTCGGGTCGTCAAAGAAAATTCCCTGCGTTCCGTTGCCGTGATGCACGTCCCAATCAACGATTGCCACGCGCTCAATTTCCTTATATTTATTCTGCGCGTAACGCGCCGCAACCGCCACATTATTAAAAAGACAAAACCCCATCGCGTGTTCGGCGGTCGCGTGATGTCCGGGCGGACGAACCGTAACAAAAGCGTTGTCTGCTTCCGCGTTCATTACCGCGTCAACCGCCCGACAAGCGCCGCCCGCGCCGTAAATCGCCGCTTCAAACGAGTGCATTGAAATAACCGTATCCGCATCGAGCCGTTCCAAACCGTTTTCAAATGCGCCTTCGACACGCTTGAAATGTTCGGGCGTGTGCGCGGCTTGGATTATTCCTTTAGAAATTTTTTCGGCTTCCATAACGGTTAGAGATTCGTAAGAATCTTTATCGCTTTGAAGCGCGTTCATTATAACCGCGTAACGATTTGCCGTTTCGGGATGACCTCCGCCCGTGTCGTGATTTTGAAAAATCGGATGGTGGATTAAAGCTGTTTTCATATAGAAGATGATGGATGCCAGATGATAGATGTCAGTTCAATACTAATATCTGACATCTATCAACTAAATAAAAGCCGTTTCGTGAAGCAGTTTACCTGTTGCAAATCTCGCCAAACTCAAACACGAAACGTCTAAAAATTTCGCTTCGCCGTCGAGAATGATTTCCGTAATCGCGCGACCGGCGGCGGGCGAGTGCATTACGCCGTGTCCCGAAAAGCCGTTTGCGAAATATAAATTTTCGATCGCGCAGCCGCCCAAAATCGCGTGATGGTCGGGCGTGTTTTCGTAAAGTCCGGCGCGGCATCGTTCGCGCACGACTTTTGTTTCGTATAAAAAAGCGGCGCGATGTTTTGCTCGCTCGTAAACTTTCGGTATGAAAGATTCGTCAAAATTTGTATCGAACGACGGCGTTTCGTCCTGGTCGGGATAAGCAAACAAAATTTCCGTAAGCGAATCTTTCGCCGGTCGAAAATGGAAGCCGCTTCCTAAATCAATCACCATCGGCAGATTTTCCTGTAAATTATTTTCGCTTTTTGCCCAGACGATTTGACGCTTTAGCGGCTCGACGGGCAAATTAATTCCGGCGGTTTGTGCAATCGAACGCGCCCACGCGCCCGCGCACAAAACTACGGTTTCACATTCGATTTCGCCTTCGTTTGTCGAAACGGATTTTACTTTGCCGCTTGCGGTTTTGATTGAAAAAACTTCCGTTTCAAACTGAATTTGCGCGCCATTTTCAATCGCTTTGCGTGTAAAACCTTCGAGAACGCCGAGCGGATTGATAAAACCGTCACGCGCGCCGAATGTTCCGCCGACAATATCGTCGCAATTTAATCCTCGAACGATTTCCGAAATCGTTTGCGCATCAACAAATTCAACACCTTTAACGCCGAGCGACTTTTGTTTTTCGACGTTTCTTTTTAAACGATCGAATTGCGTGTCGTCAGTCGCAAAAAACAAATAGCCGCGCGGCTCGTAACCGCAATCGGTATCGGTTAATTCTTTGAAATTCTCAAAAAGCTCAATCGAGTAAAGCGACATTTTTATGTTGATGTCGGTTTCAAATTGAGCGCGAACGCCGCCCGTCGCTTTTCCAGTCGAACCGAAACCCTGCGCTGCTTCGCGTTCCAAAAGCAAAACGTCTTTCGCGCCGCGCGCTGTCAAATGATAAGCGACGCTCGCGCCTATAACGCCGCCGCCGATGATAATGATTTCAGCATTTTTCATAAAATTTAGCCACAGAGAACACAGAGTTCATAGAGAGTTTAAAATTGTTCTCTGTGGAATCTGTGTTCTCTGTGGCAAAAATCATTTAGCAAAAACCTGCGAAAAATCCGCGAACGCCTTGAATTCGAGCGCGTTGCCGCTTGGGTCGAGAAAGAACATCGTCGCCTGCTCGCCGACTTCGCCTTGAAAACGAATTTTCGGTTCGATGATAAATTCAACGCCTTTTGATTTTAGCTTTTCGGCAAACGATTTAAATTCATCCATCGGCAAAACGATTCCGAAATGCGGTACGGGAACGTGGTCGGCGTCAACTTCGTTTCTGTGTCGAATGCCGGCGGCTTCGGGCGCGAGATGTGCGACGATTTGATGTCCGAAAAGGTTGAAATCGATCCAATCGGCGGAGCTTCTGCCTTCTTCGCAACCCAAAACTTCGCCGTAAAATTTTCTCGACGTTTCTAAATCTTTAACCGGAAATGCTAAGTGGAATAAATTGCTCATAATTTTTAAGGTGAATTAAACCGCAGATGAACGCAGATAAGAAAAATGGTGGATATTGAATGACGAACTAAAGAGTGTTCCTGATATTAATCATTTTTCTTTTCAATAAATCTGCGTTTATCCGCGGTCAATAACTTTTCATAATTTGCCGCATTGCGCCGAGATGATACGCCGTGTGAACGACGATTGCCATCGCGTCGCCCACTTTATCGTCGTCCCAATTTTCGATTGATTTAAATGTTCGCGCAACTGTTTCATAATCACGCCGGACATTTTCGCGGAGTAAATTCCACGCATCTTCATCGACGGTTTTAATCAGCCAACTTTCGTCCCAATTTACCTTTTCTGTTCTGCCGTTGATAAATTCGACGAGCGCGACTAGACAATGTCGAGCGTGTTCGAGATGCGCGGCGAGGCTCGCGCCACCGATTGAGCGCGAAGCATTTTCAGCCGAAATTTTCTCAATTGTGTTCAAAACGCCGACTTCGCGGTCGAGATAATGACTGCCTTCGGGTGGCGAGCCTTCAAATGTTTCTTTCAAAAGAGCGAAAACGTTATTTGTAAAATCTTCTTTTTTTATCGAATTATTATCTGTGTTCATCTGTGTTAATCTGTGGTTTCAAACTTTTTTATGACCGAAAATATCGAAAAGTTTCTCAATGAATTTGCAAAAAGTCTGCACGCGGAAACTTTCGTAAAAATGACTTTGGGCAATTATCGCGGAAACGATGCGCATTTGCAAAAATTACTGGTTCGTCTCGTCGAAACAAAAAAAGGCGCGCGCCTTTTCTTTCTTTATCGCCAGGACACACGAGACACGGCGAAGAATTTTGATTTTGCGGAAGGCGTCGAAAAGGTAAAAGAAGTTTTGGGTAGAGATTTCTTCAGCGGTCATCTTTTCACAATCGAAAACGATTTCCAACTCGACATCGGCAAAAAGGGAAAATCGCGTTTAAACGTTGCGAAACCAACCTTTAAAGAGAAGCCGCCGATTGACCACAACCGCGAAAAGCAGGTTCTTGTAAATCCGAACAGTTTTTATTTGAAGGCTTTGGGAATTACAACCGACAAAGGCGAAATCCGCGACAAACAGCACGACAAATGGAGACAGATAAATAAATTTGTCGAAACACTTGGCAATCTTTTTGATAAATCCGAGCTGAAAGACCGCAAAAGTTTGCGAATTGTCGATATGGGTTCGGGCAAAGGTTATTTAACGTTTGCCGCTTACGATTATTTCAAAAACACGCGCCGTATAGATGTGAAAATTACGGGCGTTGACACGCGCGAAGGACTTGTCGAACTCGACAACGACATTGCGGACGCGAGCGAATTTGAGAACTTAAAATTTGTAAAAGGTTACATCAACGATTTTGATTTGCAAGATGTTGATATTTTAGTTGCGCTTCACGCCTGCAATACGGCGTCGGATGAGGCGATTTTCAAAGGCATTCGCGCGCGCGCCGATTTAATCGTCGTCGCGCCGTGCTGTCATCAGGAAATTCGCCCGCAGTTGAAATCGCCGGAAATGTTCAAAAACGTATTTAAACACGGTATAATTCTCGAACGCGAAGCTGAAACTTTAACCGATGGGCTGCGTGCTCTGCTGCTCGAACGCAGCGGTTACGCGACGCGCATTTTTGAGTTTATCTCAAGCGAACATACGGCAAAAAATAATATGATTGTTGGAACAAAACATAGGAAAAATGTTGATGTCGAAAGCCTGGACGCCCAAATTCAGGCGATAAAAAGTTTCTACGGAATCGAGCGGCAGCGCCTGGAAAACCTTTTGACTTGATTTTTCATCTGAAAGACACTTATTATAACAGTTTGCTTATTCAACGCAAAAATATACAAGGGGAAATATAAAACAATGAAACCAGAAATTCATCCGAATTACGAAGAAATCAACGTTGTCTGCGCCTGCGGCAATAACTTTAAAACACGCTCGACGATTAAGGACGATTTGCACGTCGAAATATGCTCCGACTGTCATCCGTTTTTTACCGGAAAACAAAAATTGATTGACACCGCCGGTCGCGTTGACCGCTTTAACAAACGTTACGCACGCTCCGGCGCGCAAGGCGCAAAATAAAGGTGGCAAACTTTTTAATCTTTCAGCATTAGCCGAAATAATCTAACGCCGACGCTTTCACGCTCCGTTCGCTTTTGGTGTAAAATTTTTACGCCGCGCGAATGGCGAAAAAAGGTCGGCGTTAATCGTTAAGGCAACACCGTTAGAGAAAGTTTCGTCCGTTAAACTTATGAAAAATAAACATCGGAAAATCACCTTCTTAAATATTTTTCTTTCGGTTCAGCGCGATTTAATCGTCGGCGGTCAAGCCGTGATGGAAGGTGTGATGATGCGCACGCCGTCGGCTTACGCGATTGCGGTTCGGAAACGCGACGGCACGATTGTCCACACGGCGGAGGCGCTGCCGAAATGGAGCGACGAATATAAATGGCTTGATTTGCCGGTTTTGCGCGGCGGCGCAACGCTTATTCAATCAATGGCGCTCGGCGTTAAAGCATTAAACTTTTCGGCAAGCATCGCCCACGAAGATTTGGAAACGGACGAAGAGCGCGAGAAAACAGCGGATTTGGACGCGCAAACCATTTTAGCCAATGGCACTACGGACGAAAAATTTCTGAAAGCACCTATAAAAATTACGATGCCGGAAAAAACGGAAACCAGAAAACCCGTGCAGGCGGCAAGCGCAGTCGGTTCGATTGTTTTCGCTCTGTTATTCAACGTTTTGCTGTTTATTGTCGCACCGCTCGTTCTTACAAATGTTTTGTTTATGGCTTTGGGTTGGGCGGCTTCACCGGAAGTTGCGGCAAATGCGACCTGGCTGCAAACGATTCGCGCTTACGTTTGGGAAATCAAACCGGATTCGTGGGTTGCTTTTAATTTGATTGACGGGCTTGTGCGTATGTTTTTCTTCGTCGTAATGATTTTTACGATGTCGTATTTAAAAGACATCCGGCGCGTTTTCGAGTTTCACGGCGCGGAACATAAAACCGTATTTGCGTGGGAAGCCGGTTTGGATTTAACACCGGAGAACGCCAAAACTCAAAGACGCCAGCATCCACGCTGCGGAACCTCATTTCTGATGGTTGTAATGCTTGTCGCCATCGTGCTTTTTTCAATCATCAAATTCGACGCGCTGTGGCTTAACTTGCTTGTTCGCATTGTTTTAATGCCGCTCGTTGCGGGACTTTCGTACGAAATTATTCGCTACGCGGCGAAAAAAGAATCAAGCGCGATTTTCAAAATAATGACGATTCCAGGGTTGTGGCTGCAAAACATTACGACGCAAGAGCCGGACAATTCACAATTAGAGGTCGCTATTCAAGCCTTGAAAGAGTCATTGAAACTTGAACCCGAAGAAGTTGAAAATGCGCCGATTTTTGAAAGAGAGTTAGAAGTCGTCGTTTAATTTTGCAAATTTAATCTTTGATATCTAATTTCTAACCATTAATTTTATGTTTGAAAAACTTGCCCAAATCGAAAAAAATTACGACGAGCTGACCGCGCAGATTTCTTCGCCAGAATTGATGAACGATATGTCAAACTACGCTAAGACGATGAAACAGCATCGCGCTCTGGGCGAGATTGTCGAGAAATATCACGAAGTCAAACGCGCGCAGACTGAACTCGAAGGCGCGCGTGAATTGCTTGACGCAGCGGGCGACGACGAAGAAATGCGCGAAATGGCGCAGTCGGAAATTGTCGGACTTGAAGAACGCCTGCCGGCAATCGAAGAAGAATTGAAAGTTCTTCTGCTGCCGAAAGACCCGAACGACGAGAAGAATGTGATTTTAGAAATTCGCGCCGGTACGGGCGGCGACGAAGCGACGCTTTTCGCTGCGGAAGTTTTGCGTATGTATGCGCGCTACGCCGAACGGCAAGGCTGGAAATTCGAGATTTTAGAGATGACCGACACCGGCGTCGGCGGAATGAAGGATGCGACGGTTGTCGTCGAAGGCGACAAAGTTTATTCAAAACTGCGCTTCGAGTCGGGCGTTCACCGCGTTCAGCGCGTTCCCGCGACCGAGACAGCCGGACGCATTCATACGTCGGCGATTACGGTTGCCGTTCTGCCCGAAGCCGAGGAAGTTGACGTACAGATAAACCAAAACGATTTGCGAATTGATACATTCTGCTCGTCGGGTCCGGGCGGTCAATCCGTAAACACGACTTACAGCGCCGTTCGCTTGACGCATCTTCCATCGGGCGTCGTAGTTTCGATGCAGGACGAAAAATCGCAGATAAAAAACCGCGAGAAAGCAATGCGCGTACTTCGTGCGCGCCTACAGGAATTAGAGGAACAAAAAGTTCACGACGCGCAAGCCAGCGAGCGCAAATCAATGGTCGGCAGCGGCGATCGTTCAGAAAAAATACGCACTTATAATTTCAAGGAAAATCGCGTTTCAGACCATCGCATAGGCTTGACCGTTCACCAGTTGGATTTAGTAATGCAGGGCGCGCTTGACGAATTTATTGACTCGCTCGTTTCGCATTTTCAAACCGAAAAACTGAAAGCTGAAGCCGTTAACGCTTAAGAGTCTGGAGAGTCAAAAATACGTAACGACTCACAACGTTGCGGACTCTACAGACCCTCTGGACTCTCCGAACTCTTGACTCGAAAAGATGCCTGTTACCAGACTCTACCTTGTTCGACACGGACAATCTGCCGGAAATGCCGAAGGGCGATTCGGCGGGCATTCGCCAACGCCGCTTTCCGAATTAGGCAGAAAACAGGCTGAAATTACGGCTGAGGCATTGAGAAAAGAAAAAATCGAAGCTATTTATTCGTCAGATTTGCTGCGCGCCGTGCAAACCGCCGAGCCGCTCGCCGCAATTTTGGATTTGCCGATTCTTACGACTTCAGCTTTCCGCGAAAGAAAAGTCGGCGTCCTGGAAGGCAAAACTTTTGACGAATCAAAAGTCGAATTTCCGAAAGATTATTACGCGCTGGTCAACCGCAATATTCACCACGTCATAACAGAGGGCGAAAGTTACCGTCAGCTTCTAAAACGCGCAACGAATGCGCTGCACGAAGTTCTCCGCACGCATTACGGCGAAAATGTCGTAATTTTCTCGCACACCGGCGCGATTTGCATTTTAACTCTTTATCTTCTCGGCGCAATTAATCGCCGCACGCGCACGATGCCCTGGCTCGTAACGTCGAATTGCGGCGTCAATCGTTTTGAAATTCGCGGCTTGCGCAATGTCCGAGTTTTAGCTGTAAACGATACGCGCCATCTTCTGAAAATTACCGGAAACGACTCTTTCGGGGCGATTTAATTTTCAAGAACTTATTCGGTTGAAAATCGCTTTGACGGCAGTCGCGCCCATTCCGACAGCGCTGCTAAGTGTTGGTGCGAAGGGATTTGCCACGTCACCGACAGCGAAAACACCTTTGATATTAGTTTCGTAAATGCTATCGACTTTTATGTAAGCGGCATTGTCCAAATCCAATTTTCCTCGAAAAAGTTCGGTGTTCGGCTCGACACCAATACGGATTAGAAGTGCAGCAATCGGCAATTTAGAACTTTCGTCAGTTTGCAAATTTTTCAACTCTACTGCTTCTAACCGTTTGCTTCCGGTAATTTTTTGCACAACGGTTTCGGTTAAAATATTAATTTTAGCCGTTTGCCTGACTTTTTCGACAAATTCACTTCGCGCACTAAAATTTGTGCTGCGATGAACGAGCGTTACGCTTTTTGCGGTTTCCGACAAAATTAAAGCGTTTTCAAACGCCGCGTCGCCGCCGCCGACGACCACCGCCATTTTGCCTTTAACAAAACTTTGGTCGCGCTTGCCGGATTCGATAATGCCTTTGTTTCTGAATTTTTCCTCGCCTTCGACGTTTAATTTTCTGCGCCTGATTCCGGTGGCGATGATTATAGATTTAGCGGTAAATTTTTCGTTATGTTTGAGTGTTACTGACTTTATTTTTAAATTAACTTCGCAAATTTCGCTCGACAATTTCAGCAAAAATTTGCGCTTTTGAATTTGTTTGACGAATCGGTCGCGCATTTCGCGTCCGCTTTTCGCCGTTGCGCCCAGATGATTTTCAATTTGGTTGTAAGTCCAAAGAAGCTGTCCGCCGAGTTCCTCGCCCGCTTCGATGAGCATAGCATTCAAACCCAAATCATCGCACCAGAGCACTGACGAAAGTCCGGCTGCACCGCCGCCGACAATTATCACGTCAAACTCGTTTGCCGTCTGTAGATTTTTCATTGGTAAAAAACTTGATCGAAGCTCTTCCGGGAAAATCGCTCAAATTGCAGAGATGCTGGTTTCGCTTTGTTTTCTACGGTTTGATTCGGGAACCGTGAATCGATTTTCGCAAATTACAACCGTTCATTTTGCTGCATTAACCGATTTATCTCCCGTTGCGCAGGCTAAATTCTGGTGAATAAAATCGTTTGCGTTTTTGAAAATATCGCTTAGAATTTTTTTTGGATAAGCGTGTCCGAATTCATAGAAAAATGCTTTTGCCGGAATTCTGTTTTTCTGCGCACGATTATAAATCGCGCGTCCGCCGAAGACGGGCGTCAGATGTTTCATACCAAGATAAAAACCTTTGTCAATCGGCACAATCGAATCTTCCGTGCCGTGAACAATCATCAGCGGAATTCGGTCGTCATCTCTATCGCCGTCGAGATACGACAAATCATATAGAGCGCCGGACAAACTGATAATACCGCGAATTTTTTCTTTTTTCTCTAGTCTGCCGTATTTTGCTAGTAAATCTTTCGGAACTTCTTCCTCGTTGAGATAAGCGGCATTCAAAACGGTAATTGCGCCCGCGCTTGTTCCGACAAGGAAAATGTTTTCCTTATCAACTCCAAATTTATTCGCGTTTTCAGAAATAAAACGAATCGCGGCGCGCACATCTTGGACGGCTTTGTATTGACTTTCCTTCAATGTTTCGTCCTTTATTTTCGGGGGTTTGAAGTCAAGCGGTGAAGTCAGCCGATATTGTACCGAAACCGTGATAAAACCGTGTGCGGTAAAATTCGGCGTCAAAACTCTTTCGTTGTATAAAGCGTAACACGGTTCGAACGGACAAAAATTGACAAAGCCGCCGCCGTGTACACCGATAACCAGAGGTCTTTTTTTGTTTGGTAAATCGTCAATCGGACGCACCAATCCGATATGAAGCTGTTTTTCCTTGCCTTTTTCGCTTATATATTGTTTGTAAACGTATTTTTCCACATTACCGGCAGTCGAATTTGCTTTTGTATTTTGACAAAATGTTTGCGGAAATACCTTAAAATTTGCTAAACAAAGCAAAAATAAAAGACTTATAAAAATACTTTTCATCTTAAATAGTCGGATAGTATAGTAGGGATTTCTATTACTTTTTCGGCGGATTGCTCGGACGAATCTCGATTTTGCTCGGCAAAGCGCGGGCGTTCATAGCAAGCAAATCCAAAACCGTCTGTGCAATATCTTCCGGCTGCAGCTGCCACGCCTGGTCTTCGCTCGGCTCGTCGCCGCCGAAAAATGTATTGACGCTGCCCGGACAAATCGTCGTAACCTTTATATTATCGGCGCGAACTTCCTGCATCAACGCTTCGGAAAAACCGTTCAACCCGAACTTTGAAGCGTTGTAAGCCGCCATTTTCGGATGCGCGTTTTGTCCGGCGAGCGACGAAATATTGATGATATATCCGCCGCCGCGTTTTTTTATCAGCGGAATCGCGTGATGACAGGTGTAGAAAACTCCCAAAAGATTCGTCTGCAAAGTGTGCTCAAAATCTTCACTCGACATCTCCTCGACTGTTTTGCCGATAATACCGATGCCTGCATTATTAACGAGAATATCAACGCCGCCGAAAACTCTTTTGCATTCGCTAAACATCGCTTCGACTTGCGCTTCGCTTCGCACGTCACAGATTTCGCCGTCAACCTTTCCAAGCGCGGAAAGTTTTTCCAATGCGCGTTTGAGTTCAAATTTATCACGCGCACAAATAAAAACCGACGCGCCCGCTTTCAGCAAACTTTCGGCGATGGCGCGTCCGATTCCTTTTGTTCCGCCGGTTACAATGGCAATTTTATCTTTTAGCTCCATTTAATATAAGTTTTATCTTTACAGTGATATGCGACTACGCGCAGGGCGTAAGTCGTATTTTACACTCAAAGTTTATTTTTCAACAATATGTTGACGACTTTTGGATTTGCTTTGCCTTGCGAGGCTTTCATCACTTGCCCGACGAAAAAACCTAAAAGTTTTTCGTTGCCGTTTTTATAGGCTGCAACCTGATTTTGATTGTCTTTAATAATTTCATCAACGAGTTTTTCGATTTGAGCAGCGTCAGAGATTTGCTCGAAATTTTTTTCCTTTACAATTTCATCGGCGGATTTGCCCGACTTGAACATCTCGACGAGAACTTCTTTAGCCTGATTATTATTGATTTTGCCTGCATCCAAAGTTTTGATAAGCTCGGCTAAATTTTCTGCCGAAACGGGTGAATCTTTTGCAGTTTGGTTGGCGTTGTTAAACTCGCGCAAGAGTTCTGACAAAATAAAGTTTGCCGAAACGCGCGGACTGTTCGACGCTTTTGCCGTCGCCTCATAAAACGAAGCCAAATCCCTGTCTGAAACAAGCTGCGATGCGTCTGCAAAAGACAAATCAAAATCTTCGACGAAACGGTCGCGCATCCGGTCAGGCAATTCCGGCATCTCCGCTTTGACTCGTTCGATGAATTCGCTGGAAATTCTTAGCGGCTGCAAATCCGGTTCGGGAAAATAACGATAATCGTGCGCGTCTTCTTTCGAGCGCATCACGCGCGTGCGGTTGTTTTTCTCGTCCCAAAGTCTGGTTTCCTGATTAACGGTTTCGCCCGTTTCGTGCGCTTCTATTTGGCGTTCGATTTCATAATCAATCGCTTTTTGCATAAAACGCACGGAGTTTAGATTTTTCAGCTCGATTTTGTTTCTGAATTTCTCCTCGCCGATTCGCCGCACGGAAACGTTTGCCTCGCAGCGCAAGTTTCCCTTTTCCATATCGGCGTCGCTTGCTCCGACCCATTGCAAAACCCGGCGGACATGATTTACATAATCATAAGCCTGCCAGGAAGAGCGAAAATCAGGCGCGGTTACGATTTCGCCGAGCGGCGTTCCGGCGCGGTTCAAATCGACGTAAGAGAACTTATCGACTTCCGGCAAACCTTCGTGGACGTTTTTGCCGGCGTCTTCTTCCAGATGCATTCGCTCGATGCGAATGGTCATCGGTTTAAATTCAGCTGCGCGTCCGGTTTCGTCGCGTTCCGCAGTCAAAATCGTCAGCTCGCCGTTGCTCGAAAACGGTTTGTCGTATTGCGAAATTTGGTAGCCCTTTGGTAAATCGGGATAAAAATAATTTTTGCGCGAAAAGATTGACTGCTCGTTTATGTTCAAACCCAACGCCAATGCCGCTTTTGCTCCCAAATCAACAACTCTTTGGTTTAAAACGGGCAGCGCGCCCGGAAGTCCGAGACAAACCGGACAAGTATTTGCGTTCGGTTCGTCGCCGAAACTCGCTGCGCACGCGCAGAAAATCTTTGTCTCTGTCGCCAATTGCGCGTGGATTTCCATGCCGATAATCGCTTCCCAACCGTTTTTCATAATTTTTATAATTTCTGCTTTAAGTTTAATTCGAGTTTCAAATATAGCCAAGTTTCCTTTAATTAAAAAAGGCAGAGTGAAAATTCACTCTGCCTAATCTTCAAACTTTTTTCAATCAAAATTTATTCGATTCGAGCAACCGTGCAAACGTCTGCGCTCGACTATGCGCTTAAAAATTCAAATCAAAACCGACGCGCGCCGTTCTGCCGACTGTGCGAAAACCGTTTTCGTAATAATCGTAATCGAACAAATTTTCGATTGTGCCTGAAAGAAGGAGACGCAAATTTTCCCTTCCGGTCGGAAATTCGTATCGCGCCGTCAAATCGGCTCGACGATTGCCTTTGAAGCGATAAACATAAGTGTTGAAAGTCGTGTTGCTGAAAATCGGCGCCAGATAATCGCTCGTTGCCAGATAATCGAAATTCAGCGACAGACGATTACCGAATCTCTGCGTCGCAACTAATGTGAATTGATGATTTGGAACGCCGAGCGTTTGCAGAATACGGCTTCCAGAAACTTGCGGCGTGCGCTGGTCGCTGTTTGTAAAAGTGTAGGAAGCGAAAATGTCTGTCGAATCAGTTGCCTTGACTTGCCCGCTGAATTCCGCGCCGCGCGACGTTGCGCCTTTTGTGTTCAGATAACCGCCGCCCGACAAATTGTTGTCGCGCCCGAAACGGTCTGGCTGCGGCAATGTTCCGTAGCCGATTGTGTCCGTCAATTTTGTGTAAAAATATACGGCGGAAAGTTTGACGCGATTTCCATAGATAATTTGGTCAATCCCTGCGTCAAAACCGATTGAGCGTTCGGGTTTCAAATCGGGCGCGCCGAGCGGTACAAAACGGTTCGGCGTCAAATACGTGGCGAAAAAAGTTCCAAAGCGCTCATACAAACTCGGTGCGCGATAGCCGTTGCCGATGTGCGTTCTGAATTTTGTTCCGGTGCGCGAAAAAAAATAAGAAGCCGAACCGTCGAAAGTATAAGCGTTCGGTGGATTATCGAGCTTTACGTTTTGATACGGAGCGTTTGTTCCGCTGAAAGCGGGATTTTTCAAATCGAAAAACTGTGCGCGGACACCGCCTGAAATTTGCAGTTTTCGTTTGAAAAAATCTAGTTGGTCCTGCGCGTAAAATGTGCTGCTCGATTGGTTTGCGCGTGTCGTAAAACTATCCGAAGCATTTGTCGAGAAACCATTATTACCGAATTTTTCACGTTCATATTCATAACCGAAAGTGATTAAATTATTTGCGTTCGGCATCCAGTTAAAATGCCCATTGAGCGTGTGAATTTGCCCGTCGAAAACACTGGTCTCATCGCCGCCGAACGGTTGAAAACCAATGCCTGAAACGCCGTTCGTGTTTTTCCGCGACGTTTGCAAGCCTTGATAAAAGCCTTGAAAAATAAGCTTAGAGTTCAAAATTTGCGTTAAAACAAATTGTCCGCTAAAGAATTGCGACTTTTGCACGGCGTCCGGGTCGTTCGCGTCCGGAATAAAACTTGCGCCGCCGAAATTTGTAATTGTCGCGCCGTTTTCATATTGTTTCAGCAAAGCGCGGGCAAGCGGAACGGCGTTGATAATTGCTGCATTCGACGCGGGTAAATTGCCGATTGTGTCGGGATTTGAATTGAGCCGAACAAAAGCGTCGGAGACGAAAAAACGCGCTGAAATGCTTGTGTTTGCAAACGGATTGTATTCGACGCGCGATTGAAAATTCGTGTTGTGCGCGTCGTCTTCGCCGTCAATTCCTTTGCTGAAGACGATGCGCGAGACGCCGAGAATAAAGCCGAATTTCCCGTCGCTCGTGCCGTCGGAAACACTGCCGCGAAAACGTTTTAGCCCGAGTCCGCCGCCTTCGCCGAAAAATCCGCCGTGAAAGCCCGTCTGTGGTTTCGCTGTTTGAAAATCAATCGTTCCGCCAATGGCGTTTGTGCCGTAGAGCGATGAGCCTGCGCCGCGCAAAACTTCGAGACGGTTAACGTTTGTCAATGTAAAATCTGACAAAAACGCCGAAGCGTCGCCCAAAATCGAAGCAGCGTCGCGGAAACGTATGCCGTCAATCAAAACCGCCGTGTCCTGATTTCTCAAACCGCGCGATTTAATATTCGCCGTTCTACCGAAACCGCCGAGCTGCTGCACGCGAAAACCCGGAATCGTCCGCAAGGATTCGGTCAAAGAAAACTCGTTTCGTTCGCGCAATTCTCTGTTTTCAATTACGTCAACCGTTTTTGAAACTTCGCCGCCAGACTGCAAAGTTCCCGAAGCAATTACCGAAACTTCGCCGAGCAGAGAGGGTCTTGTAATACTGCTTTGCGGAAAATCGGTTGTAACTTTTCCGTCCCTGACAACGATAAATTGTCTGATTTCCGCGCCTTGCGGATTTGTAAAAATCAAAAAATAATCGCCGTCGGCAAGGCTCTCAATTTGATAATTTCCGCCGGCGTCCGTCTTCGCGGCGGCAACTTGCGTCTGCGATTCGGGCTTAATAATTTTAACTTGCGTGTTCGCAAGAACTTTTCCGTTATCGTTTAATTGTCCTGAAATTGTCGGGTCCTGCTGCGCCAAAATTCCAATCGTCAAAAAACAAATCAAAAATAAACTAAATAAAATTTTCATCTTTCCTCCTCGCTTCCGCCCATCGCAGAAGCAAGATAAATCAAATCGAGCGACAAGGTTTCCTGACTTATAACGATTTTGGATTTTAATTTTCGGATTTTGGATTTAAAATCAATCCGCATTCCGAAATTTCAAATCCGAAAGTTCAACGCACCTTCCCATTTTCTCGAGAGAAAACAGTGGCAAATCGCGTCGCTTTTCGTTAATCACAGTTGCGCGGGCAGTGTCGGATTTTTTTGTGCGCCGAACTTCCCTTGCATCGCCGTCTTTTGGTTATTGCCAAGTTGATGTTTTACAAAAAAACATCAACGCCTAACTTCCGTAAGTCATTGTCAATCGCGGCTTTCCGCTAATCGGATGCGCGTCGAGTAAAACTTCGACATCGAAAGCATCACGCAAATTTTTCGCGTTCAATACGGTTTCAGGTTCGCCTTTAGCAACGATTTCGCCGTTTTTCAACAGCAAAATTTCGTCGGCAAACTCCGAAGCCAAATTCAAATCGTGCGTGATAATGATTGCCGCTGCCTTGCTCGTATTACACTTTTCGCGCACAAGGCGAAACATCAACGCTTGATGCGCGAAATCGAGATTCGCGGTCGGTTCGTCCAGCAGTAAAATTTTCGCTTCCGTACCAAGCGCGCGCGCAAACAAAACCCGTTGCCTTTCGCCGCCGGAAAGCTCGTTCATCAGGCGGTTTTCAAAACTTTTCAAATCGCACATTTCCAAAACATTCTCGGCAATCTGCCAATCGTTTTCCGTTTCCCAACCGAACGAGTTTCCGTGCGCGAAACGTCCCGAGAGAACAAATTCCAAAACAGATACGGGAAACTTTGTTTCATTTTCCTGTGCAACGACGGCAATTTTCCGCGCGATTTCACGACGCAAATAATCATTTAAATTCTTGCCGTCAAGCAAAACCTCGCCTTTCGACACCGGCAAAGTTCCGTTCAAAGTGCGCAGCAAAGTCGTTTTGCCTGCGCCGTTTGCGCCGACGGCGGCGAGAATTTTATTTTCCGTCAATACAAATGAAACGTCTTTGACAACCGCAGCGACGCCGTAACCGATTGTAATGTTTTGGACTTCAAGCATTTATTTTTAGCCACGAACAAACACGAAAGAACACGAAAAAGATAAATACAATAGAACTACATCGAAAAGTAAAATCAAAAGTAAATTGATTTTTGTTCGTGTCTTTTCGTGTTTGTTCGTGGCTAACTCTTCCTTAACAAATAAATAAAAAGAGGTGCGCCAATTAAAGCCGTAATCGCACCGACGGGTAATTCACGCGGCGCAATCGCCACACGCGCAACCGTGTCGGCAAGCACGACGAAAATCGCGCCCGCAAGCGCGGAAAAAGGAATGACAAGTCGGTTGTCGCTGCCGCCGGTCGCCAGACGAACCAGGTGCGGCACAATCAAACCGACGTATCCGACCGAACCGCTCGCCGCGACCGCCGTTCCGACTAATAAACTGGACGCTGTAAAAACTGCCAGCCGTGTTTTTTTGACCTCGACGCCGAAATCGAAAGCATCGCGTTCGCCAATCATCATCAAATTCAAAGCGCGCGCTACTCGCATCAAAATAAATGTTCCGATTAAAACCGCGAGAAAACTTAGATAAAATCCGTTTTTCGTCGCCTGCGACAAATCGCCCAAAAGCCAGAAAGTAAAACTTCGCAACTTTGTCGCGTCAATCAGACTCGTCAGCAAAACAATGATTGACGACAAAAAAGTCGTAACGATAACGCCCGACAAAACAAGACGCTCGACGTTTGTTCCGGCGCCGCTCTTCGCCATTTGATAAACGACGAATGTTGCCAGACTCGCGCCGACAAACGCCATCACTGGGCGCGCAAATTCAATTTGCGAAAAAAACACGAAAGCCAGCATTGTTCCCAAAGCCGCCCCGTTCGACACGCCCAAAAGATACGGCTCGGCAAGCGGATTTCTTAAGAGAGCCTGCAAACTCGCGCCCGCCAGAGCAAGACTTGCGCCGACTGATGCGCCGAGCAGGATTCGCGGCAGTCGAATGTCGAAAAGAATCGTTTTCTGCTGTTCGCTCAAATCAAAGAACGCTAATTTTTCACTGCCCAATAGTGCTGCGGCAAAAATTGTTGCCGCCAATAAAAGCAATAATCCGACACCCAAAGCAAAACTTTGAACTTTGAACTTTGAACTTTGAACTTTCATCAAAAACTTTCCGGGTGTAAATCTCTCGCAATCTGTTCTAAAGCACCAACAATGCGCGGCGAGGGACGCGAAATAATATCGGCGTCCACGCGAAAAACTTTACCGTTTTTCACCGCCGGAGAATTTTTGAAAACGTCGTTCGGCTCACGATTGTCTTCGCTGTCGGACAAAATTATCGCTTCGGGATTTAACGCCAAAGCCGTTTCCTTGCTTAATTTCGGATATGCCGCCGCAACATTTTCCGTCAGCGATACGCCGCCAGCGCGCCGCACTAAATCGGTTAAAAAAGATTGTTTGCCGACGGTGAAAAGCGGCTCTTTCGAGATTTGCACAAAGACTTTCACCGCTTGTTTGGCGGCGCCGTCAGTTTTGTTTGTTTGCACTTGAAGCTGGGAGACGCGCTTTTCTAAATCGTCAATTATTTGGTGTGCCTTTTCTTTTTCACCGAAAATTTCGCCGATTTTTTCGATGCTTTTGTAAATATCATCCAATCCATCCGGATTTGTTACGAAAACGCGGATGTTTTGCGCCTCTAATTGATTTGTAAAATTTTCGATTTGCGATGCGGTCGAAACAAGGACGATTTGCGGTTTAAGGGCGATGATATTTTCGATATTCGGATTTATCGTATCACCGACTTTTTGAATTTTCTGTGCTTCCTGCGGGTAGTTACAGAAACTCGTAACGCCGACCAGCCGGTCGCCCCCGCCCACAGCGAAAACGATTTCCGTTAAGTTCGGCGCTAAGGAAACGGCGCGCTCGACCATTTCGGGAATCTTTATGCTATGACCTAAATCGTCGAAGACTTCGCGCGTCGGAACGTTTCTCTGCAATTGGTTTGTTTCGCTTTTGCAATCGGTGAAAAACAAAACGAACATCAGCAAAATCGCAAAGCAAACAACGCGAGATTTCAGCAATTTTTGCGGATAAAATTTTCCGTGAAGGCGCGAAAGCGCGAAGAAAAGTTTTTGTGTCTGTGTGATTTTTTTCAAAATAAAAAGTTCCGTCCGTTCTTGCCTCAAAACATCAAAAGCAAGCGCGGACAGAACTTTTTACACAAATAAGGAGAGAAAAACACCGCCGTTCAGCCAGCCGTCTTGACGCGAGACGATTTTCGGCTAAAAAACTTTGGATAGGTTTTCAGACTTATTCAGATTTTAGATTTTAGTTTGCGATTTCAGATTGTCGTTTTTATATAAACTAATCCAAAATCTAAAACCCAAAATCTAAAATCGCATTCACTGTGGCGCGACCGTGCGAGATTTTCACTCGACTTCACCATTTACCGCTTTTAAAAAACAGCAACCAAAAGAATTTTAGAATGAAAAAGAACACTTTCAATAGCTTAAATCCGTAAAACTCTCTGCTCGATTGAAACTATGACGGCAAAACTATCACGCCGCGCAAACAATGTCAAAGTTAAATCCGGGTTACATCCGAAAAACCAGATAATGCTTGAAATTAAATAAAGAATAGGGCTATTCTTGAAACCGGACGAAAAGCGTGTAGCAGTTTCCGAAACGCGCTTTTAATCAATTATCTTTTCTTAAAACCTATGGCTCAATACGATAACGTTGTCGCGGTCATTCTCGGCGGCGGCGCCGGTTCGCGGCTTTTTCCGCTCACGAGAGAGCGTTCAAAACCAGCCGTTCCGCTCGGCGGAAAATATCGCCTGGTTGACGTGCCGATTTCCAATTGCATAAATTCGGGCATAACGCAGATTTTTGTTTTGACGCAGTATAATTCCGCATCATTAAACCGCCATATTTCGCGCACTTATCGGTTTTCCAGTTTTTCGACAGGCTTTGTCGAAGTCCTCGCTGCCGAGCAAACCAAAGACAACCCGGAATGGTTTCAAGGCACGGCTGATGCTGTGCGCCAAATGCTGCCGCATCTTCGAGACTGGCACGTTGACACGCTTCTGATACTGTCGGGCGACCATCTCTACCGTATGGATTACCGCGATTTTCTGGGGCGTCATTTTGAAACTGCTGCCGACGTTACGATTTCCGTAGTACCTTCGCGCCGTGAAGACGCGGAAGGGTTCGGTCTGCTGAAAACCGACGAAAACGGACGAATTACGGAATTCAAAGAAAAACCGAATGGTGATGCTCTCGAAGCAATGCGGGTCGATACGACGCAGTTTGGTTTGACCGAAACCGAAAGCGAGAAACGCCCGTTTTTGGCTTCGATGGGCATTTATGTTTTCAATTATGAACGCCTCGTCAGATTGCTTAGTGAAGATACTTCACACGTCGATTTCGGCGGTGAAATAATTCCCGCCGCAATAAAAAACTACAATGTGCAGGCACATCTTTTCAAAGATTACTGGGAAGACATCGGAACAATACGCTCTTTTTACAATGCTAATCTCGACCTCGCGTCGCCCTTGCCGAAGTTTAATTTTTTCGACACCGAAGCGCCGATTTACACGCGCAGCCGCTATTTGCCGCCGTCAAAGGTTCACGCCTGCGACATAGACAATTCGATGGTCAGCGAAGGCTGTATCTTGAACGGAGTTTACGCGCGGCGTTCGATTATCGGCTTGCGAAGCCGCATTGATTATGGAGTTCGACTGGAGAATTCTATTGTAATGGGTTCTGATTTTTTCGAGTCGTTTGACGACTTGAGCGATAATGTCAGTCGCCGGTTTCCACATATCGGAATCGGCGAATATTCAATTATAAAAAATGCAATTATTGACAAAAACGCGCGCATCGGACGCAACGTGCAGCTTGTTAATAAAAACCAAATCGAAACTTTCGACGGCGCAAACGGAAGCTATTTTATTCGAGAAGGAATTATTATCGTCCCGAAAAACGCTGTTGTTCAAGACGGCACTGAAATCTGAAAATAGCGGTAAGTTCACAAAAAAAACATCAAGAGTTTTCTATTTCCTTAATGTTTTTTTCTATAAATCTGCGAATATTTTTAGCACAGGAAAAATTAAGATTGAGAAGTCGGAAGCAGTTCGTAATTTCCCATTTCACGATTGTATGAATCGAGCGCGCCGACCGAATCCGAAGTCGCGTCGAGCATTTGTTTGGTCATTGCAATCGAATCGGAAAGCTGTTCAAAATCGAGCAGAGAGAATTTTTCGGGTGTTGACATCGTGACAATTTCGTCGTTTAAGTAGCCGAAAAAATTCTCGATTGATTGGAGCTGACCTTCGACGAGTTTTACCGAGCGTTCGAGTTCATCGAAAGACGCCAGACGGCGTTTTAAAATCTCGACATTTGTTTGCTGAACGCGCCGGGTTTTCTCGTCGTCAGAAGTTTCGGCGGCGCGAAAAGCCTGCGAAAGCTGATTGTGAACGGCTTGGCGGTTGATTGATTTCAAATGCTGCTTGCGGCGGCGATAAACGTCAAGCAAATCGACAAAATCTTCCCAGCGCTGGTCGAGCGTTCTCAAGTTTGTCGGCAGTTCTTTGACGCCTGTGAATTTGTAATAATTTTCCTGAATTTTATTTTTTTGATGTTCTAAATAAAGAACCGCTTCGCGCTCGCGCGGCGTAAAAGAATTAATTAGTTTCTTGCGGTTGGCTATATTTAAATCGCGCAGACGTTTTTTTTCGCGCTGATTGACAAGCTGACGATACGTCGGCAAATTCGGAATGACAAACATATAAATAATCTCACAAAACAAAGCAATTATCAGAGGAATAATGCTTTGCGTGTAAGCTGCCGCAACTGCAAAACCGGCTAAACCCCAAAAATTGACCGGCTCTTTGAGAGCTTCTTTGACGTATTTAGTATTTAATTTATTAAACTCTTGCTGGTATTTTGCTAAATCTGCCATAACTAATTACTAGATGCTAATTTCGGCGTTTGAGTTTTGCCGATTTTTTTCCGATTCAGGTTTCTTTTGATTTGTCCAGCAAAGCTCCGTCGGTCGCGTTCGTTTCATCCGAATCCGAGGCGGCGGAAATTTGTTTGCTGCCCGCGCTGTTAGCATCACCGCTACCGAGAAGTCCCATTTGTTGTTTATATTCGAGCAGTTTGTCTTGCAGTTGAATATCCATCGCTTCGCGCTCGATGTCCTGCATCTGCGTGTCAACGCTGGATGTACCGAGTTGGAGCTTGGCTTCGGCGGCAGCGACGCGGCGGTCAATCTTCTCGCGCATTTCGTTAAAGGTCGAAGCGTCATCACCGATGTTAAATGTCTCCATCGTCTGGGCAAGCTGCTCCTGCAATTTAGCCTGTTTCGACGCGCTGATAAGCTGTATGGCTTCGCTCGTGCGCTTATTCATATTCAGCACATAATTGTCTCGAGCCTTTAACGCCTGTTTGGAAGCAATCACCGATTGTTCAAGCTGGATGGAAGTCTTTTGCAGTTCAAGTTGTTTTTGCTGAAGCTGACCGATGTAAGTAGTTGCAATATCATCGCGCTGCATTTTAACCGAAGCCTTGATTTTAGAATCTAAATCAACAACTTCTTCCGACAATTTTTCCCTACTTTTAGCTAGCAGACGCTCGGTCGCCATAACTTGTGCCACCGAATTATTCAATTCAGGCACGCGCTCGCGCATATCTCGAATCGTTTGCTGGAGAACCATTTCCGGATTTTCAATTTTATCGAGCGCCGCGCCTGTCCCGGCAAAAAACATACGTTTAATCCTCATCCACAGTCCCATTTCTTTTCTTTCGCTCCTGAAAAATTTGTGTATAAAAGAACTTACGACAAAATCTCTACGATTTCAATTTCGGCAAAGTTGCAAAATACAATTTAAAGTATAGCAAGAAAAAAGCGTAAGCAGAAATAAATAGTCGAAATTTTGGAGGTGGCGTATTATGCCATATCAAGCGGACTTCTGACGATTGATTTGTTTTTCACAACGCGCGTATAAATCTGCACTGTTCGCATGCAAACAACGCTTGGTTTTGCGTCGAAGCGGAAACTTTTCCGCTGACCGCCAAATCAGTTAGAAACGCCGAAATCTGCTCAGCGCTCATTTCCTTTGGATGTCGCTTATCGTGAAACAAAATAAATTTTTTGATGAAATTATGATAAGTGTCTTCGGTTCGATTGCTAAGATGCCTAGCTCTAGCGACCGCGCGAACTTGGTCTAATAATTTAACTTTCTGTGTCATAAAATTAAATTTGTGTTGAAATAGCCAAAAGTTTCCGCTCAATCAATAGTTATATGCTTCGTGGTAAAAGTGAGCGCATCCTAAATATGAGATTTAGAAAAACTATTCAAACAATTTGTTTTGTGCTGTTCGCGGCTTTTATGGTTAATGCTCAAGAAGCAAGCGAAGAGAAAACCGAAAAATCGCTCCTTAACGGAACCGTTGAGCGAGAGAGTTTGAGTCAGCCTATATTTGTTAATCAACCTTCAAAAGTTTTATCGAAAAAATCACTGACGATTCAAGGAGTCAAGGTACTGACAAAATTTCACAAGTTTGATAAGAGGCAGTATTTTTCTATGGTTGAATCCTGCGATATTAAAAATGATGAGTTAGAACTTGCCTACAATGATATTGATTTTTTATTGGACGGTTTTACGTCTTACAAAATAAACGGAAAAGTTTTTGCGTATCAAGCGAATTTCTGGTTTATTCAGGTTGAAGACAATTACGAAATCGGAGCGGGCGTTTTGCCGATATATGTTGACGAAAAAGGAAATGGACATTTTAAGTTGCGTTGTGATGACAAAACCGACTTAAAATCATTAACCGAATGGATTAAAACTTACAAAGCCAACAGCACATATAACAATTCAATGGACGTGAGGCGGAAACAGCGCCCTTGTTTGGGCGTTGCCCGTTGAACTCGAACGGGCGTGAATTCGGTTTCCCCCCACGTCATCTCAACCGTTCGACGCTTCGTGGTTAAAGTTGGCGATTCGCTTTGTGATATGATTTGCATTGCATGAGGTAATCTATGAATTTGACTGAACGCATTACAATCAAACCTGATATTTGTCACGGCAAACCAACTATTCGCGGGTTGCGCTATCCGGTGGAGATGATTCTTGAACTTCTGAGTTCGGGAATGACACCGGACGAAATTCTAGCCGACTATGAAGATCTTGAACGCGAAGATATTTTCGCGGCTTTGGCTTTTGCCACGCGACTAACTCAAATCAAGCGAGTTGAGTTGGCGGCAGTATGAGATTTCTGGTTGACGCACAACTGCCGCGACGACTTGCGGCTTGGTTGAACGAAACAGGCTTTGATACAGTTCATACTTTGGAGTTACCGCTTGGCAATCGAACGTCGGACACGCTGATTAACGACGTTTCCATTAACGAACAGCGTATTGTCATAACGAAAGATTCGGATTTTGTAGATTCGTTTCTGTTGCACAAAAAGCCTTCTAGATTGTTGTTGATTTCGACCGGAAACATTCGTAACGCCGAGCTTGAAGCCTTATTTCAAGCAAACATTGAAAAGTTAAAAGAAGCGTTTGAGGCAGGTTTTGAGTTTGTCGAGTTGAACCAAACAGCCATAGTTATTCACAGCTAATGGCGCGTCGAACAAGTAAAATTACCACCGCCAGAGGCGGTGGCTTTGTTTTGTTTGCCCTAGAAGGTGCGCCGTCACTGGCTAGCCTTCTTCCTCACCGAATAAGTTTCCTTGTAACTTCTCGATTTCCTTTTCTTTGTTCTCTTGCCATTGGACACGCCTCGCGGATTCGCTGCTCGTCAATTCCAACCGTGCTGACACAATAGCCGCGTCCCCATAAATGCCGTCCCCAAAACTGCTTGCCCAACTTCTCATACCGCTGAAATATTCGGATCGCTAATTTCCCCTGTCTGTTATCCCATCACCTCTGAAATTGAATACTTCGGCGGTATCCACACCACCAAATGCACGTGGTCGCTTTGCACATTCATCTGAATAATCTCAATTCCTTCTTTCTGCCGCAGCAGATTCTCTATTTCCCTCCTCGCATATTCTCTGATTTCATCCTTCAGTATCCGTCGCCGATACTTTGGACAAAATATCAAATGATATTTACACTCGTAAATGGTATGCGAGAGCCGTCTAAATCTCTTGCTCATTTTTATATCTCCTTAGTTGTTGACACCTCTAGGGAGATATATTTTAATCTGTCTGCTGTTTCGCCTCATTGCCTAGTAAAAACCACTGCCAGAGGCAGTGGATTGATTCTCTATTCAATGGACGTGAGGGCGAAACAGCTTGTATCTTGACAATCAGCAGCTTTTCAACTAACTAGGACGCTTGTTAGTTGTCGGAAAAGACGAGTCTGGGAAACAGCTCAAGACTATTTTGAGTCTGCAAAGTAGATTTAGACCGCTTTTCCGCTTTTATTAGAAAGTTTCTATCAGGGCGGACAGTATCAAAGACCATAATGAGTCTGTATTTACAAGGTTGACCCCTGAAATTGAATACTTCGGCGGTATCCACACC
>MWYY01000057.1 GCA_002050355.1 Acidobacteria bacterium 28-9
GTCTAAATCTACTTTGCAGACTCAAAATAGTCTTGAGCTGTTTCCCAGACTCGTCTTTTCCGACAACTAACAAGCGTCCTAGTTAGTTGAAAAGCTGCTGATTGTCAAGATACAAGCTGTTACCTGTTTTTATGGAGTGTTACAGAATGATAGAATGTCCTTTGTTATTCAATCAATAACACTCTGTAACGCTACATAAATATAGGTAAACAAAGGATATAATGTTTAGAACAAATAAAGCTCATCCCTGGCACGGGATTTCGATTGGCGAAAATGCGCCCGAAGAAGTTACGGTTTTTATCGAGATTGTACCGCCCGATACAGTGAAATATGAAGTTGACAAGGAAACCGGTTATTTGAAAATTGACCGTCCGCAGCAGTATTCAAACGTCGTTCCGGCAAATTACGGTTTCCTACCGCAAACTTACTGCGATGAGCGCGTCGCAAAACTCGCCCGTGAAAAATCAGGCAAAGAAATCAGTCAGGGCGACGGCGACCCGCTCGATATTCTGGTCTTGACTGAACATCATATTCCGCGCGGCGATATTATTCTGAAAGCCACGCCAATTGGGGGATTTTGTCTGATTGACGACGGCGAAGCAGACGATAAAATTATCGCTATCTTGAAAGGCGATAAGGTTTTTCAGCAATACGGCGAAATTTCCGAATTGCCGAACGGCATTCTCGAACGATTCGAGCATTACTTCCTGACATATAAAAATCATCCAGACGAACCGAAAAGATGCGAAATCGCTTTTAGTTACGGGCGCGAACAATCCTTTGAGGTAATCAAAGCGGCGATGGCGGATTACACTGATTTGGCGGCAAAGCTAAAATAAGTGAGAACTGAGCTGGAAGATTAATAATTTTTAATTCTCACTTCTGATTTCTCAGCTACGTGAGTTTCATTTCAGTTCACCTGATGTTTTCTGCTTTACAAAAATCGGTTCAAAAAGCTCGTCGGTCGTTTTCCATTTGCCAAAGTTCGAAACGGGTACGGCTTGTGAAGGCGGCAAAGCCTTATGTTCTTCGCTTGATTTGAAAGATTTTTTAACATTCTCCAAATTATACGGAGAGTCAGATTTCTGTTCGGCAAAATAAGTTTCAAACACAAAAGCATAGATAATTCTGACCGTACCAACCAGAAAAATTGTTGTCATAATTGCCCAACTTATTTGCTCAAACCAAGTATCGCTCGGCGAACTTTCAACTAAAACATCATTCGGCGGAAACATCGGCGCGAGAAAAACATAAATCGGAAACAAAATCACGCTCAGCAAAATCAATTTCACGCCTTGCCGAATTCCCTTTTGCCTTAAGGAGCTTGGCGAAAGCAGTTCGCCGTTCGTTTCGACAAAGGTCTTTAATTTCTCCAGATTAAACCCGCATTTCCGGCAATATTGTGTGGTTCCGTTTGATTGTATTTCAGCGCATTTTGGGCAAAACATAAATTTTCCTCCTAAAAAGATTCGTAAAAGGTCAAACGAACACTATTCATGGTTTGTTCAGTGAAATTAAATTTCAAGATTCGACGGCAAGACAAACGCGCCGATGTGCGGTTTCTCCGTATTCAAACAAGTTTGCAAAGCAAGCGTTAAAGCGTCGCGCAAGTTATCCGGCGTAACAATCGCATCTAGCAGTCCGCGTGCCGCCGCGTGTTTTGCATCAAGCTCGCGATCGTAAGTTTCGCGCACCTTTTGCATCTCGGCTTTAATTTCTTCGTTCGGTTCTTTGCCTTCTTTTTTGAGTTTTTCAATCTGCGTTCCAAAAATCGCCTGCGCCGCGCTGTCGCCTTCCATTACACCCATTCTGCCTGTCGGCAAACTGAAGATAAAATCCGGGTCAAAGCCTTGTCCAGCCATCGCGTAATAACCTGCGCCGGAAGCGTGATTGATTGTCAAAACCAGTTTCGGAACTGTCGCCGTTGCCATCGCTTCGACAAACATTGCGCCCGCCCGAATTATTCCTGAATGCTCGGCTTCGGCGCCGACCATAAAACCGGAAACGTCCTGCACGAACAATAAAGGTGTCGAATGACGATTACAATTTTCGATAAAATATGCTGTTTTTTCTGCACTTTCCGTGTAAACAATACCGCCGAATTTCGGTGCTTTGCCTTGCGCGCCGCGAACCATTCCGCGTGAATTGGCAATCACGCCGACTAGAATTCCGCCGATTCGCGTCGTTCCGCAAATCATTTCTTTGGCATAATCAGCTTGAAATTCGTCAAGTTCGCCCGCATCTAAAAAGCAATTTAAAACTTCGCGCATTTCATACGGAGCGCGATGGTCTTCCGGCAAAATTTCGTAAAGTTTCTCCGGATTATTTTTCGGTTTTTTCGCTTCGATAATCGAAATTCTTGTTTCTTCTTTTCTTGGCAATTCCGAAACTAATTGGCGGATTTTTTCCAAACATTCAGCTTCCGTTTTCGTGCGAAAATGTGCCACACCGCTAATTGCATTGTGCGTCATCGCGCCGCCGAGCGTTTCATTATCAATAGTCTGTCCGGTTGCGCCCTTGACTAAATTCGCGCCGCCGAGTCCCATAAACGAAGTCCCTTCAACCATCAAAATCACATCCGAGAGCGCGGGCAAATACGCGCCGCCGGCGACGCACATTCCCATCACGGCTGCAATCTGCGGAACTTTCAGATAGCGACGCATAATCGAATTGTAATAAAAAATCCGCGCCGCGCCATATTGACCGGGAAACACGCCGCCTTGAAACGGCAGATTCACGCCCGCCGAATCAACCAGATAAATTATCGGCACCCGGTTTCGCATCGCAATTTCCTGCGCCCGAAGAATCTTTTTAATAGTTTCGGGATACCAAGCGCCCGCTTTTATCGTCGCGTCATTTGCCACGACAACGCACTCGCGCCCGTGAATCTTGCCGATAGAAGTAACAACCGCCGCAGCCGGAGCTTGACCTTTATATTCGTCATAAGCGACGAGCAAACCGATTTCCTGGTTGTAAGAATCTTTATCAAACAGCAAATCAATTCTTTCACGTGCCGTTAGTTTTCCTTGCTTGTGAATTTTTTCGATTTTTTCCGCGCCGCCGCCGAGCTTAAGTTTGCGTTCGAGACGCAAAAATTCTTCGGAAAGTTCGAGCAGGCGTGATTTTTTTCCTGATTTTTTCATTTAAGAAATATAAAAGTTTACTCTTTTTTGCTAATAATAAACGTCGGCACCATTCCGCCGCCGCTCGAAATGTTTGCTAGTTCTGAAGAAGAAAGCCGAGTGAATGCCGAACCGACTTTGCCGTTGAAAAGAAGCGGGTCTAAATCCACAAGCTGCTCGATGTTATGAATTTTTCCGTTGTCGTCGAGCATCGGAAAAATTTCCTTCGACGTTTCGACGCGCTCCTGAACGAGATAATCGCCGTCTGCCAAAGCCGATTTTATTGCTTCGTCCCATTCCGCATCGCTCGAATTCCAGCCGATATAAATTCCATGTCCGCCGTAATCATCGTTTGGTTTTAAAACTAATTTGCTTGAATTTGCGCGTGTCCAATTGACTAAATCAACCTCGTCCGATTGATAGATTGTCTTTTCTTCTCTAAATTTTCTCGTCCAGGGAATGTGCGCGCCAATTGCGTTTATCTCGTTTTCATCGAAAAGATGTGCGTATCGTTCGTTTGTCAAAACGGCGAAAATCGCTTTTTTGTGGACGAGTTTCGAGCGAAAATTGTTGACCATACAAATTGCACCGGCGCGATATGCTTCAAGCAACGCGGGCGCGGAATTGATAATCGGCAAATACTCATTGACCAGAAGACGTTTGTAAACTATGTCAATCACAATATCTTTGCAGAGCAGGTTTTTGCCGTCGAATTCGAGTTCGTCCGGCGAGCAGATTACCGATTGGTAACCTTGCGACTCAAAATAATCTTTGAACAATTCAAACTCTTTAAGCGTCGGCAAATCCTTCAAATCAACGATAGCAATAACCGGATTTTTCTCCGGCTTGCGTCCTAAAAATTCTTCGTAAGCCGCGAGCAGAACTTCGAGCATTTTCGGTCTGCCTTCAAAACCGCGCACGTCGTAGGTTTCGGCAAACTTTTTCATAACCGGCAAATTTTTGAAAATTTCCGTCGCCGAATCCGCGTAAGCAATGCCTGCCGGACTTTCGCCGTTAAGCTCGACAAACGAATAAGCGTTTTCAGTCAAAAAAGAATCGAGCCGCGCCGTCGGCGAAACACGGCGGTATTTCGGGTCAATCGCCAGCAATTCTTTTTCAATTTCGGTGACGCCGAGTTCGTCTAAAATTTCATTGCTTTCGACTGCCGCATCTTTTACTTTTTGCAGCGCGCTCCAAATGGTTTCGCAAATCAGCACAACACTTTGCCAATCGCTTTCGGTTACAAAATGCGGGCGCAGATAAGGCGAGAGCGGGCGACCACCGAATATCAACCGCGCGTTTTCCTGTTCGCTTTGCAGTGCGCTGCTTGACGCGGCGGCTAAATCGGAATCTTCCAAAAGTTCGTGATAATGTGCAACGGCTTTTTTCAACATAAGTTTTTTAATGGTGAATGGTGAATGTAAGAATTGGTTTTCATTAACCATTCACCATTATTTCTTCTGCGCTGCGGCGGCTTTTTTATTTAGCCATTTCGCCCAGCGTTCCATATACGGGCGAAGCGGTTTGAAAAATTTCGCGCGCTTACTGTTTACAGAGTTTTTCTCGCTCCAATCTTTCAGATTTTTCTGCGCGTATTGCCGGATTTGCGGTTCGAGATTTGTTTTCTTAACCGAATGACGCAAAGTTAAATAATAATGCTGACCGACGAGTGAAAAAACCAAACCGGCGAGATTGCTTTTGAAAGACGTTTTCGCCATCCAGCGTTTTGCAAATTTTTCGGTCGGTTGGAGCAGCGCGCCGACGGAGATTTCGAGCCACGCCGCCTGGTTTTGCGTGCGCGGATGATAAAGTCCGGGTAAGTCGCCTTTTATCGGCGCATTCATTCCTTTCAGTTGCGGCGTTTTGATAAAATCCACGAGCCGCAGTTTCTCCAAACCGCGAATGTGTTCGGTCGGGATAAACGAAATGATTTTTTGAACGTCTTCATCCGCGCCTTTCGGCAAAGCGATGCTCGATTGATTTTCGATTTTGATGCGGGTTGATTTTTCGGCGGTTCTGATGCCTGCTGTTTTTATTGCCATAACTTTTGTCTAAATTGTAAATCGTAAATCGAGAATAGTAAATTGCGCGACAAAGTTGTTGTATAAACGCGACAGAAACAAAGTGAAAACTGAAAAGTGAAAGGTGAAAAGTCTTTTAATCAAAACAATTTAACGATTTGTCATAAATTGGCACGAGTTTTGTTTATAAAATAATTTCTTCACAAAAGAAATGAATCAAACCACTCTGAAAAATTCAATCAAAACAAGCGGCATCGGCTTGCATACCGGCGTTGCCGTCAACTTGAAACTCAAGCCTGCGCCGGAAAACACCGGTTATATTTTCGTCCGCACGGACTTGGATGATTTTGAAATTCCCGCGTCGGTCGAATATATATCGCATTGCAGCTATGCGACGACGCTTTTAAGACGCGGCGTCGTTTTGTCAACGTGCGAGCATTTACTTTCGGCTCTGCGCGGAGCAAACGTGGACAATTGTTTTATCGAACTCGACAACATAGAAATTCCTATTATGGACGGTTCAAGCGAGATATTTTTAGATTTAATCGAACGCGCCGGAACGACCCGGCAAAACGCGCCGCGAAGGTTTTTGAAAATTTTGGAAAAGATAATGGTTGAACAAGGTGATAGAAAAATGTCTGTCGAGCCGTCAGACAGTTACGAAATCGAATGTTTGATTGATTTTCCACATCCGTTTATCAATCGGCAAACTTTTAATTTCACTTTGAGCAACGGCTCGTTCGGGCGCGAAATCGCTTCGGCGCGCACATTCGGCTTTGCACACGAAATTGAAATGCTGCGAAAAGCAAATTTGACGCTCGGCGGCTCTCTAGAAAACGCGATTGTTCTCACGCCCGACGGAATGCTCAACGAAAATCCGCTTCGTTACACGGACGAATTCGTGCGCCACAAAATTCTCGATATTATCGGCGATTTTGCCCTGCTCGGAATGCCTGTCATGGGAAAAATAAAAGCCGAAAAAAGCGGACACTCGGTTCACGCTTCTTTGATGAGTAAATTATTGAAAAATGAAAAGGCTTGGGAAATTGTCGAGTCTGTCTAGTCTGTCGAGTCTGTTGAGTCTTTTAGGATTTTATGATTAGATGTTTTGCTAATGAAAAAGTCACTCGAGATATTTCATCTAACATTTGATAAACAACTTCAAAATCCTTTTGAGAAATGTAATTGGTGTCGAGTGCAACATACATATGCGACTGAACTTCGGCAACCGAACTGCGAGAGATATTCAGAAAATGTGCAAAATCTTTATCCGAACGTCTTGCTTGACCTTCCGCGATATTTGCCATAATTGAAACGCTTGACCGACGAATTTGGTCTCGCAATCCGTAATCTCTGGCAAATTCTCCGTCTTTGGTCAAATCATAAATAACTTTTGTAACTTGTCGCGCTTTTTGCCAAGCCAGAATATCTTCAAATCTCTTAAAAGTTGACATAACTTCACTCAATTTTTTCTACTTTTATCCCTAATCAAGTTCATCGAACTCGATAGACTCGATAGACTCGACAGACTCAATTCCAATCTTCCATATGAAAAATGCCTTCTTTATCAATGCGCTGAAAGGTATGTGCGCCGAAGAAATCGCGCTGCGCCTGTATCAGATTCGCGGGCAAACGCTCGGAGCGGAACGCATCGAAATAAGCGAGTGCCGATGACAGACACAAAACGGGAACGCGGCTGTCTGTAAATTTTTCAACTACCGCACGCCAATCTTCGCGGTTTTCGTTGAGCATTTCCGCGAATTTGTCGTCTAACATCAAATTCGGTAAATCTGGATTTTCGGCAAAAGCGCGGCGCATTTCTTCGAGCAGCGCGGAACGAATAATGCAGCCGCCGCGCCAGATTTTTGCGATTTCCGACAAATCCAAGCCGTATTTTTTTTCCGCCGAAGCCGTGTGAAGCAGCGACATTCCCTGCGCGTAAGTTACGATAAACGAACTGAGCAGCGCGTTTTTTAATTCTTCGACAAACCTGTCAAAATCTCCGGCAAATTCTTCGCGCAAGTCAGCGTTTTTGCTTTCGTCGGAAACATTTTCAACCGTTTGCGCCAGATGCTGCGCGGCGTGTTCTTCAATTTGTGTTTTGTGTAGTTCGGTAACTGCGGTTTCGACTTCGCGCTCGGCTCTGACAGCTTTCGGGCTGGTTACGAGTTTGCTTGAAACGGTTTGTCCGTCCTGCGGAAGCCGCGCGTCAACTCGCGTTATTTGACTGCCGTATTTTTGGGCAATCAACATTCGCACGTCTTTCTGCGCGGAGATTTGCCGCATCGAAACGGCGGAATCAATCGTCGGAATCGGCACGCCGAAATCCATCGCGGCTTGCGAAGTCCATTTGCCCGTTCCCTTTTGCGCGGCTTTGTCGAGAATCATCTCAACCAGCGGCTTGTTAGTTTCGTCATCGCATTTCAGCAGAACTTCCGATGTAATTTCCACCAGAAAAGAATTCAGCTCCGAGTTATTCCAGGTGGCAAAAGTCTTGCTCATCTCGCTGTAATTCATCTTCAAAACGCGAAACATAAAATCGTAAGTTTCCGCCAGAATCTGCATCAAGCCGTATTCGATGCCGTTGTGAACCATTTTGACGAAATGTCCCGCGGAACTTGCGCCGATATATGTTACGCATGGCTCGCCGCTGACTTTTGCGGAAACGGCTTCAAAAATCAGCGCAACCTGTTTATAAACATCCTCTTTACCGCCGGGCATAATGCTCGCGCCGTGCCGCGCTCCTTCTTCGCCGCCGGAAACGCCGACGCCGAGAAATTCGATTCCTTTGTCGGCGAGATATTTTTCGCGCGTTTCCGTATCAACGAAATGTGAATTGCCGCCGTCTATAATAATGTCGCCCTTGTCCAGATACGGCAGCAGATTTTCAATCACGCCGTCAACGATTTTTCCCGCCGGAACGAGCAGCATAATTTTTCTGGGTGTTTCCAGATTTTCGACAAAAGCGCCGATAGTTTCAGCCGCCGTAACTTTCATATCCGCGCCTTCTTGGATAAGAAGTTCACGCTTCGCCGCGTCCAAATCATAACCGATGCAGGCGAAACCGTTTTCCGCGACGTTGAGCAAAAAGTTTCTGCCCATCGTTCCTAGTCCGACCATTCCGAATTGTGCTTTATTCATATTGTTTATTATAACTTCAACGATTATTCTTCCCAAATTTCCGGAAACGTCAAATCATTTTGCCAATTTTCTTCGATTTCTTCAATAATCTCCGGCAAATCGTTTAACCAACGCACGCCTTTTTCGCCGCATAAGCACAAAGTATTCTGCATGAATCGCTTTGGCGGATTCGATGTAAAATTCTTATTAATTAATCTTGACGAGTTTAGATTGTTTGTCGGATTCTAAACAAATGAAAACTTTACTCGAAGCGATTCGCCCGACGACTTTTATCGAACCGGAAAAACTCCGCAAATATCTCGGCGTAGATTTAACCATTGCGACGGAAACTTTTCAACACACGGGAAGTTTCAAATTTCGAGCGGCTTACAATCTGGCTTTAAATGTGCCGAACGCCGAAATTCTAACTGCTTCGTCGGGGAATTTCGGACAGGCTCTGGCATACGCTTGTCAATTATTAAATAAAAAATGCACGGTCGTAATGCCGGGAACATCGGCGCAAGTGAAAATTGAAGCCGTTAAAGGTTACGGCGCGACGGTTGATTTAGTCGACACGCAAAAAATTGGGCGTAACGAACGGGTTGCGCAATTAGCAGCGAAAATGCCGGACGCATATTTTGCAAGTGCTTATGATGATTCGTTTGTCATCGAAGGCAACGCGAGTTTGGGCGCGGAACTTGCCACGAAAAACTTCGATGTCGTCGTTTCGCCGGTCGGCGGCGGCGGTTTAGCTTCGGGAATTATCAAAGGTTTGTGCGACGCCGAAAGCGCCGCGCAAATTTTCGGCGCAGAGCCTCTTCTGGCAAACGATGCAGCGCGTTCTTTTCGTGAAGGCAAGATTGTCGTCAACGAATTCGAGCCGCAAACAATCGCCGACGGCGCGCGCACGATTTCTTTGGGCAATCTGAATTGGGCGATTTTGCAAACGGGTTTGTCTGGAATTTTTGAAGTCCCGGAAGAAAAAATAATAGAAGCCGTGCGGATTTTGTTTTCCTACGCGAATTTGAAAACCGAGCCGACGGGCGCGCTCTCTTTGGGTGCGATTTTGGATAATCGAGAAAAGTTTATTGACAAAAAAGTTTGCCTCGTCGTCAGCGGCGGTAATGTTGACGCGGGAATTTACCGGCAGATTTTGGATGGTTAATTTTGCTTTTTCAAAATCGTTCGACGCAGAAAATCGAGCGCCGCTTGCGACGCACGCCAGCGAATTAAATATCTATCGCCCGGCAGATTTATTTTGATTGATTTTGTTTCCGTCCCGTCTGACAAACCGATAAAAACCAAGCCAACCGGCTTTTCCGCCGTCCCTCCGTTTGGTCCTGCGATTCCGGTAATGGAAACCGCGTAATCGGTTCCAGAACGTTCCCGCATTCCGGTCGCCATTGCTTCGGCAACTTCTTTGGATACCGCGCCGTATTTTTCAATCAGTTCGGCGGGAACGTTGAGCGTTCTGATTTTTGCCTGGTTGGCGTAAGCGACGACGCCTTCGATGAAATAGCCGGACGAGCCGGAAATTTCCGTCAGGCGTTCGGCAATCAAGCCGCCCGTGCAGCTTTCCGCCAGCGAAAGCGTTTTCCCCGTTTGCAAAAGAAGGTTGCCGACGACTTCTTCCATTGTTTCACCGTTTATCGCAAACACGCCGGAACCGAGCGCCGCCGCAATTTTTGTCGCAACTTCTTCGAGCAGTTCGTCAGCTTGCTTTTCGCTTTTATCTTGCGCGGTCAAATTAATTTCAATTTCCGAACGGTTGAATAAAATCGTCGTCTGCGGATTTTCATACTGCAAATAAATCGGCGCAATCAGTTCGTCAACCGCCGATTCGCCCATTCCCGCAACACGCAAAATACGACGTTTGACGAAAATCTCTCCGGCTCGTTCGCGGAGTTTCGGTAAAATGAAATTTTCAAACATCGGTTTATTTTCGCGCGGCGGACCGGGAAGAATAATGAAAAATTTTCCGTCTGTTTCCACAGACATTCCGGCGGCAGAACCGTTCGGGTTCGGCAAAACTTCCGCGCCTTCGATAACAAATGCTTGACGGCGATTAATTTCCGGCATCTCGCGTTTGATTTGCTCGAATCTTTTAGCTACTTCCCGTAAAACGTCTTCACGAAAGACAAGTTCTCGATTTACCGCGCGCGCCGAAACCTTTCGCGTAATGTCGTCTTCGGTCGGACCCAAACCGCCGGTTGCAATAACAATATCAGAACGCCGCAAAGCATCTTTAATTGTTTCTTCAAGCCGCGTTTCGTCGTCGCCGACAACGGTTTTGAGCTTTACTTCGATGCCTATTTCGTTTAGTTTTCCGGTCAGCCAGAGACTGTTCGTGTCGGTTTTCGTCGGTGTTAAAAGTTCAGAGCCAATAGCAATAATTTCTGCGGAAAACATAAGTTAATGATGAATGGTAAATGGTGAATGGTAAATGAAAGAATTTCCTACATTCATCATTCACAGTTCACCATTCACCATTATTTACTGTCGTAAATGTCGTGCAGCACTTCGGAAATCGGTTTGCGGTTAGCAAAAGGGTCGTCGCTGTTTTTGTGTTTTTTCTTTTTGTGATTTTCTGAATCGTTCGGCGTCAGCTGGTTTTCGGTTGGAGAAAATTCCCGCCCGTTATCGGTCGAATATCCGCCGGGTTCATTCTGAACGACGGAAACAAAAATTTTCTCGACCGTATTTTCGCCGTTTATTTGTCTTAATTCCTTTTGTTTTTTCTCGGCAAAGGCGGCTTCCTTTTTTTTCGTTTCTTGTTCTTTTAACAAAATGAGGCTATTTTCAAGCAGCATTTTTCCGCGATTGCGGCGCGCACGTTCGAGCGAGCGGATGGCGGCGGAAGTTTGCGGCGCCTCGGATGGTTCACGCTCGATTTTTCGCAAAATCCTGACATAGTTTCGCAAATCAGGCGACGGATAATTAAAAGTCGCTTCGTTGGCATTTTCATTTTCCAAAACGTATGCCAGATGATTTGAGGCAGATTTGTAATCGCCGATTTTGTTGTAGAGTGCGCCGAGCGTGAAATAAACCAAGGGCGGCGCACCATTCATTAATTGAAGAATGCGCTCGCCGCGCCCGATAACTTCCTGCACTTCAAAACCAAACCAGCGACGTTCGTCATCACGCAAAAGTTCGTTTGCCGACAAATAAAATTCAAAAATTTCGCGCGTCTCGCTGCGTGAAGGCTGCGAGAAAGTCTTCCACAAAACGTATGCGAAAATGCCGAAGAAAAATATCACAAATAAAGGAAAACCGGCGACAAAAAGCATTGTCGCAATCAATCCGAAAGCCAGCGCGTATTGCGAATTTTCTTTCAGAGACTCAGAGGTTTTTTTTTGAAGTTTATCACTCACGCCAAATGCAAATCTTTTAGTTTCTCGTCAATTAGATAATGTTTTTCTGCAATTTACTCCTGATTATTGTCAGAATTGTCTTTTTTATTTTGCCGTCTAGTTTTGCCGTTAGCAGCACTGCCGCTGTTCGCAGCAGTTTTGGCGGTCGGCGCTTTAGCTTCGGTTTTATGCTCTTTCGGACGCTTTGCTTTTTTGTCGTCGTCTTCGAGTTTCAATCCGAATTGCGCCATAACGTCCATAATTTTACTGACAACGTGCGAAGGCGAATTGATAACGAAAGAAAATGTTTCACTCAAAGTTATAGCTTCTAGTTCGAGCAGGGAGGCGACTTTTTTCTCGAGTGGCAATTCTTCAAACTGCTTGCGGTATTCTTCAGTCTGCACTTCGTCTTTCGGTTTTTCTTCTTCTTTTTTCTTGTTCGTCATAACTGTAATTTCTCCCGATTGTTCGACTTTCACCTGACACGAAAGACGTTCGCCGTTTTTGCGTCGTCCTGCGTTTAGATGCTCGGTTTCCCGCTCGGTTACCAGCGATAAAAATTCGCTGCCTTCTTTTACGCGCATCGCGCACGAATCGCACTTGCCGATTCTACCGCATTCGGCTTCGACTTCGACGCCCAAACGACGCGCCGCGTCAAATAAATATGTGCCGATGGCAACAACGCCGCTTCTTTTTTCGCGCTCGAATTTCAGTTCTGCTTCCATAAAAATTAAGATTCAAGATTCATATTCGGGTATTAACATTAAATCCTGAATTACTTTGTTTTCCCCGACACGACCCGCACTCGCGGTAGCGCGCCCGAAGCTGCGCTGTACAGCTCGCTTTCCATTTTTCCGCAATCGGAGCAAACGCCCAATATTCGTAAATTATGATGCGTCAACTTAAAGCCAAACTTTTCCGCCATCGCATCTTGCAGGGCTTCGAGTTCGGGCGAGAAAAATTCAATCACTTTGCCGCATTCGGTGCAAATCATATGGTCGTGATGTTCGTGATTATAATGATGTTCGTAGTAAGTTTTTCCGTCGCCAAAGCGAACTTCGCGCGCTAAACCCGCTTCGGTCAAAAGTTTTAAGGTACGATAAACGGTCGTATGTCCGACGCTCTGGTCCTGCTTTTGCACCAGCCAATACAAATCTTCGCTCGACAGATGTTCTTCGGTGCGCAGAAAAATCTCCAAAATCAAATCTCTCTGCGCCGTGCGCTTCAAGCCTGCCTTTTGGAGATGCTCCAAAAAAACCTGTTCTTCTTTTTGAAAATCGTTTTTTCTGTCCGCCATAAAAATTTGTTTCAAAAGCCATAGTTAAAGATTGCTTTTATTTTAACATTTGAAATTATTTTTCGCTAACAAAATAATCTTTCGCATTTCATCGATTTTCTCGCCGCCTGCGCCGTTTTGCTGCAATTCGGCTAGATGCAGCGAACGCTGCCCAAGTTGCAGATATACTTCAAAGGCTTCGGCAGAAACGTTTTCGCTCAAGACCGCAATTTGCCTGCGAAGAGTTTCAAGGTCGGCGCGCGCAAATGTTCCGGTTAAAGCCTGCGCCGTTGTTTGTGTTTGAAGATTTTCAACAGTGCTTTTGACGAGCGGCAGCAAAATTTCCTGCGCATTTTTTTCGCTCAATCGGCATTTTTTGAGCATTTCAAGTGCAACGTCAATCAGCGCAACGAGATGACCGCACGCCGTAACCGCCGAAGCGTGATAAAGCATCTTGAATTTTGTTTCGATCGAAAAAGATTTTCCGCCAAGTTTCTCGACAATATCTTTTGCCGCTTGAACTGCTTCCTCATCGCCTTCGATGCAGAAATAAGCGCCGGCAAAGTGCTTTGCGCCCAAACGCGCGTTGCTAATGGAAACCAGCGGATGGAGCGACGCGACGCGGCAGCCAATTTCTTTTAACTTTGCGAGTTTTTCCGATGAAAGCGAGCCGCTGGTGTGATAAACAAACGGTTTATTCCTTAAATTTTTGGCGAGATTTTCGGCGACCTTTACAATTTCCGAATCCTGAGTCGTAATGAAAATCGCGTCGGAAGAAATTTTTGAAAGCTCTCCGGTTTTTAATATATTTGGTCTTGGCGCAATAAATTCAGCAATTTTATTTGCAGTTTTCGTTTTTCGCCCAGTCAGGTTTTCGATTTCAAAACCCTTTTCCGCCAAAGCTATCGCCAAAGCTCCGCCGAGTCTGCCGATACCTATAATTGAGATTTTCATTCAAAAGAAATTATCCACAAAGAGGCGCGAAATACAAAATCGGCTCATTACAAGCAAAACAAGCAAAATTTATTTCTCTGGACAAGAAGCTTTATAAATTGTTTTTGATTGGAAATTTTCTTTGCAATATTTAAATTTTCCAGCGAAACTTTCGCAACTTTTTTTTATTCAGCCGCATCAAATTCACCGTTACTTTACAATTTAAAAAGAAGCAAAATTTATTTTCGTGGTCAAAGGTTTTCAGGAGGCAAGTATGGCTAAAGATTTCACTCGTCGGCTCGGCGCGTTTGTTCTAATGTCGGCGGTTTGGTTCGGCACGATTGCAGTTTTCCCGTTCGCAACTATGGCGCAGGATAATTCGGATGCGAAACAAACCGAAAAATCCGGCAAAAAAGATAAGAAAAAAGATAAAACGGTTGCAGTAAATCAAACTCAAAACCCGGCTCAAACCGGCGGCGCTAATCAACCGCTGGCGGAAAAAGAAAATCCGGCATTAATCGGTAAGCGCAATATCAACGGCAGCACGGGTAACAAATTTTTCGGCTGGCTCGGCGGCTCGCGTGAACAGGAGTATGCCATCGGCAGACAACTCGCGACGGAAGTCGAACAGCAGGCAAAAATGGTTGAAGACCCGATTATTACCGAGTTTGTCAACCGCGTAGGGCAGAACGTCGTGCTTCACTCGGATGCAAAAGTTCCCTTTACGATAAAGGTGATTGATTCCGACGAAGTCAACGCTTTTGCGCTTCCGGGCGGATTTTTCTTTGTCAATAAAGGTTTGATTCTAGCCGCTGACAACGAATCTGAACTGGCAGGTGTGATGGCGCACGAAATCGCTCACGTTGCGGCGCGGCACGCGATGGAAAATCAGGGCAAATCCTCGGCTATCCAATACGGGTCGCTGCTGGGAATTATTTTCGGCGGTCCGGTTATTGGCACAATTTTGCAGAATGTCGGCGGTTTGGGTCAGGCTCTCGCTTTTTTCAAATTCTCGCGCGGCGCGGAGGAAGAAGCCGACAAACTCGGCGTTCAATATCTCTACGCGGCTGGTTACGACCCGACCGCATTGTCCACAATGTTTGAAAAACTCGCGTCGAAAAACAAAAAGAAGCCCGGCACACTTTCAAAGCTTTTTGCTTCGCATCCGCAGGATATTGCACGCCGTGATTCGAGTCTTTCGCTTGTGGCGCGTTTTCCTGAAAAAGAAGAATACGTCGTCAGCACATCGGAATTTCAGCGCGTCAAAGGGCATCTTTTTAAAATTTCCAACGCCAAAGCCGGCGTCATCGGCGACATTGACGACAGCGAACCGGGCAGACCGACTTTGAAGAAACGCCAGCCGGACGCCGATTCAACCGCCCCGGATGGTTCGACCGATAGTTCTTCGAGTTCATCGAAAGACGCTCCGCCGAAATTGAAAAAACGCGGTAGCGAACCGGAACCGACACCGAGTCCCGAAAAATAAGAAGTTTACGAGATATATTTTGAACACGCTTTGTTTATAGACAAAGCGTGTTTTTTTAATGCCGCTTTTTTCTCCCTAGTGAAATTGCAAGAGTTATGAGAATCATTTTAGAATGGCTATAAGATTTTAAAACTTTTGCAATCCGCACAGTTTTGTGAGTTTCCAAACCAATCCGAAAATGGCAGAAAACTTAAATACAACTTCTCAACCGAAGAAAAAACTCAGCGCAGACAAAAAGATTCGGGCAATAATTGAACAAATATGGCTAAAAGCTGTAAGATTTTATACATACAATTCGCCGATTGATAAAGGAAAATACAGACTCTTCCAGCTGGCTTTGTGCTTATGCCGCTATTTGCCGACCGAAATAAAGACTCAAACCCGAGACGGAAGAAAACTCTCTGCAAATTTGACGACCGGAATGAATACGACCGTTTTTTTTCTCGGCGAATATGAAAAAAGCCCTACAAAGATAGTCGCGTCCATGCTTAAATCCGGCGATGTGTGTCTGGATGCGGGCGCAAATTTTGGCTGGTATACGACACTCTTTTATAAGCATTGCAGCGCGGCGGGCGCGGTTCACGCTTTTGAGCCTGTGCCGATGAGTTTTGAGGAACTCCGGCGAAATTATAAATTAATGGGCGCGCCCGAAAATGTTTTTATCAACAATCTTGCTCTGGGCGAACGCTGCGGCGAGATTACAATAAATTTATTTCCGAACCAGCCGACCGGTCATGCGTCGCTCTCCAGCCACGGGCAGAATGATTTTGTTTCTTTTCAATGCGAAATGATAACGCTCGATTCATACCTTGAAAAACATAATCTCGAACAAGTTGATTTTGTAAAACTCGACATCGAAGGCGCTGAAATGATGTTTTTCAAAGGAGCGGAAAAGTTATTCAAACAAACTGTGCCGCCTATTTGGTTGATAGAAATGGCTTTGGAACAGACGCGCGATTTTGGATATTTGCCGAATGATTTAATAAATTTTATGCGCCAGCGCGCCGCTTATGACTTTTATAAAGTTAATGAAATCAAAGCCACTTTAAAAAAAATCGAAGGCTTTTCGCCCGAAGACATCGGAGCAAATGTCGTTTGCATTCCGCGGGGATTTCGTCAAGATTGCGCTCGTTTATTATTTGACTAATATATGCAAAACGAAAGGTGAATTACAGTCTTTTACCTTCTTTTCTTTTTTAATTCAGCAGGGTTCCTTCAATTCCGATTGGCAAACTGTAAACCGCTTCGTTAGTGGCGACAATCATTTCGCCTTTGCGCGTAAAACAAAGCCCGACCACATTCATCCCGGCGACAAAAATTTCCGCTTTCTCAGCGTCTGACGCAATCCGCATAATTCCCTGTCTTCCCTCGGAACTTGCCGCAGCGTAAAGATTTCCGGCGCGGTCAAACGCTAAACCCTGCGGTCTGCCGAAGCCGCGATAAAAAACTTCGTCAAAACCGTCTTTATCAACCCGGTAAATGGCATCAAAACCGGATAATCCGGGGGCGGTTACATACAATTTTTCGTCCCTGCCGAAAGCCAGATGATACGCCGAAACTGATGCTTCAAGCAGTGCGAAAGATTCGGGTCTGCCCGTTTCCGGCACGCGGTAGAGCGTTCCGCTGCGGTCGCCGACAAACATTAAGCCGTTTTTATCAAAGGCGATGCCAGTGGCAATTCCCAAATCAGAGGCGAAAGGCACGACTTCTTCGTCGCTTTCAATACGGCAAACTTCGCCGTCGGCGCGAGCAGTTATGAAAAGCTGTCCGGTGCGGTCAAAAGCAACGCCCGTCGGATTTAATATATCGGCGGACATTTCCGTCAAAAAACCGTTTTTATCGAGCCGAAAAAGAGTTGTAGGAAGTTGCTGACCGCGTGAACCGGAACGCGTCAGAATAATAGAATCGTCTTTCGGGTCAACTGCCGGGTTTGCGACAATGTGTAAATCTTCGGCGATTTTTTTTCCAACCGTAATGTTGACTGAATTGCTTTTACTGCCATCGCTTTCCAGATGAACTTTGACTTCCGTAGAATCGAAATCATCCGGCACAGCCGCTATCACGCGGTTTGGTGAAGCTCCGACAATACGCACCTTTTGACGGTTGAAAAAACAGCCGAAGTTTTCGAGGTTGCTGATTTGAAAGTCTTCACACTCGATAAAAATCTCGCCGCCCGGAATCGCGCGCGGCGGATTGATAGAGGTTATTTTGCCTGCTTTGCTCATTATTTTTTCACTCCAGAGAAGAGAAACTTTGATTTTACAACGCGAAATTCATTTAACATTTAACATTTAGCAAACTGTGTAATGATAAATGTTAAATAAAAAACACTTCACCTTTTGCAACAATTACCGAGCTTCCGCCGATTTTTACCTTTTCCACCCTTCCCTTTTCGCCCGAAATTTCTGCAAAAATGCGGCTCGGACGCTGCATAAAATCGCCTTGTTCGATTGTAAATTCCTTCGTATCAATCGCGCCGTGATAAACCAAATAACCGGAAAGGGCGCCGGCAGCGCTGCCCGTCGCAGCATCTTCTGCGATGCCGTCGTCGGGCGCAAAAAATCTGGCGTGAATTCGTGAACTCTCCTCGATGGTTTCAAACGAAAAAACATAACAGCCGATTGCGCCGTGTTTGAGATAAACTTCCGCCAAAAGCTGTGAATTAATTTTGCACCGTTTCACCGCATCGAGCGAAGCCAGCGGAACTGCGAGTGATTTGATTCCGGTCGAAACAGTCTGAATCGGCAAAGCGCGGCTGAAACGAAAATCCGATATTTTCAACCCCAAAGCGCTCGCCAGTTTGTTTATTTCACTTTCGTTGGAAATAATTTCGCCTGCTTCAAATTTGCCCTGCGTCATTACAACTCGATACGGTTTTCCGCCGCGAAACTCAATCTCTACGGGCAAAACGCCTAAATTTAATTCCTGGCTTATTTCCACAAAACCATTTTCCCAATGCGGCATAACTTCGAGGTGTGCCAGCAAATACCAAGTTCCGACGACCGGATGACCGGCGAGCGGAAGTTCCTGTTTCGGCGTGAAAATTCGTAAACGTCGTAAAGCGTTTTCCGAGGGCAAAACAAAAACCGTCTCACTCAAATTCATTTCGCGCGCAATCTTTTGCATCTCCTCATCCGACAAATCTTCGGCTTCGGTGAAAACCGCCAGCGGATTTCCGCAAAATGCTCTGTCGGCAAAAACATCAAGCTGGTAAAAATTATATCTTCGCATCCGATCATTATGAGCCAAAATTTGTAAATTGTGAATTTATAAATAAAAAGTAAATATGATTTTCCGAAGTTTAAGCCGTCAATGACTAATTATCATTTCCGAGACAGTTTGTTTCGGCATTCAAATTGAAATATATAAAAGAAGTTGGCGGATTTTGTAAAATCATCCGGCAAACCGCCGTTTTATTTTCGTTTCAATGCTTTACTGTCTTGACATCGAATTGAAAAGGCGTGTAAATTCTATGTTTATCCGGTCATTGTGAGCAATGTTGGAAGCGAAGCAAAATAAAATGTCTCATCTCTCTTTTCAGATGATAATCCTACAATAATTGTCGGCAGATTTAACTTCTTTTCCAACTAAATTATAACCGGCTGTAGTTGGTTTTTCCGCAAAGCCAATTTATTTTTATGCCGACTCGGGTAAAAAGCGGAAATGTTTCATTTTTCGAGCAGCTACTTTTAATAAGGAAATTGATAAAAACTTAAATGACAAACGAGGTTACAAACGGAACCGAAAATTTAACGCAAAGTGAATTTTCGGTTGAGGAACAAACGGAAACGGTAAATTTGACTGAAGCGGCGGAGCACCAACAGTCGGCAGATATGCCGGTTTTACAAAATGCGCCGATTCCAGAGGAGCCGATTTTACAAGATATGCCCGCTTCGACCGAAGACGAACATTCGGCTGATGAGCAGCAAAATTCCAGGGAAATGGATTTTGGCGCGATTCTGAAAGAGTTTGAACAAGACCAGACGATTTATCATCAAGGCGAATTGGTCGAAGGTAAAGTCGTCGGTATTTCTGAGCGCGGCGTTCTTGTTGACTTCGGCTATAAATCCGAAGGCATTGTTCCGATTGAGGAATTTACGTCGCCCGAAGGCGAAGTCGAGGTTAAGAGAGGCGACCCTGTCGAAGTCGTTATTCGCATGATTCATTCGGGTGACGCACCCCCGATGCTATCGCGCGAAGACGCTCTGAGTCGTAAATCCTGGGCTGAAATCGAACGATTCTTCAACGAAGAATTGCCGATTACCGGTCGCGTTATCGAGAAAACCAAAGGCGGTTTGCGCGTTGACCTGTACGGCGTCGAGGCTTTTCTGCCCGGCTCGCAGATTGATTCGCGCCCGATTAGAAACCTCGATGTTTATCGGGGGCAGGACATCGAAGCGAAAATCATTAAATTCAGTCGCAAACGGAACAATATCGTTTTGTCGCGCAAAGTTTTGACCGATGAAATTGTTAATAAACAAAAAGCGGAAACTCTCGGACAAATCGAAGAAGGTTATATTGTTGAAGGCACGATAAAAAACTTGACCGAATACGGCGCGTTTGTCGATATCGGCGGCATTGACGGTCTTCTGCACGTAACTGATATGTCCTGGAACAGATTGCTGTATCCGAATCAGATGTTCAAAGTCAATGACACGGTTCAAGTCAAAATCTTGAAACTCGACCGCGAAAAGGAAAAAGTCGCGCTCGGTTACAAACAGCTGCTTCCAGACCCGTGGTCAACCGTGACGGAAGTTTATCCGGTTAACACGAAACTAAAAGGAAAAGTTTCAAGCGTTACCGATTACGGCGCGTTTATTGAGCTTGAGCCGGGCGTTGAAGGTCTCGTTCATGTCTCGGAAATGTCCTGGTCGAAGCGTTCCAAAAGTCCTAAAAAACTACTCAATGCGGGCGAGGAAATCGAAGTTCAGGTTTTGGGAATCGATACGCACGACCGCCGCATCTCGCTCGGGATGAAACAGCTGCAGGAAAATCCCTGGGAAACCATCGCCAGCCGCTACCGTGTCGGCTCGACTATCCGTGGTCGCGTTCGCAATCTAACCGATTTCGGCGCATTTGTTGAAGTCGAAGAAGGAGTTGACGGACTGGTTCACGTCTCGGACATTTCCCACTCGAAAAAAATCAAGCATCCGAAAGATGTTTTGAAACGCGACCAGGAAGTCGAAGCCGTTATAACGAACATAGATACGCGCGAGCGCCGGATGTCGCTTTCGATAAAGGAATTGACGCCGAGCGCGTGGGAAACTTTTATCACGACGCACAAACCGGGCGACCTCGTGCGCGGACAAGTTTCACGTTTTGCCGGTTTCGGCGTTTTCGTCCAACTCGGCGAAGACCTCGAAGGCTTGTGTCATATTTCAGAGTTGTCCGACGAGCGTGTTGAACGCCCCGAAGACGTTGTTGCGATTGGTCAGGAAAGATATGTCCTGGAACAGATTGCTGTATCCGAATCAGATGTTCAAAGTCAATGACACGGTTCAAGTCAAAATCTTGAAACTCGACCGCGAAAAGGAAAAAGTCGCGCTCGGTTACAAACAGCTGCTTCCAGACCCGTGGTCAACCGTGACGGAAGTTTATCCGGTTAACACGAAACTAAAAGGAAAAGTTTCAAGCGTTACCGATTACGGCGCGTTTATTGAGCTTGAGCCGGGCGTTGAAGGTCTCGTTCATGTCTCGGAAATGTCCTGGTCGAAGCGTTCCAAAAGTCCTAAAAAACTACTCAATGCGGGCGAGGAAATCGAAGTTCAGGTTTTGGGAATCGATACGCACGACCGCCGCATCTCGCTCGGGATGAAACAGCTGCAGGAAAATCCCTGGGAAACCATCGCCAGCCGCTACCGTGTCGGCTCGACTATCCGTGGTCGCGTTCGCAATCTAACCGATTTCGGCGCATTTGTTGAAGTCGAAGAAGGAGTTGACGGACTGGTTCACGTCTCGGACATTTCCCACTCGAAAAAAATCAAGCATCCGAAAGATGTTTTGAAACGCGACCAGGAAGTCGAAGCCGTTATAACGAACATAGATACGCGCGAGCGCCGGATGTCGCTTTCGATAAAGGAATTGACGCCGAGCGCGTGGGAAACTTTTATCACGACGCACAAACCGGGCGACCTCGTGCGCGGACAAGTTTCACGTTTTGCCGGTTTCGGCGTTTTCGTCCAACTCGGCGAAGACCTCGAAGGCTTGTGTCATATTTCAGAGTTGTCCGACGAGCGTGTTGAACGCCCCGAAGACGTTGTTGCGATTGGTCAGGAAATGGATTTCAAAATTCTCCGCATCGAACACGAAGACCAAAAAATCGGACTTTCCGCGCGCGCTGTCGGCAAGGAAGAAGAACCGACGGTTGATTCAAAAATGTATTCGACCGAAGCGAAAGGCGGGATGGCTTCTCTCGGCGAGTTGATGAATCTGAAACGCGGCGGTAAAACAGGCGAAGAAGAAACAAAGGACGAACCGAAACTATCGAAAAAGGAAAGAAAAGCACAACAGGCAATCGAAAAATCTCTTCAGGATTCCGCTGCTGCCGATTCGCAGGAAACAGCATCGGAAGATAATAAAGAAGATGTTTTGCCAGCAAACGATGCAGCTAAAACTTCTGAAGCTGTAGCGGAAATAGGAGATGAGAATTCTTCGAGCGAGGAGGCGTCTGCGGAGGCTGGAACTTTTAATGACGATTCAGCAGAGAGTAATCCTGCTCAAGCGGAAGAAACCGCAACCTCTTCTGAAAACGAAAAAGCCAAAACCGATTTGACAACGGAAATCACTGAATTGACCAATACCGAAAGTAAAAAAGGCGACCAGATGGAAAACATACCGACTGAAAACCTTGAAGCTGAAAGTTCCTCAGTTGTAAATGCTGCGGAAAACTCCGCTGCTGAAAATGAAGTCGTAAATTCCGAAGCCAAACAAGATTCGGAAGAAAAATCAGCCAAAAGCTAAAGGTTTAAAGCTTGTTTCAAATTGAGGAAAAGACAAATGACAAAAGCAGATTTAGTTGAAAAAGTTGCCTCCGAAGCCGATATGACTAAAAAAGATGCCGAGCAGCTCGTAGAAATCATTTTCGAGAGCATCGTCAGCACCTTGAACAAAGGCGAAAAAATCGAACTGCGCGGTTTCGGCAGCTTTCGCGTGCGACAGCGCAACGCACGTAAAGGGCGCAACCCGAAAACCGGTGCGGCGGTCAATATCCCTGCCAAACGCGTCGCATACTTTAAACCCGGCAAAGAACTCAAAGAAGTTATCAATACCGGTAATTAAGGAAAACTCGTGCCGTGGATGTTTTGTGGAATCCCTGGCGTTACGATTATATCAAATCCGGCGACGAGCTGACGCCGAAAAGTTCCGGCGGCTGCGTGTTTTGCGACATTTTAAACGACTCGGATGACGACGAAGAAAAATTTATTCTTCATCGCGCCGAGTTTAATTTTGTAATTCTCAATATTTATCCCTACATTAGCGGACATCTGATGATTGTGCCGTTTAAGCATCTTGCCGATTTAGATTATGCCTGCAAAAACACATCCGACGAAATGATGGATTTGGCAAAACGCTGCCAAACCGCTCTGCGCGAAGTTTATAATCCGAATGGTTTCAACTTGGGAATGAATTTCGGTAAAGCAGCGGGTGCAGGCGTCGCCGAACATTTTCATATGCATATTTTACCGCGCTGGATTGGCGACGCAAATTTTATGACCGCAATCGGCGAAACGCGCACAATTCCCGAAGACTTAAAAACAACTTATGCAAAATTGAAAGGTAAATTTTAACGGTTGATATAACGTGGGCAAAAACCGTCAACACCCAAGCAAAGAGACAAAAGGCAACGCGATAACAAAGTCGCTGTTTCCGCCTCACATCCAATGTATTGTTGGGCTGCGGTAATCTTCTACTACTTGATTGCAACCGACTTGAACACCGTACGAAAAGCTTTAAGCGCGGCTGGATGATAAATCGTCGAATGTTTCTCATTCGGCATCTTTTCGTAATACCAACTGACACCGAAAAGCGTATTCCTGCCAAGAATATCTGCAAATCGCTGCGTGACTTCCGCAATGCCTTTCTCGTCGCTGCTAGCAAGATACAAAGTCTTTTTCAGCTTCGGACGCTCGCGCAGCCGTTTGCCGGCGCCGTTAACCAGTTTTTCATTGTTCCACCAAAGACTGGGGTCAAAGGCGATATAGGTATCGAACAAATCGGGTTCAAGGAGAAAAGTCTCAATCACAAACAATCCGGCAAGGGACTCGCCCACAATCGCCGTTTCATCGGTCGTGCGATAGCGTCTCTTTATCTGCGGCATCAACTCACGGCGGATGAAGCTTCTAAATTCCGCAGAGCCTCCAACACGCGGCGCAATTTTTTTATCGTTTTGGTTTTCGGTGAGACCGGTCATATCTCGCCGACGCTCGGTATTTTCAATGCCCACCAGCAAGAATGGTCGCATTGTTCCATTGCCCGCTGATACCTGCACAAGCCCAGCCACGTGCAGAAAGTCTTCGGCTATACCGCCATCCGGCATGTAAAGCACGGGCAGCCGCGCATCGACGGATTCCACGTAGCCGGGCGGCACATAGACATTGATGCGCCTTGTTTCACCGAGAGTTTTGGAGTTAATTGTGAACGTTTCACCTATGACCAACGGCACTGCCTTGTCATCTGAAGATGGGCGACCCTGACCATGCACGCAGGCAATGGATGCTAAAACGAGACCTAAAGCAAATAATTTCCTGATTTTTTGCATAGTTTTTTTCACCTGTTCAGAAATGTTAAGGACAAAGTGAAGCCGCTAAACGATTGGTTTTATTTACTCACCGTCGGCAAAGCCGAATCAGCATCCACAGGAAAGTAATAAACGCGAAAAATTTTGCCCTCGCGGAACTCATATACAGACAAACTTCGTTGCGACTTTAACCCTTTCTTGCCGGACCAAGAAGCACGCTCCAATGCTGTTATGCGACTTCCCGCACACTGAATCCATTCCAGAGATGATTTGCAAGTCGGACAACTGCGGAAGTAGCTCTCCATACTCGCGCGTAGTGCCTTTTTGCCTTCGGCTTCAATTGAGACTTTTGCTCCGTCCACGTTTAACCATTGTACATTGTAATCTGCGGCTTCAAGCATCGCGTCGATGCTGCGTGTGTTAAAAGCTGCAACAAACTCCCGCACCCGCGTTTCCTGCGCAGTCTTGGATTGAGCTAGGCTTGATGCAGGCGACATTGCTGCTGCAACAGCTACGACAATTGCAAGCAGAATTACAAGCCACAACTTCGGGACTACCTTCATTAAATTGTGACGATGATTTTTCATTCAAGTTTTCTCCAGACTAAGTTAACTGTAAAGTGAAAATTCCGAACGGTTGAGACGACGTGGGGCGAAACCCAATACATACAAGCTAAAAGCAAAAAGACAACATAAATAACAAAGTCGCCGCCCGCGCCCTCACGTCTATTGAATTGTTATGCGCGTTGTTGGTTAGAACAATTTACGCCAATCCAACCTGCTTTAGAAACGAAAGCTGGTCGTAATAAGTAATGTCACGCACTACTTTTCCATTTTTAATTTCCAGGATGCTGCAAATTTTCAGCGAGAACTTTTTACCTTTCATCGTCGGCGGGTCATCGGGAGCAGGGTTTTGTATCGTGCCGCTTGAAACAAACTCGACGATAACTTTATTGCCGGAAACGATGATGTTGGTTACGTCGTCTTTAATATCCGGCGTTGACGCAAAATAATTTCGATAATTTACCGCTACTTCTTTCGGCGTGCGTTTAGGTGCGGAAAAATCCGGGGAATCAACAAACACATCCTCCGCATAAAACGAAGCCATTACTTCGGCATCGTGCCGGTTAAAAGCTTCAAAAATGGCTTTTACAATATCAATCGGCTCTTTTTTATCTGACATTCGAGTTTCTCCTTTTGTTTGTTTCTGCGCCAAGCCGGTCAGAGTCCCGACAAATATGATAGCGATTAACGCGGCGAAAATGTAAATCCGTTTCATAGTTAGTTCCTCCGTAAACTTCGAAATGATATTGTAACTTCAGATTTATATTTATATCTCAAATTAGTTTCAAGTCCAAGATATCATTTCATAGATGCAACAAAACCGAGAGTAAGGCACAATTTTGTATTCTACTGAATTAAATTTGTGTTATTTGGAAATTTTTATACTTCACTTCAACAGCTAAAATCAATAAAGTGTTGACTTTTTCGAATTTTTGCTTTAATTCACGTTGCGCAAAATAACCGGCTCGGCGTTAAAAGTCAGATTGATTTGTGAACTGTTTAACTGGCTGTTTTGGCTTTGTCGATTTGAATCGAATGGTGGAGGCTTCGTCTTCGATTTCGCCGCCCGGAGAAATTGGAATGTCGGCGGGATTTTTGTAACGAAAGCTGCGTTCTTCGGAATCGAGTTCGACTGGAACGGTTAATTTTTGCGACGAACTCGGCGGCGGAATGTAGCCCGGATAATCGACGCGCGAATGATAGATTGCAACGAGAGATTTAATCATTGCTTCACGGATTTGCCGCAGTTCGCGTAAGGTTAAATCGCATTCATCAAGCTGGTCGTCCGATAAAATCGCGTCTATTATTTTCGTGACGATAAAGCGTATATTTTCCGGCGTCGGCTCTGAAAGCGAACGCGCGGCGGCTTCGCAGCTGTCGGCAATCATCATAATCGCCGCTTCTTTGAATTGCGGTTTCGGTCCAGGATAACGAAAATCGTTTTCCGAAATGTCTTCCGGGTTGTGTGCTTCCGCCTGCGCTTTTTTTAGGAAATAATGCAGCGTGCGCGTGCCGTGATGCTGAGGTATAAAATCTATAATTCGCTGCGGCAAGCCCATTTCTTTTGCCAATTTTATGCCGTAGGTTACGTGGCTGATAATTATTTTCGCGCTTTGTGTCGGTTTCAGGCGATCGTGCGGATTTTTGCCCAACTGGTTTTCGACAAAATGTTCGGGCGCCGCGGTTTTACCGATGTCATGGTAAAGCGCGCCGATTCGTGTCAGCAGCGCGTTTGCGCCGACCGCGCGACAGGCATCTTCCGCCAATTGCCCGACGGCATGCGAATGTTGATTCGTGCCGGGCGCACGCATTGCGACTTGTCCGAGCGCAGGCAAATCGGCATTTGATAATTCAAGCAATTTTACATCCGTTAAAATCCCAAAAAACGATTCGCACAGCGGCAGAAACATTGCCGTAACCGCCGCCGTAACAAATCCGCTTCCCAGACCGCAGGCGATTGCCAATAAAACTGTGTTCAGAATAAACGGCTGCTGCGTGTAGCCGAGCAGCGCAACCGCCGTCGCCGCGCTTGCCGCACCGACGAGAATGCCCGCCGTTGTTACCGATTGGCGGCTGCGATAATGCCCGATGCCGAAAACCGCGACGGCTGAAGCAATCACCGCATATAAAGCAAATTCCAAATTTTTCGGCGCAATCAAACCGGCAATCAGCGCGAGAAAAAAGCCCGTAAAACTTGCCGTGCGGCGGTCTGCGAGCAGTGTTATCAACAAACTTCCAAAAGCGAATGGAATCGCGTATGCCCATAACGTCGGGTCGTTTAGCGGCGCTTTAACATTCTGTACGGCGGTAAATTCCGCGAGGCGAAAAAATATCGCCATCAACGCGGTTTGAATCAAGACAACGAAGCCGAAAAGCGCAAAAGTTTTTTTCTCCGGCAAGATCAATCGCGAAACGTTTCCGCTGTGCTGCACAAATTTCCACGCAATCCAAAACAAAGCGGAGACGATCGCCAGCAAACCGAAAAAGCGGTTTATCTGTCTGGTCGAGCTGCTGTAACTTTGAATGGCTGAAATCCGGGTAAGGACTTCGGGCGTGATAATATCGCCTTCAGAGACGATTCTTTGCGTGCGTTTGAGCGCAATTGTCACCGGCAAGATCTCTTTTGTGACCGATTCGCGCGCTTTTTCTGTCGCCACGCTGTCATAGGTAACACTCGGTTGGACGAGCGGCGCGAGTGCGGCGTTGAAGGCTTCGACTTCCCTTTCAGAAAGACTGCGGATTTGCCCTAAGCCGTCTTTCAATTTGTCTCTCGCCGCCGAAAGCGCTGTCATACTGCTTTCAGGCATTTTTACGACCGATTGTTGATTTGGCTTCAAACGGTCAATCAAAGCGATTTCCGTCTGAAAATACTGCCTGTCCTGATCACCGTAAATTGAGCCTTCAGCGTTTTCGCGCAGAACTCTGGTTATCGCATCGAGTTCGTTCGTACTGAAACTGCGGGCAGCGAAAATCTTGCCGACTTCCGCGCCGCCTGCGCCAGTCCATTGCTGCTGCTGCGCTAGTGCATCAGCTTTAGAATTTGTATTTGTTTTATTACTTGAATTTTCGTTTTTTCTTTGCAGAATTTCCCAAGCCGATCGAAAGCTCTGCACGGCTTCGGCGGCGCGGTTGGCGTCAAACGTAAAAATCGGACGCACCGATTCGCTGACCGTTCGTCGTTTTCTTTCGGTCTCTTCGGCGTCGGCGACGAAAATATCGGCAGGCGAGATTATACTTTCGCGGGCAATATCGCCTTCTTTATACTGCTCGGCAGCAGGACGCCAGAACGGATTGCTGATGAGAAATGTGGTAGTAAGACAAAGAAATACAAAACCTATACCGAATTTCTGCTTTTCGGACACTCCGCGAAAATACGGTAAAATGTAATCTTTCACCTTCTTGGGCGTTTTTGTCAGCAAATTTGGTAAGTCCTGTAGCCGTTTATTCATTTGGGAGAGATTTTAAAGTTTATAGAGTTAAGAAAGTTTTCGAAGCTCGCAGCATTTATTGAACAGATGTCGAAATACCCTGTGAATTCTGCAAACTCTATGAACTCAGTAAATTAACTCAATAAACCGTTTCCAAATCTTGAGACAAAACTTCTCCAATTTTCTCAAGAAGCGGTTTTAATGTTTCGGGTTGAATAGCTGAAACTGCCACACTTTCGCTGCCCTTGTCAAATAAAAGCGTTCTTTGCAAAGCCTGAAGGGAAACTTCGTCGAGTAAATCCGCTTTGTTTATAACAATAAAACGGGGAATTTTATTCAAATCGAGTTTGCCGAGAATTTTATCAACCGATTCGATCTGCGCCAAACTGTTTGGACTCGACGCATCGACGACGTGGACGAGCAAATCGCTGTCCGAGATTTCTTCTAAAGTTGCACGAAAGGCGGCGACGAGCGTTTCGGGCAAATCACGTATAAATCCGACCGTATCGTTGATGATGATTTCCTTTTCAATCGGCAGGCGCAGACGACGCGATGTCGGGTCTAAGGTGACAAACATTTTGTTTTCCGCAAAAACCGTACTTTGGGTCAGAGTGTTGAGAAGTGTCGATTTTCCGGCGTTTGTATAACCGACCAGAGAAATTATAGGCACATTGCGACTGAGCCTGTGCTTTCTTCTTTCCTGTCGTTGATGACGCAGATTTTCGACTTGTTTTTCAAGCTGCGAAATTTTATCGCGCACGCGCCGACGGTCGGTTTCCAATTTTGTTTCGCCGGGACCGCGCCCGCCAATGCCGCCCGCGAGCCGCGAAAACGCCGAATTTTGTCCCTGCACCAGACGCGGAAGCAAATATTTTAACTGCGCGAGTTCGACCTGCATTTTTCCTTCGCGCGATTGGGCGCGCTGGGCGAAAATATCTAAAATTAACTGCGGTCGGTCAATAACTTTCAAATCTGTCGCCTCCGAAAGCGAACGAACCTGCGCGGGCGAAAGCTCGGCGTCGAAAACAATCAAATCCGCGCCGAGACGCATTGCGCGAATCAGTAATTCTTCCAATTTACCCCGTCCCAAAACGGTCTTTGAGTCAATCTGCTGGCGTCTCTGCACGATTTTGTCCAGCACGACCGTTTCGGCGGAAAGAGCGAGTTCTTCGAGTTCGGCGAGCGATTCTTCGGCTTCGGATAAATAACCGGTTGTTACGCCGACAAGAATTACGCGGTCGCGATTCGTCTGCCGATTGCGCGCCGTTTGGCGATTCCGCGCCATTTCGTTTTCAAGCGAATTTATCATTGACAGAAAATTCGCGTCTAAATGTGCCGGAATTTTCGGCTGCAAAAATTCGTATGGCAGCGTTTGGCTTTCGGTTTCCAATTTTTCAGCAGTTGTCGGCAAAAGATGCGCCGAATAGACCAAATCCGGTAAACCGGTTTCTTTATCAACTTGAATGACAGACATCAAATCGAGTCGCAGCAGAGCTAAGTCAGTCAAATCGTCCTGCGTCAATTTTTCATTCGACAAATGCGTATGAACGCAGCGAAGTCCGCGAAAACGCTCTTGCGACACACGCGCGCGCCCGAAATCCGGCATCTCGATGCTTTTCGCCGTGCCGACCATCACGTATTCAACCTGTCCTTTGCGATTGATGAGAACGCCGACTTGTCTATTTGTCTCGTGTGAAATTTCCGAAAGCTGACGCGCCAGTTCCGGCGAGACGATTTGTTCGGCAGCGACGCGGCGCGTAGAAAGCCGTTCGATGCGCCGTATCTGATTTTGTTTCAAACCTTGCGTAAATCCGTGAATGTTACTGATAAATTGTAAATCCTCCGAAGTTTTATGTAATAGAATTATAACAAATTTCAGATTTCAAATTTAAGTTATAAAGCTAAATTAAATCAAACTTCGATATTGAATCTTGAATGTTGAATTTGGAGCTTGGAATCTGGAATTATAACAATTAAACTCTCTTTCATTATGCAGCCGCGCACACGCCGCCAAAAGGAAGTTCTGGAATTTATCACGCGCTTTGTCGAAAAACACGGTTACGAGCCTTCGTACCAACAAATTGCGTGGCATCTCGGCGTCAGTTCAAAAGCCGGAATTGCGCGGCATATCAAATGTCTGGAAAGTCAGGGTTTGATAACCAGACGGCGTGAAAACGGTAGTTTTAGTCTGGAACTGCGTTCATCGAGCGAGGTTTCCGAAGCAGTTTGCCGCATTGAATGGCTCGACGTGCCGATTGAAAACGCTTTTGTCGAAGATTGGGAACGCGAAACGCTGTATGTTCCGAAGTTTCTACTCGGTTTTCAAACACCCGAACGCCTGCGCGCTTTTCGCGTGCCGAACGATTCGATGATTGAAGAAAACATCCGCGAAGGCGATGTCGCGCTGGTTGAAAAGCGTTCTTTTGCACGCGATGGCGATATTGTTGTAGCTCTGACGGAAAACAAGCGCGCCGTTTTGAAACAGTTTTACCGCGATGGAGCAAAAATCGAGCTTCGCCCGGCAAATTCCAGTTTTGTTTCGATTATGCTTTCGGCGGACAAAGTTTCCGTAGAAGGCGTTTTTCGTGGTCTCTTGCGTCCTTTCAGTTAATCAAATAAGATTTAAATTTACGCGAACGGAAAAAACAGACATCACACAAAATTCTTACAAGCCGCCAGACAAGCCGATGACTTCAGACAAAAAGCCGAAAGTTTTGGTTTATCTTTTCGGTTCGCTCGGCGATACTATTGTGGCGATTCCGGCTTTGCGCGCTATCCGCCGTCATTTTAGCGACACCGAATTGATTTTGCTGCAAAACGTCGAATCGGGCAATATTGTAAAGGCTTCCGAAGTGATTCCCGAAGATTTGATAGACGGTTATCTGAGCTACAAAAACAAAGCGGGCAAAATCAGCAAAATCGGCGGTTTTTATCGTTTGTGGCGCGATTTGCGGCGTCAGCAATTCCAAGCGGTTGTTTATTTGGTTATCAGCGAACGTCCGGCACCTTCAGTTGCGCGCGACAAACTTTTTTTTCGGCTGTGCGGCATTCCGCGCTTGCTCGGTTTTCACGCATTTTCGCGCGAAGAGCTCTATCCGATTGACGCCGTAAAGCGTCCAGCGATGACTGACAATGAAGCCGTTCGTAAATTGAAGCGCCTGGAAATGGACGGCGTCGAATTCTTGCCGGAAGAAGATTTGCGCACGCCGTTTCTGACTTTTTCGAATGCCGAAACTGAAATTATAAAAAATTGGCTCGCGCCGCGCCGAAAAAAATTAGATTCGCGTCTTATCGCTATCGCACCGGGCTGCAAGACACGCGCAAATATTTGGTCACTTGAAAACTTCAGGCAAATCGGACAAAGGTTGATTGCTGCCGACCCGAATTGCGAGATTGTCGTAATCGGCGGCAAAGCTGAACGTGAAGACGGCGAAAAATTAGTTTCGGCGTGGGGCGGAGGCATCAACGCCGCCGGAGAATTTTCCGTGCGCGAGTCGGGCGCGCTGCTTTCTTTGTGCGATTTTTACATCGGGCTGGATACCGGCACAACGCATTTGGCGGCAGTTGTCGGAACGACGTGTTTCGGCATTTACGGGGAGCGCAATAATCCGGGAAATTGGTTTCCGCTCGGCACCGGGCATTTGGTTGTTTTTCATCCTGTCGTCTGCGCCGGTTGCCGTGCGTACACTTGTCCGCGACCGACACATCCGTGTATGACTGGAGTCTCGGTTGAGGCTGTCTGGCAAAACTTGCAGAAATTTATGCAGCAAAAAACACCAACCGGCGCAGACATTTCGTCAGTTGAAAGAATTGCCGTGTAAGCAAATTTCAGAGTAAACGGTCGATTAAAAATTCAACTTATTTTTAATCGAAACAAGTGCCGGACAATTATAAATATGAGTTTACAAAACAAAGTCAGAGGCTTAAAGGAAGTTTGGCAATTTGACAACCGTCTGTGGTTGACCGTAACCAAAACTTTTTTTCCGCAGGAACGGCTGTATATTTACCGTTATAAAGGCTTGGAAATTTTGTCTGACCACGCCGCGGGCGACGAAAACGGAGCGCGCGAAGTTTTGACTTCGCCGATGTATCGCCGTTTTTTCCCAGAAATTAAATTTGGCGGTGCAATCAATGTGCTGGATTTAGGTGCGAACAACGGCGGCTTTCCGCTTTTGCTGCAAACATCCGGCATCGCGCTGAAAAAAGTTGTCAGCGTTGAACTGAATCCGAAAACTTTTGTTCGTCTGCGTTTTAATCTCGAACGAAATCTGCCTTGCGAAGTAATCGCTCTAAACGCGGCTCTCTGCGGCGAAGATGGCTTGCTCGAAGTTACTCTTGGCGAAGGCGGCGTATCTGACAGTATCTACGACAATGACGCAGGCAAAAACGGCGCACAGGTCTATAAAATTCAAGGTTTAACTTTTGACCAAATTTGCGAAACTTATTTTGCCGACGAAGTAATTGACATTTGTAAAATAGATGTCGAAGGCGCGGAATTTGATGTTTTCCTGCAACCTTTGCATTTAAGGTTGCAGCAATGCCGTTATTTAATAATGGAGATTCACGAGCGCGGCGGCAGACGAGCCGATGAGATTCTACCCGCCGTCGAGCGGCTCGGACTGGTGCGTCAACCGACGCCCACAGACGCTGACCAATCAGTTCATTTTTTTGTCAATTCAAAATTTGACTCGTGAATGAAAAGGTAGTTTTGTTGGAATGGCGCTCCGATACAAAATCGAAATAGATTTTAAGAAGCGGATTTCTTAACAGTTTTCGCTTTTTTATCGCTTGCCGTCAATTTGTCGCTTACATCGCCGCCATTACCGCTCTGATTTCCGCGTAGCTGTAATCTTCGCCTAAAAATTCTTTTACGGGTGCAACGGCAAATCCTGCATTCAAGCGGGTAATTGCGTTTTTTATCGGCTCGATTTTGCGGTAGAGAACAAGGTCTTCGAGACTGACTTCGCCGCTTTGTATAAACCGTATGAGATGCATTTCAATCGTGCTTTTTGTCATTCCGCGCGTTTCGGCAATTTCTTCGATCGAAAGCCCGGAATTAAACATATCTAAAGAAATGCTGTAAGTGTCTTGTCCGTGTTCATCGCGTTTAGTTCTGCTTTTGCGCTCATGTTTCGGTGATTTTAAATTGATGCGCGATTGAAGTTTGTGGATTTCGCAATAATTTTTTATTTCCTGCAAAAAATCCGCGCCGTATTTTTGAAATTTCAATTCGCCGACGCCGGAAATTTTTCGCAATTCCGCTTCGTTTTGCGGAAGGTAGGTCGCAAACTCAACCAATGTCGCATCGGAAAAAACGACGTACGGCGGTACGTTTTCACTTTTTGCAAAAGTCGTCCGCACTCGCTTCAAATCGTCGAACAATTCTTTAATATACGGATGCGAAACTTTCGAGACGAGCGACTTTTTTTTATCTTCTTTAATCGTTACTTTTATCAAATTAACCGGCACATTTTTCTTTAATACGTCCTCGCTTTTTTCGGTCAAAACAATTGTTGGATATTGCCCTTCGGTTTGGGCTAAATACTCTTGCGCGATTAAATCTTTGAAGTAATCGAACCAGTTATTTTTTGAGATGTCCGCGCCGATGCCGTAAGTTTTCAGATTTTTATGCTCGTCCCGAATCGTTTTCGCCTGCGAGCCGCGCAGGAAATCAATAAGATAACTCAAACCGAAACGCTGTCCGGTGCGATAAACTGCACTTAAAGCCTTTTGCGCTATTATCGTTCCGTCAAAACGCTCGAATGTCGTGTTGCAGTTATCGCAATTGCCGCAATCTTCTGTTAAATCTTCGGAAAAATAATGGAGCAGAAATTTCCGGCGGCAAGTTTTCAAATCGCCGAATTTGCCCATTGTATTCAGCTTGTTGAGCATTATCTCAGACTGTGTTTTATTTCCGTCAACTTCGGCAAAACCTTTTAATTTATTGACATCGCCCCAACTGAAAAACAACAGTGCGTCGCTTTGCAAGCCGTCGCGTCCGGCGCGTCCGGTTTCCTGATAATAGCTTTCGATGTTTTTAGGCAAATCCATATGGACGACGAAACGCACGTTTGATTTATCGATGCCCATTCCAAACGCAATCGTGGCGACGATAATTTTTGTTTCGTCTTTTAAAAACAATTCCTGATGCTTGTCGCGCGTTTCTTTTTCCAAACCCGCGTGATACGGTAAAGCGTTAAAGCCTTCGTCACGCAAATCAGCCGCCAGACTGTCAGCCGAATTGCGGCTCAGACAATAAACAATCCCGCTTTCATCACGGCGCGATTCCAGATAATCGAGCAGACGCGCGAAAGAATTTCGTTTCGGCTCGACCGTGTAAAAAATGTTCGGGCGATTAAAGCTGGAAACAAAAAGCGCGGCGTTTCTGACATTCAAACGTTCGATAATATCTTTACGAACCAATTTATCGGCAGTTGCCGTCAGCGCAATCAGCGGAATGTTCGGAAAGTGAATTTTCAATTTCGCAAGCTGCATATATTCCGGTCGGAAATCGTGTCCCCAACTAGAAATGCAATGCGCTTCGTCAATCGCAAAAAGCGATAGATTGACCGATTTCAAAAATTCAATAAACTGCTCGCCGCTTTGAAGAAGTCTTTCCGGCGCGACATAAAGCAACTTTAATTTACCGCTTCTGACGGCTTGAAAAACTTTAACTTGTTCCCGATTCGTCTGCGTCGAATTCAAAAATGCAGCTTCCACGCCGTTATTTTTCAGCGCGTCAACCTGGTCTTTCATCAGCGCAATCAGCGGCGAGACGACAACTGTCAAACCGTCGAGCATCAGCGCGGGAATCTGGTAACATAAAGATTTTCCGCCGCCGGTCGGCATCAGCACAATACAATCTTTTTTTTCCAGAATCGTCTCAATCGCCTGCTCCTGATTCATCCGAAACGAATCGTAGCCGAACTGACGTTTGAGAATTTCTTTGGCGCGCGCGATGTTCATTCAAGTTAAATATATTTTTTCGTCCACGAAATACACGAAGGAAACTAAAGGGCTTTTAGCAAAATTTTCTTTTTATGTATTTCGTAGGCAAATCTTTTTCAAACAGATTTTACCTTGTCAAATTTAGCGACAAGTTTCGGAATTATCTTTTTCGGAACTTCAATTGCGCCGGCAATATGTCTGGCTTCGGTAAAATGTCCGACGACGTAAACGCCCGAAACATTCGTTTCAAAAGTTTCTTCATTATAAACGGGAACTTCCCCGTATTTTGAATTTCTTGTTTCGACACCCAGATTTTTCAGCATCGTCAAATCCGCGTCCGAGCCGATTAAAACGAATACGACATCGTTCGGCAATGTTTCGATATTGCCGCTCTCGTCTTCCAAAACAATATCTTTTTCACGAATTTCAACGACGCGCCCCAAGAAAAAAACGTCCAGACAATTTTTCTCTAACTGTGTTTCGAGCGGTTCTTTAACCCAGTGTTTGATACAGCCTTGTTTCGGGTCGGTTTCTTCCCAATCCTTGCGAAACGTCGCTAACGTTGAAAATGCGCCTTCCTCGGCTAAAAATAAAGCTGCCTCGCCTGCGGAGTTTCCGCCGCCGACAACTATTGCATGTTTTTTGACATACGGGTAAGTTTCGCGGAAAAGATGATGCACTTTCGGCAAATCTTCGCCTTTTACTCCGAGATGTCGCGGATACTGCATCGCGCCGATAGCGAATAAAACCGTTTTGGTTTCATATTCAGCTTTTTCTGTTTTTATCTGGAAATGATTTTCGCCGAGTTTTTCAACTTTCAAAACTGCTTCTTCCCATTGAACACTGAGATTATTTTCCAACGCAAATCTGGTGTAATAAGAAAGAAGTTCTTCGCGTGTCGGCTTTTCGCGGGCGGGGAAAAGTGTATTCGGCTGAAGTTCGAGTTCGTTGACCGTCGAAAAAACCGTTAAGCCAATCGGGTAATTGTAAATCGTGTTGCCGATTAAGCCTTTTTCCAGGATGAGATAATCTAAGCCGACCTGTTGGGCTTCATACGCGGCAGAAATTCCAGCCGGTCCGGCACCGATAATTATTAAGTCAAACATTGCAAGTTATTTTTCTTGTTCTTTAAAAGTTGGCTGTTCTGCGCCGTTTGAAATGATCCCGAAAAACCAAAAGCAAAAATGCAAGACGAATAAAAATCATAGCATCTCCAAATTTAGCTTGCAGTATTTTCCAGCTTTTGCAATTCTTCCGTAAATTTCTCTATCTGTAATCGCGTGTTTTCCAATGCGCGGCGGCTTTCCATATAATTTTCCCATTGTTTGGTTTCGGTCAAAGCCTTTGTAACATCTTCGTCTAAAGTGTGCGCCATCAAGGTTAGCAAATCGCTCAACGCTTCCTGATTTTTGAGCAGCGATTGAATAATCGTGTAAGCGAGTTTAGCATTCGGCAAATCAATATCCATTTTTTCAAATTGGGCAAATCCGTTTCTTACTAAATCTCCGTCAAGTTCAACTTAAAACCCTGCAAAACATCTTTGCTTGATTTCGTTTTTGGATTGCAGAAAATTTCTGATCGTTTTAGCGCCCTGATAAAAGTGAACTCGTTTTTCATCCAAGATCAATCGGAATTAATTTAGTGTTCTTTCTAAATAAACGGTAAATTTTTGACCGACGCCGCGAAACCATTGACTTTTAATCCTGTTCCTTCCGCCAGATAATCATAACGAACGTAAGCCAAAGCAATAATTTTTTCCAGTTTCGGCGAAAATGCAACCGATGTAACACGTCCGGCATTTTTGCCTTCGAGCGATTTTATCTCGTCTTTTGCATTTATTGCAGCGTTTTCGCCTTCAAAAATCAAACCCGTCAGCATTTTAGCAATGTGTCCCCGAAAATGGATGCGCGCGATAATTTCCTGCCCGATGTAACAACCTTTGTTGTAACTGATAACGTCCGGCAGACCAATTTCCGGCACAATTGTTGTCTCGTCAACATCAACGCCATAGAGCGGCAAACCGTTTTCGATTCGCAAAACTTCATAAAGTTCGTCAAAAATTTCAACTGCATTTCGGTTAAATAATTCATTCCTGAAACTTTCCGCCGAATCATTCGGCACAAAATAATCTGTGCAATTTCTATTTTGAAAAGCAATAAAATCCGAGTTCGGAATTTGGAATTTGGAATTTGGAATTTCGCCGAAATACTTGATATCGTTCGACAAATCGCGTACGAAAAAATCGCCCGCAAATGTGAAACGAAAAAGGTTTTGAAAAACTTTTTCGCGTGTCGCCTCTTCGGTTTCAAAAAAAAACTTGTCCTCGCGCCGCAGCACGCGAACTAGAGCGAGAAGTCTTCCCTGCGCATTTGGAAATGCAGCGAGCATTTGCGCTCCGTCTTTTAATTTCGCTGCGTCATTAGTTATAAGTCCGTTCAAAAACTGAACGGCTTCCTTACCCGAAACTTCAATAAGACCGCGCTTTTGCTCGTAAAATCCAATGCCGTCGCTGCGAATTTTTTCATAGTTCTCCAGCACATCTCTTTTCATTTTTATTTATTTTTACTAACCAAAATAAAGAATTTATACCAAGGCGTTTATATTAAAAAGCGCGACCGAAAATTAAAATTTTACGGCTCGACATATTCGCACTTAATATTTGTGCCGGATATTTTATCGAATTTTTCCTTCTTTAAATCGGCTTTCCACGCTTTGATAACCTTGTATGTTTTATTTTTTGGCAAAAGCTCGGTCAATACAATCAAATCGAAATTGCTTTTTCCGTTTTGCTTACACTTCGAAGTGTAGGAAAACAGAAATTCCTGATTTTTATTTAGTTCGTTAAATGTTAAAACATCTCGAACTTCCCAGCTCGGCACGCCTTTCGTGTCTCTGCCGGTGATTTTTTCAAGCCAGAGCATATATTTTTTGCCTTTCGTAAAACGCGAAACGCCATAATTTTCATTCGAGAGCAAACCGCCGCCGAGGTCTTTGACGCCGTTCGGCAAAGTTTCGCCGTAAACGACGCCTTTGTGTTTGTAGCCGATATAATTTGGTTTTTGCGTGAAGGCGAGCGACGGAAGTGCAACTATCAGAAGCGCGAGAATTATTTTTGTTTTCATTAAATCTTAAACCCTTCGGTATTTTTTGGAACGTCTTTTTAAGATGCCTTCTTAAGCGCTTTTGTAGATGCTTTAAATTCCTGGAATAACAAGTTTCGCGTGCAAGCAACAATCTACTGCTTGTGATGCTAAAACGAAATATGAAAAATGCGCGCTCTGCCTGAGAATTTTACAACGTAAGATTTATAATACTCAATCGCTTCACCAGTCTCAAGCAATATGTGGCTGCGTTTCGGAATAATTTTCCGATTAATAATTTTTACCGGTTTACATCGGAAGACCTTCAAAATTATTAATTCCGCTTTTTGCTTTGTTTTTAATTTATTAAAGGTTTTTTTACAAAATTCGACAATCCCGAGTGATTTTGAGAAAGTATAAGTTTGATAGCAGATTTTTAAAATCACGAATTTATTATGAATCAAGTTTCAGAATCAGCAGTTTTAGACGCTTTAAGAACAATTATTGATCCGGATTTACACAAAGATATTGTATCGCTGGGTTTTATCAAAGATTTAAAAATCGAAGGCGGTGAGGTTTCATTTCGCATTGTTTTAACGACACCGGCTTGTCCGGTCAAGGAACAAATGGAACAGCTTGCTTACAAAGCCGTGAACAGTCTCGAAGGTGTTTCCGATGTAAAGGTTACTATGGACGCAGAAGTTCCGAAAGGACGCGGTGTTTCGGGCAATATGGTTCTGCCGAACGTGAAAAATATAATCGCGGTTTCATCAGGCAAAGGCGGCGTCGGAAAATCAACGGTTGCCGTAAATCTCGCTGTGTCCTTAGCGCTCGACGGCGCGAAAGTTGGCTTGATGGACGCCGACGTTTACGGTCCGAACGTTCCTCTAATGCTCGGTGTAGAGCAAAAGCAACCGGAAGTTTCGATGAACCAGCTTGTTCCGATTCAGGCGCACGGCGTAAAAATGATTTCGATGGCATTGCTTGCCCCGCCCGATAAACCGATGATTCTCAGAGGTCCGATGCTGCATGGCATTGTGCGGCAGTTTTTATCGGACGTAAATTGGGGCGAACTCGATTATTTAATCGTCGATATGCCGCCCGGAACAGGCGACGTGCAATTGTCTCTCGCCCAACTTGTTCCGGTTCAAGGCGCGGTTTTAGTTACAACTCCGCAGATTGTCTCGCTCGCCGATGTGCGGCGCGCACTGAAGATGTTTGAAACAGTCGCCATCCCAGTTTTGGGTGTTATCGAAAATATGTCGTATTTTGTACCGTCGGATATGCCTGAAAAACGCTATGACATTTTTGGCGCGGGCGGCGGAAGCGCTTTCGCAGACGAAATGGGTGTTCCGTTTTTGGGCGAAGTTCCGCTCGGCATTGAAGTTCGTGAAGCCGGAGACAAAGGCATTCCGGTTGTCATAAGCGAACCGAATTCGCCGCAAGCCAATGCGTTTCGCAGAGTAGCAGAAGAAGTTGCCGCGCAAATTTCCATTGAAGCGATGAAACCGGAACTTGTTATTTTATCGAAAGCCAGATAGAAGTTTAAGACGCTGACCTGGCTTTGTTTGCTGTTTTTCTAACAAAAGGGAAATCAAAATTAGTTATGAGGGCAAATATCAAAACACTAAATAATCGTGAGACGCTGCAGCATTTTAAGGAAGGCATTCAAGCTCGCGGCATCAACAAATCCACGAGGACGCGCCTGTTATCGGTGTTGCCAGCCTTAGTGTTGACCGTGGTTATGTGGAGCGCAACGGCGGCACAACAGACGCAACAACGCGTCTATGTGGTGAATTATTGTAGCAACACTGTCACCGTAATTGACGCGGCAAACAATTCTGTAATTTCAACTATCACTGTCGGTGATAATCCCTATAGAATAGCAATTACTCCTGACGGCACCCGCGCATATGTGACCAACGAGAGTTCCGGCACAGTCTCGGTGATCAACACGGCGACCAACACCGTGGTTGCAACCGTGCTTGTTGGGTTGAATCCCTATGGAGTAGCGGTTACTCCTAATGGTACTCGCGCTTACTCTACTAATGGTTACTCCAATACAGTCTCGGTAATTAATACAGCAACCAACACAGTAATTGCTACAATCCCTGTCGGCGCTGCTCCGCGCGGAGTAACCTTTACGCCGGACGGCACCCGTGCCTATGTGGCGAACTCCGACTCTAACAATATTACGGTTATTAATACGGCAAACAATTCCGTGATTTCAACCGTTCCGGTCGGCACTTTTCCCGTTGCTGTGGCAATCACCCCTGACGGTACTCGCGCTTATGTTACGGATTATATTTCCGATGCGGTGTCGGTAATTAATATTGTGACCAATAGTGTTATTGCCACTATCCCGGTTGGAGATGGTCCCGAGTTAGTGGCAATCACCCCTGACGGCACTCGCGCATACGTGGCAAATATATCTTCCAACATGGTTTCGGTAATTAATACGGCGACTAACGCAGTGGTAGCAACCATTCCTGCCGGGATTTATTCTTTTGGAGTTGCGATTACCGCTGACGGCACTCGCGCCTATGTAACGAATATCCTTTCCGATACAGTCTCGGTGATTGACACAGCAACCAACACCGTAATTGCTACTGTACCCGATGTTGATTGTCCTTTTGGGATAGCGATTTCACCGCGGGTGGCGGCGCCGATACCCGAATCCGTAACAGTCAGCGGGCGCATTATTTCACCTTTCGGCAGAGGCATTTCACGTGCGAGATTGAATCTGACTGACAGTACAGGCAAAACTCAGACAGTTTATACAAATCCATTTGGCTATTACCGATTCAGTAATCTAGCAAGCGGAACTTATACTTTAACCATCAAAGCCAAAGGTTACGAGTTCGCGCCGCAAGGTCTCACAATAAATCAGCAAATTGAAAATCTGAACTTCACCTTAAAGTAATAATTTAAAAATGAGCGCAGAGAGACGAATATCAGCATCTCAAAAAAGAAGGTTGGAAATGATAAATAAAAAATTGTAAAAATAGAGATTCACCTTATCATTACATAACACCCTTTCCCTTGTTATCTAAAGGAAAGTCAAGTAAAATTGAAATTAATGTAAAGATTCTGTTTTAAGCTAAAATCGAATCTTTTGAAATAATTTATGAGGAGATTATAAAAATGTCAGCAGTAGCAGCACCTTCGATTGAGATAAATTTATCGGCGAATGCGGCGGTGGAAATAAAAAAATTCTTGGCGGGCGAAGATGATTTGCCGGAAACAGCCGGACTTCGCGTCAGAGTTGTACCGGGCGGTTGTTCAGGTTTTCAATATAGTTTGAATATTGAGGAAGAATCGCGACAGGGCGATTTTATCGTTGACCAACACGACGTTAAACTTTTTGTTGATATGTTTTCAGCGCAGTATTTAAACGGCGTAACGGTTGATTACACATCGAATATGATGGGTTCGGGTTTTACTTTTGAAAATCCGAATGCAACCGGCGGTTGCGGCTGCGGAACATCTTTCTCGGCTTAAACAGCTCAATCTAAAAATTCTCAAAGGCACAAAAAATAAATTTTGTGCCCTTTTATTTTTATCTCCCGCCAACAAAAATTTCTTGACAATGTGTCTCGCTTTTCTGTTAAATTGATTTTGCGGTTTGCAAATGTTTTTCTTTTGAGAGAAAATCTTTTCCGTCTTAGTTATTTCATCTTTCGTAAAAATAATTCAAAAATTCGCTTTGTCTTTTTCCAAATCTGCCTTTTAGATTTTTAAAGAAAATTCTTGTTTTAATTGTTTTTTAAAATTGAGTGGAAGTTTTCCCACTTTGTTTCCAAACGCTTTCCCTGAAAAGATAAAAATTAAAAAAAAGTAAAAACCAATATGTAGGAGTTGCCGATGAATTTTAGTAAATCTTTGTCCGTTTATTTATTTTTTGTTTTGTCGAGCGTTGTTTTTGTCGGAAATGCTCGTTCGCAAGGACGAGAAAGAATAGTTCAACTTCCCCCGAATCAACAAGTTGCGAGCCTTCACAAAAATCCTGAAAACACAGATTTACTCGAAAATTACCAGAGACAAAAGCCTATTACGATTCAGAAAACCGCTATTGTCCCGGATTACCAATCGCTAATTAAAAAAACAGCTTCTTCTCAACCGACCTCACCGATTGCATATAATTACATCAGCAAAAATTCTTACAGCACAATTTTCAGCCAGAGATTATTAAACGCAATTGAATCGAAAATCGGCACTCCGTATCTTTACGGTTCGAGCGGACCGAATAGGTACGATTGCTCCGGTTTGGTTTGGAGCGCTTTTCAAGATGCGGGCTTTTATTTTGAACGAACAAGCGCCAGAACAATCTGGCAAAATTCCGAGCCGGTCGAAGGCGATGATCGTTACAAACTCGGTACGCTCGTATTTTTTAAGAATTTAGGGCATATCGGAATCGTCGCTGACGCCGGCGGTTTTTATCACGCTTCAACAAGTCATGGCGTTATGTATTCCAGATTTGATGGTTACTGGAAAAATAAAATCGTCGGTTTCCGGCGTATGAGAGTAAACGATTTAGTCGCGCAGATAAAATAAAATTTCTTTTTACAATTGACGCAAAAAAGGCAGGAAGAAAGCTCCCTACCTTTTAATCTTTTGCTTTAAGTAACTTCTACAAACCTTTGCCTGCAATAAACTTAATTAAATCCCGCACGCGGCACGAATAACCCCATTCATTGTCGTACCACGACAGAATTTTCATCGTTTTACCGTCAATGACTTTAGTATTTTCAGCATCCACAATTGACGAATGCGGATTACCGCGATAGTCAATCGAAACGAGCGGCTCTTCCGAGAACCCGAGAATTCCCTTTAACTCTTCATTCGCAGCATCTTTCAAAACGCGGTTCACCTCTTCGGTCGTCGTTTCTTTTTCGACATTGATTACGACATCGACTAAGGAGACATTCGGCGTTGGCACGCGCACGGAAATTCCGTCAAATTTCCCTTTCAGTTCGGGAATAACGAGCGCGACAGCTTTTGCCGCGCCGGTCGAAGTCGGAATCATCGAAAGCCCTGCGGCGCGCGCGCGGCGCAAATCCTTGTGCGGCAAATCAAGTAGTTGCTGGTCGTTCGTGTATGAGTGAATAGTGTTCATCAAAGCATTACGGATGCCGAATTTTTCGTGAATTACTTTCGCCAACGGCGCGAGACAATTCGTCGTGCAGGAAGCGTTGGAAATAACATTGTGCTTAGAAGCATCATACATTTCCTCGTTGACGCCTAGAACAATCGTAACGTCTTCGCCTTTAGCAGGCGCGGAGATAATCACTTTTTTGACTGACCCGCGCAAGTGTTTTGCGGCATCCTGCGCATTTGTAAAACGTCCCGTAGATTCAATGATTATTTCCGCGCCGACCGAGTTCCAGTCAATCAATGCCGGGTCTTTCTCGCTGAAAACCTTAAAGCTGTCGTTTTCTACTCGTATCATATCGCCATCCGCCGAAATATCCTGTTCGAGATTTCCCATCACCGAGTCGTATTTCAAAAGATGCGCCAGCGTTTTTGTATCGGTTAAATCATTGACCGCAACAAAATCAAATTCTTTATCGCCGAGCGCAGTGCGCATCACGTTGCGACCAATGCGCCCGAAACCGTTTATGCCTACTTTAATCGCCATATTAAATAAATACCTCCAGAAAAATGTTCGTTAATAAAAACTTGAAGATAACTCAAATCCGTGCAAAGTTCAAAGCTGAGAGTTTTGAACCGAATTGACTGAAAACAACAAGTTTCGATTTCCTGAAACAGGTAAATAACTGAAACAATCAAAATTCGTTTAACGTAGTAAAGCACTAGAGTTTGTTACCTTTTTTTATTTACTTTCATAAACTCGGAGTCTTTTTTATAATGAAAATCATACGTCTGTTTGCGTTTTGCGGCTCTTTTTTTGCCTTTCTTTTTAGTTTTCATACGATAGAAGTTTCCGCTCAAACGCCCAAAAATCTCGTGCCGAAAATTGCCGAAAATATGGTCGAGAAAAAGGAAGAAGTTGCTACGTCCGATGATAAAAAATCATCTGAAAATATTGAAAAAACAAATAATACTTACTCAAACGATTATTTGAATGCCCTAACCCGAGTTGGCGTGCAGACTGGACAAACTCTGCCGTTATCGCTCAACGAGGCGATTCGTAAAGCTCTGGAAAACAATAATGACATTGAAGTTGCGCGCACTGACGTGAGATTCCAAGAAACGCAGCTGCGTTCTTTGCTCGGAACTTACGATCCGGTTTTTTCCGTTACGCCAACGTTTTCGCGTAGTACTTCAACCGGCTCGAACGGCTCGAACGATTTTCGTCTCAATGCAGGTTTCGATAAATTTATTGAGCGCGGCGGCGGAAGAATAAATTCGTTTTTCAACAACAGTCAAACCGGTAGAAATTCGCAGAACAACACTTCTTTTAATCAAACCTCTGCTTTCGGAAGTTCATCAAGCACAACGTATATAAGCAACTTGGGCGTAAATTACACGCAGCCGCTGTTTCGTGATTTTCGAATTGATAACACGCGCCGACAGATAAAAATTCAGCGCAAACGCCTGCAGCAGTCAGACGCCGATTTTCGCCGCCAAACGATTGAAGTAATCGGGCAAGTTCAGCGGTCGTATTGGGATTTGGTATTTTCCCTGCGAGACCAGCAAAATCGTCTGGCAAATTTGAATTTGGCTCGTGAAAATCTGCGTCAAGTCGAAGCGAAAATCACCGCCGGAGTTGCTGCGCCGCTTGCGCGTGCGGAAATCGCCACTGAACTCGCCAATCGCGAATCGGATGTTTTGCTCGCTACGCAACAGGTTTCTATTACGGAAAACACTTTGAAAACGCTTCTTCTGCGCGACACGAATGCACCCGAATGGACGCAATCGCTCGTTCCAACTGACAAACCTGTTTACAGCGATGACCCGATAATCGTTGAAGACGCGATAAAAGACGCGGTTGATAATCGCCCGGAGTTGAGCCGTCTTCGCCTTGAGCGCGAAATTAACGCCATTGATATTGATTACTTCAAAAATCAAACCAAGCCGCGCATTGACTTAAATTCGACATTCTCGCTCGGCGGTTTGTCTTTAGGCGGCGGACAAACCGTTCCAGCCGGAACGACCATTCCTTTGATTTCAGGCACTCAAAATACAAATGCTGATGTTTTATTGCTCAGTGGATTAAATGAAACGCGCAGACAAATCGGATTGTCTGAAATTACTCCTTCTCAAATCGCCGTTCAGGGTTTGCCTGATTATTTAAACGGCGGAACATCTCAATCTCTTCGAAATCTTTTCCGCACAGACGCGCCGAGTTATTCAGTCGGCGTAACGATTCAATTTCCCTTTCGCAATCGTACCGCCGAAGCAAATCTGGCAGGCGCAAGAATTCAACAGGAACAGGTAGCGGCACAAACGCGCCGGCAGGAACAAACCGTTATTGGTGAAGTTCGCAATGCAGTTCAAGCAGTCGAAACTTCGCGTTTGAGAGTTTTAACAGCACGTCGGGCGCGCGCCAATGCCGAAATTCAACTCGAAGGCGAGCGGAAACTTTTCGAAGTCGGACGTTCGACGACATTTCTCCTGTTTCAACGCGAAAACGCTCTAACAAATGCGCGCAATTCAGAAATTCGCGCCGAGACCGACTACAATAAATCACTATCAGATTTGCAGCGCACAACTTCTACAACTTTTCGTTTAAATAATATCGAAGTTGAATCACCAAAAAACGATAAATAATGACTCTGCAAATATTTGCAGAGTCATTGTTAATGTCTTAGCTCAAAAGTCCCTTTGCCGACTCTTTAATTTTCACTTTAAGAAATTGTAGTTGATTTGCCTTATTTGAATAATAAAATTTGCCACTTTAACTTTAAGAAACCAGCCAATGAAATGAAGAGTGTATTGTAAGATTATGCTCCAAATGCCTTTGCCAGTAGCGGACGAATTGCAACAGTTTTTTTCTTTTCGTTTCGCAATGTTATTTCCTTTTTTATTGCTGTAGCAAGCGGTTCGTAAATTTCGCGGTTTCCAAATTCATCCGCATAATCCCATAAACCGTTATGACAATGCCGATCGTCATCCCAGCCCGGATGATTGACAATCGGATATAGACAAACGCCTTCGACAGGAACACCGGCATTTTTCGCCGTTTTTAGTTCTTCGCAAATAAAACGAAACCAATCGGGGCGAACTTCGTTTTCGACTCCGGTTTCAGCAATTAAAATCGGACGATTATAACGCGTAAAATATTCCTGCAAAATACTGTGAAACGAACGGTATTCGGGGTGTTCGCGGAAAACTCTGTGTCCGGTTTCATACCGCCATTGGTTGTCTGTGTAATAATTTAGCCCGATAATATCGAGATATTCAGGCTTGCCGCCGAGTTCCGGCTCTCGTCTGCCGCACAACATATCCATCGCATGAAATTGCCCCTGCCGATGTGTTTCTGCCGCTTCTGTTTCAAACGGAGTTTTATTTTCCGACGTAATATGTATCGCCGGGTCAGTATTTATTAAACGCGCTTCGGGTCGAATATCCCTTATTGCCTGACTTGCTGCGATTGCCGCGCGCACGAGATTGCGTTTTATATCATCGCCGCGTCCGCGTAGAAACGGGTAAAAACCGGCAACATCGCCAGCAATCCAGGAATAAAAGGAAATTTCATTGAGCGGACAAAAGAAAAAATTCTGTTCGCCTTCTTGCACCAACAATTTCACAAATGCTTTGGTAAACGCATTAAAACGTTCGACGAATTCGGCGCTTAATAAATCTAAATCTTCGGGGAAACCGTAATGAAACAAATCCCAAATAATCTGGATGCCGGTTTTACGCGCTGCCCGGACTTGATTCAAAACGCTGGAGAAATCGTATTCATAAGGTTTTTGCTCAATCAAATGCCAACGCACACCGTCGCGTGCCGTTCGGATGCCGATGTCGAGGAGACGCCGGTAGTCCTGTTCGGCGAAAACATCGTGTTTTGTCGCCGAAATTACATCAACGCGCTTGCCGAGATAATTTATGTGCGTCGAACATTCGAAACCGCCTAAAATATCGCTTGCGAAAATACTTTGCATAATTTTAACGTATCGAGTCAGATGAATATTTTTCTTCCGACAACTATAAATAACTAACTAATTTTGACAATAAAAACAAACCATAAAATTTATATTTGTCCGAAAACTTTGCGTACAAGCAAAATTCTAAAGTAACGAATTTTATAAAAAACTCTGTCCTCTAAATTACACTGCACGATTTTTCATTCCTGACTTCTCTTTTCATAAATTTATTAAAACTTTGTTAATATTTTCACTATGTATTCTGAATTACAAATATATTTCCGAAAAATAGGGTATAATAATTTTCTAATTTAGATTAAATAAATCGAGCATTTGGCTGCAGTTTAATCCGGCAATCAAAGGTTGTGATTAACGACGCTCAAATTTCGATATTTTAGTGTTTTGGATACAGATTTGATTGATTCGGATAAATAACTATGGATTTTGATTTGGTTTGTTTTTCACATCTTCGTTGGGATTTTGTTTATCAACGTCCGCAGCATCTTCTTAGTCGTTTTGCCAGAGAGCGGCGCGTTTTTTTCGTCGAAGAAGCGATGTTTTCAGATACGGCTACACGAATGGACGTTAGCGCGCGCGAAGACAATTTGTTCATCGTCGTTCCGCAGCTTAACAACTTTGATGTCAAAGCTAAATCCGCTGACTGTTTGATTCGTGAATTGCTTGATGGAATGTTGAATGAGAAAAATATCAACAACTATGTGTCCTGGTATTACACGCCGATGGCTTTGTCTTTTTCCAAACATTTGGAGCCGCGCGCGGTTGTTTATGATTGTATGGACGAGCTTTCTCTTTTCAAGTTTGCGCCGCCGACGCTGTTGTCCAACGAAGAAAATTTAATCAACAGGAGTGACGTTATATTTACCGGCGGTCAAAGTTTGTTTGAAGCAAAGCGAAACCGGCACAAAAATATCTGGGCTTTTCCTTCAAGCATAGATGTTGCGCATTTCAAAAAAGCTCGTAACGCTTCGGAAGAACTATTTGACCAATCCAATATTACTCGTCCGCGGCTGGGTTTCATCGGAGTTATCGATGAACGAATGGATTTGGAACTGCTTCGACAAGCCGCCGAAATGCGTCCTGACTGGAATTTTGTAATGATTGGTCCGGTGGTAAAAATTAGTGAAAACGATTTGCCGAAAGGGAAAAATATTTTTTATCTCGGCAAGAAAGATTATGACGAATTGCCGTCTTATATTGCAGGTTGGGATGTGGCACTAATGCCGTTTGCGATAAACGATTCGACCAAATTTATCAGCCCTACGAAAACTCCTGAATATTTGGCGGCGGGAAAATCGGTTGTTTCGACACCGATACGCGATGTCGTACGACCATACGGCGAAGAAGGCTTGGTTTACATTGCCTCGGATGCGAAAGGATTTGTCTCCGCCATTGAAAAAGCATTAAACCAAACCGACGAGGTGAGGCGTTTGGAAAAGGTTGATAAATTTTTGCTGCAAACTTCGTGGGACAATACCTGGAGGGCGATGGCTAAACTGGTTAATGAAGCCGCCGTGAAACGAATGGCTGTTTCTTAAGAGCCGTTCATTGGACTCAATTTTGTATAATAATTAAATAAACAAGCGAGGGGAAAATTAAATGTTTGATTACTTGATAGTAGGTGCCGGATTTGCCGGCAGCGTGCTCGCCGAAAGGCTGGCAAATGATTCTGACAAAAAAGTTTTAATCTGCGACAAACGTCCGCACATTGCCGGAAACGCTTATGATTTTTATAACGACGAAGGTATTTTAATACATAAATACGGACCGCATATTTTTCACACTAATTCAAAGGACGTTTTCGACTATTTGTCTGAATTTACCGAATGGCGCACTTACGAGCATCGCGTCTTGGCGTCGGTTGACGGAATGCTTGTGCCGATGCCTATAAATTTGGACACGATAAACAAACTTTACGGCTTGAATTTAACGGCGTTTGAAGTAGAAGATTTTCTGGCATCTTTGGCTGAACCGTGCGACCAGATAAAAACATCTGAAGACGTGGTAGTGTCAAAAGTCGGGCGTGAACTGTACGAAAAGTTTTTCCGCAATTACACGCGCAAACAATGGGGCTTAGACCCTTCAGAACTTGATGCATCGGTAACTTCTCGCGTGCCGACACGGACGACGCGCGATGACCGTTATTTTACGGATTCTTACCAGGCGATGCCGAAGCACGGTTACACGAGAATGTTTGAAAAAATGCTCGACCACCCAAACATTAAGATAATGCTCAACTGCGATTATCAGGAAATATCGGAGGAAATTCCGTATAGACAGTTGATTTACACAGGACCGATTGACGCATTTTTTAATTATCGTTACGGCAAACTTCCTTATCGTTCGCTGGAATTCAAGCATGAAACGCACGATACGGAACAATTTCAGAGCGCGCCGGTTGTCAATTACCCGAATGAGCAAGCATTCACACGAATTACGGAATTCAAATATCTGACCGGTCAGGAACACAAAAAAACCAGTATCGTTTATGAATTTCCGCGCGCTGAAGGCGACCCGTATTACCCGGTTCCGCGCAAGGAAAATGCCAACCTTTACGCCAAATATAAAACTCTGGCAGACGCGCGTTCCGATGTTCGCTTCGTTGGAAGGCTGGCGACCTATCGCTATTACAATATGGATCAAATTGTCGCACAGGCTTTGACCGAATACGGAAAAATGGTTGGCAAGAAACGTCAGGAAGCAGCGGTTGCAAAAGCTGCTGTCGGTAATAGCAATGGAAGCAACACTTCAGTGCAAATATTGACTAATGCACGCCTTTCCTAAAGTTTTAAATTAACTTTTCTTTTTAGAAGTTTGAGAGACATTTCTCTCAAACTTCTTTTTTTGAATTTATTTTACAAACGCTGTTTCAAAATATCCGTATTATGATAAATTTGTTTCCGGTAAATAATAGTGAAAATTTCCGCTTGCATCATCGCATTTAACGAAGAAAAAAATATCGCCGGAGCAATCGAATCAATTGATTGGGCGGACGAAATTTTGCTGGTTGATTCCAAGTCAACTGACAGAACACGGGAAATTGCAAAATCTTTAGGAGCAAAAGTTTTGATTCAAGAATGGCTTGGCTTTGCCAAACAAAAACAATTTGCAACTGACCATACTGCGTTTGACTGGGTCTTGAGTCTTGATGCCGATGAGCGAATTTCACCTCAACTAAAAGATGAAATTTTGCAGTTAAAACAATTGTCACTAAACGATTTAGTTGACGGCTACAAACTGTCGCGTCTGTCATTTTATATGAACTTTCCGATTCGGCACGGAAGCTGGTATCCTGATTGGCAGTTGCGTTTATTCAATCGCAAAAAAGGTTTTTGGAAAAATGTTTTGATTCACGAATCTTTCAAAATGCAGGATGGTGCCAGAATTGAAAAACTCTCGGGCGACATTTTGCATTATTCTATTGAAAACGCCGCACATCACCACCTAATGATTGGTGAACGCTACGCACCTCTCGCCGCGCTTCAAATGTTCAAACAAGGTAAAAAGACGTCTCCGCTCAAAATTATGACCGTCGGTTTAACCACTTTTCTGCAAACATACGTTTTAAAACTCGGATTCCTCGACGGTTTAGCCGGATTTTGCATAGCGCGTTTTGCTGCTCATCACGCTTTTATGAAACATCTTATTTTGTGGGAAAAACAGCGAAAATCAAACCGAGAATCATAAAATACGCTTTACAACCATAAAATTTTTGCAAACATCAAACCTTTGGAATGCGCAAAATTTGCGCTATATTAAAGGCGTTCGTCGGCTGACGAAATTTACTTTTATGAAAAATTTATTTTATTTAATTGCCATTGTAATTTTATTTTCATCCGCCGTATTTGCTCAAAAAGGTATTGACACGCAAACGCAGAAAATCAAAGAAGAAAATAACCGAACCATTGGCACACAACGCCCGAATGATGCAGGTGGGCGTTCGCTCAATTGGGGTAAGGATAAGACAAAAGTGCGCGAGATGCTCGCAAATCCTTATAAAATGAACGCGCGCCGCGACCGTCTTGTCGAATCAATTACAGATATTCTAAAAGAAAAAAAAATAATCATTGACGAGTCCGCTTCGCGCTTGAATGATGGTGTTATCATCACGCAGCCGTTTGTTTTTGCCAAAGGAGCAGTTACAGCACGAAACGAACTAAATCGCTATGCGGATTTGCCCAACTCGGATACTTCCTGGACCCGCGGACGTTATACTCTAACGATTGAAGTTCAATCTATTGACGGCATTCAAAACAACGTTTCGGTAACGGCGAAAATCGAAGGCAGGTCGGAAAACGGTCTGCAATCGGAATGGACAACTTTGCAAAGCAGCGGCGCTGCCGAAGACGAATTTCTTGTAAAACTTGTTGAAGCGATTACGGGAATATCACCGGACGAGCCGCCTTTCGAACCGAATCAATAATTTTCGTTTTATAATTTATTTTGTATTTTCAATACTATGATTACCAGTTTTTATCGTTTTATTTTTGTTGTATTTCTTTTCTCGGCGTCAATCGCGTGCGTCAATGCCCAATCAAACACGGGTGAAAAAGAAGAATTACCGAAAGGCATAAAAGAAACTCTTGCAAAAAACCGAATTGACCGCGAAAAAAAAGATTACGAAGAATTGCTCCAGCGCGGCGAAGAAACTGTGAAATTGAGCGAGGAACTCGACAAATCATTTGTTCAAAATAAAAAATTGACCGGCGAAGACCAGAGAAAACTCGAACGTCTGGAAAAATTGTCGAAAAAAATTCGCGAAGAACTCGGCGGCAACGACTCAAATCCCACCTCCGAGAACGAGAATAGTTCTAAATCCGATGATGTAAAATTGTCTTCTGTTTCGGATGCGGTCGATAAATTGAAAAATATCAGTCGGAAATTGTCCGACGAATTGAAGAAAACTACCAGATACACAATTTCAACCGTCGCCGTACAAAGCTCAAATACGCTTTTTAAAGTCGTTCGGTTTATTCGGCTAAGTAAGAATTAGAAATTATTTACATTTATTTTCATCCGTTGTTTTATGTCAAAACTTCCCGCAAACTCATCCTTTCCCAGCCGATTTGTTAAGATGTTTTTCCTGGCTTTGTTCTGTTTTTTCTCGCCTGCCGCTTTTGCTCAAAACGGCGAAAACGACACGATCAAAGTCGAATCTTCAATAGTAGTTTTGAACGCAACCGTCGCCGATACCAAAAATAAAATTGTCTCCGGTTTGAAACAATCGCAATTTAAAATTTTTGAAGACGGAGTTGAACAGAAGATAGATTTTTTTGAAGCCGAAGAGACGCCTTTTGCGGCGGTAATTCTGCTCGACACTTCGGGCAGTATGGAAGAGAGAGTTTCGATGGCGCGTTCGGCGGCGATAAATTTCCTCGATGGTTTACGCACCGAAGACGTAGCAGCGATTTACAATTTTGATTCAAAAGTTTTGCTCGTTCAGGATTTTTCCAACAGCCGCGACATCGCCCAAAACGTTTTTGATCTAAAGGCTTACGGTTATACGATTTTAAATGACGCAATTTTCAAAGCCGCGCAGGAACTCAGCCGTCGTCGCGAAAAACGCCGGGCGATAATTGTTTTATCCGATGGCGCGGATACGAAAAGCAGATTGTCTTCCGACAAAGCGCTCAAAGCGGCAATCGCCGTAAACGCAACAATTTATACGGTTGATATGTCTTCGGTTGGTACCGGCGCTAGTGAAAGAATGCAAAGTCAAGCCGCGTTGAAAAATTTTTCCGAAAAGAGCGGCGGACTTTTTGTTGCCACGCCGGGCGGCGCGGCGATGCGTGAGGCTTTCAAAAATATCGTCCAGGAACTCGGCACGCAATACACGCTTGGTTATCAGCCTTTAAACCTCAAAAAAGACGGAAAATGGCGCGCGATTGAATTAAGAATCGCGCGTCCGAATCTGACAATCAGAACTAGAAAAGGTTACAACGCACCCAAAAATTAAACGGGAAAAATTAAAAATTGAAAGCAAAAGCCGGAAGATTAGATGGCACAAAGTAAAAGCTAAATCTTCAGGGTCGGTTATTGCCCTTTTAATTTTGCTCGTTTAATGTTTATCTAAACTCGTTTTGTTTCTCGATTTGTCGGCGTGTCTTTCGATTGCCAATCGAATCAAATCGTCGATTACCTGCGAAAAGTTTTTACCCGTTCCCGCCCACATTTTCGGAAAACCGGAAGCATCGGTTAAACCGGGCAAAGTGTTGATTTCGTTGACGAGCAGTTTGCCATCGTCATTTCGCAGAAAAAAATCAACGCGCGCCAAACCTGAACCGTCAACCGCTCTGAAAGCTGAAATCGCCATTCGCTGAATTTCCTTTGTCAATTCTTCGGAAACCGGCGCGGGAACGACAAAATCGTTGTTGCCAGTTCCCGTGTATTTTTCCCTATAATCAAGAAATTTTTTCGCGTCGTCGTGAATGATGTATTCGCCCGGAAGGCTCGCCTGCGCATCTTCGTTGCCAAGTACGGCGCATTCAATCTCGCGCATATCCAAACCTTCTTCGACAATTATTTTCCGGTCGTATCGGGCAGCAAGTTCGATTGCTCCGCGCAGGGTTTCCCTGTCGGTCGCACGCGAAACGCCGACGGACGAACCTAAATTAGCGGGTTTTACAAAACACGGAAACCCGAGTTTTAATTCCGTTCGCTCAATGATGGCGTTGCTTTGGCGTTCCCATTCGCTTCGCAAAAACCAAATGTAACGGCAAATCGGTAAATCGGCATTGCGGAAAAGCGTCTTCATCACAACTTTGTCCATTCCGCAGGCAGCAGCCAAAACACCGCACCCGACATAAGGAATATCAGCCATTTCCAGCAAACCTTGAATCGTTCCGTCTTCGCCAAACGTTCCGTGCAAAACCGGAAAAACCGCATCGAGCGGAAAAACCTTTTCCTGCGCTCCGTTAGTTGCAAGTTGCGTCAAACCTTTGTATTTTGTATCGCCGAGAAGCGCAATCGGGTTTTGCGAAAATTTTTCGACGCTTTCTTTAAGTATTCCCTGCGTATGTTCCGGCAAAAGCTGTAACGACTCGATTGGATTAAGCCAATTTCCCGTTTGTGTTATTGCTACGGGTACGACTTCATACTTTTCCCGGTCAACTTGTTCGATAACGGTTTTTGCCGAACGGACGGAGATTTCGTGTTCGCCGGAACGCCCGCCGAAAATTACGCCGATTTTTATTTTTTCCATAAAAAGAGTCCGGTGAGTCTGGAGAGTCCAGAGAGTCTGGTGAGTCTGGAAAGTCTTTAGACTCACCGGACTCTCCAGACTCCCGAAACTCTCTGGACTTCTTAAAGAATTGTTTTTCCTAAAGCCGAAAGAACTAATTCTCCGGCGAGTTCGACGGTAATATTGCTTTTATCGAGCAGCGGATTGACTTCGACCATTTCAAAAGACCGCATTTCTCCTCGTTCGGCAATAATTTCCAGCGCGAGATGCGCCTCGCGGTAAGTGATTCCGCCGCGAACAAGCGTTCCCGAACCGGGCGCAAAACGCGGGTCGATAATATCTACATCAAAAGTTACGGCAAAACCGCCCGAGGCTTGTGACGCGATTTTTACGGCGTCTTCCACACAGGCGAGCATTCCGTGCCGGTCTATGTCGCTCATCGTAAAAAAGTTGCCGCGCATTCCCAACTCACGGATTCGTCTTTTTTCGCCTAAATCCAAATCGCGCGCGCCGACGTGAGCGCAAAACTTCGGATTTAACTTCGGCGCAAATCCTTCCAAATTTACCATCGACGGATCGCCGTAACCTAAAAGCGCGGCAAGCGGCATTCCGTGAATGTTGCCCGAACCTGAAGTTTCGTGCGTATTTATGTCGGCGTGCGCGTCAAGCCAAATCAAGCCGATTTCTTTTTCCTGTTCTCTAAAATAAGATGAAACTCCGGAAAAAGTTCCGAGCGCAACCGAATGGTCGCCGCCTAAAATAACGGGAAACGCGTCGTCCTGCAAAATTTGTTTGACCGAATTTGCCGAGTTATTTGATGAAGCGAGTATTTCACTCAGGTATTTTAGATTATCTTCCTTTTCGGCGACATAATCCGGTTTGACAATTTCGACATCGCCGTAATCTCTTACTTGATAACCGAGTTCGGCAATGTGTCCGATTAAAGAACTGCCGCGAAATTCCGCCAGCCGCATTGCCGTTACGCCGAGTTCGCTTCCCTTCTGTTCCGCGCCGAAGCCGAGCGGAACGCCTATAATTCCGACCTTTTTTCCCTTTCCGGGAAAATCGTAGTTTTCCAAAGACATAATTTATAAAATTTATATTTCGCCAAAACCCTTCGAGAAGATTTCTTCAACGGCTCGCAGGGCTTTTTGTTCGTCCGCGCCTTCGACTTCGATTTTGAGTTTTGTTCCCTGAGCGGCAGCTAGAGTTAAAACGCTTAAAATTGATTTAGCTTCGGCAACCACCTGGTTATCCGTGCGTTTTAACTTTATGCTGCTCTTAAATTTTCCGACCAGACGAACAAGCTGCGCGGCGGCGCGGGCGTGGAGACCGAGCGGGTTAATTACCTTCACCTGCGCTTCAAGCATCTTTTTTGAATTTTTGCGGTTCGAGTAATTCGCTTGTGCGGTAAATTGCCTCTTTCCCCTGCTCTTCAACTTCCCTTGCCATTTCTGCTAAAGTCGTTTCCTCATTTTGCGAGGCAAGTTTTATAACCATCGGTAAATTAACGCCCGTTACAATTTCGATTTCGTTCTGTTTGATAAACATTGCTGAAATATTTGTCGGTGTTCCGCCGAACATATCCGTCAGGAGCAAAACACCGATGCCGCCAGAAACTTTTTTGACGGCGCGCGCGATTTCGTCTTTTGCCATTTCAACATCATCATGCCAGCCTATTGAAACCGCCGCGATATGACTCATTGAACCGACAACTGTTTCCGCCGCCGCCAAAAGCTCGTTGGCAACTTGCCCGTGCGAAACAATTACTCCGCCGATTTTTTTCATAACTTTTTTTCGTCCCCTCAGTTTTTCACTTTTACGTTTGCACTTATTTCTGCACATCGCGGTGCGCGACCGAAATGTCAAAACCATCTTTTTTCAACGCCTTGCCGAGTCTTTCCGCAACCATAACGGAACGATGTCGTCCTCCAGTGCAGCCGACGCCGACGGTTAAATAAGATTTTCCCTCGCGCCGGTAAAGCGGAAGCAGGTATTCCATCAATTCGGTGAAACGCCGAATTGTTTCCTCGGCTTCGTCTTGTTTTTCCAGAAAAGCTATAACTTTTTTGTCCGTTCCGGGTAAATTTCTCAATCCCTTTTCAAAAAAAGGATTAGGAAGATGGCGCACATCAAAAAGCAAATCAACCTGACTCGGAACGCCGTATTTATGTCCGAAACTGACAAAGTGCAGATGCAAGGGAGAACCTTTTTCCTTATGTCCGAATTTTTCGACCAGAAGTCGGCGAAGCGTGTGAACCGTATGCTCGGTCGTGTCGATTATCAACTCGGCTTTCTCGCGCACCTCATGCATCGCTTCTCTTTCAGCGCGAATTGCGGCAAGCAAACCTTCGCCGAAGTCCGCCGGATGCGGACGACGTGTTTCGCTGAAGCGCCTTTGGAGAACGTTGTCGGATGCTTCAAAAAACAACACAAACGGCATAAGTTTCTTTTTTAATTTTTCCAATTCGTCGGGAAACTTTGATAAAAAATGACGTTCTCTGATATTAATGACGAGCGCGGCTTTTTCAATCGCCACCTTATCTTCGGAAGTTGGAAGGAGTAAGCGCGAAAAGGTCGAAAGCATTGTTATCGGCAAATTATCAACGCAAAAAAAACCTAAATCTTCAAAGGCGTTTGTTGCCGAACTCATTCCCGAACCACTGAGTCCGGTGATGATTACAAAAGTTGGATAAACGGTTCCTTCTATTTTGTTGTCTAGCATAAAATAGCTAACTTTGTTTCGATTTGATTATCAACCGCCAATCGAATTTCTATGTTTTTTATCATTTTTACGCGCCGCAAAAATCGTCGAAACGAAAAAATTACACCTAAACCCCATTAAAAATTGTTTCTTAATACCAGAACTCACACGAAGAAATGCCTGCTTTCCGAGAATGGAAAATATTCTTTTGCCAACAGAAAACTCGATATTTTAAATTATTCTTAAAAAGTTTACGCAATCAAAGTCGCGAAACGACAAATTTATAAATTTCGACACTGGTTAAAAATAATTGCGAAATAACACTTGAAAATAGGCGCTCTTCTCTGAAATATCGTTTGTTGTCAACTGCGGAAATTTGCCAAACCTACGGTTCAATCAAACCGTAATTTCCATCTTTTCGTTTGTATATAACCGAAACCCGTTCGCTTGCGGCATTGCGAAAAACGAGAAACTGATTTTCCTCTTCGTTCAGTCGTAAGATGGCTTCTTCCGCCGTCATCGGTTTGACCGGATAATTCGTCGAATCGATAATTGCAGGGGAACCGGCTTCGGGGTTTTCATCATCTGAAGGCGGCGTAATGGTGCTAACTTTCGTCGCTTTTTGATGTTTATCTTTGATTTTATTTTTCAGCTTTAACGCCTGCTTTTCAATTTTGTCAATCGTTTGCGACAAGGATTTATACATATCCGAAACGCTCGTCGTTGCCGTCAGTATCTGGTCATGCCATTTAATGATGATTTCCGAACGGTGTTTTCCACGCTCGACTTCGATGATGACATGAGCGTTATCGCTGCCGTTTCCGTCAAACAAATGCGCCAGTTTTTCAAAATGATTCTCGACGTGCGAACGCAGCGCCGGCGTAACTTCAATGTGTCTCCCCGTATATTCAAAATTCATAAATTTCCCCTTTTTAGTAGTTTACAAAGTTATAATGTTTTCAAAGTTTCCAGAGCAAAGTATTTTTGAAGTTCAAAGAATTTGTAAAAAGCTTAGAAACATAAATAGTTTCACAACTCTGTAAACTCTGAGAACCTTTTACGGCTCTGTCAACCCATTCAAACAACCGTTTTTCGCTCACGCGAGCCGGGAATATGCATCTGGTCGCGGTATTTTGCCACCGTCCGGCGCGAAAGTTTATTTCCTTCTCTGAGCAAAATTTTAGCAACTTGATTGTCGGTCAAAGGCTTGTGCGAATCTTCTTCTTCAATCATTTTCTTGATTCTCAACTTCAGAATGCGCGTCGAAATTTCTTCGCCGTCTTCGTTAAGCATACCTTCGGAGAAAAATCGACGCAGCTCGATAACGCCCTGCGGCGTGTGCGCATATTTACGATTGACGACGCGCGAGATAGTCGAAAGATGCATCCCGATGTCTTCGGCAACATCTTTGAGCATCATCGGTTTAAGAAATTGAACGCCATTGTCAAGAAACTCGCGCTGACGCTTGACGATACACTCGGCGACGCGGTAAATCGTTTGCCGTCTATGCTCTATATTTCTAAGAAGGTCAACCGCCGAACGCATTTTTTCCTTGATAAAATCCTTTGTTTCTTTTGTTGTTTCCGATTGGTCAACCAATTTCTGATAAGTAGAATTGATGCGCAGACGCGGGTTGCCGTCGTCGGTAAAATAAATGATGTAATCGCCTTCGACTTTCTCGATATAAACTTCGGGCGACACATAAATCGGCTCGTCCGACGAGTAACGCCTGCCGGGGAACGGGTCGAGAATACGGATTTTGTTAATTTCTTCGTCGAGCGCGTGAACGTCAACTCCCGTATGTTTCGACAAATGCTGAAGTCGGGACGGTGTCAAATTTTCAAAATGATTTTTTACCAAATCCGCCGCCAGCGATTCGCCTTCGCCGTTTGCTTCGAGCTGCACAAACAAGCATTCTTTCACATCTCGCACGCCGCAGCCGACCGGGTCAAGGCGCATCACAACGTTTCGCGCTTTTTCAACCGCTTCGAGCGAGCAATCGCACATCTCGCCGATTTCTTCGTTGGAAGTCGTCAAGCGTCCGTCTTCGTCAAGGTTTCCGACAACGCAAACCGCGATTTCTTTGAGTTTGTCGCTTATTTGATGTAGATTTAGCTGCCATTGGAGATGGTCGGTTAGAGACGGCGCGCGCGACAAGAATTGGTCAAAACTCGGCGTGTCCTCTTTAAATTCTATTTCCTGAGTTTTATATCCCGGGTCGAGATAGTCCTGGAATTCTCTGCCGTAATCAACCTCTTCAAAAGGGTCGGCTTTTTCAACTGTCGGAGTTTCCGTTTCGCTTTCAAAATCTACAACACTGGTTTCATCAAAGCCGTTTTCACTCACGTTTTCAGAGTTAAAATTCTCACTCGAAATTTCCGCGCTCGATGAAATTTCAACATTTCTATCGTGTCCGTTCTCAAAACCTTCTTCTGCGCCGTTAGCATTTTGGTCGAGAATTTTTTCGGAAAATTCCTGAAACTCATCTTCGGTAAAAACCTCTTCCAATACCGGATTTGCGACCAGTTCCTGTTGTATCAACTCGCTCAGTTGAATGGTAGTCATCTGCAACATCTCGATTCGCTGCCGCAGCTGCGGCGTCAAAACCATCCGTTGTGCAAGTTTTTGTGTAAGTCTTAGCGAAGCCATTTTCGGTTTTAAAGTCTATTGACAAAACTCGTCCAAGTCAATAAATCGAGTTTTGCGAATTGTCAGTATTATAACCGATTCAGAGAACAAATGGGAAAACAAGTCAGAAAGGTTTGAGATTTCAAATTCCAAATTCCAAACTTGAGATTAAAAAAAATAATTAAAATTCTTACCTTAAAATTGGGAATTGAGAATTTGAAATCTGGAAAATGAAACGCTTTATTTGAAATCTGGAATCTCGAATCTTTAATCTTAAATTTGAAATCTAAAGGCTGAATCTTTCGCCCAAATATAAGCGTCTGACTTCTGCATCTTCAATTAATTGCTTTGGTTCGCCGCTTCGCAGAATCTCGCCTTCGGTCATAATATAAGCGCGATCGGTGATTGCCAGTGTTTCGCGGACATTGTGGTCGGTGATTAAAATTCCGATGCCTTGATTTTTCAGATAAAGAATAATTTCGCGGATGTCGTCAATGGCAATCGGGTCAATCCCCGCAAACGGTTCGTCGAGCAGAATATACTGCGGCTCGGTCGCCAGACAGCGCGCAATTTCAACGCGCCGCCGTTCGCCGCCCGACAGCGCGTCGCCGCGGGTTCGGCGAACGTGGGCAACGCCGAATTCTTTCAGTAGTTCTTCAAGACGTGCAAAACGCTCGGCGCGTTTCATTTTCATCGTTTCCAAAACAGCTAAAATATTTTGCTCCGCGCTCATCTTTCGGAAAATCGAAGGTTCCTGCGGCAAATAACCCAAACCCAAACGCGCCCGCAGATACATCGGAAGTTTTGTTACGTCGCGTCCGTTCAGATAAATTTTCCCCGCCTCGGCTTGTTCGAGTCCGGTCATCATATAAAACGTCGTAGTTTTCCCCGCGCCGTTTGCGCCGAGAAGCCCGACAACTTCGCCTTGCTCGACAAAAAGACTGACGTTATTAACCACGCGCCTTCGCCCATAGGTTTTTTGCAAATTTAGAGCCGACAATGAATCAGCGAGGATAGTTTGGTAACTGCCGTTTGAGGAATTTGAATTTTCCGTTTGGATAGAATCCGACATTTCAGAAAAAGTTTATTGAAAAAATCGGAAAAGGTGAAGTGATGAAATCTTAATATTATTCAAATCGTCTGCGAGTAAAGTTCATATTCGCTAAATGCTGAAAGTTGTTATTGTTTTTTAATTTTATAAACGCTGCGGATTCTGCCCGTATTTGTCTGGCTGGTTTTGCTTTCGCCGACAATGCGGTTTTCACGCAAAAAGACAGTAACCTGCGCGCCTTGCGACGAACCGTTTTCAGCGTCTTCGATGAGGGCGGGATTTCCGCGCAAAATTATGCTTTCGTTTTCAGCGGTATATTGAGCGTAATCGCCGGCGGCACGGCGTTTTGGCTGCGTTACGACGACGTTGTTTTCGGCGATTGTTTGCGCGACTTCGTTTTTGTCGTTCATCAAAACGTTTGCCACGCCCGCGACGATTCTGTCCGTGCCTTGTCTGATGTCAACATTGCCTTCGTAACGAAGTGAATTGTTGCTGCGGTTGTAAATCATTTTTTGGGCGGCGGCAAAAACCGGAACATTTGATTCTTTGCCATTTTCACGTTTTTTGGCGTTATACAAAAGACTCTGCACCGCACCCTCGCCGAGAAGCTGTCCGTCTTTTTGTTTGATAAAAAGACGGTCGGCGCGAACATAATTATTTTCCTGCCAAGCGCGCGCGTTTCCGGTGTAAAGCGCGGTTTCCGCCTGATGATTAAATTCAGCGGCTTCCGCAGTGATAAAAACGGGCGCGCCCGAATTACTGAATGGCGTCGCGCCGCCGGTTTGTTTCTGGCTGTAATAAGTTGTGCTGACTTTACCGCGCAAAGCGGATTTCTCGCCGCGCGTGTGCCAATCAATCTCGCCCGCTTTGGCTCGCGCCTGCGCGTCCCAAACGGTCGGCTCGCCGCCGCGAAGTCTGAGAACTTTGTCGCTCGCCGAAAAACTAAATTGATTTGCAATCGCATTGCGGTCGCGCTCGGAAAATTTCGCGTTGCCAAACGCTTCAAAACTCTCGACATCCTGTGTTTTCTGGCTGAAAGCGGCGTTTAATTTATCGGCTGAAATAGTCTGCGTTCCGCGATTTGTGTCCGCCACGGTCGGCACGCGAACCGTTTTTGATTTGCCCGTCGCGGCGCAATTCTTGGCGTTGTTTCCCGTCGGGAAAAAGTCGCAGTCAAAGCGCGCGGCGTTTATAGTGGTTTTGTAATTTTCCGGCGCCGACTGCAAAGGCTCGACGAAAAGCTCGGCGTTTCCAACTGCTTCGGCGCGCTGAAAATCTCTGCCCGAAGCGTTCATTATCGTTATAACTTTGTCAGCCGTTAATTTTTTGTTGGAGGCATGCGGATTATTCGTCGGCGCATTCATCTGAATCGTCGTGCGCCCGTCGGTCTGCATCTGCTGCAAAAGTCCTGCGCCTTGAAACGTTAATTTTATAGCGTTCGGTGCGGAAAGTGTAACTTTTGAGTATTCCTGTGCATTTGCCGGAACTAAAACCGCGCTGCTCGAACCCGTGGCGTTTGCCGTCTGAAGTTGCTGATTGTCTCCGAAAACTGCGTTTAATTCGTTTGCCGAAACTTCAGTTGTGCGCTCGTTTGTTGTTTGTTTTAAATACGCATTGCCTTTTGCATAGCCATTTTTCAGCTTTTTGTTGGCAAAAAGCTCCGCCGTCAAATTGTCGCCTTTCAAAAAATCGTTCCCCTGCGTAATTTCCGCCGCGCCGGTGAGGAAAATTTTGCCGTTCGATTGTTCGTAAACGGCGTCGTTTGATTTAATGATTGTCGGCTTGTTGTCTTCGACGGTGACGATTTCGACGCCGTTTTTCAATTCAAATCTGTCGGCGTCTTTTTCGTAAACGGCGTAATTTGATTTTATTTTCGTCGGTTTGTCATTGTTCGAAGCGGTTTCGATGTCAACGCTTTCAAACAGTTCAAAGCGTTTGACTTCTTTTTCGACATTCGCAACAACGCGATTGGCTTTTGTTTTCGTCCATTTAGTATTATTTTTCGTTGGCTTTTGAAAAATTTCGACGTTGCCGTTTAAATCAATTTTTCTAACTTGTTTGTCTATAAAAAAAGCTGTCGCTCGATTTGCCTGAATGTCGGTCGGCTGTGCGAGTTCACCTGAATTTGTCGGCATTACGTTTATTTTTACGTCGTGTGCAAATTCGATTTTCTCCGCCGATTGGTCAACGACAGCGTTTCCGGCGGAAATTTTCGCATACTGGACATTCGATTTTGCAAGTTCGGGTGACTCGGAAGCGTTTATCTCAACTGCTTTAAGCAGTTCGAGCCGCTTTTCCTTGATTTTAACAATTGCGCCGACGGATTTTCCCGTCACGTTTTCGCGCGCAAACTCAATTGCCTCTTCAGATTCCGCCGTCTCGGTCGCTTTGTCGTAAGAAAGCTGCTCGGTTTTAACTTTCAAAGCGTCGCGCGTTTCAATATCAACGTTTCCAGAGAAATACGCATTAAAATTTTTCGTTCCGTCCTCGACCGGAATGTAAATCGCTTTTTGCGCTGTAATTTTGTCGGAATTTGTGCCGGCATCATCAAAAACCTGCAAGAAAACGTTTTCCAGTTCAAGGTGATTGTCCGTGTAAGCAGTCGCGTGGTCAGCTTTTAAGTAATATTTAACGACATCGCCGTCGGCTTCGCGCCGCTCGTAACCGTTAATTTCCGCGACCACATCTTTGGAAAGCTCGGTCGGAAGGCTTTTCATCCGAAACTCCTTGTTGTTCCGAGCGCGATAAAAGCCGACGCCGATTGCCAAAACCGTAGCAACGAGCGCTAAAAGTGCCGCGCCGCGAAAGATTTGTGGCATGTGCGCACGGAGTTCTAGATTTTTGACGTTTTTGCGTTGGACGGTTTCCGACATTATAATTTGAAGTTTGCGGCGATTTTTGAGTTGCGAATTTTTCCTGTGTGCGAAAAGAAATTAACTTTGCCTTGTTCGTCCACAATCCAAACTTCGTACGCACCCTTTTCCAGATAAAGACGGGTTTTTTCTTCCATTTCGGCACAACTGTTAGCGGGCGACTTTATCTCGACACAAATCTCGGGAGCTTTCGGATAAGGCGTTTTATCGCCGAACTCAGCGAAGAACTCATCAGAAGCCCAGGCGACATCGGCAACTCTGACGCCTTCGCCGGTTAATATTGAACATTCAACAATAATCACGCCGCTCTTTTTTCTCGCTTTAATTTCACTACCGACATTAAATTGAAGAATACCGTGCCAATTTGAAGCCGGACTCATCAAAATAGTGCCGTATTTATTGAGTTCAACTTTATATGGAATATTCCGAAAAAACGGATTGTCCATTAGTTCCTGCCATTTAACCGCTAAATCCATAATCTTTTATCTTTTATAATAATTACTCCCGACCGGCATTTTTATAACAAGCAATATTTACAAAATTCTTAAATCCTCGACTTTTAACTGTAATCTCGTGTTTCCGTTCCAACGATTCGCTTCCGGCGTGTAAGCCAGTTCGATGCGCGAGTTGCGCTCTAAAGTTCGCCCGTTCGATTTGTCAACGCCGTCCCACCAGACGGCTTCAAACTGTTTGCCTTTGTCGCCGCGCAGCTTTAATTTCAAATGCTTTTCCTTCATCACAAACGGTTCTGCAGTCAATTCCAAATCGCGCGTGGCAAAAATCGGTTTCGGATTACCGATTCCGAACGGTTCAAGCTGCTTTAAATCTTCAATCAAATCGAGACTGAGAGATTGCGATGAAACGAGAGCGTCGATTTTTATTTCAGGGATTAAATCTTCGCTTGATAGATTTTCTGCGGCGTGAGCGTTTAATTGTTCGCGCAGTTTATCGATATTTTCGCCTTTAATTCGCATTCCGGCAGCGCCCGCGTGTCCGCCGAACTGCTCGAAAAGCTCCGAGCAAGCGTCTAAACCGTTTAAGAGATGGTAACCGGCAATACTGCGTGCGCTGCCGTGTCCGACGCCGTCTTCCATTGAGATAACGATTGCCGGACGATAAACTTTTTCCGCAATTTTCGACGCCGCCAGACCGATGACGCCGCGATGCCATTTTTCTCCGGCGACGACGGCGACGTGCGGAAACTTTGCGCTGCCGCCGTTTTCAACCAGTTCGAGCATTGCGAGTTTGGTGATTTCGATTTGCGCCTTTTGACGCTCGCGGTTGCGGCTGTCCAAAATTTCCGCGTATTCTCGGGCTTTTTCGAAACTGTCGGCTTCAAACAGATTGACGACCGCACGCGCTTCGTCCATTCTGCCCGCCGCGTTTATTCGCGGCGCGATGCGAAAGCCGATGTCAAAGCTGGTCATTTCGTTGTTGCAATCGGCGACTTCCATCAGGGCGCGAAGCCCGTAATTGTGAGCCTTTGGCAAATCTCGCAAACCCAAAGCGACGATTGCGCGGTTTTCTCCCGTCATATCCATCATATCGGCGATTGTGCCGATAGCGACGACTTTTAGAAAACCGGCGGCAAGATTTTCGCGTCCTTTTTCGCGCAAAAGCGCGTGCGCGAGTTTGAACGCGACGCCCACGCCTGCCAGATTTTTGTCCGGGTATTCGCAACCGTTTTGGTTCGGATTAACCATCGCCACACAGTCCGGATTGCCACGCGCTTCGTCCGATAAATGATGGTCGGTAACAATTACGTCCAAATTGTTTTGTTTTGCCCAGGCGAGCGGCTCGAACGAGCGCGTTCCGGTATCGACGCTGATGACAAGCGAATAACCTTTATTTTTCGCAATTTCGAGATGTTCTTTGTTAAGCCCGTAACCTTCCGTAAAACGATGCGGCACATGAAAACCGGTTTGCGCGCCCAAAATTTCCAGAGCTTTTCGCAAAACTACCGTTCCGGTTGTTCCGTCAACATCGTAATCGCCCCAAATTAGAATTTTTTCGTTTTGATCAATTGCTCTAAGAACACGATTTACCGCTTCTTTCATCCCTTTTAATTGACGCGGTTCGTGCAAGTCGGAAAGTTGCGGATTCAAGAATTTGCGGGCTTTTTCTTCAGTGTCCTGCCCGCGCGAGTTGAGCAGTGCGGCGGCAATTGGCGAAACGTCAAGCGCATTTGCTAGATTTTTCACTTCGAGGCGGTCGTGTTTTTTTATCGTCCAGCGTTTCATTTACAATTCAAAGGATATAATATTTTAAGACTGACGCCGGTTGCTTAAAAGTTTGATTCCAAAAGGAAATTCTTTCAGAGCGCTATACCAGTTTAACCGTAAAATTATTTTAATTCAATAAATACAAGATTGTGGGCGTAATGTCTGTCAAGGCTTTTACACGTTCGGCAACATACTGTCGCTTTCTTCCCCAAACAATTGTGGGCACGTCGTTTAATGTGTGATTACGAACGGATAAATCTTCTATGTTGCCGTGGTCGCTGGTTAAAATTACGGTCGTCATTTCCAAATCAACTCTCCCGAGCGTCACTCGAATAAAAGCGGCAAGAGACGGGAGATGTCGTTCGGCTCGCTCAAAATCCTGGTCGTGTCCGATTTTGTCGGTTATAAAATGTTCATAAAGCGTAAAGCGATGTGTTTTGGTTAAATCGGCTAAAATTTTGCCTGCCTCTTCGGGTGAAAAAACCGGAACGTCAAAGCCTCTTTCAACTAAACTTTGATTGGTAAAATCGTGAAAGACGGCTTTTCGTCCGAGCAAATCGGGCAGTCGTCGAAACGGTAAATCGGCAGCTTCGACGGCACACGTCGTCGCCGATTTCCAGCGCGGCACTTCTTGGAAAAATTGCGGAGTATAGGCGTTGGCAAAAACATTCGGCTCGATTCCGAGTTTTTTTAGTTGCAGAAAAATCGAACTCTCTTTTATTACATCGCGCAAAATCTGATTGGGGAAACCCTGTTTGTGATGCCCTAGAATTGCGGGCGCGTTTGTGCCGGTTAAAATCGTCGTCTGTCCCGAAGCGCTTTGCGGGCGACCTTCGACGCCGAGACACGCATCGGTCGCGGTTAAAACACCGTCGAAAATAATACGGGAAGTTTCACCTTCAAAATTTGCGAGCAGCTCGATGTTTTCGATTAAAGACAGTGGATTGCCTTCGCCGCGCCTTCCTAAACCCAAGCCGTCTATAAAAAAAAGCAAAACCGAAGGTAAATTCATTCTTTTATTTTACCAGGCGAGAATTTTTTAGAAAACCGGCGTGGTTTTTTCGCGTAATATATTGTCGTTCGGTGTATAATACATTGAATTTATTGACAATCATTAACGAAAAAGAGTAATTTTTATTTGTCATCAAATTATCTCAACATTCAGTTTTAAAAATTTTAACGTTTTTGCTGAAGTTTCTCATAGCTGAAGATTTTTTGCTTTAATTTCAAGGAGAAAGAATGAAAATTTTATCTTTCATCAATAGCCTGCTTTTGATGTGTGTATTTTTTACGGTTGCGATTTCGGCGCAAACGACTTTTACCAATTCCACCTCAATAACCATCAACGACAATGCGCCCGCAACTCCGTATCCTTCAACCATTTCGGTTGCCGGATTGTCGGGAACAATTGCTGCTTCACCGGGCAGTGTGAAAGTTCAGTTAAAAAATTTCAGCCATCCTTATCCGGGCGAGGTTGCAATGGTTTTGGTCGGTCCGACCGGAAAGGCATTTCTTATACAAGATTCGGCGGGCGACAAGCCGATGAACAATGTAACCTACACTTTGAGCGATGACGGCGCGACACCGCTTCCGTTTACAGGCGCGTGGACGGCAGGAACTTACAAACCGACGGCATTCTTCAACGACACGGTATTTCCCGCTCCCGGTCCGGGAACGAATTATGACGCTCCCGCGCCAGCCGGTTCTGCAACTTTTTCTTCCGTCTTCGTCGGAACGAATCCGAACGGAGACTGGAAATTGTATATCGTTGACCTGGACGCGCAGGATGCGGGAAGCATTTCCGGCGGCTGGTCTCTGACAATCACAACTGCAGGCAGCACAGGCGGCGGAACGATTGCCCGCGCCAACGTGGATTTTAACGGCGACGGCAAAACCGATTGGGCTGTTACGCGCGGGACGACTTCGCCTTTTACCGAAAAATCGAGTCAAAATTCCCTTAATAATGATTCTGTCGCCAAGTCATATCGTGAACGTCTGAAAATGCGAAAGCAAAATATAAATTCCGCGGCTGTCCCTACACAGATGTATTGGTATACGAATATCAACGGGACCGGCTCGACAAATGTCATTCAATTCGGCACATCTGAAAGCGATTTTGTTATACCCAAGGATTTTGACGGCGACGGCAAAGACGATATCGCCATTTGGCGACCGGCGACCGCAAACTTTGCATCTGCCTTTTACATTCTGCAAAGTTCAAACAACACGGTCAGGATTGACCAATTTGGTATGACGGGCGACGACCCGACGGTTACAGGTGATTATGACGGAGATAAAAAGGCAGACCCGGCAACTTTCCGTTGTCCGGAAACCGGCGGACAATGTTATTTTTTCTATCGCGGCAGCTTGAATAATCCGAGCAGAAGAATTACATACGTTCCCTTTGGCTTCGGAAACCCCAATGATTACTACGCAAATCCCGGCGATTTCGACGGCGACGGCAAAGACGATTTCTGTTTGCAGCGCGACGGCGGCGACGGGGCGGGACAATTTGTTTTGCTCAAATCATTGAACATGAGCGTGGAATATATCATTTGGGGTCGCGTCACCGACACAATTGTTCCTGGCGATTTCGACGGCGACGGAAAATCCGATTTTATGGTTACGCGCAACATCGGCGGTAGTTTAAGCTGGTCCCTTTTGACAAGAACCGGCGGCGGAACAGGCGCTTCGCCCATCTTTTGGGGTATTCCGGATGATTTTCAGGTACCGGGCGATTATGACGGCGACGGTAGAACCGACATCGCCATTTGGCGACCAAATCCTGACCCGAACCAGAACTATTATTATGTCAGAAGGTCGGGCAATACGACTTTGCAATCGTTCGAGTGGGGACTGAGTGGCGATATTCCCGTTCAAAACTGGAATGTCCACTGATTTTTACAGGTTAATGTGGAGATTGAGGTTGAGAAAAGTTCTCAACCTCTTTTTATTTTGGCTGAAAATATTTCGGCTTCAGATTGTGTTCTTTTAAGGACTGAAACGTTATTTCGTCAACTGCCGAGATTTCTGTTTCGGATAAAATTTCCGCCAGCGATTCGCTCGCCGCAAATTTTTTAAGAGAAATTAAATCCGCGGGTGAGGAAAAAACGAATTCGTCAATTGCGCCGCCTTTTAGTAATGCTTTTAATCTCGCATTTTCGTGCGCTCCTGTGATTTCCACTCGGTAGATTGCCAGTTCCGTAACAATTGCGCCTTTTTCCAACAATTTATTTTTTATTTCTTTTTCCGCCAAAAGCACTTCAATCGACAAAAAATTTTTACCGCTAATGTCGCTTTCGCCCACGTAACCATATAGAGCCGCTAAAACTACAGCACTTTCAACGGAGTTGGGAATAACATCAGCGTGGAGCGAGGCAAAGCGCAATCGATCGGAAACCGCTTCCCCAAGCGCGCAAACACGCACCGCATCGAGTTCAAAAAGGTCTATTTCATGTTCTTCCAGCGTCTGCAAAAAATAATCTACGGCAAAAATATCGGGAAAAATCAACCAGTCGAAATCAGTCAATTCACTAAAAAGTGCAGTTGATTTTTCATCTAAAATTAGCTTTTTAGTTTTTATAGGCGGAAACTGTATAACATTTGCGCCGCTCGCATTAAGCGCGGAGGCGCGCTTTTTATTTGCCGGATTTGCAATGAGCGCATATGTTTTTTCATTGCTTGAGATTGCCATTTAACTAAAGATTTTAGCCGTCAGGCTCGATTTGGCAAGTTTGCATTTGTAGATTAAAAAAAGTAACGTTTGAAGTTTGGCGCAGTTTGAAATGCGGCTCGGGTGAGAAATTTCCCGTCCGCCGTCAAGCCAAAGATTTTCCCTTATGAAAGCTATGATTTTAGCCGCAGGTTTCGGCACGCGGCTTTTTCCATTAACGATTGACCGCACAAAACCCGCGATTCCTTTTCTGGGCAAACCGCTGGTCGGTTACGTTGCTGAATACATTGCCCGATACGGCTTCAAAGATATTATCGTCAACCTTCACCATCAGCCCGAATCTGTAAAACACGCGCTCGGCGACGGCTCGGATTACGGCGTAAAAATTCAATACACTTTAGAAGAACCGAAAATTTTAGGAACTGCCGGCGCGCTCGACAACGCGCGGCATCTGCTCGAAGATGAAACTTTTCTTATCGTCAACGGCAAAATCATCACCGACATAGACATCGCCGCCGCGCTCGAAACGCACCGCAAAACAGGCGCGCTGGCGACAATGGTTTTAAAGGAAAACCCGATGCGCGAAAGATTTACGGTTGTCGAAATAAAAGACAATTTCGTAACCGGTTTTGGTGATTTTCCCGAAAACAGCGAACGAAACGAAATCCAAAATCCAAAGTCTAAAATACAAAATCCGCTGATGTTCACGGGTATACACATTCTTGAACCGCGTGTTTTTGACTATATTCCGCGCGGCGTTTATTCGGACATCGTTCCGACGTTTTACAATCCGGCAATTAGAAAGGGCGAGAAAATTGCCGCGCATATAACGAATGGAAACTGGTTTGAGCTTTCGACAATTCCGCGTTATCTGGATATTTCTCTGGCGATGATGAACGGCAAAAGCGTCTGTAAGGGCGAGAATTGCAGCATCTCGGCAAACGCGCAAATTTCAAATTCCGTAATCTGGGACGATGTTGTTATCGAAAGCGGTGCGCGCCTTAATCGCACTATTATCGCTGACGGAGTAACCGTCAAAGCGGACGAAACCTTTGAGAATGCAGCAATTATCCGCGCCGATATGCTCCGCCATAGCAGCAAAATTCCCGAAAAGGCTTTGAAGGGCAAAGTTGTCGGCGAAAATTATGTCGTTCCGCTCAATCAGTGATAATATTCATCCACAAACGACACAAATAATACGAACAAAATCAGTGATTATTTATTTTTGTGATTGAATTTTATGTTTTCGGCTAAAAAAAATTTAAGACAATTTCTTGTCTCGCAAAAAAAGCCCGTTAAAATCCAACCTCTGACGCCCGACGCTTCCGTTAGAGAATACTTTCGCATCCGTTGGAATGATTCGACGGCAATCGCCTGTGTTTATCCCGAACCTTTTTTGCCGAAAGAGCAAACTTATCTCGACATTACAAATCTTTTTCTGCTCGGCAGTTTGCCGGTCTCTAAAATCTACGATTTCAGTGGCACACTCGGCGTTATCGTTCAGGAAGATTTCGGCGACACGATTTTGCGCGATGTTTTGGAGAAAGCTGATTATAAAGAAAAAAATGAATTATTAAACGAAGCGATAAAATTGATTGCACGCATCCAAGCCGCAACCGAAAAAGCGTTTGAAATAAATTCGATTGCCTCGCGTCTGCGGTTCGACGAGGAAAAGCTCGCTTGGGAACTCAATTTTTTCAAAGTGCATTTTTTTGAAACATTCAAAAAACAGCCGCTTTCCGAAAACGACAATCACACTTTAACCACGGAGTTTACCGAGCTTGCGCGCGAACTCGAACGTCACGCAACCGTTTTGTGTCATAGAGATTTTCACGCGGCAAATTTGATGATTGACCGGGAAAACCGTCTGCGGATTGTTGATCAACAGGACGCAAGAATCGGCGCGGCAAGTTACGACCTCGTTTCACTGCTGCTCGACCGAGTTTTGGAAACGCCGGACGAAAATTGGCTTGAAGAAAAAATTCGATTTTTCCTAGCGGAAAGAGATAAACTCGATTTGGAAAAAATTCCCTTTGAAGATTTCTTAAATCAATTTCAACTGCAAACAATTCAACGCTGTCTGAAAGCCATCGGCACATTTTCCTTTCAATCAATCGTGCGCGGCAAAATTTACTTTATTCCCTTTATCGTACCGATGTTTCGCATCGTTTTGGACGCGGCGGAAAATTCGGGGCGTTTTCCGAATTTGCAAAGAATAATCAAAAAACAGATTTAGAAGCAAAATAATTTTTGCCTGCTTGTTAACCTTTCGCCTGCCCGAAGCGTTATACCTGATAGATAAAACAAATGCAGCCGAATTTTTCGGCTTGTTTCCCGCTTCAATTCAAATTAAAGAGAGGAAAATTATGGACCCGCGAATAGTTCACGAATTTATGTCAAGTTTAGTGCCGATGTCGATTGTCATTACAGGCATGGTGGCGACGGCTTGGGTGTTCGGCACAATCATTTCCGCCTTCAAACAGCGCGCGCGTCTGCGGGCGCAGACGGAATTTCACAATCGAATGCTCGACAAATTCAGTTCCGCCGACGAATTTACAGCTTATCTGAAATCCGACGCCGGAAAAAGTTTTTTTGATAAAATGGACACCCAACAGGCGACGCCTCTGAGTAAAATATTAGGCTCGATACAGAAAGGCGCGATTTTAACTTTGGTCGGTTTGGGGCTGATTATTTTGGGAAATATCTTCACGCCGCAAGACGGCGGCGGTTTGATGTTCGTTTTTGGCGTCGTTTCATTTATGATTGGCGCAGGCTTTCTCCTTTCGTCATATATTTCCTATCGACTTGCCAAAACCTGGGGAATGATTACGATGAACGACAAGCGCGTTTCTAATGCCTCTGCGCCCGTTACCGAAATATAATTTTTTGACCGAGTTTTTTTATGTTCCGAAAAGTGATGGTAAACGAAGATGCGTCGGGGTTGGGAAACTCAGCGCTTTTCGCCGTTGAGCGTGCTGCTGACGGACAGCAACTGACAATGACGGTCGAAGCGAGATTTGAAAATTTTTATAACGAGTATTCCCATCCGCTTTGGGCGTATGTCTGCCGCGTTGCGAACAGCAGCGAAATTGCTGACGACGTTGTGCAGGAAAGTTTTCTGCGTTTTCTAGGCGTTCCGGCGCGCGCGAACTTGGACGAAAGAGCCTACCTTTACCGCATTGCCACCAATCTCGTCTATGATTATTTTCGGCGCAATTCACGTGATGAGAAACGACAAATCAATTTAGTTTCCGATAAAATCGAAGATGAGGTTTACGAGCTGTTTGCCGTCGAAAGCGAAGTGGCGCAGGTTTTTGATAAACTGAAATTGCAGGAACGCGCGCTGCTCTGGCTCGCTTATGTCGAAGGACACGAACACTCGGAAATTGCCCAAATGCTCGGACTGAAATCTTTGAGCGTGCGCGTTCTGCTGTTTCGTGCGCGGCGTAAGTTAGCCGTTCTTTTGGACGCGAATAATTTTGGAGTTGAAAAATTATGAAAAATCAAAAGAAATGCGAATTTGAATTGACGGTTGTTAAATTTTCAAGGTCGGGTTTATCGAATGAAGAAATCAAGGCGCACGTTCGAGACTGCACAAGTTGCCGCGAGACTTTAAAAATCGCAAGCTGGCTTCAAATGTCTGCAAAGTCCGCCGCGCCGCAAGCGAAAAATTTGCCCGCTGCCGGATTTTTGTGGTGGAAATTCAGAATCCAGGAAAAAAGACGCGCCGCCGAACGCGTCGTCCAGCCGATTTTAATCGCGCAAATTGCATCTGCATTTGCTGCTTCTGCAACGTTGGTTTGGCTGCTGTTTTCAAAATCACTGCGATTTGATTTTCTTGATTCTGCCTTCAGCCGAGCTTTTGCTTCGATGGAAATTGTCGCCGTTCCATTTCTCGCCGGAATAATTTGCTTCGCATTCTTCTGCGCGGCGCTGGTTTTTATTCTGCGCCGCTATCTGTCGGGAAAATGACTAAATAATTTTCATCAATACCGTGTACTTTGAAAAAAGTCTTTAGTTAGAAAGGCTTTTCTTCTTTGCCGTAAATTTTCCGAAACAAATTTCATTATTCATGCATCAAATTTGCTGTTTGTCTCCTGTATCAATAGTAATGTGTTTTATTTTGCATTAATGTGATTTGCGAGAATCACTACCGAGTCAATAATCTTTGAGCAACCACAAATGATTCGATTACAAGAGATATTTTAGAATAAGGGTGTTACCCGTTTTTTCACTTTGTCGCACGTTTGCCGGTTTCGCAAATTTTAGTTGCGATAATTAGCCAATTGGCGCATTATGAGCTTGGAACTTTTGTTCTTTGCAACACACTTTAATTTAAGGAGTTTAGAAAGTTATGGCTTCGATTATTAAATCTTCACAAAGTCCCGTGAACTTAAAGGATATTTCTGGAGGGGATAAAGTGGGCAGTTTCAAACAATCCCTTTGGAAGCACTTGTTGTCAGTTTTATTCCTGCTTCTCTTCATAGGAATGAGTTGGAGTATGGTTTCGGCTCAGACGATACGCGCATATGTAACGAACTTTAATACAGGTACTGTTTCGGTGATTGACACTGCGAACAACACTGAGCTCACAACTATCGCGGTTGGGTCTCATCCAATTGCGGTTGTAACTAACCCTGATGCCACACGCGCCTTTGTGGCAAATCAGAACTCTAGCAGCGTTTCGGTCATTAACACTGCGAGCAACATGGTAATCCAAACTATTGCTGTTGGGCTTGGTCCCACGGGAATAGCAATCACGCCAGATGGCGCTAGCGTCTATGTAACAAATCAAGGGGACAATACCGTCTCAGTGATTAACACTAGCACTTATGCGGTAACAACTATATCTGCTATATCTGGAGGATTTGCTGCTCCCTTCGCGGTGGCAATTAGTCCGGATGGTCGCGCATATGTGACAAATGTACTCTCCAGATCTGTCTCTGTTATTAACACAGCAACTAACACCCTGATTGCTAATATAGCCGTCGGGGTTGACCCATGGGCGGTGGCAATCAGTCCCAATGGTTCCACAGCTTATGTAGCGAACACCGGTTCCGACACCGTTTCAGTTATTGACACTACCTCTTTTGCGGTAACAACTATTAATGTGGGCGATGGTCCCATTGCGCTGGCAGTCACTCCGGGTGGCACACGCGTTTATGTGGCAAATCAGCTTTCCAACAATGTCTCAGTAATCAACACAGCAGATAATACCGTTATTACTATACCTGTTGGATATTTTCCGAGCGGTGTAGCAATCACACCGGACGGCGCTAGCGTCTATGTGACGAACCAGGGCTCCGGTTACGTTTCAGTGATTGCCACGGCAACAAACACCGTGACCCATATTATACCCACTACCGGTTCATGTCCCTTTGGAATAGTTATTACCGTGAGACCTGTGCGGCAGAATGTGGTGACAGCGGCATCTGTGTCTGTTTCGGGCAGAGTAATCGATGCGCGTCGTAGAGGAATTTCGCGCGCAACTGTTAATTTAACCGACCAGAATGGTGATGTTCATACAGCCAGAACAAACTCATTTGGATATTACAGTTTTAAGGATGTTGCGGTAGGACAGACTTATATCATCAACGTCTATTCAAAACGTTATCAATTTAATCCGCAGGTGATTTCTTTGACGGAAAATTTAGGTGGATTGAATTTTACCGCTCAATAGCTTAACCGGACAAATAACTAAAAAATAAAAAGCCGTGAGCGTCAAAACTCATGGCTTTTTATTTTTTTCCCACCTCACCTTCTATAGTCGTGCGGTTGAGGACGAAATTTACCTTTTAGTTTTGGCTTCTTTACTCGGACATAGTAATTTAAAATGTTTATAAGCGACGCGAATCAATTCGAAACATTCAAAAACGACTCGATTAAAAGAATGGAAATTTGCAGAAAAGCAAAAGCAGTCTAAAAGCAGCCAATATACGGCGCTTGGCTGCTTTGTTACACAGCAGAGTTTTTCACAGCTTTCCAATATCAGGTAAAGGTAACCAAATAGATAACTTGTAGTATTATTATAAATCTATACTTATGAATCAAACATACATAAATGGCTTATTTTACTTATAGTTACCTGATATTACAGGGTGCTATCTATTGAATATCTAAAGATGTTTTGTTGCTCTGTATTACTCTATAAAAGCAAGTAACAGATACATTATTAGATACAGGCATTTGCACGTCATCAAAACAATTGATAGACTGCTTTTGCTTAATTGGATATTCAGTTGTCAAAGAACTGAAAAAGGACGGTTTGAGAAATACACGCTCAAGCCGTTTTTCTTTTGCTCAAAATTATTTCTTACCGGATTCTTTTGGCGGTCTTCCCATCTCCGGCTGTTTGAAACCTTCAACTGACTTTTGCGGAATATACCAAACCACACCTCTAGGCGTTTCTTCTTGAATCGCACCTTTGAATTTTCCGGTTCGAACCCAGTAGGCAATAGTAGAATACGCAACCTTTACTCCGCGAGTCTCTAGTATTTTTTGCGCTTCTTTTGTAGTAAGCATTTTATCTTTCACAGTATCTTTATAGCACACTCTAAGATTGTTTTCAAATTATTGTAAAAAGTTATAGCGTGCTATTGACATATAAGTTTATATCGTGCTATATTCTTTATAGATTGAAACATTCAATCAATTCTAGCTAAGGAAGGAAAACAAAATGTTTGTATTAAAAGGAATCGAGCAACTGGAAAAGGCAATCGCAAAAGCAAAGAAAGTCCGCCCGCGTGTCGAGTTTGACCGATTCGGACGTTACAGAGTTTCAGGCTCGAAGGGTTATTACACGGTCATTTGCCGCAAAGACGAACGCGGTTATAAGACAGTTGATTGCACTTGCAAGGGAGCGGAAAGAGGCTTGGTTTGCTATCACGCCGCATCTGCTTTAAGTCTGCACATAGGCTTGGCTAGACGGCAACAAACGGCATAAAGGCGAAAGGCTTAGGTGAGCGTGAACTTCCCTAAGCCTCTCGTCGCTTTCACCTAATCGAAATCAGGAGAAACTAAATGAGAAACAAAAATAACATAGAAACTAATGAGAATCAAAACGAAACCACACTGAGCGAAGACACGCTGATATTCATCATCAGCACGGCAATTGTTTCGTTCACGCTCGGTTTTGCCGTCGCATCCGCGCTGGCATCCGCGCAAATTGCGGCAATGCTTGCGGGGTAAACAATCTAACTAAATACAAAAAGCAGAAGCTGTGAGCGTTAAAACTCGCGGCTTTTTCTCTTTCCAGACATACCAACCATTACCCGCACGATAAAAATGCACCACAGGACAAATAAATTGACTCAAGGCACAGCTAACATTGTGAATTTTATTGACTTATTATCAAAAAGAAGTGTATAAAGACTCGGTATTTGAAAAGATATACTTTTTAGTTCGAGAAATGTATGCTGCATCTGTTCGACGGCTATAAGGTTTCAGCCAGAGGGCGGGGCGTGCCTGGGCAAGCAATTTAGACCGGATGCGGCAAATTGTAACTATTTCGGATTTATACCGCGACTTTTCCTTGTCTTTACCTAGGTACATTCACAGTTACGCCCGCTTTTTCTTTCTGTTACAAATTATTCATTGGTTTAGTTGCAAAACACCAGAGAGGAAAATTTATGAAGAATAAAGGTTTCTGCAAAATGTCGCGCTAAGTCAGGTATGAAAATAAAGGCGGATTAACCATGAAATTTTCTAATCGTAAGACACAACTTTTACAACCGAACTTCTTTTTCGGATTTTTGGCAGTCGGGTTATTTTTGGCGTTGCCCGTTTTGACTTTAGCCGCGCCGGGCGACCTTGATTTGTCGTTTGGCAGCGGCGGAAAAGTTATCACTCTGATTGGCAGTTCTGATGACCATGCTAATTCGGTAGCCATTCAATCGGACGGCAAGATTGTTGCCGCCGGTTACAGCTATAACGGCACAACCAATGATTTTGCGGTTGTCCGCTACAACCCAAACGGGACACTTGACACCTCTTTTGGCGGCACCGGCAAAGTTGTCACTCAGGTTGGCAGTTCTGGTGGCGTTGCTTTTTCGGTAGCGATTCAAGCGGACGGCAAGATTGTTGCCGCCGGATACAGCTACAACGGCACAAACGTTGACTTTGCGGTTATCCGCTACAACCCAAACGGGACACTCGACACCTCTTTTGGCGGCACGGGCAAAGTTGTCACTCAGGTTGGCAGTTCTGATGACTATGCTCAATCGGTAGCGATTCAAGCAGACGGCAAGATTGTCGTCGCCGGTTACGGCTCCAACGGCGCAAACGCTGACTTTGCGGTTGTCCGCTACAACACTGACGGGACACTTGACACCTCTTTTGGCGGCACGGGCAAAGTTATCACTCCGATTGGCAGTTCTTTTGACTATGCTACTTCGGTAGCGATTCAAGCGGACGGCAAGATTGTTGCCGCCGGATACAGCTACAACGGCACAAACGTTGACTTTGCGGTTATCCGCTACAACCCAAACGGGACACTCGACACCTCTTTTGGCGGCACGGGCAAAGTTGTCACTCCGGTTGGCAGTTCTTCTTCCTCTGCTAATTCGGTAGCGATTCAAGCGGACGGCAAAATTGTCGCCGCCGGTTACAGCTTAAACGGCACAGACCAGGACTTTGCGGTTGTCCGTTACAATACAAACGGTACGCTCGACACCTCTTTTGGCGGCACGGGCAAAGTTGTCACTCCGATTGGCAGCAATTCTGGCGACTCTGCTGCTTCGGTAGCGATTCAATCAGACGGCAGGATTGTCGCCGCCGGTGGCAGCCGCGGCGCAGACTATAACTTTGCGGTTGTCCGCTACAATTCAAACGGCACGCTCGACACTTCGTTTAACGGCACGGGAAAAGTCGTCACTCCGATTGGCAGTAGGGGTGACCGTGCTAGTTCGGTAGCGATTCAACCGGACGGCAAGATTGTTGCCGCCGGTCGAAGCAGCAACGGCACAGACCATGACTTTGCCCTTGTTCGTTATCTAGGCGATTCAAATTCAAATGTTCGCACCCGTTTTGATTTTGACGGCGACGGGCGAGCAGATATTTCCGTCTTTCGTCCATCGAACCGCAC
>MWYY01000041.1 GCA_002050355.1 Acidobacteria bacterium 28-9
GGTCGCAGAGAAATGTTCCAGGCGACTGTTTAACAAAAACATAGGTCTCCGCAAAGTTGTAAAGACAACGTATGGGGGCTGACGCCTGCCCAATGCTGGAAGGTTAAGAGGACTTGTTAGCCGCAAGGCGAAGCTCGGAATCGAAGCCCCAGTGAATGGCGGCCGTAACTATAACGGTCCTAAGGTAGCGAAATTCCTTGTCGGGTAAGTTCCGACCTGCACGAATGGCGTAACGATCTGGAAGCTGTCTTAACGAGGGACACAGCGAACTTGTAGTACCGGTGAAGATGCCGGTTTCCCGCATCAAGACGGAAAGACCCCGTGCACCTTGACTACAACTTGATAGTGATTTCGGGCAAATAATGCGCAGGATAGATGGGAGGCTTTGATGTCAGGCTTTTGGGCTTGGCGGAGCCAACGGTGAGATACCATCCTTTATTTGTTTGACATCTAACCTAGAACCGTTATCCGGTTCAGGAACATTATCAGGCGGGTAGTTTGACTGGGGCGGTCGCCTCCTAAAGAGTAACGGAGGCGCTCGAAGGTTGGCTCAGGCTGTTTGGAAATCAGCCGTAGAGTGTAAACGCATAAGCCAGCTTAACTGCGAGACAAACACGTCGAGCAGGTACGAAAGTAGGAGTTAGTGATCCGGCGGTCGCTTATGGAAGTGCCGTCGCTCAACGGATAAAAGGTACGCCGGGGATAACAGGCTGATCCTGCCCAAGAGTTCACATCGACGGCAGGGTTTGGCACCTCGATGTCGGCTCATCACATCCTGGGGCTGAAGAAGGTCCCAAGGGTTCGGCTGTTCGCCGATTAAAGTGGTACGTGAGCTGGGTTCAGAACGTCGCGAGACAGTTCGGTCCCTATCTGGTGTGGGCGCAGCAGAATTGAAGGAATCTGACCTTAGTACGAGAGGACCGGGTTGGATTGACCTCTAGTGTACGTGTTATCACGCCAGTGGTATCGCACGGTAGCTATGTTGAGCATGGATAAACGCTGAATGCATCTAAGCGTGAAGCCAGACCTAAGATTAATTCTGCCAGTGAGACTCGTGGAAGACTACCACGTTGATAGACTGGAGATGTAAGTGTAGCAATATATTTAGTTGACCAGCACTAATAGTCCCAAGGCTTGACCATAAAATTTACTGACTAGCAAATTTTATTAACAAATTGCACTTTGTATTTGATTATCTATTTCAGTTGTCATTTTGATATTTACCAGTTTTCCGGTGATTTTATCGGCAGGGTCACACCCGTTCCCATCTCGAACACGGAAGTTAAGCCTGCTAGAGCCGATGATACTGCATCTTTCAGGTGTGGGAAAGTAGGAAGTTGCCGGATTTATTTTTAAGAAAAAGCCTGTTCATTAATGAACGGGCTTTTTTAATTTCATTAATCTAAAAAGTTTAGACAACAGATTTCACGATAGCTGTAATCAAACATAGTAAAAGTATTTCCGCTATAATGAACTTCGACAAATTTTTCAAATTGATTTCTTACGCCGTTGTTTTCTGCGGCTTTTTGTCGTTGTTTGTTTCGAGCGGAGTTGGTGTTTTCGCGACTGTGTTTTTTGTCTCAATTTTAATTTCCGCGTGGTTTTTGGAAAATACTCGGTGGCAAATTTCCGAACGTATCGGAACGATTTTGATTTTCGCCGTCGTTCCGCTTTTCTACATTGATTGGAAATATCAATTCGTCGGCTTCGGAACGAATGAAGTAGTCGTCGCGGCGACGCTCGCAAAAGTTATTTTAGTTCTCGCGGCGATAAAACTTCTGCAAAAAAAATCTGATAAAGATTGGGTGTTTCTCTATCTCATATCGTTTTTTGAAGTGTTGCTGGCGGCAGGATTAAGCATCAGTCCGCTTTATTTATTTTCATTCGTTTTGTATTTGCTTACGGCAATTTGCGCTGTTGTTACTTTTGAAATTAGAAAAACTTCGCGCATCGTGCAGCATAATCTGAACGCCGGACAAAAAACACAAGACACTCAAACGCAAAACATTTTTGATAAAGCGTCAATTTTCCGCTTGCCGCACACTTCGGTTTCGATACTTTTACTATTGGTAATTGTTGCCGTCCCGATGTTTTTTGCATTGCCGCGCGTTGGCGGTGCAGGTTTGGGAAATAGCGCGAACGGTCTTTCAGGTTTCACGGGTTTTTCCGATTCGGTCAAGCTCGGACAAATCGGACAACTCAAACAAAACGATAGAGTTGTGATGCGCGTGCGCGTTGAAAATAAAAATGTTGAGAGAAGTTTCGGAAGCCTTCATTGGCGAGGCATCGCGCTCGATTATTTTGATAACAGCACTTGGAGCAAATCCAAAGACGTAACCAGCAAAGCGCACAAACGCGGCGAGCGAGATTTTTTTCTGATTGACGTTCCGTCGAACAAAAATGAAGTAACCGTTCAAACCGTCTATCTCGAACCGATTGACTCGTCCGTTTTATTTGCTTTAGCGCGTCCGGTCGCGGTGCAGGGAAATTTTACAACTCTTGTCCAAGACTCGGAAGGCGCGCTAAATTTTCCGCGCACAAATTTCGAGCGTGCGACTTACAAAGTTTATTCCGACCATTCTTTGCCGTCCGCAAATGAACTGAAACTCGACGACGAAACTTACACCGCAGAACACGCCGGTTATTTGGAATTGCCCGATAATTTGGACGGAAGAATTGCGCAGTTTGCAAAGCAGTTAACCGCAAATGCAAAAAATCGTTTCGACAAAGCGAAAATTATCGGAAGCCATCTGCAAAACGATTACGGTTACACGCTCGAATTAAAAGCCGGCGGCGAACAGCCGCTTGCCGATTTCTTGTTCAATGTGCGTGAAGGTCATTGCGAATATTTTGCGACGGCAATGGCGGTTATGTTGAGAACGCAAGGCATTGCAACGCGCATCGTCAACGGTTTTCAGGAAGGCGAATATAACGAAACGGCGGACGTTTACGTCGTCCGGCAGAAAAACGCACATTCGTGGGTTGAAGTTTATTTTCCCGAAACGAACGCCTGGATACCGTTTGACCCGACGCCTTTTGCCGGGCAAAACGACGGTACGACAACTGCGGGAATTTTGGGAAGTTTCGGCAATTATCTTGAAGCGCTCGAAACATTTTGGATACAGTATTTCGTCTCTTACGACAATCAGGAACAGCGCTCGCTCGTCCGTTCGTTCAAAAAAAGCTTAAGCGAATATCAAACGAAAACATCCAATTGGTTAAACGACGCGCAGCAAAAACTTTCCGATTGGTGGAAACAGGCGCGCGGCGACGAAGGTTTGCAGTCGAGCGCAAAAGCAATCGGCATCGGCGCGCTGTATGTTGCCTCCGCAGTTTTGGGAATTTTTCTTTTAGTCTGGCTTTACCACAAAATCGTAAAACTCGGGGTTTGGCGCAAACTTTTCGATTGGGCGTGGCGCAAAAACCAAACGTCAATCGTCGAATTTTACGAGCAGATGCAAAAGGTTTTGGCAAGCCGCGGCTTTACGCGCGCCGCGCATCAAACGCCGCTCGAATTTGCGTTTGCTTTGAATATGCCGGAAGCTGTCAAGATTACGGAAAAATACAATCTGGTTCGTTTCGGCGAAAAGAATTTGTCGAACGACGAAGCGCGAGAGATTGAAAATTGGTTGAATGATTTGGAGAAAGTAGCGAAGTGAAGGATTTTCTACCAATAAAAAACAAATTTCTATCGCTAAGAATTGTCTTTTTATCACTCGGAAATGATTTCCGAGTGATAAGAAATAGTTTATGTGCAGTAGAAAATCATTTCTAATAGATAGAAAGGCGAACAAAATTATATTTTTACGATGCGATTAAACTTTTTTGTTCGGAAACGACTAATGTTTTGAACAGGAGTTTTAAAGATGAAAAAGTTTTCGATTTTAACGATAATATTAGTTCTTGCTGGAATTGCCTGCTTTAGCGTCGCCGGGTATTTATATTCGACATTAAGAGATTATTATGAAATGTTCGTCTATTACAATATCGAAAGTCAGCTTCTCACTAATTCGGAAGTGAGATTAACAGTTTATAATCTGAAGTTTGGAATTTTAAAATTTTCAATTTTCGGAATCGCAGCTTGGATAGCGGCACTGATGTTTTTCTTGAGAAGAAAAAAGCGTAACTCTTAAAAGTATAAAATGAAAAAAGTTGGATTTGTCAGTCTCGGCTGCCCGAAAAATTTGGTTGATTCCGAAGTGATGATGGGTCAGCTCAAAGCGGCTGGCTATGAAATTACGAATACCGAAGCGGACGCCGACGTTCTCGTCGTCAATACTTGCGGGTTTATCGAATCGGCGAAGCAGGAATCGGTCGGCGCGATTCTCGAAGCGACGAGCTTAAAGCAGCAAGGCAAAGCGAAAAGAGTCGTCGTCGCCGGCTGCTTGGTCGAAAGATACCGCGACGATTTGATGAAGGAATTGCCGGAAGTCGACGCATTTATCGGCACGAATCAAATCGGCGAAATCTTAAAAGCCGCCGAAGACGAAAAAAACGAATTTCATCTTTCGCCAATCGGCAATAAAAGCGCGACGTATCTTTACGATTTCGACCAGCCGCGACACCGTGCGACCGACGCGCACACGGCGTTTATAAAAATCGCCGAAGGCTGCGACCGACCGTGCGCATTCTGCTCGATTCCTTCGATGCGCGGCTCGTATCGGTCGCGCCGTCTTGGAAGTATTTTGAAAGAAGCCGAAGATTTGGCGAAACAAGGCGTTAAGGAAATTGTTCTTATCGCGCAGGATTCATCACGTTTCGGCGAAGATTTGGGCGAAGTTGACGCGCTCGCATTGCTCGTCCGCGCGCTTGGCGAAATCAAAGATTTAGAATGGATTCGCGTGATGTATGCATATCCGACGCACATTTCCGACGCTTTTCTCGAAGCGATACGAGATACGCCGAAAGCCGTCAAATATCTCGATATGCCGCTTCAGCACGCATCAAGAAATATTTTGAAAAATATGCGTCGCGGCGGAACGCGCGAAAGTTTGGAACGATTGATAAAAAGAGTCAGAGAGAAAATTCCCGAAATCACGATTCGCACGACTTTTATTACGGGCTTTCCGACCGAAACCGAAAGTGATTTTGAAGAATTGCTAGTGTTTGTCCGCAACTGCGAATTCGATAACGTCGGCGTTTTTGCTTATTCAGACGAAGAAGGAACGCCCGCTTTTGATTTGCCGTTTAAGGTTGACGCAAAAACGGCGAAACAAAGGCGCGCTCGTCTTATGAAGGAGCAAGCGAAAATTTCCAAACGAAAAAATCAACAGAAAATCGGTAAAACCTTTCGCGTTCTTTTTGAAGGAAATTCGCCAGAATCCGATTTGCTCTGGCACGCGCGGCTCGAAGGTCAGGCGCAGGAAATTGACGGTTATATTTTAATCAACGACGCGCCGGACGATTTCGTACCGCGAATCGGCGAATTCTACAACGTAAAAATCACCGAAGCGCACAATTATGATTTGATTGGTGAAATAATCTAAATGCCTAGCTATGAAAAATCAGGCGAAGTTTCTGTGGCAAACCAAACGGACGAACCTAAAGATGTAACAGTCGAAAAAAAAACTTTTCTCGATTATTTTTCGATTGCGCTTTCGACCTTTGGCGTCGGATTTATTCCGCTCGCGCCGGGAACATGGGGTTCAGCAGTCGGTGTTTTGATTTTTCTTTTTATTAGACAGCTTGAAATAAACTTTTTTGCAGATTATTTACTCACTGAACAATCAAGGGCATTTGTTTATGCGTTAAACGCGATTTTGCTTTTGGCTTTTTGTCTGTTGGGAATTTGGGCGTCAACGCGGGCGACAGAAATTCTGCGGGAAAAAGACCCGCAAAAGGTTGTGGTTGACGAAGTTATGGGACAATTGATTGTTTTCTTTTTTGTTCCGCTAATGATTTCCTGGAAACTGATTTTGACGGCGTTTTTGCTTTTCAGATTGTTTGACATCTTGAAACCTTACCCGATAAGGACGCTTGAAATTTTGCCGAAAGGCTTAGGGGTTTGCGCCGACGATATTGTCGCAGGCATTTATGGTGGAATTTGTTTGGCTATAATTTATCTGGTCAGTTTATAAACGTTTGAAAATTGGCGAGTCGCTTGTGGGCGCGCAACAATTTTAGAAAACTCACAATTAAAAAATGGTATAAAATTATTCCTCGCCATCCTTTTGTAAAATCCAGCCTTTACGATAGAAAAACCAGAGCAGCAGAACAGTGACTAATGCCATTGTTCCAAGCGTTACAAAATAGCCGAAACGGGATTTTAATTCGGGCATATTCTCGAAATTCATTCCGTAAATTCCGGCAATCAAAGACAGCGGCAGAATAATGCCGGAAAAAATCGTGAGGAATTTAACGATTTCGTTGGTGCGGTTCGAGACGACGTTAAATTGAATGTCAATCAAACCGCTAATCATCTCGCGGTAGTTTTCTGAAAGGTCAGCGACACGCTGTAAATGGTCGTGTACGTCGCGGTAAAAGGGCAGATGCGCTTCTTCTATTTGCGTGAACTCGCCGTGAGAAAGACGATAAAGAACATTTAATTGTTTGGAAGTAATGCGCCGCAACCGCGCCACGCTTCTTTTTACACTAAGAATTTCTTCCAAAATCGCGTTGTTGCTTTTTCTCGAATGAAAAATGCGCTCTTCAATGTCGTTTATAGCGTTGTCGAAATCATCAATGACCGGGATGTATAAATCTACAAGCTCGTCGAGAATTTGGTGCAGCAAATAATCGGCGCCGCGTCCGCAGACAAATGCCGAGCTGCGAACCTGCCGCTTAACCTCGTCGATGCTGCGAAAGTTTTCGTGATGAAAAGTTACGACGAAATTTTTTCCCAAATACCCGTCGAGTTCTTTGGTTACAAAATTGTTGGAGTTGGTTTCAATCTTGACGCCGTGAACGATGAAGAATAAATAATTGGGAAACGCTTCGACCTTCGGGGCGTTTCTCGTCATACGCGCGTCTTCAATCGTGAGTGGATGAAAATGAAAAACGTCCGCCAAAATTTTGTCTTCCGTTTCGGTCGGTGCTTCCATATCAACCCACACCAAATTGTCCGCATTTGCCAATAATTCGGGAAGGTTCTCGGGCGTAAAAATTTCTTCGACTTGATGGTTGCCTGTCTGGTAAACAAATATTTCCATAAAAGTAAATCGTTAATTATTAATCGTTGACTGTCTTAAATACATGTTATTCGATAAACTCGAAAACGAAATTGAGCGAAAGCAATTTTATAAAATAAACGATTGGATTATCTACCAACAACAAAGAATTAACAATTAACTGCTAACAACTTTATGAATAATATCAAAATTTTCGTCGCTGATGACGTGAATGAAGACAAACTCTCGCCGCTGATTGAAGCCGGTTTTACGGTAGAAAAGGAAACCAAACTTGGTTTTGAGGAGCTAGCCGAAAAAATCAAAGACGCCGACGGCGTGATTGTCAGAAGCGCGACCGAAATCCGCGCTGATTTAATGGATAGAGCAGAACGGCTAAGGGTTATCGGGCGCGCCGGCGTGGGCGTCGATAATATTGACGTAAAAGCTGCGACAATACGCGGAATCGTTGTGATGAACACACCGGACGGCAATACAATTACGACTGCCGAACACACCATTGCTCTTCTGGTTTCGATGGCGCGCAATATTCCGCAGGCGCACGCCCGATTGCAATCGGGCGTTTGGGATAAAAAAAGTTTTGTCGGCGTTGAGCTAAACGGAAAAACGCTCGGTGTCGTCGGCTTGGGTAAAATTGGCAAACACGTCGCAAAAATTGCCAGAGGTTTTGGAATAAAAATTCTTGCTTTCGACCCGTTTGTTTCCTTTGAGCAGGCGAAGGAATTAGGAATTGAAATCGGAACGCTTGACGACGTTTTGAAGCGAGCCGATTTTGTTACGATTCACACGCCGGTTACAGACGAAACACGCGGCATTGTCGGGCGTGAAGCGTTTGCGAAAATGAAAAAAGGCGTGCGTTTAATAAACTGCGCGCGCGGCGGTTTGGTTGACGAAGCGGCATTGCTTGAAGCCGTCGAAAACGGGACGGTTTCGGCAGCGGCTTTGGACGTTTTTGCGAACGAACCGTTGCCGCCCGATTCGCCGCTTTTGAATAATCCGAAAATAATTACCACGCCGCATTTGGGAGCCTCAACGACCGAGGCGCAGGAAGGCGTGGCATTAACCGTCGCCGAGCAAATGCGTGATTATTTGTTGACGGGTGCGCTACGCGGTGCGGTCAATGCGCCTTCGATGGCGGCAAAGGAACTCGAAGCCTTCCAGCCGTTTATCGAATTGGCGGAAAAACTCGGTAGTTTTCAATCTCAGATTATGAATGGAAATCCGATTTCTAAAGTTAAATTGGAATTTGCGGGCGAACTCGCCGAGCGCGATGCCGCACCGGTTACGCGAGCCTTCTTAAGCGGACTTTTGAAAAATGTTTCGGCGCGCGTCAATGTCGTCAACGCCCTGCACATCGCCGATGAGCGCGGAATTTCCGTTACTACAAGCTATACGCAAACGCGCAAGGCTGTGAATTTCGACATTCGCACAACCGTTGCTACAAATGACGCGGAACAAACCGCTTCGGGAATGGTTTTCGCAAACGGTGAAGGGCGCATTACGGAAATCGGAAATTTCTCAATCGAAGCCATACCGAACGGTTTTATGCTCGTTACGAAAAACAAAGACGTTCCCGGCGTCATCGGGAAAATCGGCGTATTGCTGGGCGCGGCGCAAGTAAATATCAGCCGCTTTTATCTCGGAAGAGAAGCCAAAGGCGGCGAGGCGCTGGCGGTTATCGAGATTGATTCGCCGCTCGACGACGCAGTTTTGGAAGAATTGCGAAACATCGAACCGGTAATTGCCGTAACACAGATTAAATTATAATTGGTAAATGAAAGGTGATAAACGAGAAGCGAAAACTTCTTTTCTTATCACTTAATTTATATGAATGAACAACAGGTGACTCTTCGCGTTGAAGACGTAACAAAACGCTACGGCGGGTTTACCGCGGTCGAAGATTTAAGTTTTAACGTCAGAGCCGGAAAAGTTTTCGGCTTCTTAGGTCCGAACGGAGCGGGAAAAACGACTACAATTCGGATGATTGTCGGCATCACCGCGCCGGACGAAGGACGAATCGAGCTTTTCGGGCAACGAATTTCTCCCGAAACGCAAGACAAAATCGGTTATCTGCCGGAAGAGCGCGGGTTGTATAAGAAGATGAAAATCTTTGAGCAGCTTCGCTATTTCGCCGCGCTCAAAGGAGTTTCGCAAAAACTGGCAGACGAGCGGATTGATTTTTGGCTCGAACGGATGAATTTGAGCGATTGGAAAAAAAAGAAAACGACCGATTTGTCGAAGGGAATGTCGCAGAAAATACAATTCATCTCGACCGTTCTGCACGACCCGGATTTGCTGATTCTCGACGAGCCGTTTTCGGGACTCGACCCTGTGAACGTCGAATTTATGATTGAAGCCGTCGCAGAACTTAAAGCCCAGCACAAAACAATTATTTTCTCTACGCATTTAATGGAAACGGCGGAAAGATTGTGCGACGACATTATTTTGATTAATAAATCGCGCAAAGTCATCGGCGGGAGCCTCCGCGAAGTCAAGCAAAGTTTCGGAAAAAACCTGATTGCTCTACGCAGCGAAGGCGGCGGCGCAGTTTTGGAAGACCGTAGTTTAATCGCCAAAATCACCGAACACGCCGACGAGCGGGAAATAGAATTGGCGGCAAATGCCGACGCGCAAATTTTGCTCAAAAAATTAATAGATAACGGCGCTACAATTTCTAAATTCGAGCAGGTCGAACCGAGTCTTAATGACATTTTTATCGAAAAGGTGAAAGGAATCTGATGAAAAAATTTCTCGCGGTCGTCAAACACGAATACAAAAAAATCGTCTTGAAATGGTCGTTTTTGCTGGTAACTTTATTGTTTCCCGTTTTGTCGGCGGCGTTTGCGGTCGTTCCGGCGCTGCTTTTTTCAATCAAAAGCGAACCGACGCGAATCGCGCTCGTTGACGAAACGAAACGCATCGCGCCGCGCATCCGGGAAAATCTCGCGCTCGAAAAAACACCGTCCGAAGAAAAGCAACCGACGGCGGAAGAATTGGTAAAAAACTCGACGGCGACTTCGCCGGACGAACAGATGAAGCGCGCCGCCGAACAATTCGGCGCGACGTTTAATGTCGTCGAATACGACGCGGCGGCGAAATCGCTCGACCAAATCAAACGCGAATTGACCGGCAAAATTATCGGCAAGGAACTGGACGCTTATTTAATCGTGCCGTCGGATTACGAAGCCGAAAACGCGAAATTTGAATTTTTTTCGCGCAAAGCCGGCGATTATGTCGCCAACTCGCAGCTCGAACGCGCAATCAACGGCGCGGTGCGCTCGCAGCGGCTTGCCGACGCGAATATCAGCGAAGACCGTCTGAAAGATTTGAGCCGGAACGTGGATTTTACGAAAACGGCAATCAGCGAAAAGGGCGACGAAAAAAACACCGAAGGCGTGTTTATCGCGTCGTTCGTTATCAGTATGATGCTCTACATTACGCTGATGATTTACGGTCAGCAGATTATGTCGGCGGTCGTCGAAGAAAAGGAAACGCGCATCGCCGAGATTTTGTTTTCGTCGGCGAAACCGTTTGAATTGATGATGGGAAAACTCGTCGGCGTCGGGCTTGCCGGTTTGACGCAGCTTGCGATTTGGATTACCTCCGCGCTTCTTCTGGTCGGCGTCGGTCTGGCAAATCTGAGCGCGGCGGGCGTCAATATCTCGGTTCCCGATATTACACCGCTCACGGTCGTTTATTTTTTCATCTTTTTTCTGCTCGGCTTTTTTATCTACGCGACAATTTACGCGCTTATTGGCTCGATGGTTACGACTGTTCAGGAAGGTGGACAGTTTGCGCTGCTGCCGATAATGTTTCTTGTCGCTGGTTTTATAATCTCAACGAACATCGTCCGCGACCCGAATTCGAGTCTCGCATTCTGGGCTTCGATTGCGCCTTTTCTAGCGCCGATTACGATGCCGGTGCGAATCTTGGCGGAAACGCCGCCGTTCTGGCAAATCGCTCTTTCAATTTTATTAAACGGCGCGACGATTGGATTTCTTGTCTGGCTCGCGGCGCGCGTCTATCGGGTCGGAATGCTGATGTATGGCAAGCGCGCAACGATTCCGGAAGTTTTCAAATGGATAAGACAAAAGTGAAATCAATAGTGAATGACAAATGATGAACGGTGATGAGGAAATCTCTTCTGTTTAACTTTTATTCACATTGGGTTTAATACCGCGACAGCTTGCTGCGGCTTTATACTGTATGAATGAGCAAGTTCATTCATAAAAACCACAATGTTTCGGTTTTGATGTATCACATCGTTTGCCCGTCGAGATACCGACGAACTGTTTTATCGGCAACCGTCGATGCCAAACTCAAAGAGATTTGCTTTGAGATTCAAAAGCGCTATGAAATTACATTTCTTGAAATTGGTTCGGACGATGACCACGTTCACTTTTTAGTGCAGAGTGTACCAATGTATATTCCAAAGCAATTAGTGCAAATTATCAAAAGCCTGACGGCGCGAGAAATATTTAAAGCCTGTCCCGAAGTAAAGAAATACTTGTGGGGCGGCAAATTCTGGAGCGAAGGATATTTCCTCAGCACAGTCGGCGCGCACGGCAACGAGCAAATGATAAAGAACTATGTTCAGCAACAAGGTAACATTGAGTCAAACGGTCAACTCAAACTCTTTTAATACCCCGTCAGCTTGCTGCGGGGTAGTTTATTAAAAATCTATGACGGCAAAATTCGATTATTCGCTCGATTATAAAAGGTTAGATTTTCGTAAAAATCTCGAACTTTACCGCATTGGTAAAGGTGAGCAGGGAGTTTTGCTCGTCGAGCCTTACAAAAGTGAAATCGTTTGTCACTGGCGCTTCAAAACGCCGGAAGTTGCCCGCGAATCGAGTGCAAAAATTTACGAAATGTTTCTCGAATACAAGCGACAGAACGATTTTGTCGGAATGGATATGGCACGAAAGTTTTTGCAAATGGGCATTACCAGGGCGCGACGCTACGCAAATCATCCGAGTGGCAGAAAATATAAAAAAGGAACGAGAGAAATAATTCTGGTTGAAGGCGAAGACGAAATAAAAGCTGAATCTGCCAAAATTTTTTCCGAAAAATATTACCTCGCTAAAAACGATGTCAAATATCAGGCAATGATAAAAGCGCACAAGGAAAAATACGAAAATGGCGATTGAGATTGAGAAAAAATACCGCTTAACTTTGCAGCAAAGCGAGCAAATTGTAGTAAATTTGCAAGAGTTCGGCGCGGAATTTCAAGGGGAAGATTTTGAAACGAATACGCTTTATGGCGGCGGTATTCTGGACGAAAAGCTCGCCGTTTTGCGGATTAGAAAGACACAAAATAAAACGATTTTAACTTACAAACAACGTATACAGAACAGTTCTGAAATCAAACACCAAATCGAACACGAAACAAATGTCGAGAGAGAGGAGGAAATTGAAAAAATTATCGAAAATCTCGGTTTTGTTAAAGCAGTGATTTACGAAAAGCGCCGTAAAACCTGGAGTTTTCGGAATGTTGAAGTTGTTTTAGATGAGTTACCGTTTGGGCTTTTTATGGAAATCGAAGGTTCGATTCAGGGCATAACAGAAGCCGAAATGTTACTGGATGCCGAAGATTTCAAAGTTGAACTTGAGACTTATCCACGTTTGACAATGAAACAGGGAATTCAGAACGGACAAATTATCGAAGCAAAATTTGTCGATTGATTTTTATATTTGGAATTTATTGGCTTTCCTGCTTATTCAAAATAATCGGAAAACCCTCTAAGTTAGAAAAGCCTGGTAATTACTTGTTCACCAATTGCAATATGTCCTGAACGATGCCGTCCGGTTCGAAAGGTTTCGTGTGGTATTTTTGAAAACCGACGTCAAAAGCCTGTTGTTTGTTGTTTGCGGAAGCAAAAGCACTTAAGGCAACGGCTGGAACTGCGCCGCCGTTTTCAATTGGTAATTTTCTTATTCGTTCGATTAAAGCATAACCGTCTTCGTTAGGCATTGCTAAATCGGAAACAATAACATCGGGCAAATTCTCTTCCGACTCAAGCAATAAATTCATCGCTTCAGAAGCAGATTCCGCGCTTGCCACCTGCGCTCCGCTTTGCTCAAGAAAAAGCTGTAGAACTTCACGCGAGTCAGGATCATCTTCAACTACCAAAATCTTATCACCTCTCAGTAATTTATCTTGTATCGCACTGTGTTTTGTAACTTCAATTTCTGGTTCTGCCTCTGTGTTACAACGAGGCAGCGAAATGGTAAATGTCGAGCCGTGTCCGATACCTTTGCTTTCGGCTTGAATTTGCCCGTTGTGTTTTTCCGATAAAATTTTAACGATTGACAAACCTAATCCCAATCCGCTCCGGTCTGAAGAAGATTTTTCATCGCCTTGTTTGAATTGCTTAAAAATATTCGGCAGCAGTTCGGAACTAATTCCCTGTCCGTCATCTTTGACCATAACTTTTACCGCTTTGTTGCCGGTTTGAGCGCTGATTCTGATGCTGCCGCCGGATGAAGTAAATTTCAAGGCATTGGAAACCAAATTGGTAAAAACTTGCTGAAGACGCATGCTGTCGCCGAAAACCTGAATGTTTTCATTATCGGAAAAAAAATCGAGGTAAACATTTTTTGCTTCAGTTAGAGGTTTTATGTCGAGAGAGAGGAGGAAATTGAAAAAATTATCGAAAATCTCGGTTTTGTTAAAGCAGTGATTTACGAAAAGCGCCGTAAAACCTGGAGTTTTCGGAATGTTGAAGTTGTTTTAGATGAGTTACCGTTTGGGCTTTTTATGGAAATCGAAGGTTCGATTCAGGGCATAACAGAAGCCGAAATGTTACTGGATGCCGAAGATTTCAAAGTTGAACTTGAGACTTATCCACGTTTGACAATGAAACAGGGAATTCAGAACGGACAAATTATCGAAGCAAAATTTGTCGATTGATTTTTATATTTGGAATTTATTGGCTTTCCTGCTTATTCAAAATAATCGGAAAACCCTCTAAGTTAGAAAAGCCTGGTAATTACTTGTTCACCAATTGCAATATGTCCTGAACGATGCCGTCCGGTTCGAAAGGTTTCGTGTGGTATTTTTGAAAACCGACGTCAAAAGCCTGTTGTTTGTTGTTTGCGGAAGCAAAAGCACTTAAGGCAACGGCTGGAACTGCGCCGCCGTTTTCAATTGGTAATTTTCTTATTCGTTCGATTAAAGCATAACCGTCTTCGTTAGGCATTGCTAAATCGGAAACAATAACATCGGGCAAATTCTCTTCCGACTCAAGCAATAAATTCATCGCTTCAGAAGCAGATTCCGCGCTTGCCACCTGCGCTCCGCTTTGCTCAAGAAAAAGCTGTAGAACTTCACGCGAGTCAGGATCATCTTCAACTACCAAAATCTTAACACCTCTCAGTAATTTATCTTGTTTCGCACTCTGTTTTGTAACTTCAATTTCTGGTTCTGCCTCTGTGTTACAACGAGGCAGCGAAACGGTAAATGTCGAGCCGTGTCCGATACCTTTGCTTTCGGCTTGAATTTGCCCGTTGTGTTTTTCCGATAAAATTTTAACGATTGACAAACCTAATCCCAATCCGCTCCGGTCTGAAGAAGATTTTTCATCGCCTTGTTTGAATTGCTTAAAAATATTCGGCAGCAGTTCGGAACTAATTCCCTGTCCGTCATCTTTGACCATAACTTTTACCGCTTTGTTGCCGGTTTGAGCGCTGATTCTGATGCTGCCGCCGGATGAAGTAAATTTCAAGGCATTGGAAACCAAATTGGTAAAAACTTGCTGAAGACGCATGCTGTCGCCGAAAACCTGAATGTTTTCATTATCGGAAAAAAAATCGAGGTAAACATTTTTTGCTTCAGTTAGAGGTTTTTGCGAATTATAAACGGTTCTGAGAACTTCATAAAGATTAATTTGCCGAAGCTCAAGCCGCATTTTGCCTGAAGCAACTCTTGCCAAATCAATCAAATCATCAATCAGTTTGGCTTGCGAGCGAGCACTTTTCTCGATAGTTTCAAGCGCATTTTTTTGAACATCTTCTTTTACTTCTTTGGTGAGTAGAATTTTTGTCCAGCCTAAAATCGTATTTAGCGGTGAGCGCAACTCGTGGGAAACTATGGCTAGGAAAAAATCTTTTGCTCGATTAGCTTCTTCGGCTTCATCGCGCGCCTTTTTTTCGCGCGCGTAGACTTTAGCCAGTTCTTCGCTGGCGACTCTTTTATCGGTTACTTTTCTGACAACGCCTATTGTCTTTTGCGGTTTGCCGCTATCGTCAAGATATGTTTTTCCCTGAACTGCAAGCCAATGAATCTTTCCGTCTGAATATATCACGCGATATTCTATGTTATATTCTCTACCGTTTGCTTGCGTTTCCAAAAACGCGGTTTCTACTCTGTCACGATCTTCGGGATGTGCAATATCCAAAAAAGAACGAAAGGAAATTGTGTCGTGCGGTTCAACTTCAAATAGTTCATTACATTTTGGTGAGGTGTAAATAACATCTTCAACCAAATCCCAAAACCACAAACCAATTTCTGCATTTTCAGCCGCATAAAGCAATTGTTCGCTTCGCGCCTTATAATATTCGACTTCTTTTGCGCGGTCTGTAACGTCCTGAGCACAAAAGAAAATCTGTTCTGAATTGTTTTCCTTATCGAATAAAGATTGCAAAAACAATTCAATATAAATTTTCTCTTCGGCGTTTACGCGGAAATCCAGGCGAACTTTTGAATTTTTATTCTCGGTTGCTTCGATTATAGCTTTCTCGAGATTTTCCGAAGTATGTTCGGATGATTGCCAATATACGGTTTCTGAAAACTTTTGACCGATAAGAAGCTGCGGTTCGGTAATGGTTTTTTCAAAAATTTTACCTTCAAGACCCAGAACAAATCCTTGTGGACTGAGTGTCCCAAAAAAAACGAAAACATTTCTGAAAATTTCTAAAGTTTTATCGTTGTCGGAAATCTGATTTTTACTTATCGGCATATTATCCGGTTGAGGTCTGCTTAGGCTAATAATTTGATTCTAACATAACAGTATCTTTCGAATAACTTTTGCATTTAACATTTATATACCTTTTACATAAAAGGTAAAAACTAATATACATAGCACAGAAGTGAAGTTATTTTTTATGAAAAAAGATGCATTTACTAAATCAAATTTTTTTCATTTAAAAGAACTGTAAAAGTAATCCGATACATGGAATTCTTTAAAAATCACTATCAAAATCAAGCAAAAAATTCTATCCAGAAATAAATATAAAAAATGCAATTTTATTTTTAGTGGGGTTTTCTGTATTAATTTGTGGCACTTGTTTTTTTGTCATCCACACAATGAGTCTTTAAGCGATTAAATCAAACAAAATAAAAGCATTATAGATAATGGCATAGTCATTGCAAAAACAAATAGTGCCTGTACTAATTGACAATTTTTGAGATAAATTTTTCAAAAAGATAATTCAACAGTGATATTTTGGTTTAAGCTTACCGGGGAAGTGTGGACAGGGAAAGAGACAGGTAAAGGGGACTTGTCTCTTTTTTATTTTATATAAAATCTAATTATTTATCAGCTTTTTCAGCGAAACGGCTTGAAGCCCACCATTCGATTGTCTGACGTAATCCGCTTTCCAAATCAAATAGTTTTTCGTATTCTAACCATTCTTTGGCGCGCGTATTATCTGCTTGCGAGTGTTTTACGTCACCCTTTCTTTCGGATTGGTAATCTGCTTTAATGTCTTTTCTGCCAGTTATTGCCTTTAATGTGTGCAGCAAATCATTAAGTGTTATGCGTTCTCCATTTGCTACATTTATCACTTCACCAATGCCTTTGGAAGTCAAAGCGGCTTTAATATTAGCATCTACTACATTAGCGATATATGTAAAATCTCTGGATTGCTCGCCATCGCCGTATATAATCGGACAGCTTTTGCTCATTAATGAATCAATAAAACGCGATATCACACCCGAGTATTGTGAAGAAGGATTTTGTCGCGGTCCAAAAACATTAAAGTAACGCAAACAAATTGTTTCCAAACCATAAACCCTGAAAAAAACCTGACAGTAATACTCTCCCATTAATTTTGCTGCCGCGTATGGTGAAAGTGGAAACGGAATCATTGTTTCAACCTTTGGAAGCATTTTTTGGTTTCCGTATGCAGAACTCGATGCGGCATAAATCACGCGACGGATACCCTGTTGCTTTGCTTTAAGAAGTAAATTAAATGTGCCGTTGACACAAGCCTGATGAGTTTCTAAAGGATTTTCCACCGAACGGGGAACGCTTGGTAAGGCGGCTTGATGAAAGACAATTTCAACACTCTCAAGCGATTTCTTGAGTTTTTCGTCATCATTTAGATCCCCTTTAATAAATTCAAAAGCACCTTTTATCTCTTCCAAGTTTTCTGTAAAACCGGTTGTCAGATTATCTAGAATAGTAACTCTTGCGCCTTGTTTAACAAGTTCTTCAGCTAAGTTTGACCCGATAAAACCTGCACCGCCCGTTACCAGGACTTTTGTTGTTAGGGACATAAAAATTCAAATTAGGTTATATATTTGGGAAATTTGTAAAAAAATACAAGAATTAGTCCTCGTAATTTTACATAATATGTTATCTACCAACGCCGACATACTCAAAACCAAGATTGCGCATATCTTTTGGTTCATAAATATTTCTAAGGTCAATGATTTTTGGAAAATTCAAAAGATTTTTTACTTTTTCCATATCCAACGCCCGAAATTGATTCCATTCGGTCATGAAAACCAAAGCGTCTGCTCCTTCGATAGCGGCATACTCGTCTGCCGCATAATCAATATCCGGCAGATAGTGTTTTGCTTCTTCCATTGCCACTGGGTCGAAAGCCTTGATCTTTGCTCCCCTTGCCTGCATCTCCTTAATAATATCAATTGCCGGAGACTCGCGCATATCATCAGTTTCCGGTTTGAATGAAAGACCGAGAACGGCTATATGTTTGCCCGCAAAATCACCGACTAACGACTCGATTTTGGGAATCATTGCTTTGCGCTGAAGGTCATTTACCTCTATAACCGTATCGACAATACGGGATTCCGTGCCAAAATGTTTTGCTACGGTCGAAAGCGCTCGTGTATCTTTCGGAAAGCATGAACCGCCAAATCCCGGTCCGGGATGAAGAAATTTATTTCCGATGCGTTTATCCATTCCCATACCGCGAGCGACGTCGTGAACATCGCAGCCGATTTTGTCGCAAAGGTTCGCAATTTCATTTATAAAAGAAATTTTTGTGGCTAGAAATGCGTTTGCGGCGTATTTAATTAGTTCGGCTGCTTCGAGTGAAGTAATAACGATTGGAGTTTCGATTAAATAGAGAGGACGATAGAGGTCTTTCATAATCGCGATCGCATCTTGTTCGTTACTTCCGATTACAACTCTATCGGGACGCATAAAATCCTCGATAGCGGCGCCTTCGCGTAAAAATTCGGGGTTTGATGCAACTCCGAAGTTTATTTGTTTCTTCTGATTTTCTTTTATAAATTCCCGAAGCCATTTTCCGGTTCCGACCGGAACAGTCGATTTTGTTACAAGAACCTTGTAACAATTCATATGTTCGGCAATATCTTTGGCTGCCGATTTGTAAAAGCTCATATCGGGAGAACCGTCTTCTCGCGGCGGTGTTCCGACTGCTAAAAAAATCACTAATGCTTGTTCGATTGCGGACTTAATCTCAGTTGTAAAATGGAGCCTTCCGGCTTTTGAATTTTTTTCAACAATATCGTCTAAACCCGGCTCATAAATAGGTATGATTCCTTGATTTAATCGGTCTATTTTACCTTTATCCACATCAACGCAGGTTACTTCCACGCCATATTCGGCAAAACAAGCCCCTGTCACTAAACCGACATATCCTGTACCAATAACTGCAATATGCATAAAATTGAAAAATTTATATAAATCTGATAATGGTTGTTAAATTATTCACAATCAAAATAAAATTTACGGGTCACGTTTGTTTAACATGACCCGTAAATTTAAAGCTAAGTTTAATTTTGCGAAACCACAAAACTCAACTGAACTCTTAGCGTTGAGATGCGCCAGTTGTACTTAAAACAATTGCAGGCGGACCAAGTTCAACGTTATTATCTCCGCCGAAAAAGATTGCCGCGCCAACCGCACCAGCCGCAGCCAGTAAAAGAAGCAAAGAACCCGCACCCGCAGTTCTTACTGGTGGAACCGAACCGGGACGCAGACATGGTTTACATCCGGTTTGAGAAGGATTGCCGTATGTCGCATCCGTTCCGGCAGCAACTTGTTTATCGGTAGAACCACTTCTTAAAGTAACTAAACCGATTGTAGTTTCAACGTGGGTTTGTGTGCAACGAGCTTCGTCCGAACAACCGACATCGACACTAAAGGTGTCAGCTTGTCCGGTGTCGGCAATAACGGTTGCATTCCTCGTCGTAACGGTAGCTGCAATACCGGCGGTGTTAGCAATGCGAACTTGTCCGGCTGTCAGCATTCCAACGATACTGTTGTTTGTAAACTTTAAGGTTACAGTAGTATCCGAAAGAAGTTCTACGCGACCGCTTTTGCCTAAATTAATCGTAGCGGTTGAATTTGTGCCGGTAACGATTGTGCTACCCGATATTACGGTTGAGTTAGAAACAGATTTTTGACCATCAACGGTAACTTGTCCGCTAACCGTCATTTCACCCATCACATCATCTGGAGCGGCTAGAACAGCCATTGAAAAAACACTCCAAACAGCGACGGCAATGAGAGATGTTATAGATTTACGAATGATAGTTTTGCCGAGCATTTTATTTAATTTCCTCCTGAATAAATCCTTCTATAAAATAAATCATTTCCCAGTATGCCCTAAATTTTAACAAACCGGCATACTAAAAACGATTTGCAGTAATTAACGGGTTGGACTGACAACAGTAGTGCTGCTGCCTAAAGCAATCCGGTTATTGTCACTTCTTGACGCCAATATAATACCAGCTGCCGCGCCACCGAGAACAAGCGCGAAAAGCAACCAGCCGCCACCGCCGCCGTCGTCATCATCATCGTCATCGTCGTCTTTTGTTTGTGTTTGTCCGCCTGTAGCACTAGTTGATTCACCTGCATTAAGTTTAGCTGTCTTTCCGCCGGTTGTTTTGACAATTACAGCGTCGGAAGCATTCAATACTGTAACTCGTCCATTAGCCAAATCGCCGCTTATGCCTTTTTCATTAAATTTCAACGACATAATCGAGTTGGGCGCAAGCTCGATTTTACCGGCTTTACCGAGATTAATAACAGCGCTGGCGTTTTCCGGCGTAGCAATTGTGCTGTCTGAAAAAATCGAACGTCCGCTTTGCGCCGCTTGTCCATTTACCTTTACAAATGGATCTTGTCCGTTGACAGTTTTCCCGCTAACTAAAAGTTCTCCGGCGATTCTTTCGGAATTTGCCAGAACCACCATTGAATAAGTTGCAATTGTAGCAACTACCAAACACATTGAAAGTGCTTTTTGAATCCAAATTTTTCTGCTCATAGTTCTCCTCTTGTGTTCATTTAAATCAAAAATTTCAAAAAATCAAACCTCTCAATCTTTTACACGAATTATTATATCGTGTCAATAAAAATTGGAAAGATAATGTAAAAAATAAAAGTAAATTTTACTTAGCTTTAGGAAGAGTATCAATCCTAAATGATTGTTACTCTTTATATCATAGTTAAATTTGAAATTAAAGCGTAATTAATGGAAAAATCAAAGTTTAAGGATATTGGTTTTAATTTAAACTAAAAAATCATCAAGAGGAATTATGTTCGCTTAAGAAATAAAAAGTTCCAAGGTAAAACAATATGTCTAAATTTAGACTGAAAATTCAATTAAAATATTATCGGCAACGGTATATTTTAAACTTTCAAGAATTTTTTAAGAATAATCTCCCTGCTGCAAAATAAAGATTATCGTTTCAAATTTCTCAATCGAAAGATTTCAGGCTTTTCGGTAAATCTCGCTTGCTATTATCATTAATATTTGAGTATAATAACCGTTTCCTACGAAGCGTGGGAACGTTCTCGGTGGGTTCGCGCCCACTTTTTATTTTGGGCAAAAGACGATGAGCAAAGATATTGCCGGTGAAAAAATACGCGGAATCGCTGCGCGTCTGGCGGGTGAAAATAATTTGGAACTCGTACAAGCACAAGTCTTCGGCTCAAATAAGAATTTGACCATTCGCATTTTTATAGATAAGCCGGGCGGCGTAACTCACGAAGATTGTACTTTGATTAGTCGCCAAATGGGAGAAACTCTCGACGCGGAGGATTTATTTCCGTTGTCATATATGTTGGAGGTTTCATCGCCCGGTTTAGAACGCGAGCTTTACAGGTTGCAGGATTTTAGGAAATTTGCGGGTAGTCTGGCGAAAGTTAAAACATCGGCTGCTATTGCCGGACAAAAGAATTTTAGCGGGCGCATTGTCGGCATCGAAGGCGAGGAAATTGTCTTCGATGACAAAACAAACGGCACGGTGCGTTTTACCTTCGACGCAGTTGCCAAAGCGAATTTAGAGATTGACTTTGCGGAAGAACTTAAGAGGAACGAAAAGCGGAAAACGGAAAATAAAAAATAGTGGTCGGAATTTTCCACTTTGCATTTTCAACTTTACATTAACGAGTTATGACATCTATTGGACAGAGCATCGAAACATTATGCAGTGAGCAGGGAATCGACCGCAATTTAGTCATCGAAGCGATGAAGGAAGCGGTCAAAGCGGCTGCGCGCAAGCAATTCAAATCGCAGGATAAGACCGGCGACAGCATTCAAGTCGATTGGAATAACGAAGAAGGAGCAATAGAAATTTCCGCGCAAAAAACCGTCGTTGCCGAAGTGGAAAATCCCTCGACCGAATTGTCCTTAGAAGAAGCAATTGAAATGGGTGCAGAACCGGACGAAGTGGAAATCGGCGATATGCTGCTGATTCCTCTTCCGACCGAGGAACTCGGACGCATTGCGGCTCAAACCGCAAAACAGATTTTAGTGCAGAAGGTACGCGAAGCCATCCGCGAAAAAGTTTATGAAGAATACGTCGACCGCATAGGAACGCTTGTAAACGGTATGGTTAAGCGTTTTGAGCGCGGCGATATGATTGTCGATTTGGGTAATAATCTCGAAGCGATTTTGCCGAAACAGGAACAGGCACGCAGCGAGACTTGGAATCAGGGCGAACGTATCCGAGTCGTTATTGCCGACGTTAGCAAAGACCAGCGCGGTCAGCAAATAAAAGTTTCCCGTGCTTCGGCAGAACTTATCAAACGTCTTTTTGAAATGGAAGTGCCGGAGATTTACGACGATACGGTAGTTATTAAATCCGCCGTGCGCGAGCCGGGAGATCGAGCGAAAATCGCCGTTACCTCAAATGAAAAGGACGTTGATCCGGTCGGCGCGTGTGTCGGTATGAAAGGCTCGCGCGTCCAGGCAATCATCAAGGAATTGCGCGGTGAAAAGATTGACATTATCGAGTGGTCGGACGAGCCTTCGGTGTTTGCCGCCAACGCGCTTTCGCCTGCAAAAGTTTCGCAGGTGCGGATCACCAATATCAATGACCGCAAAATGGAAGTCATCGTCGGCGAAGACCAATTAAGTTTAGCAATCGGCAAGCGCGGTCAAAACGTGCGCCTTGCGACTCGTCTCGTTGGTTGGGACATTGATATTGTCAGCGAAGAAGTTTTGAAAAAAGAAATTGCCAATCAGATGAACCAAATGATCGCATCCGGCGCTCCCGTTCCGATTACAGCTTTAGAAGGCGTTTCATCAGCTCAGGCGGAAGATTTGAAAGCTAAGGGAATCAGTGACGTCGATGCTTTGGCGGCAGCATCGGTTGACAATCTGGTTGATATTCTCGACATCAGCCTTGACGACGCCGAAAAGATTCTTTCTTCCGCAAAACAGATTGTTGAGGTGCGAAACGCACATCAGGTTGAAACGCCGGAAGAAAATAATCAAGCGAGTGAAGGTGCGGCACAAGCGGAGAATAACGAAAACACCGAAAATGCCCTTTCGGAAAGCTCGGAAATAAACCGTGAAGAAACGACTCGAGAAAACGCCGACGTTGATCTGCAATCCGACGAAGTAGCAGACGCGGTTTCAAATGATATGCAGGAAAGTTCAACCGAAAAGGAACAGTAAATTTTTACTTGAAAATAAACTGAAATGAATAGGTTGAATTTAATAAATTTTACAGAAAAAGATAAATATGCCCGTAGGAACAACAGTTCGGATTTACGAATTAGCCAAAGAACTCAAGCAGGACACGAAGCGCGTTATCGAAGACGTGCGGCGTGAAGGAGCAGACGTGAGTGTGCCGTCGAACTCCGTCAGCCGCGAAATAGCGGAGAAAGTCCGCAACAAGTATTTTCCAAAGCTGGAAACTGCGCCGAAACGGGGAATCAAACTCATAAAGAAGAAAGCGGTCGAGGAAGAGGAAAAACCGCTCGAAGAAGTACCGCAACCTGAAGCAGTGCCATCGGCAGAGAAAATAGAAGACATAAAAGAAGCTCAACCGCAGCCGGTGGAAGTATCCGCCGGTAAGAAAGCCGTCGAACCGAAACGACAAGTTAGAAAATTACAGAAGAAGATAGAGGCAAAACCGCCGGAACAGATTCAGGAAGTTCCGGTTGTCGAAGAAACTCCTCAAACGGCTGCGGAACAAATTGATATCAAGTCATCCAAAGCGGCGCCTGAATTAAAAGCTAATGAGGAGAGTCAGGCAGAAAAGCCGACGATGGAGGATGAATCCGCAAAACCGAAATTTTCTACCAGAATTCTGCGCCCGTCCGGACAGCAGGTCAAAGAACTTAAGTTAACGCAGGATTCGCTTAATAAAGGGATAAAACCGGGCGACCGCGTATATAACGAAGCTCCGACCCAAACCGGAAAATTCAGCACCGATAAAAAGGAAGTTCTAAAAACTGACGTCCGCCGCGACGCAAAAGGCATACGGAAGCCTGGTTTTCAAGGCACGCCGGGCGAAAACCCGAACCCGAAATCCGTATATACGCCGCCGGCAGACCAACGCAAAAGATTTGGGCGTTCCAACCCGAAAAAAGGCGGAAGATTTGAAAGAGGCGGAAAATTTGAAGAAAGAGACTTAGCTGTGCCGCGTCCGCTCTCGATCGAAGAACGCCTTTTTGCCCAAGCCGGTAAAATTGATAACAACAACCTGACATTCCTTCGCCTGACTGAAGGCGCGACTATCCGCGAATTTTCAGAAGCGTTAGGCGTTACGCCGCGAGATATTGTGCAGCTTCTTGTAAAACGCGGAATCTTCGCCACCTTAAATCAACCGATCAACGAGAAAATAGCGCAGGAACTCGCGGTAAATTTTGGTTACGACATAAGTTTTGTGCCATTCGAAGAAATGCTCATCGAGCAGGAATTCGAAGAACTTATTGCGGCTGATGCAGACGACATCGAATTGACGCGCCCGCCGGTGGTAACCGTAATGGGTCACGTCGATCATGGAAAAACCAGCTTGCTCGATGCGATTCGTTCGGACAATGTCGCCGAAGGCGAAGCCGGCGGAATCACGCAGCACATCGGCGCCTACAGCGTTTTCGTTCCGAATCCCGACAACCCGAAAGAACAAAGACGAGTCGTCTTTCTCGACACGCCTGGACACGAAGCGTTTACCTTGATGCGAGCCCGCGGTGCAAAAGCGACGGACGTGGTAATTCTTGTCGTTGCGGCGGACGACGGCGTCATGCCGCAAACCATCGAAGCCATCGAACACTCAAAAGCCGCGGGCGTTCCGATTATCGTTGCCATTAACAAAGTTGATAAACCCGGCGCAAATGTCGATAAAGTAAAACAAGGCTTGGCAAATCAAGGCTTGCAGCCGGTAGATTGGGGCGGCGATGTCGAAATGGTTCCGGTTTCTGCCAAGCAGCACGATAATCTCAATACGTTGCTTGAAACGGTTCTTTTTTCTTCCGATATTTTGGATTTGAAGGCAAGTCCGACACGGCGGGCTTCGGGCGTTGTGCTGGAAGCAAAACTCGATAAAGGGCGCGGCGCGGTGGCAACGGTTCTCGTTCAGCAGGGAACTTTGCGTGTCGGCGACCCGTTTATTGTCGGGCAATTTTACGGTAAAGTTCGCGCAATGTTCAACGACCGCGGCGAAATTGTAACTGACGCGCCGCCGGCAACGCCGGTCGAAGTTCTCGGACTGCAAGGCGTTCCGCAAGCGGGCGATACTTTTCAAGTTGTCTCCGACATCGAAAAAGCTCAGACGACGGCGAATCAGCGACAAATACACGCCAGAAACGTGGCGATGCTCCAGACGACCAAACGCGGAATCGAGTCGCTCGGTTTAGCGGAAGTCAAAGAATTACTGGTCATTTTGAAAGCCGACGTGCAAGGCTCGGTCGAAGTTCTGCGCGGTACACTCGAAAAACTTTCAACCGAGAAAGTAAAAGTTCGAGTTATTCGTTCGGGCGTCGGCGCCATTACCGAATCCGACGTTTTGCTCGCTTCCGCCACGCAAGCCGACAACACGCAGACAGCCGTCGTTATCATCGGCTTCAACGTGCGCCCCGAATCCCGCGCCGCCGATGTCGCCAAACAGGAACAAGTTGATATTCGCCTGCATTCAATTATTTACAAGGTCGAAGAAGAAATTCGCGCCGCAATGATTGGAATGCTCGACGCGATTGAAAAAGAAATTATCCTGGGCAAAGCGCTCGTGCAGGAAGTTTTCAAAGTTTCCAAAGTCGGCACCATTGCCGGTTGCCGCGTTACCGAGGGCGTCATCCGCCGTCAAGCCAAGGCTCGCATTATCCGCGACGGCGTCGTTTTCTGGACAGGCGATATTGATTCGCTCAAACGTTTCAAAGACGATGCCAGCGAAGTTCGTCAAGGTTTTGAATGCGGCATCGGGCTGGTCAATTTTAATGACATAAAAGTTGATGACGAAATCGAGCCGTTCGTTATCGAAAGAACCGCCGCCACTGAGCTTTAATAATGGTGAATGGTAAGTGATAAATGGTGAATGTAAGAAGAAGAATTTTCATTCATCATTCAACATTCATCACTCACAATTTATTATTTTATGCGTCGTCCCGAAAAATTAGCTGAAACTCTGCGTGAGGAAATCACCGAAATTGTCGGCTATGAGCTTGAAGACCCGCGACTTTTGAGCGTAACCGTCACGGACGTGCGCGTTTCGGAAAATCTGCGAGACGCAAAAGTTTTTGTCGTAGTCGAAGGCACAAAAGAAGAAGCCGAAATAAAAGAATCTCTCAAAGCGCTGCAGCGCGCCGCTTCGTACGTTCGCCAGCAAATCGCGTTGAGTTTAAGTTTGCGCCATCCGCCGCTTATTAATTTCGTGCGTGACACGGCTGAAGAAAACGCGGCGCGTATCGGAGAACTTCTCGAAGAAATAAATCTCGAAGAAATAAATGTTGATGGGGAATTGGAAACGAAAAACGAGAAATAAGGCGGCAGGTCGCCTTTTCTAATTTTCACCGACCGTTTTTCGTTAAGAAAAAATGCTTAGTCAAGTAGTCGAGTTAATTGAAAACAAACAAAATTTCGCCATCACCACGCATGCCCGACCCGACGGCGACGGTATCGGTTCTTCTCTCGGATTATGCTGGCTGCTTCGTTCGCTGAGCAAAACGGTCGAAGTTATTGCCAGCGACGGCATTCCGGTTTCTTACAGGCAATTGCCGGGCGCTGATGAAATCCGCAAAGTTTCGGAAATAGATAAAAAATACGACGCCGTTTTCGTTATCGAATGCTCGGACGCGGCTCGTCCGCACATCAAAAACTTAGAAAATCAATTTGTCGTCAACATTGACCACCACGCGACGTGCCAGCATTTCGGTTCAATAAATTGGATTGACGCCACAGCATCGGCAGTCGGCGAGATGATTTACAATTTGTGCAAAGCAATCGGCGGGCGCATCACCAAAGAAATCGCTGAATGCCTTTATATGGCGCTTGTTACAGACACCGGCTCGTTTCACTTTCCGAATACAACCGACAGAACTCTGAAAGTCGCATCAGAACTTGTCAAAGTCGGCGTCAAACCAGCAAAAATCTCCGAAGCAGTTTATAACTCATATCCGTGGAGCAGAATCGAACTGATGCGCCAGGTTCTCGCAACCGTCAAAAGAAGCGAAAGCGGAAAAGTTGCGTGGATGCGGCAAACGCTCGATATGAAAAAATCTTCAGGCGCGGTTGACGGCGACAACAACGGTTTTGTCAACATTCCGCTCGCGGCGAAAGAAGTCGAAGCCGTCGTTTATATGCGCGAAGTCGAGCCGAATTTTTACCGCGTCAGTCTGCGCTCGAAAGACGGTCTGAACGTCGCCCGCATCGCTGAACAATTTGGCGGCGGCGGACATAAAAATGCTGCGGGTTGCCGTCTCGAAGGCGATTGGAATAAAGCAGAGAGCAAAATTGTGTCTGCTGTTGTCGAAGCAATCGAGTCAAAATAATTTCAATGAAAATGCCCGAAACAAAAGAAAAACGCTACAAATGGCGGCGTGAAGGCTACAAGGAAAGCACAAAAGGCTTGCTGATGATCAACACCGGCGACGGCAAAGGCAAGACGACCTGCGCTTTAGGTTTGATGATGCGCGCTGCCGGTCGCGGAATGCGTTGCTGTATGGTTCAATTTATGAAGTCGAAAACCGACCGTTACGGCGAACACGAATCGGCGGAACTGCTCGACATCGAAGTTCACACAATGGGCGACGGCTTTACGTGGGACACCAACAATCCTGAACAGGATATTAAAACTTCACGCGAAACGTGGGCGCTGTGCGTCGAGAAAATGCGCTCGGAAGCGTATGATTTATTAGTGTTTGATGAACTCGTTTATGTTCTCGATTACAAATTTCTTGATTTGCACGAAGTCATAAACGAAATAAAATCAGTGCGCGAAAAACAGCCCAACTTACATTTAGTTTTAACCGGCAGAAACGCGCCCGCCGAATTGATTGACGCGGCGGATTTGGTTACGGAAATGAAAGAAATCAAACATCCTTTTAATGCGGGCATATACGCGCAGCAGGGTATTGAATTTTAGAAATTTCGCCAAACTACGAAAAAAATTTTCAAACAAAGTAAGGTAAAAAACATTTTACAAATAAACGTAAGAAAATGAATGGAAATTATAGTTGATTTTCTGTAGATATTTGAGCAACGCCAATCTTCGGACAAATATCATTTAAAATACAAATTTCGCATTTCGGCTTTCTGGCTTGGCAGATTTTGCGTCCGTGAAAAATAAGCCAGTGCGGAAACATAATCCACTCTTTTTGCGGTACAAGTTCAATCAAATCTTTTTCGATTTTTTCCGGCTGAACGTTCTCAGTTAAACCTAATCTTTGCGACAGACGCGAAACGTGCGTATCGACGACGACGCCGGAAGCGATGCCGAAAGCGTTTCCCAAAACGACGTTTGCCGTTTTGCGCGCCACGCCGTTTAAGGTCAGCATTTCGTCCATCGTCTGCGGTATTTCGCCGCCAAAGTTTTCGATGATTTTTTCAGCCGCGCCTTGAATGCTTTTTGCTTTGTTGCGGAAAAAACCGGTTGAGCGAATGTCTATTTCGAGTTCGATTTGCTCGACTTTTAAATAATCCTGCGGCGCGCGGTATTTGCGAAAAAGCGTTTCGGTTACAATATTGACACGCTCGTCGGTGCATTGCGCCGATAAAATCGTAGCGACTAAAAGCTCGAAAGGGTTTGTGTGATTTAGTGCGCAGCGAGCTTCAGCATATTCTATTTTTAGACGTTTGATAATTTCATCGGTGCGTGTTTTTTTCTCGGACATCATTGCTGATAGGCTAAAAAAGAAAATCGGAAAATGCAAACCGGAAATTTTGACCGTCCGCAAATAAAAATCGTTGAACTTATGGGAATATTCGCAGAGAAAGTTTCAAAATAATTTGACGATGTTTGCGTTTGTGCGACTAAATTGGCAAGATAACTTTTTCGTTTCAGCAGTTGATTTGTTAAAATCTCACACTGACTTATATATAAACCCGTGCCGGAAAAAAACGTTCATCAAATAGAAATTTTAAGCACAAGCCGATTGTCTGCTCGCCTTATTTTGGTTGGCACCATTCTTGCCACGCTCGCTTTCGGGTGGTTTGCGATTCGCTGGCAATTGGGAAATATGCTGGCTGAACAGACGACGCCGACCGCCGCAGGCGCGCAAGAGATGGCACGCGCAGCATATAATTTCGCCCCGCGCGACCCGCAGACAAATTGGCTGCTTGTCAACACCGATAGTAATTCGGGTAATAATTCCGCATCACAAAATAATCTCCAGCAAGTCGTTAAACTCTCGCCCGCCGATTATCGCTGGTGGATTGAACTCGGGCGCGACCGCGAGCAGGCTGACGACACAGAAGCAGCGGAAAAAGCCTTGCGACGAGCCGTCGAACTGGCGCCGAATTATACTTTTCCGCGCTGGCAGCTCGGCAATTTTTATCTGCGCCAAAACCGGAGCGACGAAGCCTTTCGTGAGCTGACCAAAGCCGCCGAAAGCAATTCGCTCTACCGCGAACAGGTTTTCTCGCTGGCGTGGGAATTCTTTGACAAAGACGCTTCAAAGCTCGAACAAATTGCCGGCAGCGCGCCGGACGTGCGCGCTGATTTGGCGAAATTCTACGCCGCTAGAGGACGCGCCGAAGACAGCCTGCGAATTTGGAATTCTCTTTCCGAAGAAGAAAAACAGGCTTACGCGCCCGGCGCGCGCGTTATCGCACAGGCGCTCTACGAGAAAGGATTTTTCAGCGCGGCTGTCGAGTTTGTTCGCCAACTCGAAATCGAGCCGGAAGCAAAAGCCGAAACAATTCAAAACGCGAGTTTTGAAAAGCCAATCGGTGAAGTCAAAGACGCTTTTTTCGGCTGGAAAATTTCGCCCCTCGATAAAGTCGAAATTAAACTCGATCCGACACAAAAGCACGACGGAACGCGAAGTTTGCGCGTTAATTTCAACGGCTTTGTGCAGCCGACGCTTTTTGCTATCGGGCAAATCGTGACGGTCGTGCCGAATGCGCGCTATCGCGTCAGTTTTTGGTTGAGGACGGAAAACCTAAAGAGTGGCGGAACACCAAAACTGGAAATTTATAATATTTACGAAAATAAAACTATTACCGCCAGCGCGCCGTTTCCCGTCGGCACAAATGATTGGCAGCAAATAAAAATAGAATTTAATGCGCCCCAAAATGCTGAAGCCGTTTCCTTGCTGACGACGCGCGTTTTTTGCGGTTCCGAATGTCCGATTATCGGCGCGTTTTGGTATGACGATTTTAAACTGGAAAGAGTGAAATAATGGTGAATGGTTAGTGATGAATGGTGAATGTAAGAAATCTCTTTTGATTTATCATTCACCATTAAATAGGTTTGCGAATTTGAATGATAAACGAAATTGAAACAACTTGGGCGAATAAAATACTGTTCTTTCTTCTTTGCGCGACGATTGTCTATACGGCTTTGGCTTATGGAACGGTGCATCAGCCGACGATTTCGGTTTTTTACCTGCTGACGGTATCGGTTGTTTTTTTGTGGGCAATTGACGCCTTTTCGAGCGGCGTTCTGCGTTTCAATAAAAGTTTAATCCAAATTCCGCTCGCGGCGGCGGTTTTATACGGACTTTTTCAAACTATACCGTTTGGCAGTTTGGCGGAAACCGCAGGTGTTACGGGTATTCCTCATACGATTTCGCTCGACCCGTTTTCGACGCAGGTCGCCGCGCTTCATCTTTTTGCGTATTTGATTTTTCTCGCCGCGCTTTTAACTTATGTTGACAGCGCAAAGCGCCTTCGAGCAATCGTTTCCTTTATTACAATTTTCGGATTTGCCTTTGCTTTTTTTGCTATTCTGCAAGCCGTTTTAAGTCCTAATAAAATATACGGAATCTACGAATCGCAGTTTGCCGTGCCGTTTGGTTCTTTTGTCAACCGCCACAACTTCGCAGCCTATATGGAAATGACCCTTGCCGCGCCTCTCGGTTTGGTGTTCGTCGGCGCAATCCCGCGCGACAAGCGTCTGCTCTACGTTACAGCAATCGGTTTAATGGGCATCGCGCTGCTTTTGAGCGGTTCGCGCGGCGGTTTGATTTCACTTTTAGCGGAGATTTTCTTTCTCGTGATTTTGACGACCAAAACAAAAAGTTACGGTCAGTTTGCGGTAAAAATCGCTTTTGCCGTTTTGCTGGTCGCGACAATCGTTGTCGGCGCGATTCTAATTGGGGGCGAATCTTCCTTGACGCGCTTTGCCGAAACCGCTACTTCTCAAGATTTTTCCACCAATCGAACGCATATTTGGTCAGTTACAATGGCGGTTATAAAAAACAATTTACCGTTCGGTGCAGGTCTCGGAGCGTTGGGCGTGGCGTACACGCCTTTTGATTCACTAAACGGTTTTGAGCGCGTCGAACAGGCGCACAATGATTATCTGCAAATTTTAGCCGACGCCGGAATTGTCGGCTTTTTAATCGGGGCGTTTTTTGTTTATAAACTTTTTCGAACCGGTTTGAAAAACGCAAAAACATCCGATACATTTCGGCGCGGCGTCTGCGTCGGCGCGCTCGCCGGCTGCTTCGCCATTCTGGTTCACAGCCTTTTTGATTTTGTTCTCCACATAACTGCAGTAGCATTTATGTTTATTACATTAATTTCAATGGTCGTCGTCAGCGGAAATCGAAATTCTGAAGACGTTGAAGAACGCTCCGATACACATCGCAGAAAAGATTCAGCCAGTATTACGCCGATTGGAAAGGGAAAAAGAGGCGGAAAAATTAGCCGATTAAAATCACTTTAATAAGAAGCACAATTGTCGTAACCAAAGCAATTCCTCTCAACGTTCGTGAGAGTGTTCGGTAGAATTCCGATTCGGCGTTATGCAGAAGTAAACTCAACCCGTGCAGGAAAATTATCAAGGAAACCACAAATTTGTATTCATTACCTGAATACAATGTATAAATTGCCGCTAAAATAGCCAACGCTCCAAGTAAGCTCTCAACGTTTTTTGATTTCATAAAACTCCAATTTTTTGCGCTTAATCAGTATTTATTTACGACGAAAAATTTTTATCAAATAGATGAATTCAAGAGTTTTCGACTTTTTCGCCGACCTGCATTTCTCTTCGGCGCGGGCGCAGAAAACCGAGCATATACCGAACGATTCCGTGCGCGACATAGGCAAAAGCAAGAATGAAAAGCATATACTGTGAATAGAGCCAGACGAGCATTCCCAATGCTGCAATAATCAAAATCAAATAAATACTTCTTCTGCCTGAACCGACGGTTTTGAAACTTGTATAACGAATCGTGCTGACCATCAAAAGTCCTAAAACAGCCATCAAAATCATCATTACAACCGTGTATAAATTTGGCAGATTTTCCTCTAAAGTGTTGAGCGGAAGCGGGTGCAGATAAACGATCGAAGCGAGAAAACCGGCGGCAGCTGGAATCGGGAGACCAACGAAATTTTTCTTATCAATCTTCGGCGTCCCTTCCATCAGAACTCGCGGGCGCATCGCCTGCAAATTAAATCTGGCAAGGCGAAAAGTTCCGCACATCAGATACATAAAAAGCACAAAAACGCCGAATGTGTGAAGCGAGTTCGACTCGCTGAAAGTCGCGCCTATTGCCCAGCCGTAAATCAAAACTATCGGGGCAATTCCGAATGTTAAAACGTCTGCTAAAGAGTCGAGCTGAACGCCGATTTCCGTTGAAGTGCGCGTTAATCGCGCGACTCTGCCGTCCAAAGTGTCAAAAAGTATTGCAAGAGCGATGCCTTTTGCCGCGTAACTAAAATAGACGGCGGCTTGTTCCGGGTTTGAGCTTATAACCTGGAAACCGCGTACAGATGACAAAACCGTCAAAAACCCCATTGCGATATTTGCTGCCGTAAACGCTGACGGAATCACATACAAACCTTTCTTTAAGCCTCTGTGAGCAGGTTTTTTCTCTTCGGTTTCCATAAAAATAGGTATTATGTTTCAGGTGATTAGGTTTTTGGTTTCAGTTAACATCTAATCTTTAAGTCTCGCGATTATAGTTTCACCGCCAACCACTCTGTCTCCGATTTTTACGGCGATTTCCACCGCTTTCGGCATTAGCAAATCGGTGCGCGAGCCGAATTTTATTAGACCGTATTTTTCGCCGAGTTCGACACTCTCGCCCGCACTGCGCCAGCAGACGATTCGCCGCGCCAGAATTCCGACTATCTGCGTACAGACAACCGTCATCTTTTCGCCTTTTATCGTGATGGCGTTTCGCTCGTTCGTTTGGCTCGCTTGGTTACTCGTTGCGGGCGCTTTTTTGCCTTGAAATCGTTCGACTTTTACGACTCGTCCGGCAATCGGCGCGCGGTTGATATGAACATCTACGGGCGACAAAAATACGCTGACAAATTTTCCGTCTTTTCTTTCTTCGATGCTGGTAACTTTGCCGTCGGCGGCTGATACGATAATATTTGCTTCGGTCGGAACACTGCGTTTCGGGTCGCGGAAAAAATACGCCATAAACAGTGCGAGCGCAGCGAACGCGGCAGCGCCAATCCAAATATGAAAAAACGCGAAAATCGCTGCGATGATTACCGGAAATAAAACAAAGGGAATTCCTTCTTTAACCATAAATTGAAAAAAGAGGTTAGAGGCTAGAATCAAGCGTTGATTTTACCAATATCTAATCTCCAAGCTCTTTTGATATTCAATCATCTTACTTCAATTCAACCGGTTTGAAAAACAAAAAAAGCCCGATGCACTGAAACATCGGGCGAATAAGGAGGAGCGTATGAATAATTTTTTATCTGACCGGATTGTCTTTCGCGTAACTATAAGCACACCAGGCGGCGACTATATGCATAATCCAGCCCAAAGTTCCGGCTGTGCCAATCCACGAAAATCCAGTCAAAACCAGCCAAATGATACCGATTAAAATTCTACCGTTATATATTTGTCCGATTCCCGGAAGTATAAAACTTAAAATTCCTGCAATCCAAGGTTCGCGCATAATCTTTATCACCTCTGGTTTATTAAACGACGCTTTTAATTTTTTGTTCCAAAGATTTTTACAAAATTATTTCAAAGGTAAGAAGCCGTCAGTTTGATGGTTGAGTTCTCTTAACTTCAATTATTTTCCCGCGAAAAATTCGCAGGGCTTTTTTCACCAGCGGGTGATTCTCGGCATATTGCCAGAGTTGTTCATCGGTCGGATTTTCGGGCATAACGGGAATTTCTTCGGAAATTTTTTCCTCTTCAAATTGCGGGATGACAAAAGTATGATTTTCTTTTGCGGGCGCAACAGCCGCCGCCGAATTGCCCTTTGACGGTTCGATGCGAGCAATTAAATTATTCGATTGAATTGTTCCAAGCAAAACCTCAACGATATTTGAAGTATTTTTGAACGGTCTTAGATTGTCGCCGGTTTGCAAAAGTTTTTGCTCGAAAGCCGAGTCGAGCCAATTATCTTCGGCGTGTTCGAGTTCTTCGGCGGTAATCGGCAGCAGCTTTATCGGCATCGCTTCGATAACCTGCGCCGTTGTTAAATTTTTTGCCGAAATTCTGCTTTCGCTTGTCTGACTTTCCGATTCAAACAATTCGGTTTTCAATTCTAAAAATATGTTTTCCGGCTCTGCTATTTGTGCGGGGAGTTCAGTTGGCGCGTCTGTTGTTTCTTGTTTGATTTGTTCGTCAAATTTCGCTTCAAAAGCTGGCTGATTTGAAACTTGATGCTTAAAACTTGAAACACTTTGTACCGGAAATGGAACATCTTCAAGCGGAAAATCAACCGTTAAAGTTTTTTTTTCGGCGCTCGGCTCTGTCAAGTCGCTTAAGTTTATCGGAGCAGATTTCGATAAATCGGTTTTAGCTTCAGCTGAGAAATTCCCGTTGGCGATGGCGCTTTCCAGCTTTGCCAAGCGCTCTAGAATTTTTTCAATCGGAACGACGCGCCGCATTTCAATCAATTTTATCAAGCCGATCTCCAAAACGTAGCGCGGTTGTGTGGCTTCGCGTAATTTGGTTTCGGTATCACTCAGTGAATTGAAAAACCTGATTAAATCGGATTCGGAGAATGGCGCAGAATTTGTTTGTAACTCGTCGCGGCTCAAAATCGCCGTTTCGAGCAGATTTTCCGCGTCGCCAGCCATTTTGAAAACAAGCAAATCGCGGAAAAAACTCATCAAATCACGGCAGAAATTTCGCAAATCCTGTCCGCGCGCGATTAATTCATCAACAACTTTCAGTGCTTCGCTCGGTTTGTTTTCGGAAATTGACATACCTGTTCTAGTCAACATCTCCGCACCAGCAATTCCCAGAGCAGCTATGACATCTTCAGTGCCGATTTTCTCGCCCGAAAAGCTAATAACCTGGTCAAATGCACTTTGAGCATCGCGCATCGAGCCTTCGCCCGCGCGGGCAATTTCTTTTAAAGCTTCACCGGAAACACTTATTTTTTCGGCTTCGGCAATCAGTTTGATTCTTTCGTAGATTTTTTGAATTGGAATCGTGCGAAACTCGAATTCCTGACAGCGCGACAAAATCGTGTCGGGAACTCGGTGAAGTTCAGTCGTCGCCATTACAAAAACAATGCGCGGCGGCGGCTCTTCCAGAGTTTTTAAAAGCGCGTTAAACGCCGGTTTGGAAAGCTGGTGAACTTCGTCAACGATAAAAACTTTGTAGCGGTCGCGCGCCGGATTGATGTTAATGCTGTCGAGTATCGTATCCCGAACGTCATCAATTCCGGTGTGCGACGCCGCGTCGATTTCCAGAACGTCAATCGAGCGGCTTTCGGCAATTTCCTTACAGGAAACACAAGCGTCGGAAGCGTTCGCCGCGCAAGGTTTCGAGTTCGGTTTTTCGGTTTTGTGGCAGTTTAACGCTTTGGCAAGCAGCCGTGCAGTTGTCGTTTTTCCGACGCCGCGCGCGCCGCTGAAAATATATGCGTGATGCAGACGGTCGTGTTCCAGAGCGTTGCGCAAAGTGCGCGTTATCGCTTCCTGCCCGGTAACTTCTTCAAATGTTTGCGGTCGCCATTTGCGGGCGATTACTTGGTAAGACATAAAGACTTTATTTTACTTATACTTACAGACTGTTACAGAGTGTTCCCTGTTGAATATCTCAAAGTATTCTATCACTAGATAACACTCTATCCGAACAGGTAACAGACACATTTTCGGATACAGGCGTTTGCAACCAATCAAAATACTTTGATAGACTGCTTTTGCTTAATTGAATATTCAGTTGTCAAACATCGAAGCCTTTAGTTGTGAACTAACTAAAGGCTTTTTCTTTTTGGATTGTAATAAGAAACCTGCTTTTCCGCAAATTGCTTTTTAACAGATTCAAAATCTAAAATTTTTGATATCTCATTTCAAAAAAATGAAACTCTTCACTAATAATTTCGTTTGTCGATTTGACTAGAATACAATTTTAGATTGGGAAGGAACGGGCGTCGAGCCTGACGTGAAAGTACCGAAAGAGTTGGCATTAAAGACTGCCCATTTGATGGCTTTGAACAAATTAGTCGAAAAAGCAGCAGATGAAAATCTGAAAAACGCGCTCAAAGGTTTGATTATCCAAACTCAGAAGGAAATAGATGAGCTAAAAAAAGGAGCTAAAAGCAGTTCATAGTAAGTGAGCCTTGAAAGAGCCTAATCTGACTGCGCTCGAAAACATCTCGAAGATTTTCTCGTCGAAAACTGGAAACAAACCGAACTCGGCAAAACCTACGACATTTACGAAGTTGACAGGGAAATCGTCTCCCTTGAGTAAACAACCTATGTGTCAGCAGTTCCATTCTGTCGGAAGCCATCAGTAAGTTCTATAAATTTAGCTTTTAACCAGAACCCAAGTACTCATACAACGCAAATTTTGCACATTCGTTGTTTTTAGTGGCTCTAGTTGGATTGCGCCGATTCGATTTAACGCAGCATTCAGCAGTTCTTCATCTACGAGAAAACGTTCAGAACCATCCGGCAGTAAATATTTGCGCTCTTTAATCAATTGAATTTTGTCCTCAATGCCGATTGTCGAGGCAAGACGGGCAAAGAACAGCCCGCCGCTGTTCAAAACTCTCCACATCTCTTCAAGCATCCGGTAAAAGTGCTGCTCATTTTCGGCAAAATGCAAAATTGCGCTGCTGATAACTGCATTGAAACGTGCGTCGGGAAACGGCATTTTCTCGACTGACGACACCTGAAAATTATCTTTTGAAAGATTCGGGGCAAGCGAATTTGCCAGAAGCTGAACTTGCTCAACAGCGTGAGGATTTTTATCAATACCGAAAACTTCGTAGCCATTGCGGAGAAAATAAATCAGGTTGCGCCCACCGCCGCAACCAGCATCGAGTATGCTTGTTTTGCTATTAAACCTACCCTTCAATATCTGGTCAAACAGGTAAATATCGATGTCGCCAAAAAACTCTCGCACGTTTATCATTATGCAGTCTCTCCTGAGCTAATTACTCCAGTGAATAATTTTTGAGACGGATTATTAAAATAATCTTCTCTGCCCGCTAACAGATTGATACCCGTTTTTATTTATTCACCTTTTAACCTACCCTTTCATTCAAGCTAATCTTTTTCCTTTGACTTTTAATCGAACATCGAAAGTTCGGTTCTTGACCCCTGTGACAACAGATTAAGCAAAACCACGTATTTTGCTACGCACTTTTTGCAGTTTGGACACATACAATTACCTTTTTGGCGTGATTTTCCATAACTCTCCATTGGTCTGATCCGTAACTACGTAAAGCGCTCCGTCAGGACCTTGACGCACATCCCGGATTCGCTGCCCTCGGTCTATTAGAAGATGTTCTTCACCGACTACACGATTGTCTTTGATAACCAGCCTCACGAGTCTCTGTTCTCGTAAAGCCCCGACAAACAGACTGCCGCGCCAGGCAGGAAAAGCATTGCCCGTATAGAATTGCGCGCCCGACGGAGCGATCACCGGATCCCAATAATAAACTGGTTGCTCGTAACCTTCCTTCTGTGTGATATTGCCCGGAATCGGCTCACCCGAATACTCTTCGCCGTAAGAGATGACCGCCCAGCCGTAATTCTTACCTTTTTCAATCAGATTCAACTCGTCGCCGCCATTGGGACCCATTTCCACCGCCCATAGTCGTCCGTTCTCGTCGAAAGCCGATGCCTGCACGTTGCGGTGTCCAAGAGTCCATATTTCGGGCATCGCCCCTGATTGTTTAGCAAAAGGATTATCAGTTGGCACAGAGCCGTCCGGATTGATGCGAATGATTTTGCCCAGATGACTGTTTAACTGCTGCGCCTGCGGGCGAGTTTTCGTTTTGTCGAAGCGTTCGCCGAGCGTGATGTACAGCAAGTTGTCCGGTCCGAAAGCTAGCCGCGAACCAAAATGTAATCCATTGTTGTAAGTCGGTATAGCTCGGAAAATGACGCGAACTTTTTCAAGATTTCTGCGGTTTTCAGTTAAAACTCCACGAGCAACGCTCGTACCGCTCCCGCCTTCGCCCTGTTCTGAAAAGCTCCAGAAAATGGTACTATCTCGGTCAAAATTCGGACTCAATGCAATGTCTAAAAGTCCACCTTGCCCACGCGCAGTAATCGGAGGCAAACCACCTTGTCCGCTGGCAGCCGATACTCCTCCCGCACCAACGGGCAGCAACCCCCCAATGGGTTGTCCCACTTCGCCTTTAGCCGAGATGATGCGAAGCTTTCCAGATTTTTCTGTAATCAAAAGGTCGCCGTTTGGCAACGGCTCTACTGCCCAAGGTTTGTCCAAGCCTTTCGCTAACACAGTAACGTCAAAAGCCACATTAGATTTGACCGCGCAACCGCGAGTCTGTCCGGCAAAAGCGGGTTTTTGTTCAGGTACGTTCGCTGTTCTGGTTTCAAGCGGCGTGCAAAGCGAATTTGAAGTGGAAGTTTTACGAACTTCGCGCGTGCTTTGCGCGCAAGCGGTACTAGCAATCGTTAGTAAAACGGTCAAAACAAACGCAATCTGGTTTTTTATTTTTGGATTTATCATCCTTAAAATCCCCCTTAAAATTAAAGTTTCAATTCGTTTGATGCATTCTCCGAATCGATGATGCAAGGATTTTATGAACGAGTATTATAATTGATAGGTATTTTTATCGCTGAAGTTGTTCTCAAGAACAGAAAAGAGATAATGAAATAATTATGGAAGACAAAAAACTTAAAAAACGACTAAAGAAAATTCCTGATGTAGATAAAAACGGCGACCCAATTTATAAGATTGATAACGATAAAAATGAATCAGGCAAAGAAAAAGATAAACCAATCAAGAAAAATAATCGAGGTTAGGAATTAGATACAGACAATAGATAGTTCAATCTTTTGCTTTATCTGGCGGGGAAGAACAATGATGCTCGACTACAGTATTGAACTCATTAACGACCAGGCAAGATTGGAACGTCTGGTTAAACGTCTCGCCTCGACACCGGTAATTGCACTTGATATTGAGACTATTAACTGGTGGAATCGCCATCAGGAACGTGTTGCTCTTATTCAATTCGCTTTCCAGACGGAGCGGCAGCCAAAAGTTGCAATTATCGATGCACTCGCCAAACTTAATCTCGATATTTTACGATTGCCGTTGGAATTGAATACGACAATCAAGGTGATTCACAATGCAGTGTTTGATGCCACGCGCCTTGCCAATCATTTCCAGTTCAGCGTCGCGCCCATCTATGACACGATGGTTGCAGCACGCCGGAGCGGAGAGCGGCGCTGCTCGCTGCAAGCTCAGGCGGAAATCTATCTTGGTCTCCACATCGACAAAGGTTGTCAGGGCAGCGATTGGAGCAGGCGTCCGCTTGCTCCGAAGCAAATACATTATGCCGCCCTTGATGCATTTTCGACACTACTTCTCTACGAAAACCAAATCAAACGAAAGTTAAACGGTACATTTCAATCGAAGAGTAAAATACTCTCGCAACAAGCTACACTTCCTCTGACTGATTTGAGTACTGATTTACCTGAATCAAATGTTTCACAGGTTAGAAAGATTCAATGTCCTCAAATTGAGGAAAAAGTTCCTTTGCTTGAAACAATCCTGAATGCTTCGTCACTTGCTTTACTGGGAATCATCACTGAATTGCCAAGCCGTTACCACCCAGACCAATTGACAGTTTCAGTAGGAAGCGATCGGGTTGGATTGGCTGGTTGGATTATTGACCGCACTTTAGACTCTGACACAGGTTTGGACGAAGAGACAGCTAAAGCCGGTATTGCAGTTCTACACGACCAGGGACTCATCAAAGTTACACCGACGCGCAGGCTGGAAGCCACAGGAAAAGGAGCGAATCATTGGCGTCAATTAAAATCAACTTGATTTTCGGGTCTAAGCAAGAATAGATTTAACGCAAAAGCGCACAACCGGTACAGCCCCAAAAGAGGCTTCGGTTTTACGCAGAGAAAAAGCCGCGAGCGTCAAAACTTGCGGCTTTTAAGGGTTAAAAGCACATAAGTAGAAGATATTTCATAAATAAGATTTAAGTAAAATCTGAATACACGCTAGATGAACAAAACCAAGAAAATTACCCAAATGGTATTCATAACGAACAACCAATCGGCGGTAATTTTGCAGCCAGGCAAAGAATCTCTCGACTTTCCAGCGCCGCTTGTAACGGCGAAGTTTTCTTCCATCTTGAGTCTTCGCCTCCTTCCGATTGCGCTTATGCGGAGCAATCATTTCATATACTTAATTGGTTAAGAGACCGAGCAGTAGTTTTACTTGCCTGTTTTCTTCTTCGCCATCCAATCGTTGACATTTTTCTCCAGAACGTCGAGCGGCAGCGCGCCGGACAGCAGCACAACGTCATGAAATTCGCGAATGTCGAACCGTTCGCCCAAGTCGGCTTTTGATTTAGCACGCAGTTCTTTTATTTTCAGCTCGCCGATTTTATACGCCAGCGCCTGTCCCGGATCAGCGATATAGCGGTCAATTTCGTTGACAATATCCTGCTCGGTTTTCGCCGCGTTCGCTTTGAAATAATCAATCGCCCGTTGCCGGTCCCATTTGAAATAGTGAATGCCCGTGTCAACGACCAGCCGCACGGCGCGCCACATTTCGTAAGTCAGTTGACCGAATTTATCATAAGGGTCGTTATACAAACCCATTTCTTCGCCGAGCGATTCGGAATACAAACCCCAACCTTCGATAAATGCTGTGTACCCGCCGAATTTGCGGAAATTTGGCACTTCACCGAGTTCCTGCTGCAATGCGAGCTGCAAATGATGACCGGGAACCGCTTCGTGCAGGCTCAAAGCCATCATTTCCCATTTTGGGCGAACTTCGGGTTTATACAAATTGACGTAATAATACCCAGGACGTGTGCCGTTCGCGCCGGGCTGATTGTAATAAGCCGTCGTCGTATCAGGCGCGATTTTCTCGGGAATCGGAATCACGCCGTATGGCGTGCGCGGTAAAGTACGAAAGACGCGGACGAGTTCAGGATCAATTCGTCTGGTCAACGCGCGATAGGCATTCAGTAATTCCTCCGAAGAATTGTAAAAAAATTGTTTGTCGGTTCTGAGGAACTGAAAAAATTCAGCGAGCGTTCCTTTAAATCCGACCTGCGTTTTGATGCGTTCCATCTCGGCGCGAATGCGCTTCACTTCTGCCAATCCGCGGTCGTGAATTTGCTGCGGCGTCATATTGGTCGTCGTGTTCGACCGCGCCAGAAACGCGTAATAATCCGCGCCGTCCGGTCGCTGCCAGACGCCGACTGAAGAATATGAAACGGGCAGATATTCTTTGGTGAAATAATCTTTCAGCCGGGCGTATTGCGGAACGACTGATTTATCAATCGCCGCTTTCGCCAGATTTTTTAAACGCGTTTGCTCGCTTTCGGAAACGTCTTTCGGAAACTTCTTAAACGGGGCGTAAAACGGATGCCGCTCGCCGCCTCCGGCAGTCATTTTGTCAATCTGCGGCGGAACTCGTTCCATAATTGCTTTCGGCAGCAGGATTTTCTGTTTTGCGCCCTCGCGCATCAACGATAAAGTCTGCTCCATCAAAATAGGAAAAGCGTTTATCCGCGCGATCCAGTCTTCGTAATCTTTCACCGAATCAAAACTCATCAATTGAGTGATTTCGTCAATCGTCTGAATGCCGCCCTGCTGCGTGATCGGCAGGAGGTAGCGTTTGAATTTATGCGCTTCAATCGCTTCTTCATACTCTTTCTGAAATAAATCGTAATTCAGCCGGTCGGCAACGGAAAGCTCATCGCGATTGATTCGCTTGAGCGCCGCGAGCGTTTCTATGCGCTGCCGGTTGCGGCGCTCAATCGCCGTCAGACTCGAATCATTCCAGCGGTCGTTGTAGCGCTTGTCGCCGAGAAACGAAGCGAACGTCGGGCTTTCCTTCAAACCCGCTTCCCATTCGGCGTCGAACAAATCATAAAGCTGTATGGTCGCTCCGGTTTTATCCTGCGCGGAAACAATCGAGAAAGCTGAAAACAAAACGGCGACCAGAATGAGTAATGACAAGCGATTTAGCATAAATTTCTTTTATTGAAATATGGCAACTAATTTTGTTAAAAATATATCACTTTTTCGACGTTTAATTGAATCGTTTACGTTTACATTTACGACAAAATCGAATTAAATTTGGCGAATGAGTTTCAAATTCAAATCAAATTTTACAAAATTTGAGGAACGACATTATGTTAAAAAAAATAGCATTGAAATTTTCCATTCTGGCGATGATTTTCACCTTAACGGCAACTGATTTGACGCGCAGACACGGATTCGTTTTCGGTGCGGCAGCAGCTCGGCGACGGTGACCGGAACGCTGTCGGCGGGCGCGACCAAAGGTTTTGTGCTGCGCCCGATGCAGGGACAAGTTTTGACCGGTACGCTCAACTTGACGAACGGCAAAACCGATTTTACGCAGGGCAATATGCACGATACGCAGTATTCACAAACGGTCGAAGAAAACGGCGACGTTTATATCAGCGTTGACAACTACGGCAATCGCGCGACGCATTTTACGCTATTATCTCGATTCAGTAAATTTCAAGAATCCGTTTCATAAATAGCTGTGGAGTAATTTTAAATTAGCCTTGACGTGGCTTCTAAAAGTCACCGGGCTATTTATGAGATGAGTTCTAAATAACTTCATTAGCAGAACTTTTAAACTTGTAACATATGCTCAAGCAAAAACCTCATTACGTCATTAGGCGCACCGCTATCGGACTTGGCTTTTTCACCCTTTATGCAATTCCAAATGATAAAAAGATTATTGAATACATTGGCTTGATTTTAACTAAAGAAGCAGAAGATAAAAAAGGCGGCAAGTATTTAATGACAATTGATGACGAGTATCTCATTGATGGAAGTCCGCGAAGTAACACCGCCCGTTATATCAATCACTCATGCCAACCTAATGCCAAAGCATATAATACTGGTCTGAGAGTGTGGATATGGTCACTTAGGGCTATCAAAGCGGGTGAAGAAATCACAATTGATTAGGGTAAAAATTATTTTGATGATTTCATAAAACTGATAGGCTGTAAGTGTGCTAAATGCGTAAAAATCTAATAAGTAACCAACCATGTTGCCAAAAAAAAGACCAATTAACGTCTATCTCAGCTTAGAAATGACCAATACCATTGAAGGACTTGTCGCTAGACAATTTAGCCGAAGGGCAACCACGCTCGGACTGATTCTGACCAAGTATGACTTTTATTTCGCCGGTTCGGAACGCGAGTATAAACGCGTTATCGAACTCAACCCGAACTATGCGACGGCGCACAAATGACTAGTTATGTACGGGAGCGAATTCAATAAACACTTAAGGTTAATTGGCACAGTATAGAGGATTTTCAATTATAAAAGTGTAGCAACTACCTGCGTACATCGATGTGCGGGCTTGATTTTAACTATCGGCAAAGATATTTTATCTATACATCTTTAACTCATCTTTTTCAACTTTATCGGAGGGAAATCAAATGTTCACAAGAGTCTTTGTCAAGACTGCGTTTCTTTTTCTATTGTTCGCCATGCCTGTTCTCGCGCAAACGAAACTGTTGCGCTTTCCCGATGTCTACAGCGACCGCGTGGCTTTTACTTACGGCAGCGATTTATGGACTGCATCAGCTAACGGCGGACAGGCTGTGCGTTTGACAGCACATCCCGGAATGGAAGTTTTTGCCAAATACTCACCTGACGGCAGATGGATTGCTTTCACCGGACAATACGATGGCGACGAACAAGTTTATGTTATGCCTGCAACCGGCGGCGAGCCGAAACAACTGACTTTTTATCCGGCAAAAGGACCGCTGACACCACGTTGGGGTTATGACAATCACGTTATGGGTTGGACAAACGATGGGAAATCAATTGTTTTCCGCTCGCAGCGTGATAGTTGGTCGCTACCGCAGAGCAAGCTTTACACAATTCCCGTAATGGGCGGCGCGGTGATTCCGCTTCCAATGCCCGAAGCCGGTTCAGGAGATTTTTCAGCCGACGGGACGAAAATGGTTTACTCGCCTAGAACCCGCGATTTTCGCACGGAAAAACGCTACGGCGGCGGACAGGCAAACACACTTTACATTTACGATTTGATTACTGCTGATGCCAAGAAAATTTCCGAAGGCGTGCGCGCTTCGCGGGACGCGATGTGGATTGGCGAGAAAATTTATTACAACTCTGACCGCGACGGAAAATTTAATCTTTACGCTTATGACGTTTCGAGCGCAAAAACCTCTCAGGTTACAAGTTTCAAAGATTGGGATGTTCGCTGGGCATCATCGGACGACACCAGCCGCATCATTTACGAGCGCAACGGCGAACTGGAAATACTCGATACCAAATCAAACAAACCGACAAAGCTGAACATCACCGTTCCCGATGACGGAGTCCACAAACGCGCCCGCACAATAAATGCCGCCCAATATATTCAAAATGTTGCGCTTTCACCAAAAGGCGAGCGTGTTTTATTCGGCGCACGCGGTGACATTTTTTCGGCTCCGGCTGAAAAAGGCGGAACGAGAAATATAACTCATTCGTCAACCGCCCACGACAAATTTCCGCGCTGGTCGCCAGACGGTTCGCGTGTTGCGTTTATCTCGGACAGAAGCGGCGAAGAAGAAATCTGGGTTTCCGCGCAAGACGGTCTGACCGCGCCGCAGCAATTAACGAGCGGCGGAACTGCGATGCGTTACGCACCCGAATGGAGCGGCGACGGCAAAAAAATCGCCTTCTCGGACAAGGACGGCAAAGTTTATATTTTGACCGTCACAGACAAAAAACTGACTCAAATCGCCGACGCTCCGCGCGGTCAAGTTCAGGATTACGAATGGTCGCCGAAAGGTAATTATCTGACTTTCAGCTATCCGGGCGCAAACGGTTTTTCGTCCGTCTATGTTTATGACACAACGGCTAACAAACTCAATCGCGTAACCGACCCGATGTTTAATGCCTTCAATCCGGCTTTCGACCCGTCGGGCGATTATCTGTATTTTTTGAGCGACCGCGAATTTGCGCCGCAAATTTCGAGCATCGAGTTTAACTACGCTTTGAACCGCGAAACGATGATTTACGCGGCGGCTTTGCGAAAGGATGTGAAAAATCCGTTTCTACCGGAATCAGACGAAGTTGCCATCACGCCTGAACCGAAACCGCAAGGTGATGACACAAAATTAAAACCCGAAGATGAGTTGAAGCCGAAACCGCAGGACGAGAAACAACCACAGCCGACGACCTCGCCTTCGCCGTCAACCGCGCCGACACCGGCAAGCGCGGCAACACCCGACCCGACGCGCAAAAATGTGCCTTCGCCAAAACCCGAAACAATTGATTTCGACGGGATCGCAGCCAGAGCGACGCGCGTTCCGCTGCCGCCGGAAAATTACGGCGGCTTGACTGCCAAAACCGGACATTTGATTTATTTTGTCGGTGCGCCGTTTTATTACGGACGCGCCTCAGACCGCCAACCATCGGTGCGAATATTTTCAATCAAAGACCGCAAGGAAACAGTTTTGTCGGAAAACGTCAATTCCTATTCGCTTTCCGGCGACGGTTCAAAACTAATTTACGGTCAGGGGGGCGGGTATTTTTTGATGGACGCGACACCGCTAGGCGTTAATTCAAAAAAACCCGTTTCGACCGGCGGACTCGTCGCTGAAATCAACCCGACCGACGAATGGAATCAAATTTTCAATGAAGTCTGGCGGCGTTACCGCGATTGGTTTTACGTGCCGAATATGCACGGTTACGATTGGGCGAAACTGCGCGAGGAATATAAGGCGTGGCTGCCATACGTCGCTCATCGCTCTGACTTAAACTATGTCATCGGCGAAATGATTGCTGAATTGACCGTCCAGCACGCATACATCGAAGGCGGCGATTTTAACACACCGGCTCGCCCGCGCGTCGCGCTGCCGGGCGCGCGTTTTGAAATTGACCGAAACGCCAATCGCTATCGCATCTCGAAAATATACGAAGGGCAAAACGAAGAAGATATTTACCGCTCGCCTTTGACCGAAGTCGGCGTGAACGTCAAAACAGGCGATTACGTTTTGCAAATAAACGGCGAAGACGTAACCGCCGAAAAGGACATTTATCAACATCTGCGCAATCGCGCCGACGCGCCGGTTATTATGGTGGTCAACAGCACGCCAAATTTACAAGGCGCGAGAACGGTTTCGTATCGCCCGATTACCGACGAAGGCAATCTTGTTTATCTCGATTGGATTACGGCAAATCGCCGCCGCGTCGAACAAATGACGGGCGGGCGCGTCGGCTACATTCACGTTCCCGATATGGGCGCGAATGGGATCCGCGAGTTTATCAAATATTTTTACCCGCAACTTGATAAGGAAGGTTTGGTGGTTGACGTTCGCGCCAACGGCGGCGGCAATATTTCGAGAATGTTGATTGAACGACTGCGCCGCAAGGTTTTGGCGGTTAATTATTCGCGCACCAGCGATTTGGCGAACACTTATCCCGACGGCGTGTTTTTCGGTCCGATGGCGGCAATCCTGAATGAAAATTCATCTTCGGACGGCGACATTTTTCCTTATATGTTCCGCGAAGCTGGTTTGGGACCGCTCATCGGCAAACGCTCCTGGGGCGGTGTTGTCGGCATCTCGAATCGCGGCGGATTGATTGACGGCGGCGGCGTAAGCGTTCCCGAATCCGCGCTGGTCAACACCAAAGGCGAATATATTATCGAAGGCTACGGCGTTGACCCGGACATCGAAGTCGAAAACGACCCGAAATCGGTTATCGCCGGACGAGACGCGCAACTTGAACGTGCCGTCGGGGAAGTAATGAAGAAATTAACGAATCCGGTTAAACTTCCCGCCCGTCCTGCCGCTCCGGTGAGAACAAATTAACGTAAAACTTTGAAGGACGAATTCTCAAATCGTCCTTCATTTCACAACCCTAAATTTCAAAAGACGCTCTAAATTTTGATATTAACCGCAACGTCGAATAAGTCGTTCGATGAAAGGTTTATTTAATCCTCTTTCCTTGAATCTTCCGATTATTTTGGTTAAGAATCAATGCAGTCACTACGTCTTTATCGTCTTTCACGAAACTAACCTGCGCATTAACTTCTTTCACAAGAAATTGCGTGTCTGACTCGGGGAGAAGTTCAATTTTAGGCTGACCGGTTGCCTTTACCGCGTTAAATTTTGTCTGAATGCAGCAGAGCAATTGCTGAATAACAATAAAACACCGTCCGTACGCCAATTACTTGAATGTGTTGAAACGCGCCGAGTTGAGTTTAGAGAATTGATAGATTTACTGGACTCGAAAACTTTCATTACCAACGTCAACACACCGGAAGATTACATTTGCCAACAACCGTGACGGCAATTCGGAAATTTATGTGATGAACAATGACAGCAGCAATTAAGTCCGTCTGACAAACAATCTCGGCGCGGATAATTTTCCCTTTTGGTCGCCTGACGGAAGGAGAATCAGAGATTCCTCAACTTTTACCGTTAAAATCGTTAATGTCGTAGGTGGAATCTTTAATTGGTTAAGAGAGTTGGTGAAAAATCTTGTGCAACATTTGTGCAACAATTTATCTAAAACTATTAAAATTCTAGCAAACTAAAACAAACTTAATTGATAATGAAGTTTAATAAAATCAAAATCTTACAGACTAAATCGAATTTAATAAATAAAATTTTGAAGACTGAAAATCCGCGTGTCGGCGGTTCGATCCCGTCCCTAACCAGCATTAAATCAATAATTTAAGGTATCTAACTTTATAATTTGCAACTTGGATTATTTACTATTCGAGGAAATCGTTATGCATCTCTCGCGGCTCTAATTTATTACGCATTACAATTCGCGCACAGCCGTTCCAGCGAAGTATTGCGTCGTCGTTTCCGGCGGGACGAATCGCTTCAGCTTTATCAAACCAATTCATCGCTTGGCGGAAAAGCTCGTAAGCATTGGAGGAGGAAAGCGGCATGCCTCGGACGAGAACTGCTTTGGCGCGGCGCTCGTAGATAATTCCGGTGTAGTAAGTTCGCTCGTATTCGTCCTCGATGCGAGATAAATAATCTTGGGTTTGCGTATCGCCGACGGCATAATCTCTGGCAAAACGGTCGCTCATCGCCAAAACAAGCGTAACTAAAGCCTCTTGACTGTTCGGCTCAATCTCTAAAATGTCGAGACAGATGCTCTCCGCCGCGCCCGACTCGTTAAGCAGGCGGTAATGTTTGGCGCGTTCCAAAGCCGCCGGGACAGCTTCTTTGTGCAAAGATTTTAGTTCAAACATATTTCAAATTTCAGTTTTCAAGTTTCAGGTTTTCGGTCAAACTCAAATGCTCAACTTGAAACTTATCTTTTCTTCCGAAACAGCTTTAGAAATCTCGTAATTGGGTCGTAAAACTCACCAACCACGCGCTCTTTTAATGGAATAATGGCATTGTCGGTAATCGTAATTCCTTCGGGGCAAACCTTTGTGCAGCATTTTGTAATGTTGCATAAACCGATATTTGATTCGTCCTTTAAATCTCGAAGGCGGTCTTCGGTATCGAGCGGGTGCATCTCCAATGCCGCCGCGTAGACGAGAAATCTGGGACCGATAAATTCTTCGTGTTTATGATGGTCACGAAGGACGTGGCAAACGTCCTGACACAAAAAACATTCGATACATTTACGAAATTCCTGCACGCGGTCAATGTCTTCCTGCACCATTCGCCAAGTTCCGTCGGTCGCGTCGGGCGGGCGGGGTTTGAATTTTTTTATTTTTTCTTTAACGCGATAATTCCACGAAACGTCCGTCACCAAATCTTTTTTGAGCGGAAAGGCTTTCATCGGCTCGACGGTTATCGGCGCGTCCTGCGGCAACGTGTTCATTCTGGTCATACACATCAGCTTCGGATTGCCGTTGATTTCCGCCGAACACGAACCGCATTTGCCCGCTTTACAATTCCAGCGGCAAGCCAAATCGCCCGCCTGCTCGCCCTGAATTTGCAGAACCGCGTCAAGAACAACCATTCCGGGGGAGATTTCAGTATCGTAGGATTTAAATTCTCCGCCGCTACTGTCGCCACGCCAAATTTTGAACGTCGCTTTTGCCATTTTACTTTTGCCTTCTATCTTTTTACTTCTTTAACCCATTTCCTCAATAATCTGTTTCAACTCGGCGGGCATTTCGAGAATCGTTACGCGCTCGATTTTCATTTCACCGCCCGCGTCTTTTTTGATTGTGAAATTCACTTTGCCGAATTCCGCGTCTTTCGCCGGATAATCGTCGCGGAATTGTCCGCCGCGACTTTCTTTGCGCTCGATGGCGGCAAGAGTAATCGCTTCGGAAACATTGAGCAAATTATGCAAATCAAGCGCGGTGTGCCAGCTTGGATTAAAATCAATATTGCCGGTCGCTTTCACATTTTTGCTCCGTTTTCTAAGTTCTCTCACGCCGATTAAAGCCCGCTGCATTTCGTCTTCGGTGCGGACGATGCCGACCAAATCCTGCATCATTTCCTGTAACTCGTGTTGAATTTCAAACGGATTTTCGCCGGTTTGTTTTTCAAAAGGTTCTAATGCCCATTTAACTGTTTGCTCAATCTGCTCACTATTGATTTGTCCGAAATCATTTTCCTGCGCGAATTTTGCGGCGTATTCTCCGGCGCGTTTGCCGAACACTAGCAAATCGGAAAGCGAGTTTCCGCCTAGACGATTTGCGCCGTTGATTCCGGCGGCGCATTCGCCCGCTGCAAAAAGTCCCGCGACGGTCGAGGCTTGCGTGTCGGCATCAACGCGAATTCCGCCCATTATGTAATGCGTCGTCGGACCAACTTCCATCGGCTCGGTGGTGATGTCCAAATCCGCGAGTTGTTTGAACTGATGATACATACTCGGCAGTTTTTTCTTGATGTGTTCCGGCGCGTTAGAAATCTTTTCTTTTATCCAGGCGATGTCGAGATAAACGCCGCCGTTCGGCGTTCCGCGTCCGGCTTTGACTTCGCGGACGATGCACCGCGCAACATGGTCGCGTGTCAGAAGCTCCGGCGGGCGACGCGCATTTTTATCGCCCGTCACATAACGCCAGCCTTCTTCGGGCGTGTCGGAGGTTTGGTCTTTGTAGTTGGCGGGAATGTCGTCGAACATAAACCGGCGACCTTCGCTGTTTTTCAAAATTCCGCCTTCGCCCCGAACTCCTTCGGTCACGAGAATGCCGCGCACGCTCGGCGGATAAACCATTCCGGTCGGGTGAAATTGAATGAATTCCATATCGAGCAATTCCGCGCCCGCGTCAAAGGCGAGCGAATGACCGTCGCCCGTTCCTTCCCAACTGTTGCTCGTGATTTTATAAGCGCGTCCGATTCCGCCGGTCGCTAAAATTACGGCTTTCGCTTTGAAAATACGAAATCTGCCGTGTTCGCGCTCGTAGGCAAATGCGCCGACAACTCTATCGCCGTCTTTCAACAAAGCAATCACCGTAACTTCCATATAAACTTCGATACCTTGATGGATGCCGTGGTCTTGCAGCGTCCGAATCATCTCCAATCCGGTGCGGTCGCCGACGTGAGCCAGGCGTGGATATTTGTGTCCGCCGAAGTTTCGTTGGAGAATTCGCCCGTCTTTTGTTCTGTCAAAAACCGCGCCCCAAGCCTCTAATTCTCGAACACGGTCGGGTGCTTCTTTTGCGTGAAGTTCTGCCATTCGCCAGTTGTTAACGTATTGACCGCCGCGCATCGTGTCGGAAAAATGGACTTTCCAGTTGTCGCGGTCGTCAACGTTCGCCATCGCCGCTGCCATTCCTCCTTCAGCCATTACAGTATGCGCCTTTCCAAGCAGAGATTTACAGACCAATCCAACTGAAACACCCGCCGTTGACGCTTCGATAGCTGCCCGAAGTCCCGCGCCTCCCGCGCCGATGACAAGAACATCGTGTTCAAAAGTTTGATACTCAGCCGCCATTAAAAAATTCTCCAATCGTGCCAGATGCCCATCGAACAAAGCCGCACGTAAATGTCGGAGAACCCGACGACAAAAAGACTGCACCAAGCCCAGACCATATGCTGGCGGTTGATGCACGAAACGCAATTGTAAGCCTTTTGGCGAACGGGATATTTTGAAAGTTCGTCGCATTTGCCCCCGACCAGATGGCGCAGTGAATGACAGCTAAACGTATAACCGCCGAGAAAGAAAACGTTTGCCGTCAAAATAATCGTGCCGAGTCCGATGCCGAAACCGTCGTTAAACCAAAATGATTTCCAAGAGTCGTGCGCTAGAAAAATTAAAAATATCAATGCCAGATAAAGAAAATAGCGATGGACATTTTGCAGAATTAGCGGGAATTTGCGCTCGCCCCAATAAGAATTCCGGGGCTCGCCGACGGCGCACGCGGGCGGGTCAGCCCAAAACGCTTTGTAATACGCGCCGCGATAGTAATAACAGGTGAAACGAAAACCAGCAGGTGCCCAGAGAATAAGCAGCGCGGGCGAAAACGGAAGCCAATCGGGAATCCAGGCGGGTTTTACGCCGAACATCGCGTGCGGCGAAGCACCGAAAAATTCCGGCGAATAAAACGGCGAAAGATAATGCGCTCCGCCGCCTGCGTAAAAATAATGCTCGCCTTGAAATGCCGCCCAGGTCGAATAAACAACAAAAGCGGAAAGCCCTGAAAAAACAAGTAAGGGATACGCCCACCACACTTCTTTTCGCATTGTTTGCCCGAACGAACGTTTTATAGGAAGACTTGCGGAAGACATAATTTTTTACAGAAACCTCCAAACACATCGGGAATAAATTATGGCAATTGAATTTTATTTAGTTACTTAAATCTAAAAGATTATGAATCCAGAGATGTAATATGTCAATTATTTTATAAGTTGGCTCGAACGTAAGTCTACTTTTTAGTAGATTTATTTGATTTTTTCAAATGCAGTATTCGATTATATAACTCAATTTGGTAGTTGCGAAATGCTTGCGTTACGTAACTACCAAACTTAGATTACCCCAGATAAATTTCCGCGAAAGAATTAATTTTTTGGATACATATTATCTAAAAATTCCTCGATATATTCGTTAATTGCGTCCAGTTCTTCCTGATTATCAACGGCAAGAAAAAAACGCTCTCTTAAATTTTCGAGTTTGGAAAATCTCGGATTGGTAAGAAAGGAAACGTTTTGGTGCCGATTTTCGGACAATACCCGGCAAATATTTTCCATTACAAACTCTTGGTCCTTTTCTCTGTTTCCCGAAAGCTTCAGCGAAGTGCAGATGCGTCTACAAACGTTAATTGCAGTACCATCGTGCTTAATTTCTAATTCATTGGGCAAATCGGACATTTTTGATTTTTATAAAATGTTGATGATGGGGAAGCAGCAAATCTTACGGAGGACGCTTCCCGTTCTGACTCTTTTCTTATTCATTAGTGCTTTTGCTTTCTTCTTCGCGGCTTACTTTTACAGGCGAAAAATAATCTTCGCAACAAGTAAGATGAAGCATCTTGTTTCATTCCGCCAGTATCACTAAACGTAAATAACTACCTAAGTAGAACTCTATTCGTCCTTCACCTTTTAATCGTTCTCCTTCGGCAAATACTGTTTCTTGAGAATTGAGACCCATCGAAGAGAGTTTTTGTCCAGTATTGAATAAACTAAAAATAATCTTTCAAACACCATCCGCACCATGTCGCCCAAAATTGAGCATCACAACCTTGTTTTTGCAATAATTACTTTGGGGCAGTTTAATTGCCTTTTAGATGCGTTTCAAAAAACTTGACGATTGAAACCGCCGAGCGAATCCGGTTCGGCGTTTTTCGCCAGCCGTGTCCTTCGTCCGCGAATAAAACGTATTCCACCGGCACATTGCGCCGTTTCAGATTCTCGACTACTTGTTCAGCTTCGATGACCGGAACATTTGTGTCGTTCGCGCCGTGCAGCACGATGGTCGGAGCTTTGATGCGGTCAATACGATGAATCGGCGAAAGTTTGCGAAGCATCTCGGCTTCGGTTTCGGGATTGCCGTATTCGATTTTAGAGACTGCCGCCATCCACGGCTGCGTGTGTTTGAAGAATGTTTCAAAGTTCGTGATGCCGAAAAGATTTGCTCCGGCGGCGAAAAGTTCGGGATATTCGGTCAATCCCGCCATCACCATATAACCGCCGTAACTGCCGCCCATTATGCCGATTCTTTTCGGGTCGGCGACTCCGCTTTTGACTACAAAATCAACCGTCGCCTTGATGTCTTTAACTCCGTTTTCGCGCAACGCGCCGTTGTCAAGATTGACAAATTTCTTGCCGAAACCGGACGAGCCGCGCACGTTTGGCGCAAAGACCGCGATGCCGCGCATTAGCAACGCTTGATAAGTTGAATTGAAACCGGGGCGTTCTTGCCCTTCGGGTCCGCCGTGAAAACTCAACACAATCGGCATTGCACTTTTCGTGCCGTGCGGTTTGTAAAGCCAGCCGCTCAATTTCAAATTGTCGTGCGCCGCGTATTCGACGAGTTCCGGGCGCACCATTTTCGTCAAATCAACTCCAGCGTGCGGGCTGTCGGTTAGTCGTGTAAATTGCCGGCTTTTCAAGTCGAGCGTCCAAATGTCGGCGGGCGATAATGCGCCGGAAAGAACCATCGCAAGCCGTCCGCTGTCGTCGGTGAAATCAAAACCACCTACAATTTCGGCGGGCAGTTTCGGACCTGCCGTCATCCGATTATTCTTCAAATCGTAAAACGCGAGTTCGCTTCGTCCGGCGATGTTCCAAATCAAAACCATCATCGCGCCGTCGTTGCTCATCACTCCGCCCGACAATTCTCCGTCGTCTCTCGCGGCGACAACCTCAATCGCGCCAGGCTGTCCGTTCTCGTCAATTTTGACGCGCGCCAAGGCGAGCAAGTCGCGTTCTTTGTTTGAAGCGAAATAAATTGTTCGTCCGTCCGGCGTGAATTGCGCCCCGCCAAAGCTGCCTGGTCCCTCGTGCGGCGTGAGCAGCGCTTCTTTGCCGGTTGCGACATCAATTAAATAAAGATTGTTGTTGCCGCGATTGAGAAGGCGGCTGACAATTGCGCGGCGACCATCACGGCTGACATCGTTAATGCCGCCCGTGCCTTTGTTTTCGGCAACCATTCGCATCTCGCCCGTTTTTACGTCGAGCAAATACGAATCGGTCGAAGCCGGATTTCGCCGATTTGACGAGAAGAAAAGATGTTTTCCGTCGAATGTCCAATCGCCCAAAAAATTATTTTCCTTGCCGCCTTCAGTCAAACGCCGCATTTCGCTGCCGTCGGAACGAGAAATGTAGATCTGCTCATTCAAACCGCCGCCTGGAGCGACGTTAAAGGCAAGCCATTTGCCGTCGGGCGACCAAGTGACAAATCCCACGGGGTCATCAAAAGCCGTAACTAATTTTGGAAAGCCGCCGCTTGCTGGCATCGTCCAAACTTGCGGAATGCCGTTCAGGTTTGAAACAAAAGCAATCGTTTTTCCGTCAGGTGAAAAGCTGGGAGAATTGGCAGAGCCGATTTTTCCCATCAGCGCAACCGAACGCTCCAAGTCGTCTTGCGCGGACAAAGATTCAACGGATGAACCGAGCAAAACAAAGAGAAACAACGCAACAGCAAGAACTTTCATTTAAGTAACTCCTAATTTTTGGATTCAAGTAACAAAATAATGAAAAATTACGAAAACTTCAAATTGAAAAACGCTATCTAATTTCAGTTTTGACGTTAAACCGCCCAAACAATTCGGACGCTTAAATTCAGCAGGAAACGCCGAATGGCGGAGTTGACGTGGGCAGAAACCGCCACCACACAAGCTAAAGTTTAACGGACAACGTGATAAGAAAGTCGCTTTTACCGCCTCGCGTCCATTGACTTGTTCGGCGGGGGGTTCCGGGTATAATGTCCAGCAAGTTTTCAATTACCGATTGAAAGTGTGTAAAAGTCCTATCGGCATATTTAAACTGTTGGGCTGCCCCCATTGTTGAGCGGAGAAATTGTTAAAGTCGGGACTGTTCAGCCAGTAAAAAATCCTCTCCGACGGACGATAAACGGCGATGTCCTGTTTGCCGTCGCCGTTGTAGTCGCCGCAAACGGCTAAATCAGTGTCAGGACCTGCATTTCCGTAACCGAATTGACGAGCCACAAATTGATTGGAGCCGCAAGAAAGGTGTTATTTGCTCGCTTGTCCACCATTACTACAAGACGTAGCAACCATGATGCTCGAAACCGGTATGCGTTGCGGCGAAATTTACCGTGTCCGCCACTCGGAAGTGAATCTTGAAAACAATTATTTGCTGGTAACAAAAGGTAAAACAAAATCAAGTGTCGGGCGCGTTTATCTATCGGATAAAGCGCGGCGCATCATCGAATCGAGAGTGAACAAATTCAAAGGTGAAAATCTTTTTCCGGCGCAGGATGTGGATTTCTCCAAACCAACCAACAGCCTTGACCATAAACTCGCAAAAGTTATGAACGAATTAAAATTTAATTTCCGGCTTTATGATTGCCGACATACCTTTGCGACGCGAGCCGTCGAGCAAGATATAAATCTTGTAACCTTGTCCGCAATGTTAGGACACAGCAGTTTAAGAATGGTGATGCGTTATGCACATCCATCCGAGAATGAGAAACAAAATACGGTAAAGTTGATGCAGAGTGCGAAAAGGAAAGCAAAAGCAGTCTAATTTCGTATGAATAGCTACATTATTTAGATACAAGAACTAAAAAGAATCATCTTTCACTTTTTGCAAATTGTAAATAATAAACAACTTACGAAAGCAAATAAATGAGTCATTTATGACTTGGTAAGACATAAACTGCTTATTATATTTAAGTTTGCTCGGTTTTACAGATGGTTATTTACTACATTTTAAAATGCCATTCTATCATTTGATAACACTGAATCTAAACAGATAGCAGATGCATTTTAGAATACGAGAAAATTGCCGGAAATTAAAATACTTTTAGGCTGCTTTTGCTTGGTGAAGTATTACTAGACTCTGAATGATAATGCTTTTTTTTATTTCCGTCTTATAAACAATACGAAATTTCATTGACAAAATTTAGAAAAACAGGTTATATAAATAAAATCTCACAGGTTTATCCTGTCAATGTTAGGCGGTAAATTTAACTGTTTCTCCCCAGAAAGTAGTTTCATCTTGTTTCTAGCAAATACCCAAATCTAATGCTTTACAACTTAGATTGTGTTTATTTTGTAGCTTATCTATCAAACCAAATAATAAAGAGGATTTTTTTTATGTTTTTAATTAACTTTTGTAGAAAACTAAACTTTTCACTTTTGATAAGGACTATTATATTAGTCTGTTTTGTTTCGACCACATTTGGAACAATCAATATACATAATAATGGAAAGGAGCAGGAAGTTATAGCTGATTTACAAAATAAACAGATATTCAGCAGCCTTATAGAAACTAAACGATTTAATCTTTTAACAAACAACATAACAAGTTTCTTTAACGGCAAAGACATTAATCAAATAAATGGCGCAAGTCAAAATACGGCTGGTTCAAATAATGTTGTTTTGACTTCCGGTGCAACTTTTTTAGCAGATTGTACTTACTCAATTAATCCTACCAGCCAATCTTTTCCCAACACCGGCGGAGGCGGTACGGTTGCTGTAACGACCCAAACCGGTTGTACTTATACGGCAGTAAGCAATGCAAGCTGGATTACGGTAACAGCCGGTGCGGCAGGCAGCGGCAATGGAACTGTTACCTTCACAGTAGCTGCCAATACTGGTATTGCCCGAACGGGAACAATAACCATCGCCGGACAAACTTTTACCGTTACTCAAGCATCCGGCTGCACTTATACGCTATCGCCGACCGGCGCGAATATTCAGGGTAATGCTCAAACCGGCAGTTTTACCGTTAACACAGGCACAGGCTGTGCTTACACGGTTGCCAGTAATGATCCATTTATCACTGTTATATCAGGAGCGAGCGGAACCGGAAGCGGTACTGTTTCTTATTCGGTTGCTGTTAATAATACAGGTTCGGCAAGAACGGGAACTATTACTGCCGGTGGTCAAACTTTTACCGTTATACAGACTCCGCTTCCAGTTTTGACAATCAATAATGCTACTTTGAATGAAGGCAACAGCGGAACGACACCCTTTACCTTTACCATCAGCCTCTCTGCCGCACTCGGTCAACCGGTTACGGTCAACTATACGTCCGTTAACGGGACGGCAACAGCCGGAGAAGATTACGCGGCGGCAAGCGGAACCATAACTTTTGCGCCGGGTGAAGTAAATAAAACTATTACAATTCCGGTCAGCGGTGATACTTTGGTCGAAGGCAACGAAACTTTTACAATCAATTTATCAGGTGCTACGAACGCTATTATTTCTATCGGGCAGGGTTCGGGAACGATTCTCAATGATGATTCGGGCGGTTCTGTGCAGTTCTCTCTGTCGAATTATACGGTTAATGAAAACGACGGAACTGCTACAATCACCGTTTCCAGAACGGGCGGAACGGGAAGCGGAGTTACGGTCAACTATGCCACCTCAAACGGCACTGCAACAGCCGGAGCGGATTACACAGCCGTATCGGGAACGCTTACTTTCGCGGCAAATGAAACAAGTAAAACCTTTACTATACCGATAACGGACGACACGCTCAATGAACAGAACGAAACCGTCATTATTACCTTGAGCAATGTTGCCGGCGGCGGCTTACTCGGTCCGCCTTCGACTTCTATTCTGACAATCATTGATAATGACGGCGCGCCGACCTTGTCAATCAGCAGTGTATTGCTCAATGAACGTAACAGCGGAACGACCGAATTTAAGTTTATCGTCACTCTATTGGCTCCAAGCGGTCAAACGGTAACGGTTAATTACGGAACAGCAAACGACACGGCGACAACGCCGAGCGATTACCAGGCAACTTCCGGTTCGCTAACTTTCGCTCCGGGAGAAACCACTAAAACTATAACCGTATTAGTCAATGGCGATACGGATGTCGAATTAAACGAAACTTTTACGGTCAATTTATCTAATGCCGTCAATGCGAGTATCGCTAACGGGACGGGTACCGGTTTTATTCAAAACGACGATTTTTGCGTGTATTCAATCTCACCGACAAGAATAATCGTCAGTGCCAGCGGAGGAACGGGCAACACGTTTAGTGTTACGACGCAAGCGCCCTGCCCGCGAACGGCGACTACGACCGATTCGTTTATAACAATCGATTCGGGTACAAACGGCACGGGAAACGGTACGATTACTTTTAGCGTGGCTCCAAACGGGGGAAACACGAGAGTAGGAACAATTCGTATCGGTGACCAGATTTTGACAGTCGTTCAAACGGCGATTCCGCTCCCCAACGCGCCTGTTCGCTTTGATTTCGACGGCGATAAGAGAGCGGACGTATCGGTATTTCGACCCGATACCGGATATTGGTATCTGCTCAATTCAACGACCGGATTTAATTCCGTTCAGTTTGGTATCGCAACCGACAAGATTGTCCCAGCCGATTACGATGGCGACGGTAAAACCGACATCGCTGTCTGGCGCGTTAATCCGAGTAATCCGAATCTTGCTAATTTTTACATTCTAAACAGCTCCAATAATAGTGTTCGTGTCGAGCAGCTTGGCAGTTCAGGCGATTTGCCGATGGCAACAGCAGATTGGGACGGCGACGGCAGATCCGACCCGGCAGTTTACCGGGATGGTGCAAACGGCGGACAAAGTTATTTCTTTTATCGCCCGTCATCTCAGCCGGACGGCGCGCCGACCTTGTCAATCAGCAGTGTATTGCTCAATGAACGTAACAGCGGAACGACCGAATTTAAGTTTATCGTCACTCTATTGGCTCCAAGCGGTCAAACGGTAACGGTTAATTACGGAACAGCAAACGACACGGCGACAACGCCGAGCGATTACCAGGCAACTTCCGGTTCGCTAACTTTCGCTCCGGGAGAAACCACTAAAACTATAACCGTATTAGTCAATGGCGATACGGATGTCGAATTAAACGAAACTTTTACGGTCAATTTATCTAATGCCGTCAATGCGAGTATCGCTAACGGGACGGGTACCGGTTTTATTCAAAACGACGATTTTTGCGTGTATTCAATCTCACCGACAAGAATAATCGTCAGTGCCAGCGGAGGAACGGGCAACACGTTTAGTGTTACGACGCAAGCGCCCTGCCCGCGAACGGCGACTACGACCGATTCGTTTATAACAATCGATTCGGGTACAAACGGCACGGGAAACGGTACGATTACTTTTAGCGTGGCTCCAAACGGGGGAAACACGAGAGTAGGAACAATTCGTATCGGTGACCAGATTTTGACAGTCGTTCAAACGGCGATTCCGCTCCCCAACGCGCCTGTTCGCTTTGATTTCGACGGCGATAAGAGAGCGGACGTATCGGTATTTCGACCCGATACCGGATATTGGTATCTGCTCAATTCAACGACCGGATTTAATTCCGTTCAGTTTGGTATCGCAACCGACAAGATTGTCCCAGCCGATTACGATGGCGACGGTAAAACCGACATCGCTGTCTGGCGCGTTAATCCGAGTAATCCGAATCTTGCTAATTTTTACATTCTAAACAGCTCCAATAATAGTGTTCGTGTCGAGCAGCTTGGCAGTTCAGGCGATTTGCCGATGGCAACAGCAGATTGGGACGGCGACGGCAGATCCGACCCGGCAGTTTACCGGGATGGTGCAAACGGCGGACAAAGTTATTTCTTTTATCGCCCGTCATCTCAGCCGGCGGTAAACTTTGTCAGCGTGCCTTGGGGAATCGGAGGCGACAAACCGGTCGTCGGTGATTATGACGGTGACGCCAAAGCCGATGCTGCGGTTTTCCGACCCTCAAACGGTATTTGGTATATTTTGCGAAGCCGCGACGGGTTTAGTGCCATCCAATTCGGCGCTTCGACTGACAAACCGGTCGTCGGCGATTACGACGGTGATGGTCGAGCCGATGTTGCCGTTTATCGTCCGTCGGAAGGTAATTGGTATCAGCTAAGAAGCACGGAAGGTTTTTATGCTGTTCAGTTTGGCAATTCCACCGATTTGCTCGTACCGGCGGATTATGACGGAGACGGCAAAACGGACGTTGCCGTATTCAGACCGGACGGCGGTAACTGGTATCAGTTGAGAAGCACGTTAGGATTTGGTGCCGTTCAGTTTGGAGCAAACGGCGACAGACCGATTCCAAATGCTTTCATTCCTTAAAACAGTCGGAGCAAAATCCTGATAAGTTCCGACTATCGGATAAAGTAAAAAGCCGTAAGCATCAAAACTTACGGCTTTTATATTCCCTGATTTTATGAATATATTTGACTTAATATTCAATAACCCTATCTTTAATCTTGTTCCCTTTAATTTTAATAATCCAAATCTTATTATATTCGGACTCATCTAAATCCTTATACTTTTGTTGTTTTACCAGAAAATTCGCCAATCTCGGTATCGAGTTGCTGTGTCCGACAACAACGATTCTTCTTGCTTTTCCCTGCATTAAAAAGTCGGCAAACTCGTTTAACTTTTGAGCGTCGTATATCTTTATCGGGAGTCTGTATTGTCGCTCCGCTTTCTCCGCCCAGGGAGTAACGGTTAATCTGGTTCGCTTAAAATTGGTTGAATAAATCCGGCGCGCCTTATATTTTTTTAGTATCTTAACCAATCGCTCAGACCTCAGCCTTCCTTCAGAGGTAAGGACGGGGTCGAACTCGTCAGCTTCGAATGAAGTATCCTTTTCAGCGTGTCTTAACAGAATAATGGTGATGTTTTTATTTTGAGCAAAAAGAATGGTATTTGAAAAAGAAAGCAGAAGTAAAGCCAACAAAAAATAACTAATAATTTTCATAACACACAAAAAAGCTAAAAATTTACCGGTGAGAAATTTATTTAACTTTGAAATTGAAACATACAACAGAAAGCGTTTATTACGGTTGAATTCTGAGCAAATAACTGCAGACGGCAATCGGAACGCCCGGCGAAACCGAAACCGTCTGACCGGTGGCAATTTCGCGGTTGTTTATCAATGCTGAATTACGTCCTTCGTTCAAAAGCGAAAAATTTCCCCGGTCATCAAAAATCAAAGTCAAATGACGGCGGCTGATTTCCGGGTCGCCGGGGAGCATAACGTCAACCAATTTCGATGTGGAACCGCGTCCGATGCTGATTTGGTTTTGAAAAACAGGGATAACGTTTTGTCTGATGCCGTCGCGCCAGATTTCCAGACGGTAAAGTTCCTGCGCCTGGCGTTTCTGGACGTGCGTCAATTCTTCGCCTGCTTGATTCGGAAAATGCGGAACGTTTAATTGTTGAACGGGCGGCGGTGTATATGCGGTATTAAATGACGAATTGGCGGCAAAATTCGGCGTCGGCAAAATTTCTTTTTGCGGCTGCGGTTTCGGCATACTTTTGGGACGCGCCAAAACATTCGTTTTATTGCCGGAATCGTCGTCCCAACTGTGCTGAACCCGAGCGTCGCCTTTTTCCAGCGTGCCGTCAACACGCAGTTCGACGGCGAAGGATTCGGTTTCGAGTTTCCTCTTTCCGGAAATTTCTTTGGCGCGCTCGGCTAAAATGTGATAAAGCCCTTGTTCCAGTCCGCGCCGTTTCGCGCCCTGCCATTCCTTGTCATCCTCTTCGCTCAAAAATATTGTATATTCGGTCGGGATAATCGTCGTGCCTTGGGGCAGCGGAACAATTTCGTTCTGCATCACTTCTTCGACTGCTCTGGCAATCTTGACGATAAAATCTTCCGCCCGACTGCGAGGTTTAATCTGCGCATCGCGCGCGGCTTCTTCCAAAACCAATTCCGCGCTTTCCCCATCTATCCAACGCCTAACTTTGTCTAAAACAGTCATTTCAATTTTAGATTTTGGATTTTGGATTTTGGATTTGTATGGATAAATAAACTTTTAATTTATTCCTCAAAGTTTACTCAACTAATTTATTTAATGAAAGATAAATTGCTGTTCCAATCCAAAATCCAAAATCTAAAATCCAAAATTGCTTCACTCCTGCACATCAATATAACGCTTGTTAACCCAGCCGTGTTCGGCGTCCGACGGATTTTCCTTTGGACGACTGAATTCGACGACATCAATTTCATACCAGTTATCTTTTGAATTTACAATCCGCACGCGCGAATTTTGAGGCACGACGCCACGCGGGTCGCCTTCTGTTCCGGCTGTCGGACGCAGAAAAACGTCCGTTTTTGTTATTCCGGTTTGCTTTTTGTAAAAACTGCCGAATGTCGGGAAAATGCTGCGCCCATTCAGAAAAAGGCTTGTCGCATAAAGTAATCCGGCAAAAAGTCCGATAACAATGACGAAAGCGGGGAAACGCCTGAAAAAACTTCGCTTTCTTCGCGGTTGATAAATTATTTCTTCAGCGACAACTTTTTGATTTTCGATTCTTTGAGACGATAATTGCGGCGATTTCTGTGCCGTCTGCTGCGATCCGTTCAGTTTAACTACTAGCGGCGCATTGGCGAGCGCGGGAGTTTGCGAATTTACTTGTATGTCATCGGATGTTTTGAAATGCGGCAACTGCGGTGCAATCGGCGAGTAACCTTTAGCGACGTGCGGCTGCGGAATTGCGTGCGGTATCTGACGCTCGCGGATTTCAGTCAAAGCTTCGCCAGTGTCTTCTGCTTCGGCTAAATTTTTTATGCGCGCTAAATCCAGCCAAAAATCGTTGACCGTTTGATATCGCTGCCGCGAGTCAATTTGCGTCGCTTTTTCCAAAACCTGCAGCAAATCGTTCGCCCACGGCTTTTGACGAATAGCATCGGGAAGTTCGGTAATCGGTTGATTAGAGAAAACTCTTGGCGACTCACACGTTATCAAAACGTATGCGGATTTTGCCAGCGAATAAATATCTGCGGCGGGTGTCAACTGTGTAAACGCCAGCGTTCCGGTGTTGCCTGATAACATCGGCGAGTGTTCGGGCGGCGCAAACATATTCGTCCCGACGCGCGTTATCGGCGAATCGGATTGTGAAACACGCGCAACACCGAAATCAGCAATTTTTACAGTTTGTCTGTCCGCCGTCAAAAGGAGATTCTGCGGCTTTATGTCGCGGTGTATAACGCCCATTTTGTGCGCGTATCCGAGACCGGCGCAGACTTGTTCGAGATAAAAGAGAGCCTTCGTCAAAGACAAACCTTTTTCCCGACACGTTTTCGCTAAATCACCGCCCGGCAAGTATTCCAAAATAAGATAGTGGAAAACCGTGTTTCGCGAATCACGCGCCGTTCCGTGTCCTAAACGGCTGATGATATTCGGATGACGTACGCGGTCGAGCGCAATTGCCTCATTTTGAAAATTTTCAACCAGCGTTCGCTCCAAATCCGCGTCCAAATCATCTTGCAGAAAAACATTCAGAGCTTTGACGACGACAAGGCTATGCGGCGATTGCGGCGCGGCATGCATGTCGTGCGCCACGAAGATTTCGGCGTAGCTTCCGCGTCCGAGTTCGTGGCGTATCTCGTAGCGCCCATCAAGTTTTGTGTTATTTAATGCGAGTTCTTTCATCAAAGGTCAAAGAAAATTTCAAACTTTGTCGAAACAGACATACGAACCGCGAAACTTTAATGTTCAATCATAGATAATATATGATTATTGAAAAATGTTGAAAGTTAAATCAGTTTACTCTTTCATTCGCAGTTTATTTCGGCTAAAATAACGCGGCAAACAACAAATGGAAAAGTCTCCGACGACAAAAAAAAGTTTCTCGCTTGATTGGCTCGTGCGCGGCACGCTGACTAAAGTCGGCGATATGTTCGACCGGTTTACCGGCAGAAACTGGAAGCCTGCGGGCAATCTGGCGACGAGCGAACTTATTGAGCGTCTAAAAAGATTGCTCGACACTGAAGCCAGAAATATGGGCGAGCAGGGAAAATTCGTTCCGCATCACATCAAACTACTGATGCAGTGGGACAAATTTTCTACCGACTCCGAGGATTCGCTGAAAAAACTCGAACACGAATTGCTGACCGCCGCCATTGACCACATAAACGACCGCCGTTATCACACTTTCGCGCCGCTCAAATTTGAAATAAAAACCGATTATTTTACCGAAGACGTTAGATTGCAAACGAGTTTTGACGGATTTGTCGATGAACACGAAGGCGGCAAAATGGGACTTGACCTGACCGCGCCCGATTTGAAAAACGTCATTCTGACCCAGCCCGAAGCAGCAGTAATAGCAGCGGAGGAAGTCAAAATCGAGCCGGAAAAAGAAATTTTTACGGCGAGTTATAATATCAATAACATACCGCGTGTTATGAAATTGACGTTTGCGGAAAAGCAGCGTTTGAGCGTCGGCAGAAGTCGTGAAAACAATTTATGGCTCGACGATGTAGGTGTTTCCAAAATTCACGCTTCGCTTGTTTTAAGTGCGGAAAGGCAATTAATGGTTGCCGATACCGGCTCGACAAACGGAACTTTCGTCAATGGAATTCGTATCGCTTACGGCACGTCAGCTCAGGTTAATGATGGCGAACAAATAAAATTCGGCACGGTTGATGTAGTTTTTCGGCGCGTACCAAAACAGACGGAAGGACAGAATTTTGCTGTGCAAAATTTTTCAACAGACGAAGAAATTACAGTCTTAAGTAATTCCGCCGCCAGCGGCAATAGATACAAAACCAATGAAGATTTTGCAAAAAACCAAACTCCGAAACCGTTTGAGCAGAAAACGAATGTGAATTTTAGCGAAAACAAAACGGATTAAATTTACAGGACAGAAAAAATTGTTTGCATTCTTTGTCGTTAAAAAGCATTTGAATGCAAAAGCGCTCAAAGATTTTACTTGAAGTCATTCTCAAATAAGGTTTTTACAAAAATGACGCTTTTACTTTTTTTATTACAATTCGATTGGCAAAAATTTCGTCCCGAAAAATTATTCGGCGTGCAGGTTTTAGAACGCACGCCAGCCGGTTTGACTATTGCTTATCTAATTGGCATCGCGGTTTTAATCGTTTTTCTGGCGCTGTCTTTTGTACGAAACGTTCGACCGAAATTTGCTTTTGAAGCGGATTTGCCAGACGAAGTCAGGCGAAAATTAACGACGACGCTTGCCAATCGAAGCCTCAAAATTTGGCAAATCGTTTTTGTTTTACTGGCGTTTTTCGTTTACGGCTTTCACGTCTATTGGACTTATTATGCCGACGATTACAACGAGCAGTTTCAAGCCTTAAGCTACAAAGATTTGCGCAACCGCCGGACAAACGCCTCGCGGCTTCGCGGCTGGATGCTCGACCGTACGGGCAAACTCGGCAGCGCGCTGGCTTATTTCAAGGTCAACAAAAACGGCGACGTTTCGCGCGCTTTCAGCTTGGAAAGGGAGATGGCGCACTTGCTCGGTACAGAGCGCGGGACACCCGGTTTAGAACGCACGATTTACAAAAGTGACAGTGACTCGACACCTGAAGCGTGGCAGATTTTAACCCGAATCAAACCCGCTGAAGAAGAACAGCGTGACGTGCGCATCACTATTGACCGTGATTTACAGGCGTTTGCCGCTGAACAGCTAAAAGACAAAAAAGGCGCAATCGTCGTTCTCAACCCGCAGACAGGCGACCTTTTGGCGCTCTATTCAAATCCGACTTTTAATTTGTCCGAAGCGCAGGACTTAAACGATTATCTAAAGCTCGAAGGCAACCGGCGCGACAAGCCGCTTTTAAATCGCGCAACACGAGAATACTATGTTCCCGGCTCGACCTTTAAAACTTTCACAATGATTTCCGCCTTTCGTGCCGGAAAACAGAACACGCTTTTCACAAGTTCTCCGGGCGGTTACGCGCCGTTTCGCAATTCGCGCCCGATAACTGATGCCAACGGCGGCTGCGAACCGCCTTACGGTTGTTCGAGTTTGAATATCGCGCAGGCTTTCGAAGCGTCGAGCAATCAGTATTTCGCGCAAATGGCGTATGAATTGGGACGCGAAAGAATGCGTGAAACCGCCGGTGCGGTCGGGATTTTCGCCGTCGAAACGCCGGAAGACGCGCTTGCCGGAAACTTTTTCCCAGCAATTTGGAATGCCTCAAAGCCGCAAATTCAAAACGCGCTCGCGCCCGAGCAATCGACCATCGTTACGGGAAAGAACATCTCGGCTTACGATTTATCTTTGGAAGGAATGGGACAAGGCTATGCCGGACAAATGACGCCGTTTCAGATGGCATTAATTGCCGCCGTTCCGGCAAATTTGCAGGGACGCCTTATGAAACCGAAAGTCGAAGCCGAACTGCAACCGCAGGCGTTCGAGCAAGTTCTCTCGCCGCAGCAAGCCGCACAAATCCGCGCGATTATGGGACTTGTAACCGAAGGCGGCGGTGGAACTGCGAGGCGGGTTTTCGCGGGTGTTCTAGCCGAAGGAATTCGTACGGGCGGGAAAACCGGAACGGCGGAAAAACAAGCGCCGATTTACGACGAAAGGACCGGGAAACTAAAAACTTACAAACGAAGAGTCAAAGACGATAAAGGCAATTGGGTCGAGCGAGATTTTCCGCAATTGTATGAGCGAACTGACAGTTGGTATATCTCGATTGCGCCGCTGGAAAATCCGCAATTGGCAATTGCCGTCGTCGTCGAAGGCGGCGGCTACGGCGCAGCGGTTTCGGCTCCGATTGCAGCGAAGATTGTTTTGAAGGCGCGCGATTTGGGGCTTTTGGGCGACCAATACAAACCGAAACCACAATTACCGCAAGCGCCGCGTGCGAAGAAAGGAAAGTAGGTGATAAGTGTTAGGTTAAAGCCCGATTACAGAATCTTCTGTCTAAAACCTAACACCTATCACCTAACACTTAATACCTAAATTCTATGAAAAATCGCCCTTCGACAAGTGTTTTTATACTGCTTCTCGTAACCGTTTTGACGGCAATCGCGCATTACTCGATTTATTACGGCGCGCTGATTCGCGGTTACGAGACTTCGACGCTGACAGCCGGACGAAACATTCTACTTCTGTTGCTGCTTGCGGTTTTGCCGATTTTTCTCGCGCGCTTCGCAAACTTTAAAGGAAATTACACGCTTTATACTACTGCCGTTTTGTTGTTTTCAATCGGTTTGACCGTGCAGTACCGCCTATTCAGCGACCCGGAATACACTTCGCGCAGAGACAAAGCCGAAGCCAGACAACAGAAAATAAAAACCTTGCAGCTTCATTACATACAGGAGAATTATTCGGCGGAAAAAAAACAAATGATGGGTTTGCCCGCGACGCCACCGACGCCCGTAGATTTGGACAAAGAAACGCCGCGTCCTGCCGAAGACACAATAACCGGCGTTTTATTTTCAGGCAGAACTTTGATTCCGCTTCTGGCAATCGCTTGCTTCATCGGCGTTTTTCTGTTGTTTCGGCGCGGTGACATTTTGGATTTATTGCATCGAAACGGCTTTTTGATTGTTTTATTGACACTCATACCGCTATTACTTGCGACGATTACGTCGCAAGCCGGAAAATCAATCGGCAATATGACGCCGTGGGAGCCGGCGAAAATTCCTTTTCTCATCGGTTTTGCGGCAATTCTGGCGGTTTTGTATAAAAATCTGGCGCGTACTTATTGGGGAATTCCGCGCGCAAAAGACGTGATTCCGCTTGTGTTTATGGCGATATTACCGTTTGTGCCGTTTTTTGTTCTGAAAGATTTCGGGCAGATGATGGTTTTCAGTTCGGTCTATACGACACTTTATTTGATTGCCGTTCGCCGTCTACCGCAAAGAATCGTGCTTATCGGAAGTGTCCTTTTACTGGTCAGCATTTTAGTCGTCGGCGCGCTGCCCGTAGCCACACAGGCGAAGATTCCGCTTCTTCCGACGCTTGCCGCTCCGGTAAAGAAGATTCTGCCCGACCGCATACAGCAGCGTTTTCATTTGTGGCTCGACGGTTTTAATCCGCCTGCGCCCGAAGTTGATTGGTGGAAAGACGATTATAACGATTACTACAAAGATTTGGTAAAAAAAGATCCGAATTTAGTGGAGATGATCGAGCAAGACCCGGGCTTGCAAAGATCAATCAACGTTGACGCTTGGTTTGACATTCTGGCGTTTCAGCCCGCACAGGCGACGTTCGGCTTAGCTTCGGGCGGCACGACCGGACGGGGTTTAGGGTTGGGTTTTGTCGAACTAATTCCGGTCGCCGACTCTGATTATATCTACGCCGCGATTGCCGAAGAACTTGGACTTTTGGGCGGTTTGTTAGTAACCTTTGCGCTGATTGCATTTGTCGCCGCAGGTGTGCGCACTGCACTTGACGCGCGCGATATGTTCAGCAAACTTTGCGCGGTTGGTTTGACGGCGTTTATCGGATTTCAAGCTCTAGTCAATATGGGCGGCATCACGCGCGCGCTGCCGATGACCGGAATTACATTGCCGTTCGTTAGCCATGGTGGTTTTAGCTTGGTAACGAGTTTTATAATGCTCGGAATGCTGCTCGCGTTTTCCCATCGAAATGCGGTTGACGCAGGTCAAGTTCAAAGTTAAATGTTCTAAGTTAAAAAACAAAACCTTGAATTTTGAACCTTGAGAACTTAATTTTGGAGAAACAATGACGGAAAAAAACTTTCAAATCGAATCAGCGGCGGTTACCGACAAAGGTTTGAGCAAAAAACGTCCGCAAAATGAAGATTCGTATTTGGAAATGAACGAGTGCGGTCTTTTTGCCGTTGCCGACGGTGTCGGCGGCGCGCAAGCCGGAGATGTCGCCTCGAAAATGGCGGTTGAAATCTTGAGCGAAGCGTTCGTCAATCTGCGCGAGGGCGGCGATGTCGAAGAATTGATGAAGATTGCGATTGAGCGCGCCAATCAAGCAATTTATCAAATGTCGCACGACCTGGCGCAACTTTCGACAATGGCGACGACGGTTGTCGCCCTTCACATTGCCGGAAATATCGCAACTATCGGACACGTCGGAGATTCGCGGCTTTACCGTCTGGACGCGGGGGGAAATCTCGCGCGCGAAACACAAGACCATTCGGTGGTCGAAGAAGAAGTTCAGGCGGGAAGAATGACTCAGGCGCAAGCGGCAAATCATCCGAACCGAAACATCATCAGCCGCGCCCTTGGAGCGTATCCGGTCGTCGAAGTTGATATGAAAACAATTATGTTCGAGCCGAACACGACTTTTCTGCTGTGTTCGGACGGTATTACGCGCCATATTGACGACACTGAAATTCGGGAACTTTTAACGTCCGGCAGCGCGCCCGCCAACGTCGTTCAAAAGATGAAAGAAATTTGTTACCAGCGCGGTGCAGAAGACAATCTGACGGCGGTGGTTGCTAAAATTCCCGTAGCAGTTGCGCGAAATTCAGTCGTTAAAAGCAATAAGATTAAGGCTGATTTTGAAGAGCAAACTGTTGCAACGGCGCGTCCGATTGAAATTGCAGACACGGTTTCGATTGAAAATTCTCCGGCGGAAGATTTTACTACCAAGGAATTAAAAATTCCGGCGATTGAAAATATCCAAAGCACGAAAGTTGTTGAATCGCATACGGTTCCGTTATTGAGCGAAGCCGCGCCGCCCGTAAATGAACCGTTAGTGGTTCAAACTGGCGCAAATGAAAGAATCGAGATTACTCCGGTTCAGGAAATCAAAGTCAAAGACGAAACGAAATCTTTTCGAGTAAGAGACGAAGGCAGCAGCAAAACTTTGGGAAAGATATTATCTTCTTTGCTTTTGCTGATTTTGGGCGGGCTTTTGGGCGCGGGTTTATATCACCTGTTCTTGCGAAATAATCAACCGAATGAGCCGCAACCGCAACAAGCACAATCTTCAGATAATCCGCTGACTTCTTTCGAGGAAGCAAGAAGAACCGTGGATAATAATCCGGAACTATATATTTTCAACTCGGTCGCAAACGCGAAAACAGCCGAAGATTTTTACCTTTTGGGACGCGCCAACCTTTTGAGCGGCAAATTCCCCGAAGCAAAAAATATGTTTTTGCAAGCAAAAGAACGTCTCGGGCAAATAACTGATACAAGCAGTAAGGTTTTAGGTAACGACATTGAAACTTCTTTGGTAATGGTCAATGTCCCGTCGGCGCAAGAAGCATTTGTGAAAGCGTTAAACTCGAATAAAACTAACGCAAACACACAGGCAAACTCAAACTTGCAAACAAATAACGTAAACTTCGGCACTAATCAAACAGTAAATTCAGCAAATAGCAATTCTCAAATACGGTGAATGATAAATGGTGAGTGAAAGAGTTTCCTGTATTCATCATTAACCATCCACCACTCACCATTAAATTACCATTTACTATTCATTTGCCTTTTGGCTTCAAACAAAATCACACCGCACGAGACGGCTAAATTTAAACTTTCCACCCGGTTTTCCATCGGTATTTTTAAATTTTCTTCAGTCTCAGTTAACCCCGATTCGCTCAAACCGTGTGCCTCCGAACCAAAAATCAAAAGGTGCGGCACGCTCCAATCAATTTCTAAATAACTTTTTTTCGCTCGAACATCCGCCGCTATGGAAATTAAATTCATCTGGCGCGACCAATTCAAAACTTCAAAAAAATCCGCGTCCGTCCAGAGCGGCAAGCGAAAAGCCGCACCCATCGCGCCGCGCAGGGATTTTGGCGAGAAAACATCTGTCGAATATTTTGTCGTAACGATGCCCGCCGCGGCGACCGCTTCCGCCGTCCGTAAAGTCGCGCCCAAATTTGACGGATTATTGATTTGGTGAAGCACAACGACAATCGGCAAATTTCGTTTCTGAGAAATCAGAGATGCCTCTATTCTGTCCTTTCCGGTTTCCGGCTTTTGTGCAATTAAAACAATGCCTTGCGAGTTTTTCGTGTCAGCCAGCGATGCGAAAACATTTTCGGAAACATCAACGGTTGAAATTTTTTTCGTCGAAATGTTTTCTAAAAATTGTTGACCGCGCTCGTTTTGAGCAAAACTTTCGTTAATAAAAACTTCTTCGATTATTAAATCTGAACGCAAAGCTTCTTCGGAAAGACGCAAACCTTCCACGAAAATCAAATTCTCAACCTCGCCCGCGCGAACTCGTCGCGCTTGTTTCAATCTCTGATTATCACGGCTGTTGATTTTCAACATTTAAAAAGAAAAATACTTGTAGTTTGAGATAAGCAGCGATTAGTCATTTGTTGTAATAGAAAAGCGCTTTCGTTGTGCGGCGATTTTGTTTGTGCAATAATTTGTTTCGCGCGCCCGTAGCTCAGTGGATAGAGTATCTGCCTCCGAAGTAGAGGGACGCAAGTTCAAGCCTTGCCGGGCGCATTTTTCATTACTGTTTCGGCTGAATCGTAATACTTTTTATCACTACGTTTTCGAGCGGTCTTTCGCGCTCTAATGGCTGCACACCGCTGATTGTCTGCACGTTGCTCATTCCCTCGATGACTTTACCGAAAATCGTATATCTTGTGTCAAACGCCTGTTGACGTTTCAAGGTAATAAAAAACTGTGCGTTTGCCGAATTTGGCTCTTGCGTTCTTGCGGCACCGAGTATTCCGGTATCGTATTGAATATCGGAAAACTCCGCCGGAAGGTTCGGTTTGTCGGAATTTCCCTGACCATCGTTTTGCGGATTGCCATCTTTTGAAAACGGGTCGCCGCCTTGAATAATGCCGAGATTCTGGTCAATGCGGTGAAAAGTCGTGCCGTTATAGATGCCTTCGCGTGCTAATTCCTTAAAGCGCGCCACCATTTTTGGCGCAATGTTCGAGTAAAGCTCAAGTTTTATAGTGCCGTAAGCCGGTTGCTGCATTTCGATAACGGCTATTTCATCGTCGGCAACCGGTTTAATACCTTTTTTAATTTCAGACGTTGCCGTCGCTTTTTTTTCGCCCTTTTCATTGCTGCAGGACAATGAAAACAAAAAGGTAAAAGAAAGTAACAAAATCAAAAGTTTTTTATTCATAACATTTACGAAAAAATAAATTTAACAAAGAAGATTTTCTAAAAATTTTTTGCGCTGTCAAGCAAAATTGTTACCGGTCCGTCGTTGACCGATTCTACATTCATCATCGCTTGAAATTGTCCGGTCTCGACTTTTGCAACTTGCTTTTCGGTCTCGGCAATAAAAAATTCATAAAGCGCGTTCGCTTTTTCCGGCGCGGCGGCTTCGATGAATGAAGGTCGCCGACCTTTTCGCACGTCGCCGTAAAGCGTAAACTGCGAAACAATCAGCAATTCGCCTTTTATATCGAGTAGAGACAAATTCATTTTGCCTTCAGCGTCTTCAAAAATGCGAAGGTTGACCATTTTCTCCAAAATATAAACGGCTTCCTTTTTTGTGTCATCGCGTGAAATACCGAGAAGAACTAAAATTCCATTTCCGATTTTGCCGACGATTTTATTTCTCACTGAAACTTCAGCGCGCAAAACCCTTTGAATAACTGCTCGCATTGATTTGTGAATATTAAACGGTAAATCGTAAATAGATAGGAAAAACTATTTATGATTTACCGTTTAACAATTTATTCCTGAACCGTAACCGATTCCATAACGACCGGTTCGAGCGGTTTGTCGCGTTGATTGGTTTGGACTTCGGCAATCTGGTCAATCACGTCCTGACCTTCAGTAATTCTACCGAATTTCGTATAAAGCGGCGGCAGCGGATAATCAACGTGCATTATAAAAAACTGCGAGCCGTTTGTATTCGGACCGGAATTCGCCATTGCAACCGTTCCTTTGTTATAACCGCCTTGATAAAGGGCGGAAGTTTTATTGATTTCGTCGTTAAACTTTCCGCCCCAAGCAGATTCGCCGCCATAACCTTCGCCCAGAGGATCGCCGCCCTGCACCATAAAACCTTTTATCACACGGTGAAAAATCGTGCCGTCATAATAACCTTTTTCCGCCAGCAGACGAAAGTTTTCGGTCGTTTTCGGCGCTTCGTCTTCCAATAATTCAAATTTGATTGTTCCTTTGTTCGTATTTATAACTGCCGTTCTGTTTGTCATTTCGATTTCCTCAAAAATAATTTTATAGATTAAAACTTTTATATCTTACAAAATAAATTTCTCGATTGCTAAAGCGACCCCGTTTTCATCGTTCGATAAAGTTGTATGAAATTCGTCGCGTTCAAGTAATTCTGGCAAAGCATTTCCCATCAAAACTGCCGTTCCGGCGTATTCAAGCATCTCCAAATCGTTGAAATTATCACCCATTACCATTACGTTTTCCGACCGTAGTTTATTCAGTGCGGCGAGTTTTTCGACTGCGACGCCTTTCGACGCATCGGGCGGTAAAATGTCAATTAATGTGAAATTCAGATGTGTGTAAACGGTCGTTAAAACGTTCACGCACGACTTTAATTCGCTGCGCAAAATCATTTCAAGTTCCGCCATCGGCACGCACGCACCCGAAAACGAAACGTGAACCGTTTCCGTCTCGCTCAAAATATCTTCCAGATTTTCGACATGATGAACGGCTTCTTCCGCCTCAGCGCCGTGCAGACGCTTTGACCATTCGATATATTTTTGCAGCGGAACATTTTCGTCAGAAACCCGGTCGTAAAGCAAAACGCCTTTGCCTTTCGGGTCTGCACTCAAAAGCGCGTCGCCGCCGAATTCTTTCCCGACGCGCAGAATCTCACGAATCGTGTCATTCGGAATAATCGAAACAGCAACGGTTTCAAGCGTTTGCGCATATTTGAGAAGCGCGCCGTTATGCGTAATCAAAGGCGCGTTCAGTTCCAATTCCAACCCGACGGGAAGCGCGTCCCGAAAACGTCTGCCGGTCGCAATCGTTACCAAAACGCCTTTTTCTTCGGCTCGTCTGATAGCATTTTTATTTGTTTCGGAAATTTCGCCGCGCGAATTCAGAAGTGTTCCGTCGAGGTCGAGTGCGAGAAGTTTTATCATTTACGGCAATTCGGCTTTCCTTTGCAAAGTTTTTATAAGCATACGCAAAAGAAGTGAGATTTGCCAAAAGAGAAGAATTGAAACGAGAAAGAAAACTAAGTAATCTAGATAATTCGCAATCAAAAGAAGTTGTTTATTCAAACTAAGTTCTCGAAAATATTTATCGAGTAGAATTGTTCTAACCGCAAGATAAAACTCATAAACAAAAATAATAAAAGGTAAAATTGTATAGACAAATGAAATTAAAAATTTCTTTGATTTCAAGAGAATTGGAAAAATAAAAACTGATAATAAAATGGAGAAAGGTATCAAACTTGAACGCGAAATATCATAAAATCCATATGTGTTAGGCTCACCGTTTTTTTAATAATTTGATATACCAAATCAAAAAAAGCTAAAACCATCAAGGCAAAAGCAACAATCAAAAGTAATTTGTGTTCTTTTTTTGGGTCATGTAACAAAAGAGATGCTGGTGGAATTCATCTGATGAATATAAAGTTTAACCACCGCTTCGAACATTTTCTTGGTCTTTGAAAAACAAATCGTTCTTCGCTGCAATCTTTTTAAGTGAGTGC
>MWYY01000049.1 GCA_002050355.1 Acidobacteria bacterium 28-9
AATTAATAAGCTTTTGTCCCGACCTTTTGCACATTAGGGGGTTGAACGATGTCAGCTTCATCGGCGCATATCTAGGTTGGAAAGCGGACATCCCGCTGGGCGGCTCCTGGCATACAAATCTGCACGAATTCGCCGCTCACCGGCTGGCGAAAATGTTTCGATTTATGCCCGAAACCGCCGTTTCCAAGCTGACGAATTTTGCCGAAAGAAAAATTCTTGACGGTTCGGTTCTTTATTATAAAATACCGAAAGTCGTTCTGGCACCGAATCAGGAATTGGTTGACCTGCTCGGCAGAGGCACTCGCAGAAAGGCTTTTCTGATGACGCGCGGCGTTGATACGGAAATTTTCTCGCCCGCCAGAAGAACCGCGGACGACGGCGTTTTCCGCTTTGGCTTTGTCGGCAGACTTCGCGCTGAAAAAAATGTGCGGATGCTGGCTGATTTGGAAAAGGAGTTGATAAAAGCAGGCAAAACGAACTTTAAGTTTTTAATAATCGGCGAAGGCAACGAGCGCGATTTTTTGCAAAAAAATCTGCGGCAAGCTGAATTTACGGGCTTTCTCGACGGCGCAAAATTATCTGAAGCATATGCAAATATGGACGTATTCGTGTTTCCTTCAGAAACCGACGCCTTCGGCAACGTCGTCCAGGAAGCAAACGCTTCGGGTGTTCCGTCAATCGTGACAAATCAGGGCGGACCGAAATTTATCGTCCGGCACAATGAAACGGGATTTATTGCCAAAAACTTTGACGATTTTGTAAAATTTTCGCTCGAATTGATGAACAATCCGGAAAAACTGGCGAAAATGAAAATCGCTTCGCGCGAGTTTGCGCGGTCGCGTTCCTGGGATTCGGTTTTTGTAAAAGTTTATCAAGCCTACGGCGAGTGCCTCAGAATTCACCGCGAAAATTTGAAATCAAATGCCGCCGCTTCCGCCGCATCTTCGATATGAAAGAAATGACATTTGAAACGCCGCCGCCGATACTTGCCGCCGCTGCTGTTCCGCCGACCAAGACGATTAGCGAAGCCTTGAGCGGTGTTTGGCGCGACCCGGCGCAGCTTGTCCGGCACTGGAATTACAAAGGCGCGATTATGAGCGGCAGCCTGCGCGCGCCGATTTTTCTGATTACCTATCTGGTCGGACGCGAAAGCATAAAGCTCGCGCTCGGTGCGGCATTCGCGCAGTTTGTTTTTCGCTTTATCTTTGCCGGAGTCGGCGGCGCGCTGATTCAAGCGTTTCGTCGTGTCGAACCGGCTTGGAAAGCGCTCGCAGCTATTTTGCTAATCGTTCCGGTCATCAGCCATATTTTCGAGTTTTTGGTACAAACTGGTTTCGCGCATTTTACTCAAACCAGCGACCACACGGACGTAGCGATTATTCGCTCGATTTGCCTCTCGATTTTGTCGGCATTCTTTAGTTTGTTTATTATGCGACGCAACGTGATGATCGTCGGCGAAGCGGAAAGCAAATCGATTTGGAGCGATTTGGGTAATCTTCCCGTTTTGATTTTCGAATTCATAATGTTCATACCGCTTGAAATTACCAAAATGCTGCGGCGCGGCGATTATCTACGCGCTCTGGCTAGCGTTGCGGCGTTTGGAATTTTTGCCGAACTTCTCGGTTGGGCTATTGTTAATAAACCTTATTGGACATACAACAAAGGCAAAATGAGCATTGCCTCGTTTTGGGGAATTGACGGAATCATTCTTTTGTTGATGTGCGTCGGGTTGGCGGCAATTGTTGTTCCTCGAAACGCAAAATCATCTGAAGATGTGTGATTAAACCGTCGTTTCCGGTTAAAATTAACTCTTGTGCCGGTGCGCAAACGAGTCAAGATTTTTTAAAGACAGACAAGTGATAAACAAACCTCTGAAATCAGTCCATATCACGAATTTTTACCACAAAAATTCGGGCGGTATCAGCACATCTTACAATAATCTGCTCGCCGCCGCAGAACGTCATCAACGTTATATTCGCCTGATTGTGCCGGGCGAACTGGAAGAAATCGAGCATGTCAACGAATTTGCGAAAATTTATTATGTTCCCGCCAAATTCTCGCCCGTTTTCGACAAACGCTACCGCATAATGATGCCCTGGCAATATATGCCGGACGGCTCAACCATCCGCAAAATCCTGCTTGCGGAGATGCCGGATATAGTCGAAGTCACAGACAAATACACGCTCTCGATGATGGGCGCGATGATACGCATCGGCAAATTTCGGCAGCTCGGACGCCCGATGCTCGTGCATTTTTCCTGCGAGCGTATGGACGACAATGTGGCTTCTTTTATGACGAAAGGCGCGGCGGGAAAATGGCTTTCGCATCTCGTAATGGGCGTGTATAATTTTGCTTCCTACGATTTTCACATTGCAAACTCGGCATACACGGCTCAGGAATTTTACGAATCAATCGAGGCGGAAAACAATTCACCGATTTCCAGACGGCTTTTAAATTTTTCATGGCGTTTTTTCAAAGCGGCAAAAGTTCCCGTTAGTAAGCGTATTTTTGTTTGTCCGCGCGGTGTTGACTCGGAAAGATTTAATCCAAATCGAAAATCTGACGATGTGAAACGCGAAATGCGCACGCGTGCCGGGATTCCCGAAAATTCGATTGTTCTGCTTTACGCGGGCAGGATTTCGCCGGAGAAAAATATCGGACTTTTGGTTGAAATGATGGAAATTCTTGCAAAAGACACCGGAAAAGATTTTCGTCTTTTGGTTGCGGGCGCGGGACCACAGAGCGACTGGCTCAAGGAAGAAACCGAAAAGCGTTTTCTGAATAAAGTCGTTTTGCTCGGGCATCTCGACAAAGAAATTCTAGCGAATTATTACGCCAACGCAGACGTTTTCGTTCATCCGAATCCACGCGAACCGTTTGGCATCGCTCCTTTGGAAGCAATGGCTTCCGGTGTTCCGACGCTTGCGCCGAACGCGGGCGGAATTTTGTCTTATGCGACAAACGAAAACGCCTGGCTCGTCGAACCGACGGCGGAAAATTTTGCAAGCGCGGCGCGTGAAATCGTTGAAAATCCAGCGTTAAAAGAAGAAAAAATTGCCACAGCTTTGCAAACGGCGCGAAGCAACACTTGGGAAAAATCCACCAATCGTCTGCTTGCAACATACGATGAAGCGTACGATTATTTTCAAAAACACAAGGAACTTTTTGCTTACAGTGAAAAGCCGGAAAATTTTGATTTTGCGTCAGAATTGTTGAAAGATTAGTTTAGCCGCTAATAAACACGACGGAATACGAAAATAAATTTGTGTGCGTTTAGTGTTTGCCGTCGGTTTTATTTCAAAATGCTTGAATTAGTTTTTGCCAATTTGAAAACACGTCCGTTTCGCACGCTGATAAGCATCGTCGGCGTTGCGCTCGGCGTCGTTTTGGTCGTTTTGTTCACCGGTCTGGCGCGCGGAATGTCTAATGATATGGCGCGTCGCGCTTTTAACTTGAAAGCGGAAATCCTTTTTACGCGCGCAGGCGCAATGAACCTGACAAGTTCGAGTTTGAACGTCAGCACGGCTTACGCTTCAAAGCTGCTTGAAATAGAAGGCGTCCAAACGGTTGTGCCGGTCGGTCGCTACATTACGTCGAACGCGAAAGCACGCTGGGGACTCGAGCAAATTGACGGCGTCGAATGGCAACCGTTTGCCGAGATGAACGAAATGCAAATTCTTCAAGGTCGCGCCGCAACCGCCGCCGATGAAGTAATTTTAGACGAGCGCAAAATGCTCGACGAGAAATACAAACTTGGCGACGGAATTGAGCTTTTCGGGAAATCTTATAAAATTGTCGGAGTTTTTGCGCCGCCTTCGGGTGCGCGCATAAAAATGTCGCTTGCTGCGTTGCAGGACGCACTTCAGGCGGAAAATAAATGCACGTATATTTTGGTCAAACTCAAAGACGGCGTAGATGTTGACGAAGCCGCACGCCGAATAGACGAAACTTTGCCGGGCAATAAAGTAAATTTAACGCGCGATTTAGTAATTGACCAGCAGGAGAGAGTTCCGGCTTTAAATTTGTTTTTGCGTGTTCTGGTCGGTTTAGGCGCGTCCGTCTCGACAATTTTCGTTCTGCTTTCGATGTATACGACGATAACCGAACGGCGCAAGGAAATCGGCATCTTAAAATCTCTCGGCGCGTCGAAATCTTTTATTATAAAAGTCATCGAAGGCGAAGCATTTATGATTGGCATTTTCGGCGTGCTTTTCGGCTTCGTCGTTTCATTCTTAGCTTCATATTTGATTGCGAAAAGTTTCGATTTGCAGTTTGAATTCTCACGCGACTGGATTTTAACGGCGATTGCGATTGCCATCGGCGGTAGTCTCGTCGGCGCGCTCTATCCGGCGTGGCGCGCGTCAGACATTGACCCGGTTTTGGTTTTAACCAACGAGTAAGAGTAATGGTGAATGGTGCATGTAAGAAATCCCTTTTGATTCACCATTCATCATTCATCATTCACCATTATTTAATAATTTCCTCGATTTCCTTTTGCAGCGTTTCTCTCTCGACCAGTAATCTCAAGAACAGCGCGCGCTGGCGAAACAACAGCCACGTTGCTTTTATCCAAATAGTCATATCAATCACCGTTTCAAACGAGCGCAGCGCGACGTAGCCGCACAAAATCGCAATCGGTATAGAAGCGAGCGCAAACTGCCAGCCGAAAAACCAGAAGATAACGGCGGAAACAACGAGCCACGTTAGCGGCATAAACACCATCGCTGCGAGGATTTTGTAGGTTGAGCCAGCTTCGTCCGCGCCATGCGTTTTGAACATTAAGCCGACGAGATTTGAGAAAAGATACGCCGGCGAATGGACAATCGCGCCGATAATCGAGAGCGGCGCGAGCAGAATTAAAATAATATTTCGCAAAACCAAATAACGAAAAACATACGCCGTCGGGTGCTGCAAAACCGAAAGACTCGTCGCAGTTACGCCGCTTGTTGCCAGTTCGCTTTCGTATCGTTCGATTTTTTCGCTTAGCTCACGCATCTTTTCGGGATTGTTTTGTCCGAGAAGCCGGTATTTATCCGCCAAATCCCGAAGACGCAGAAAACTTTGCGACAAGGTTTGCTTGAACAAAAGATTTTCATAAACGGACGAAAACAAGGCTTCGGCTTTGAGAACCGTGTCGAGTTCTTCCGCCGTTTCAAGATTTAAGGTGGTATTTCGCAAAGCCGTCTCAATTCGGTTTGTCAATTGCCGCACGGCTTCGCGCGGCGGCTCGCCGTTTTTGTCCAGTCCGACCGGCGCGACATCGAGCGTTTCGCCGTAGCGAATCAACGCTTCACTGCGAAAAGCAGTTTTGGAAGTGTAATAAAGCCCGACCGCCATTATTTTTAGAGATAAAGGATTAAGGATTAAGGATGAATCAGAAGGATTTTCTTCTTTCATCCCTTCGCCTTCATCCTTCATCCTTTGTCCCGCGCCGAGCGCGCCGAGAGCAATACGCGCCGCGCCGCTCTTCAAAGGCTGCAATTCGGTTTCGTCGTGCGAGATGCCTTCGGGGAAAATTGCAATACAGCGATTTCGTGCGAGCAGCGCGCGGCAAATCTCAAATATTCCAAAGTTTTTTCGCATCTCCAAATTCGCGTCAATCTGCCGATAGACCGGCAAAACTTCGAGCGCACGCATTAGAAATGCAGCGAATTTCATCGAAAAAATTGTAGATTTCGCAAGAAAAGAGATGCGGCGCGCGAGTGAAACAAAAACAAGTGCCGGGTCAATCAAACCGTTTGGATGGTTGAGAACAAAAATCACGGCGCCTGACCGCGGAACTTTCTCGATGCCCGTCGCTTCGATACGCCGAAAAAAAAGCCGCAGCGCAATGGAAATTATGGCGTGCAGAACGCGGCGAAAAAGCGTGCCTTTACCGAGAAAAATCATTTCCCAAAGCCGCAGAATTTTTACGCTTTCCGGCTTTTCGGAACGTTGATTTTGCTCGCTGGAAATTTCCAATTGTTGTTAGATTATGTCGATTTTTCATCAATTGCCATTAAATTACGGGCAATTTAACAATTATTAAGGCAGCTTTTTGGAAGGTGAAAAATTTATGAATATATTTAAAAATCACTAAACTTTTCACCTCTAATTCTATTACCAATTTAAGAAGGCGATTCGACTTCAAGGTCTTCTTCGTCATCATAATCGCCTTCTTCGCCAAATTCCCAGCCGTCGTAAGTCGCAACTTGAAATTCATCGGCGAGTTTGGCAAATTCGACGTTTCTCTGCGCCAGAGATTCGGGCGTGTGCGTCTCGACTTTATCAATGTGCAGCAGATACTCGCCGGTAGATTCGTCGGTTTGCTCGTCGCCAAGTTCGTAAATGCCGATGAAATCGTAATTTTCTTCTTCAAGACGCTCGCCGAGATTTTCCAGCTTTTCAGCGTCCGTGTCTACGAAATAAAAGCTGTAAAGCATCGGCTCATCAATTTTCCAATTATCTTCGCGCGTCGCGGCGGCAAAAATTTCTTTTATTCCCTCGATTTGCGATTCAGTGTCTTTAAATTCCATTGTTACTCCTCATCGTCTCCGGCGATGTGCGCGATGTCCGAAGACCTGTCCGAATAATCCTGAATCGCGCCGACGCCGCTTGTCGGTTCTGAATCTTCATAATTTTCAAGCGAATGGTCTTGTCCGGTTTTCTGATTTTTTTTGCCGCTGGAAATCGCATTCATATCTTCGTCGGAAATCGTGCCGTCGCCGCCCGGAATATCACGCCCCGTTTTAGTTGTGTCCATTGCTCTGTCAATAAATACGTCGTCATTTTCCTGTGCCATTTTTTTCTCCCTTAAAGTTAAAATTTGAAAACTTATCTCAATACTTTGTTCTGCTCAATTTTTTTACAAACCAATTATGACTTTCTGCTAAGATAAACGAAATCCTGTTGTCAGAGTTGTTCCGACAATTCTAATTTTTGTAATATTCGGCGGTCCTTCATAACCGCGATACGTTTCGATTATCACGATTGCCCCGCGCGGCTCGAACGGACTCAGCAAACTGCCGGAAATCTCCGCATTCCTAAAAGATTCATATTTCTTCGGGTCAAATTTTTTTTCGTAAATCGTTTTTCTTCCCTTTTCCTTTGAAATTAACTGCAAAATAACATTACCCGTCACTGCGTATTCATTATTAACCGTTATGTTGACCTTAATTTCAGGAGTCAGCACATCTTTCTTATAATTGATTGCAGGATTTTGCAAAGCAAACTGCTTTTGCGCCCTGATGCGGTATTGAGCCAGTTTTTGAGAAAACTCTTTCTGATTTTTTGCCCAATACTTTTTGAGCGTAACTTGAGAGTTTCCGTCGCTGTTATAACTGCGTTCCCAAAGAATTTTGTCAGTCCGCAAATCCTGAATGACCAATTTCGCAAAATAGCAGCCGCATGCTTCGTCGGCAGGTTCGACATAGAAAGCGAATTTGCCGTCTTTTGACCAACCGATTGGATAAAACTCTTCCCTCAGCAAAATCCCTTTTTTCTCTTCTTCGACGGCATTTTTGTCGCCTTTCAACATTAGTCGCGTCGGTTGAGCGTATAAAACATTTGATTGTTTGCCCTGCGCTTTACAGGGAATTTGCCCGAACAAAAATATTGCGAAAAGCGCGATTGCCGGAACATTTATTTTTCGCAGCAAAATGAATTTGTCTTTCATAAAATTACTTTTCGGCTGTGTCCTATTTAACAAAATAGCCTGATACGCGCCATTCTCCATCCGCGTCTTTCCTTGGCACAACTGTTTCCGTGCCGTTTTTTTTCTGCTCAAAAGACGTTTCATATTCGACAACGACATACTCTCCGTCCGGCGCGCCAGGCAATTCCTTGGTGTATCGTTTGGATTTCAATTTACGAGAGACGACTTTTCCAAGCGGAACCTGCGCCGACGCTAAAGAAGATTTCCATTGCTCTGAGGTAACGGCGGTTTTGAATAAAGATGCGGCTTGATTCCAACTTTCGCCCGCATCGTCGTTATCAATTAGAGCTAACCAGTTTTCGGCGGCGGTTACGGCGGACTGTTCAGCGATTTCGCTGTGTTTCCGTTCGGGTCGCATGTGCGGGAAAAGAATCACGTCGCGGATTGAATGGCGATTTGTGAGCAGCATAACCAATCTATCAATCCCGATGCCGATTCCGGCGGCGGGCGGCATTCCGTAAGCGAGCGCGCGAATGTAATCTTCGTCCATCACCATCGCTTCTTCGTCGCCGAGCGTCCGTTCTTTCATCTGGTCGCGGAAACGCTCCATTTGTTCCTGCGGGTCGTTGAGTTCCGAAAAACCGTTGGCGCATTCCATTCCGTTGATAAAGAGTTCAAACCGCTCGGCGACGTTTGGGTTTTCCGGCGACGCTTTTGATAAAGGCGAAATTGATTTCGGGTAATCAATGATGAATGTTGGTTGAACAAGCAAAGGTTCAATGTTTCCAAATAATCTTTCAACTATGTGAGCTTTCTTGCGTTCGTCAGCAACTTCCTTAATAAGATAATTTCCAATAAACCCAAGCATTCCATCTGTAAGTCCATTCTTTGAAGCTATATCTCTATCCGGCATAGATTCACTAAATAAATCTGCTTTTTCCCACAACTTGTCTATATTCTTCTGAGACTGTGCAAACTCATCTTGTTTTTTGAAAGATTCTGAAAGTAATTCATTATCAGAAGTATTGGCAGAGAAACTTGCAACAACACCTGCTTCCACCTTTCCTAAATCCATTAACATTAGAAACGCATAAAGGCGACGTAAGTTAGTTAAACTACTAAGCCATTCTTCTTCAATTCTCGGAAATTTATAATATTTTACAATTGCCTGTTTCATCATCAATCTTTCAAACTTTGAAAAATCAATCTCATTCTCGCCATATTTCACCTGCAAACTTCCGCCCGTCGCTTTCCGCACCGATTCCTTCAACATCTGTTCGCAAAAATCCATCATTCCGTTCACGTCCATATACGCGCAATAAAATTCGAGCATCGTAAATTCGGGATTGTGTTTGTTTGAAAGACCTTCGTTGCGAAAGTTTCGATTCAGTTCGTAAACCCGCTCGAAACCGCCGACGGTCAGGCGTTTCAAATAAAGCTCCGGCGCGATGCGGGCGTAAAGCGGAATCTTTAACGCTTCGTGAAAAGTTGAAAAAGGCTTTGCCGCCGCGCCCGTCGCTTTCGGCGTGAGCATCGGCGTTTCGACTTCGATAAAATCGTGGTCGTCCAAATAGCGGCGCATTCCGCTGATTAATTTTGCACGGCGTTCAAAAACTTCGCGCGTCGTCAAACCGTCGTGTTCGACTTGCAGGCTCGACGCAATCAAATCGGCGTAACGAAAACGTCTTTGAAGTTCCGGGTCGCTGATACCGTGCATTTTGTCGGGCATCGGCAACATTGCTTTTGATAAAAACCGGATTGTTTCGACATGAACCGAAAGCTCGCCCGTTTTTGTTATAAACAAATATCCTTCGACACCGATAAAATCGCCGTGGTCGAGAAAATTAAAAAGTTCCCACGCCGCATTTTCCGCTTCGATAACTTTTCCCGTGTCGTTGCTAATAGCTTTCGCATCTTGCTTGCGAACGTAGATTTGCAAACGTTCGGCGCCGTCCGACAAATGAACGAACGCCGCTTTTCCCATCACGCGCGGCGGAACGGCGAGGCGTCCGGCAACACGAACTCGAAGTTGATTCAATTCTGCGTTTACCGCGTCGCGCTGTTCGTCGGAAGGCTTTTCATTTTCGGCTAATTGCGAAATATGCGAATCGGCAATCGGGCTGGCAAACGCGACAACGCGCGTTATCGTATCTTCTTCGCCGGTTATACGCGAACGTTCAAATTTATTCGGATAGACGTTTCCGACAATCGCGCGTAACTTTTCAAGGTGTTCTCGACGCGCTTCGGTCTGGTCGTTCGGCTCGATAATTTGGTCGAATTCGAAAATACTCATAATATTTGTTTTAATAATGAAGAAAGATTATAAACCACAGACCGATTTTTGATAATCGTTAATTGTTAATTGTTAATTGAAATCGCCGCTTTTACAATTTACTATTAACGATTAAACATTAACCGTAAACGAAATGAGTTTTCCGTCCGAATCAAAAAGCGAATTCGAGCGTCTGCGCGGCGAAATCGGCACAGGCGCGCGCGTGATTTCCCTGAGCGGTTTGACTTCAATTGCTTCGCGCGCTTTTGTTCTGTCCAAGCTGCAACGTGAGACGAAAAAAACTTTTGTCGTCGTCGCCGATTCAAATAAAGAGTTAGAAACGTGGACGTGCGATTTGAATTTCTGGCAAAACTCAATCCGAAATCAAAATTCGGCTAACTCGCAACCGAAATCTGGCAACTCACGACTTTTAGCCTTGCCTTCTTTTGAGTCCGACGTTTATTCGGGCGTCTCGCCGCATGCGGAAACTTTGGAAACACGCGCTCTGGCATTGTGGAGTTTGTCGCAGAACCAGCCTGATTTTGTGGTTGCTTCCATTAAATCTTTGATTACAAAAACAATTTCCCCCGTGGAAATGCGCGAACTCGGCGCGGTTTTAAAACGCGACGAAGATTTTGCGCCTGAAATTCTGCTTGAAAAACTTATTGCAAGCGGTTATGTCCGCGAAGAGCCGATAAAAGCGGTCGGTGAGTTTTCCGTGCGCGGCGGAATAGTTGACGTTTGGTCGCCGGACGCGGAAATGCCCGTGCGCGTCGAATTTTTTGGTGATACGGTTGATTCGATACGCGAATTCGATGCCGAAACACAACTTTCAACCGGACAAATAAAGGAAATCTCACTCGCGCCGATGCGCGAATTTGCAGCAGGCGCGCAGGATTTCAAAGATTGGGCGTTTTTCGCACGAGAAAGATTTGCCGACGAAAAATTTTCGCGCAACTTGCTCGACAGAACGCAATTTGCCGATGAAGGTGAAGATTTTTCCGGCTGGGAATTCTTTATTCCGCTTGTAAAGCCGCGCCAATCAAGCGTTTTTGATTATTTGAAAGACTGCGTTTTCGTCGTTGATGAACCGACGATTGCGGAAAATTCGCTGTCGCTTTTTTACGAAAATCTTGAAAAGCGTTTTAACGAAACTATCGAAGCCGACGATATTGGTTTACAGCCGACAGAACTATATTTAAACGCCGAAGAATTACGCGAAAAGTTGAACAAACAAAAGCGAATCGAACTTAGAACACTCGGCAAAGCAGCTTCGGCAACTGACGAAAGTCTGGCGTTTGAAAATGAAAATCCCGAAATTCAAATCGGAAGAAATAATCATGAAAGCAAACCGCTTTTTCTTTTTCCGACGGCTGAAATCGAACAGGAAATCTCGCTCGGGTCGCGTTCGACGCGAAAGTTTCACGGAAATTTGAAGGATTTTGCCAACGAAATAAAACAAAAGGAATTTCCCACTGGAAAGGCGCAAAGTTTCGGCGACGGAAGAATTTTTGTTTTGCAGTCGCACGGTTTAGCCGAACGCCTGACGGAAATTCTGCGCGATTACGATGTTTCCGTTCCGCAAAACTCTTTGCTTGTCGGTGATTTATCCGCCGGTTTTGAAATTCCCGCGTTTGATTTGACGGTTTATACGGAAAGCGACATTTTCGGCGAAAATACGCAGCACGAATATCAAAAGCCGCAGCAAAAATCGGCGCGCAAATCTCAAAAATCGAAAACCGCCGCTTTTGTTTCGGACTTCCGCGATTTGAAAGCAGGCGATTTTGTCGTTCACGTCGACCACGGCATCGGGCGTTTTGAGGGTTTGCAGACTTTGCAGACCGGCGGTTTATCGCGTGAATTTATGCTCCTTATTTACACCGAAAACGCCAAACTTTTCGTGCCGGTCGAACGCCTTGATTTGGTTTCGCGGTATTCTTCGGGCGAAGCGGCAACGCCAACTTTAGACCGTCTGGGCGGTTTGGGCTGGCAAAAAACGAAAGCGAAAGCAAAGCGCGCGATGCGCGATATGGCGGACGAACTTCTTCGTCTTTACGCCGAAAGGAAATTGGTCGAAGGTTTTGCGTTTTCCCCCGATACGCCCTGGCAGGAAGAATTTGAAGATGCTTTTCCGTATCAATTGACGGTTGACCAAGGGACGGCAATCGAGGACGTGAAAGGCGATATGCAAGCTGCCGTTCCGATGGACAGATTGATTGTCGGCGATGTCGGTTACGGAAAAACGGAAGTGGCAATGCGCGCGGCATTTAAGGCTGTGATGGACGGAAAACAGGTCGCGGTTTTGACGCCGACAACGATTCTTGCTTATCAGCATTCGGAAAGTTTTAAGCAGCGTTTTGCCGCGTTTCCTGTAAAAATCGAATTATTATCACGCTTTCGCTCGACAAAAGAACAAAAAGCGGTTGTCGAAAAGGCAGAAAAAGGCGAGGTTGATATTTTAATCGGCACGCACCGGATTTTGTCGAACGACGTGAAAGTGCCGAAAATTGGTCTAGTAGTTGTTGACGAAGAACAGCGTTTTGGCGTCGCGCACAAAGAGAAACTGAAGCAGTTGAAAAAGAAAGTCGATGTTTTGACTTTGAGCGCGACGCCGATTCCGCGCACGCTGAATATGTCGCTTCTCGGAATGCGCGATATGAGCATAATTGAAACGCCGCCGCGTGACCGTCTTGCGATAAATACGCAGGTCGTCCAATTTAGCGAAGGCGTTATCAAATCGGCAATCGAACTCGAATTAGCCAGAAACGGTCAGATTTTTTTCATACACAACCGCGTCGAAACAATCGAAGCAATCGCCGCGCTGGTTCAGAAAATCGTGCCGAACGCGCGCATCGCTATCGGACACGGGCAGATGAACGAAAAAGAGATGGAAAACGTAATGCTCGATTTTGTTGATTATAAATACGACGTTCTCGTCGCCACGACAATTATCGAAAACGGCATCGACATACCGCGCGCAAATACAATTATCATCAATCGCTCCGACAATTACGGTCTTTCACAGCTTTATCAACTGCGCGGTCGCGTCGGGCGTTCAAACCGCCGCGCTTACGCTTATTTGCTTATTCCAAGCGAACTTGAATTAACGCCGATCGCGCGCCGACGCCTTTCGGCGATTCGTGAATTTTCTGATTTGGGCGCGGGCTTTCGCATCGCGGCTCTGGACTTAGAACTGCGCGGCGCGGGAAATATTTTGGGCGGTCAGCAATCCGGTCAACTCGACGCTTTGGGATTTGACCTTTACACTAGAATGCTCGAACACACGATTCAGGAATTAAAAGGCGATGAAATCGAAGACGAAACGAGCGTTTCGATAAATCTTGGCATAGACGTTTCGATTCCGAATGATTATATCAACGAAACGAGCCAGCGTCTGCGCACTTACAAGCGGATTTCTTCCGTTGCGCGCGAAGAAGATTTGCGCCAAATTTACTCGGAAATAAATGACCGTTACGGCAAAATGCCTGCGTCTGTGGAAAATCTGTTTCAATATGCGCGCCTTAGAAAATTAGCCGAACAAATGCACGTCGTCTCCGTTGATAAAACACGCGATGGCATTGCCGTAAAATTAGGCGAAAATGCGCGTGTTGCGCCTGAGAAATTGATGAAATTTTTAGCCGAAAACGAATGTGCAAATTTTTCGCCGGGCGGCATTTTGAAAATCATTACTGTTGAAGAAAATTTGATTGAAACCGCAAGGCGAGTTTTGGACAGTGTTAAAGTCGGTAATTAAAAATTCAAACGACGATTTAAGTTTGTAAAGCAAATTTATATTGCGGTCTGCCAATTGAAAAAGGCAAAATTTCGTAATTGAATTTTTGCCTTTCTATTTTTTACTCTTGTCTTACAAATTTTGCTCTTCTCCGCTTTGCGGACGCTTTGCGGTCGAAGCGGGCGGCGTTGTAGTTTTCGGAGTTGCAACCGGTTTTGCCGGAGTCTTTTCCGTTTTCGGAGCCGGCGTCGGTGCCGGTTTCGTATCTGCTGCCGGAGTTTGCGCGTTCGGTGTCGGCGAAGGCTGCACCGTATTTGCGGCAGGCGCGGGCGTTTTCCCGCCTTTCGGTGTTGCCGTAGGCGCAAGCTGCGCGTTTGTGTTTGTATTGGAATTAACCGGCACGCGCTCGTAAATTACGCCGTCTTGCATAAATATACTGTTTGAATTTCCCGGAATCGTATAGATTTGTCCGGGCGGACCAATCGGCATTGGCGGCGGCGCACCCGCAGGAGGCGCACCGCCACGCGCCCACGGGTCATATCCACCACCGCCGCCGGACATAATTTGCGGAATCATTATATTTGCGTTTCCCGCCATTTCTGCTGACGGATACGGTATATTAGCCAAACCCTGCTCGCTTGTTCCGGTTGCCGGATTCAGAGGCTGAACCGGTTGACCGTTAGCGTCTGTCTGCAGCTGCGTCGGCACATTGGTTTGCTTGACGGAAGTCGCGTAAATCAAACCGACGGCAAGCAGAGAAATTCCCGCCAAAACGACAAACGCCGTTTTCCACAGATTATTCGTCGCATTGTCGGTTACGTCTGCTGCTGCAAGCGGCGCGAGAATCGTTTGCGCGCCGCCGACGTTATTTGACGCGCGATTCAGAGCATTGGCGAATTCACTTGCCGTTTGATAACGCATTTCGGGATTTTTTGCCAATGCTTTTAACACGACAAACTCAATATCTTCCGGTAAATCACTGCGGTATGCAGTAAGCGGCGGCGGCGGATTTTTCGCTTGTTTACTTATCAAGGCAGCGACGTTTTCCGCTTTGAACGGAACTTCGCCCGTCAGCATTTCATAAAAAATCACGCCGAGCGCATAAACGTCCGAGCGTTCATCCGATTCTGTTGCTGAAGTATTTTGTTCGGGCGAAAGATACTCCAAATCTTTCAAAACCGTTTTATCTTCAGGCGCAAAATCTTTCTTCGATTCTACCGAACCGAAATTCAGAATCTTTACCGTTTCCGGGTCGGCAGGCGTTTGCGCGAGCAAAACGTTCCCGGCGTTTAAGTGATTGTGAACGACTCCGGCAGCGTGCGCGGCGGCGAGCGCGGCGGCGATTTGCCAGGCAATGCGAACGGCGCGGTTAAGCGTAAATTTTTCTTCGCGGGCAATTGCTTCCTTGAGAGTTTCGCCGTTTGCGTCTTCCAAAATCGTGTAAACAGTGCCGCCGGCATCCGTGCCGAAATCTGTTACGTTTAAAATGTTCGGATGAGAAATGCGCGAAATGGTGCGCGCTTCGGCTGAAAAATCCTTCACCGTATTTTCATCGGCGGCAAGCGCGGGCGAGAGAATTTTCACGCTCACGGGCTTATCCATCAAAAGATGCGTCCCGCGATAAATCTTACCCAAACCGCTCTCGCGCAATTTGGAATCAACCCGGTATTTACCCGCTAAAGTTTGTCCGATAAATTGGTCAGTCATATGTTCATTTATCATTTATCAATTTTTACGTTCGATGTCGAATAATGTTCATTAGTTTAATGGTAAATGATAAATGTTAAATGAAAAAGCGGGCAAAGTTTTGGAAACCTTGACCGCAAAAGTTTGAAAATCGAATTTAGAACTATGCCACTTTGAGAAACACGAGCAGCAGCGCAAACAAAACGAGTGATTCGATGAGCGCCAGAGCGATAATCATCAATGTCTGGATACTGCCGACCGCGCCCGGATTGCGAGCCGCGCCTTCTGCCGCACGCGAACCGACCAAGCCCTGACCGATGCCCGCAAGTCCTGCCGCCAAACCGAAACCGATAAGCCCTAAGCCTGCGCCTATCGCTTTCGAAGAAGTAACGGTTGATTCATTGTCGGCTGCGCCTTGCGCGAAAGCCATTGTCGAAAAAATCAGCAAAGTTAAAACGCTGAAAAAGATATTTTTGTATTTATTCATTTTAGTCTCCTAATTTAGTTTTTTAGTTTGAGACTTCCGGGCAATTTTGCTTTCCGCGTAAAAATTCGCTTTGTCTGTTATGATTTCGCCTGACTTCCGGTATGCAATCCGCAGTCTTGGGAGACGCGGCGCTCCTGTAATCGTGTCGGCACAATTGCTATAAAATGCAGATTTTCAAACGTTAAAACAAAACTGCTTTCGTGTCTCTTAAGAAAATTATCAAATGTAATTTGAATCAAAAACCAATCCAAAATTTAAAATCGTTAGACGTGCGCCGTAGCAAGTGCTTCGCCTGTTTCGGGCGAATGTACGCCTCCGTGTTTATCGTCGTGCGGCGCGTGCGAAACTTCGCTGATGTAAATCACCGAAAGCAGCGTAAACACAAACGCCTGCACAAAAGCGACGAAAAGTGCCAGCGGCAAAAGCACGACCGGAACGAGAAACTGCGTAAACGGCGGATACATATTGGCGATGGTCTCGCTGATTTTTTCGTCGGCAAACATATTGGCAAAAAGCCGCACGCCGAGCGTCAGAGGTCGAATCGAATTACTGACCAGCTCGATGCCGAAAATCAAAACCGTGATTAAAAACATATACCAGGGCAATTTCGGTCCCGCAAAATGCGCCAGATGGTTTTTCAGTCCGTTCTCTTTTATCCCGATGTAATTGTAATAAACGAAAGACGCAATGCCGAGCGCAAACGTAACGCTGGTTGAAGCCGTCGGCGCCATAAACAGCGGAAAAAGTCCCATCAAATTTGAAATCAAAATCAAAACAGCAAAGGTCGCCACGACCGGAAAATATTTAAAGCCGTGTTCGCCGATGACGTTGACGACCAAATCGCGCAAAGCAAAATACCCGGCTTCGAGCGTAAGCTGCCCTTCGTGTGGGTCGTCTTCTGAGAGTTTGCCTTTGAAAATCCAGATTGCGACAAGCGTTAAAATGCACGCAATCAAGAACATTATCGTATACCACGGAATCGCGTTCTCCGGTGTATATTTACCGAACACGGCTTCAGCGTTTGAGCCGAACAGACCGAGAAATTTATCCCAAATCGGTTTTGTATAAGTAACCTCAAAATGATGAAGCGGCTCGCCCAAATAATGATTGACAAACTCAACGATAAGCGGCGAATGATGTTCTTCCGCTGCTGCGGCTTCTGCAAATAAAAACATAATTTTATTTCTTAAAAACGGATAAAAATAAAAGTATAAAAGCCTCGACAATAATCGCAAACGCGAAACTCGCCAAACCTAATAACACGGCGATTATCGGCAAAACTTTTGTCAGGAAAACGATTAACAAAAGCGTTCCGAACGCCAGATAACGCAAAAAGTATGTACCGCCAAAAAATCTCGGTCTCTCGCCCGTAGAAACGGCTTTATCAAAAATGCCGCGAAGCGAACTTTTCAGCCAATAATAATTGACCAAAGATAAACCGCCGCCGAATAAAACGCCCGCGCCGAACTCCGGCGAAACAAAGATAAAACCGAGCAAACCGCCGAGAATCGTTACCGCCGCCATCGCCCACAAAATCCGACGGTGCGAAACGAGCGCGCCAGCATTGGCATCAATAACGTCGCTTTCTTGTTCTGTCTCTACAGGTTCGGAATTTCCGCTCATTGCGAAACAAAGATTTTACAAAGAAAATCAGTAAATATCAAAGCAGGAATAAAGGTTTGTGCAATTTTTCTCAAAATAACCCAACTTAAAGGTTATAAGTTTTCACCGCAGAGGCGCAGAGAAAAGACGCGGAGTTTCGCAGAGAAAACATTACTTCTTAAAAAATTGTTCTGCGGCGTTTTATCTCTGCGGTAAAAGTTCTTATTTATTTTGGCATACTCGAAGACTTATTCTTTATTTTTAAGGATTTGCGAAGTAAGCCGGAAAAATTGAATAAATCCAATGGTTGCGCCTAAAACTATGCCGACAACAATTCCCCACGGAGAACTACCCAAAAGCAAATCCGCAAACCATCCAATAACCATCATAAAAACGACCGCGCCGAAAAGCGTGATTGCCGCCGCATACGCAAGCCCGCTGTTACGCATCGTTTCGGCTTGCGATTCGGGTTTATAATCGGTTTGAAAAAGCGGCGGCGGTTCTTGTCTTGTCTGCGTCGGTTGGTCGGCAGGTAAAACAAAATTTTCTGTTTCGGGCTTTGACGATTCAACAAATGTTTCATCGCTAATTTGCTGAAAATTTGTCGTATCAATCGGCGTTCGGGAAATTTCCGCAACATTTTGCGGTTCGACGGCAGTTGCGGGAATTTCAAGAATATCTTCGGCTTGCAATGTACGGTCAGCCAAATCAACTTCTTTACTGCCAATCGTTGCCGTCGGTTCAACAGTTGTCTCTTCTATTATTACTTTTGTTCCCGGCGGCGGATTTTCGTCTGCGTCGAGCAAATTTTTTATCATACAAAATTCTCCCGCGTTAGTTTATTTTTCTTTACTGTTCGGGCAATTTTATTCGGTGTTATCGCTAATAATGACAGTTTCGCCGGCGGATTTCAATTCGTATTCGATGCCGCGCCAAACGATTTTCCGTGAAAGCAGCGCCGCGCAGTCGTTGTAGAAAAACAAAATAGGCGTAATTGTCCAAAGCGTCATTTGCCATAAAAAACTTTGGTTTAACTCTTTTTCATAATTTTTCAAAACAAGTTTGACAGCATTTAACCGAAGATATGCTTTGCCTACACCGAGTGCGAGAATTGTCAATAAAAATGCGAGCGTTACCCAGAATTGCCAGCCTGAAACGAAAAACAAAAGCAAAACGCCCGTCCAAAATGTAAACGAAAAAAGAAATGAACCGGCAAAAGACGCTTTCCACAAATGCGGCGCATAAACGCGCGTAATTTTCATCTGTCGCGTCGTAAATTCGAGAAGTTCCGAAAACGAACAATCTTCAACCGTCGCCGTCAGCGCCTGTGAAACAAAACAAATAGGCAAACTCGCTTCTTTTAAAACTCTCGTAACGGTAAAATCGTCCGACAAAGTTCCGCGCCATTTTTCGCGTATATTCAATTTTTCAAAGGTTGCGCGCCGAATCGCCGTCGCGCCGCCCCAGCAAAAATTTGATTTCCCGTTCGCGCCCAGAGCCGAAGCAATCGAAGCGTTCCAAACCGAGCGTAATTGTGACGAAAATCCGCCGTTTTTTGAAATAAACCAACGATAACCGGTCGCCGCACCGACCGTTTCATCTTCTAAAGGCGCGATTAAATCACGCATCCAATTTGCAGTCGGGCGCGCGTCGGAATCTACGAAAACGAAAATCTCGCTGTGCGCCGCAGTTTCCAAAACGGCTTGGCGCAGATTGCGAACCTTTTGCCCTTCAACTTCGGCTCGTCCGGCAATTACATATTTCACCGTTACGAGTTTTTCTATGTCCGCTCTTTGCGAGAGCGGAACATTAGAACCGTTCAAAACGTCGATTATCTTACCCGGACTATTTCCGGTTTCATCGGCGCGAATTTTGTCCGTATTCGATTCGACCAAATTTTCAACCGCCGTAAATGCCTGGTCTTTTTCATCGTCAAATACGAAAATTATTTCGTATTTAGGATAATCTTGTTGAAACAACGCTGATAGATTCCGGCGCAAACCTTCCTCAATTCCGCGACACGGCACAATTACGGAAGCATACGGCGTAAAATCCGGCTGCGTTTTTACTAGTTCTTTTTTGAAATAGTTCAGATAATCAATTCCGCCGTGCAGAGATTTGTAGCCGAGAAAAACTAAAACTAATGTGAAAAAGTAAAAGACGAAAATCATAAACTGCGTGATTCAAGAAGCATCGGGTTGATTGTTTTGCGAGAAAGTTTTTGTGCTGCTGTTTTGCAGAAAAGGTTTGAGCTGCTCAATTGTTTTTTCGGTTGCGCCGCGATTTTTTCGCATTACGGCAAGCGCGTTTTTCGCTAATGTTTGTCGCGCTTCCTGGTTCTGCAAAAGCTGTGAAAAAGTTTCCGCGAGTTTTTCGACAACTTCTGTTTCGGCGAGTTTTGGCAATTGAATGAGCGCGTTTTGATTCAAAAATTCTTTTGTCGCGGCTTCAAAGTTCATCGTGTAAAAACCCGTAACAATCGGCTTTTCAGCAATTGCAGGTTCTAAAATGCTTTGCCCGCCATGCGGGATAAGGCTTCCGCCGACGAAAACAATCTTGGCAAGCGAATAGATTGCGCGAAGTTCGCCGATAGAATCGAGCAAAATTACTTTAGCTGAACGGTCGCGGCTCGATTCGGTTTCGGAACGCTTTGCCCAATCAATTCCGGTTTCTTTTACCAATTTTTCAACTTCCGCGAAGCGTTCAGGGTGGCGCGGCGCGATTAAAAGACGCGGCGGATTTTCCGTCGAAGATTTATAAACCTTTTTGAAAGCCTGCAAAATCCATTGTTCTTCCGGCGCGTGCGTGCTTGAGGCGACAATCAGCGGCGCGTCTTTTGTAATAGCAAATCTTCTTTGTAAGTTTTCGGTTAAGCCGTTTTTGGTTTCGTCAAAATTCTGGTCAAATTTAACATTTCCCGTAACATTTACTTTATCGGCGCGAATTCCGAGCCGCACGATTCGCTGCGCGTCTTTTTGCCCCTGCATCAGAGCCAAATCAATGTTTTGCAGCACGCAGCGAATTGTTTTCGGAATCCAAAGATACCGATTAAGCGAATTTTCCGAAAGTCTGCCGTTGACGATGACGACGATCGCGCCGCTTTCTTTAGATTCGCGGATAAAGTTGAACCAAAGCTCGGTTTCCATTATCAAAACAACGTCCGGTTTTATGTTGCGCAAAACACGGCGAACGCTGAATTTCCAATCAAAAGGCATATAAAAAACCAGTTCCGCAGAATCTGCAAAAATTTCGCGCGCCAGATTTTGACCCGTTCTTGTCGTTGTCGAAATGACAAGCCGATATTCGGGAAAGTTTTCAAGAATTTTGTTGACGAGCGGTCGTGCTGCGTTTGTTTCACCGACCGAAACGCAGTGCAGCCAGATGACGGGTTTTTCGCCGCGCGGAAATTCCGGCAAACTTCCAAGCCTTTGCCAAAAACCGGCGGCGTATTTTCCCTTTCGCCAGGCGTCGAGCAGAAAACGCGGCAGCAAAAACAGAAAACTGATTGTCAGCAGAAGGCTATAGAGGAAAAACATTTTTAGTCCGGAGAGTCTGGAGAGTTTTGAGAGTCAAAAGATATTTCGCACTCTCCAGACTCCCTAAACTCTCCAGACTATTTCACTCTTTCGATATATTTCGATTCGGTCGGGTTGACGCGGATGCGCTCGCCTTCGGTAATAAACGGCGGAACGGAAATCGCCACGCCGTTTTCCAAAGTTGCTGGTTTGTTTGAATTGGAAACGGTCGCGCTTTTTAAAATCGGGTCGGTTCGCGTAACCGTCAACTCCATCGAATCCGGCAGTTTTACGCCAATCGGCGTGCCGTTGTAAAACTCGACTTCAATTTTCAAGCCGGGCATCAGCCATTGCGCCGCGTCGCCAAGCTCGTCTTCGCTCAAGGCAACTTGCTCGTAATTTTCCGTGTTCATAAAATGATGCTGCGAGCCGTCCGAATACAGATATTCCATATCGTGCTGTTCGAGCATCGCGCGTTCTATCGTGTCGTTCGAGCGAAAGCGATGTTCAAAAGAACTTCCCGTTTTCAAATTGCGAAGCCGCGCTTGAACCATCGCGCGCAGGTTTCCCGGCGTGTGATGCCGAAATTCCATCACTTTGCACGGCGCGCCTTCAAAAACTATCACCATTCCTTTGCGCATATCGTTTGCCGATTGTGCCATAAAATTATTTAATCTCCGTATCTTAAAAGTTTATTTGATTTTACAAAGTTTCTAGTTTAATTTTTGCAAAGCATTTTTGTCTAGTAGCTATAAAAAACCGATGAAAATTTTGGTAACCGGAGCAAACGGAATGGTCGCGCGGGCAACAATTAAACACTGCCAAGCAATCGGCGATGACGTTTCTGCTTTTACGCGGCAGGAATTGGACATTTCAAACGGCGAGCAAGTGTTTGAAGTTTTTGCGCGCGAAAAACCCGACGCCGTAATAAACTGCGCCGCTTACACGAATGTTGACGGCGCGGAAACCAATCAAGATTTGTGCTTCGCGGCAAATGCTGTCGGCGTTGAAAATCTTGCGCTGGCGTCAAAAAAATATGAAAGTGCTTTTGTAACGATTTCGACCGATTACGTTTTCGACGGCGCGAAGGAAGAATTTTACACGCAGCGCGACACGCCGAATCCGCAGAGCGTTTACGGCAAATCGAAACTCGAAGGCGAAATTCGGGCGAGAAATGCCTACGCGCGTTCGATTATTGTGCGTTCGGGCTGGATTTTTGGAGACGATGGCACGAATTTTTTAAGCGTGATGCACGAGCTTCTCGCCGATAGAAAACAAATAAAAGCGATTTACGACGCATACGGGACGCCGACTTTTGCAGAAGATTTAGCAACGCGCTTGCGCGAATTGGCAGAACTTGATATGCCGTGCATTTTTCACGTTACGAATTCGGGAAGCGGCGCGAGTTACGAAGAGTTTGCACGCAAGGTTTGTGAAATCAAAGGCTTTGACAAAAATCTGCTCGACAGCGTTTCAAACAATACCTTAAAACGTCCCGCGCCGCGCCCGAAAAATTCGCGCCTTGCTTGTCTTTTCAGTCAAAAATTCGGGCTTTCTCCTCTGCCAAATTGGGAAAAAGCCCTTGAAGTTTTTTTAAAAGTAAAAAGGCAAAAGTAAAGAATCACTTTTGCCTTTTTACTTTTTATTTTTGTCTTTCTAGTTTTTAGTTTCGTGAACCGAAGCGACGTCTTCCATCAACGGCGTCGAATCGTCGTGGTTGGTGTAATAATCGGATGTGTAGCCGTAGCCGTAATAGTTATATTCGACGGAATTGAGTTTCACGCCGTTTAACACAACGCCGTAAATGCGCGCTCCGATAGTGGCAAGGCGTTGTTTGAAGCGCCGTATCAAATGAATAGAGCTTTTACCAGCCATCGCCACCAAAATAACGCCGTCAACCAAGGTTGACAGGATTGCCGCGTCCGTAAAGGAGATTGCCGGCGGCGAATCAATAATTACGTGCTTGTAATTTCCTTTCAGGAATTGCAAAAGATTTTTCATTTCCGCCGAACTCAAAAGTTCAGCCGGATTCGGCGGAATCGGTCCGCTGGTAATAACTTTGAGCCTCGGCAGATTTGTATATGGTTTGAGCAAATTATCCGTATTTTTTTCGCCAGAAAGATAATTGGTCAAACCGTTTCCGTTTTCCAATCCGAAATGACTGTGCAGACGCGGACGACGCAAATCGCAGTCAATAATTACAACATCAGCGCCGCCTTGTGCCAGCGTGATTGCCGTATTGATAGCGGTTGTCGTCTTTCCTTCAGCAGGCTGCGAAGATGTTACCAAAATCGTCTGCGGCGGCTTTCCGGCGGACGAAAACAGCAAAGATGTCCGCAAATGACGATAAGCTTCGGCGACAGCCGAACGATTATCTTCGAGCGAAACCAAAGCCATTGAAGAGGCATAGCCGTTTTTCGCGGATGCGGTATTTAGTTTGCGCTTATCGTTATTGGTTTGGTGCGGAATCAACGCCAGCGTCGGCAAGCCCAGGTATCTGCCAATGTCGTCGGAAGTCCGAACCGAATCGTCTAAGTAGTCAAGCAGAAACGCCAAACCGATGCCCGCCGCCAGCGAGATTAAAAATGCAATCAAAGTATTGCGTTTTCTGTTGGGTCCGACCGGCTCCATCGGTTTTTGGGCGTGATTTGAAATTATCAGATTGTCGGGTCTGCTACTGGTTAATGCCAGTTCCGTCTCTTTTTGTTTTTGGGTGAGTGTGTCAAGTAAAGTACGCTGTGTTTGAATTTCTCTGGTCAAGGTTGTCAGGCTCGTTACGTCCTGCCCTTGCTGGTTGGCGCTGGCGACTTCTCTTGCGTATGCAGTCTGCAACTGTGCTTCACGCCCCTGCGCCGCTTCGAGCTGCGATTTCAGCCCGACAAGAACGCCGCCGACGGCTTTGGTTTCGATTTTCCTGCTTTCATTTTCGATTAGCTGGGAAACCTCTTTATTGGTTTTTTCCTTGATTTGCTCTAATTTTGCGATTTGGCTGATGACGGATTTGTTTTCCGGCATTTCGTCCGTGTATTTCGCTCGAAGCTGGCTGAGTTTCGCTTCGGCGTCTTGAATATCTTTGTCAATAAGACGCATCTGGTCTTGCAGCTTGGCTTTTCGTTCGATATTCAAGCGCATTTCATTCTCAGCAATTTTGTTGTCGCTCAATTCCGGAATGGTAAGACCTTCGCCCCGACTGTTGGCGCGCACTGCTGCGTCGTGTTTGGCTTCAAGTTTTCGACGGTCGTCTATCGCCGTAAGCCATTGACCACTCAAAGTTGTCAATCTTTGTGCCGTCAAATCACCACCATTCTCCTGCAAAGGCAAACTTCTATTCTTTAAATAGGCAATGCGTTCCTTATCTTTTACGTCAACGGTTGTCTTCAAATCCTCGATTGATTTCGTCAAATCTTCCAGAGATTTTTTCGCGCCCTGTGTTGAACGCTCGATGTCTTTTTCAATAAAAAGTTCGGCGGTTTTATCGGCAACCTTCGCCGCTAAATCGGCGTTGGTGCTTTGAACGAAAATGTTGACGATACTTGTTTTTTCCTTTTGGTCAACCCGCAAACCGCCCAGCAGAATGGCAGCATACTTATTGACACGAGATTTTTCTTCCGGCGAAAGAATAACCTGGTCAATCTGAACCGTATCGTCCGCTCCGGTTTGAGCTATAACCGGAAGCGAAGAAGAAACTTCGCTGCTCTGAACTTCCTTTTCGCCCGAAACTATTGTTCCGAGTTTCGAGATAAAACCTTTGTTTTGTACGCCGAACAAGTTCGGTTCGCGCTGCAAACCCAGACGGATAACCACGTCGCGCATCAATTCGGGACTTTGGAGAAGCTGTAGCTGCGTGTTGTAATAATTTATATCATTGCCGAAATTGATGTAAGTCGCTTGTTTTTCCTGCGGTTTCGGTTTGCGCGGCTCGATAACCATTTCCGTGCGCGCTTCATAAACGGACTGTTGCCGATACATATAAAAGGCAACAACGGCGGTTGTTATAATCGTCATCGCCAAAATTATCGGCAGACGTTTATAGATAATATTTAAATACTCGATAACCGAGCGTTTATTCTCAACCGTCTCATCATCATAGAAAGGTGAATAATTTACCGGATATTCCTGGCTAGCTGTTTGTAAGTCGTTGCCGACGCCGGCGGGCAGAGGCAGCAATCTTTCATTTTTTTCCATACTTCTATTATTAAAACTTTATTATTAAACCTTGAATTTCTATTATATTGCCGAAGTTTATGCGAGGCAAACTTTTTTTATATCATATTGGGCGCAAATTCTTCCGGTATTTATCGTTACTGCTAAAAGAGACCTTGTTAAAATTATTGAAAATATACACCTTTCCGTCTGTTAAAGCAAAAATTTAAACCGCCCGTGCGAGGCAGCTTTTGTTTGAATCGAAGCGTAAATGTTATATTTTTCTTTGACGCAAATTATTATATTTACATCTAAAAAAACATATATGATTGGGATTTCCGAAAAACAAAACGCAATTATAACTTCAGCTTCCGGTTACGATTTTGATTTGGGTATTGACGGATTTAAGTTTTCCGACCTTTATGATGCCGGAAAACTTAAAGAGATTGCTGAAAAATTCTACGCTGAACTCGAAGAAAAAGAATTCGTTTTGCACCAGGCGTTAATCAAATATATTGCCACGCGCGGGCGTGGTTACGAGAAGCGAGTCGAGTCAAAAATTCTGACCGATGCCGCACCGTATTTATCGGATTTTATAGCGCGAATGTTCGGCATCGTTTCAGACCGGGAAGAGTTGTTGAGTGTTATTAATGAGCAAGACCCGATTTGGTCGTATAAGTTCTTTGTTCAGCGGCGCGCCATCAAAAAATTCAAGGCGGAAGATTTAACCGATTTTGACGAAACCGAACTCAACACGGCTCTGAATGAACTGAAAAACACGGCTTTCGGCGACGATTTGATTTATGACGAAGAATTAGCGGTCGCAGCTATGACTGTAAAAATTCTCGAAGCCGAAGAACAGCTTGCGAAAAATCTCGAATTGACCGCTTCGGCGCAAAGCACGATAGAAAATATCCAGAGTGCTTCGGCGAAACTAAAAGATAAAATTTTCGGCAAAGTTTACTCGCAGTTTGTTAATGAAACGAACGAAACAGGCGAATTGCTCGAAGTTAAAGCCGTTCTGCATCTCATCGAAGCGTGGTCAGCCATTGCATTTTTCAAAAAAGAAAAAAAATGGTACAGCTTCAAAACGCCGCACGGTCTCGATTACCAAAACCTCGTACATATAATTCATCCGAGCGACGAATTTCCCGATTTAATACGCGGCGCGACCGAAGAACTGCGCCGCCGCGACGGTTTTAAATTGACCGACGACCGCGGCAGTTTGCGCGATTCGCTTTACGAAACCGATTACTGCCTGATTTGTCACGAACGCTCGAAAGATTCCTGCTCGACAGGTCTGCACGAAAAAGACGGCTCGCCGAAGCGAAATCCTTTGGGAATAAAACTCGAAGGCTGTCCGCTCGACGAAAAAATCTCGGAAATGCACTTGTTGAAGAGGCACGGTGATTCAATTGCCTCGCTCGCACTGGTTACGATTGACAATCCGATGTGCGCCGGAACAGGTCATCGCATTTGCAACGATTGTATGAAAGGCTGCATTTTCCAAAAGCAAGACCCGGTGAACATTCCGTTGGCGGAAACTGCAACCTTGACCGACGTTTTGAATTTGCCATACGGTTTTGAAATTTACAGCTTGCTGACGCGCTGGAATCCGCTAAACGCGAAACGCCCCTTTGCATTGCCTTACAACGGCAAAAACATTTTAGTCGTCGGTTTAGGTCCGGCAGGCTACACGCTCGCGCATTATCTTTTGAACGAAGGTTTCGGCGTCGTCGGAATGGACGGCTTAAAAATAGAACCGCTCGCCGACGAAATCACGGGTACGAACGGCAAAGTTTGTCCAAAACCGATAAAAGACATCCGGGAAATAACCGAAGAATTGGACGAAAGAATTTTGTCAGGCTTCGGCGGCGTTTCCGAATACGGGATTACGGTTCGCTGGGACAAAAATTTCTTAACGATGCTGCAGCTTCTTCTCTCGCGCCGCGAGCGTTTTCGCGCCTACGGCGGCATTCGTTTCGGCGGAACTTTGACGATTGAAGACGCCTGGGATTTTAGTTTTGACCACATTGCAATTGCCACCGGCGCGGGTCGTCCGACGATCGTCAAGATGAAAAACAATTTGATTCGAGGCATTCGCAAAGCATCGGATTTTCTGATGTCTCTGCAGCTAAACGGAGCGTTCAAAAAAGATACGCTGTCAAATCTGCAAATCCGGCTTCCGGCAATTGTTATCGGAGGCGGCTTGACGGGCGTTGACACGGCGACGGAAATTTTCGCTTATTATCCGGTGCAGGTCGAAAAAATGCTGGAAATGTTTGAGAGTTTGAGCGCGGAGTTTGGCGAAGAAGCCGTTTGGAAGCGCTTCGACGAAGAAGAAACGCGCGTATTTCAAGAATTCCTCGAACACGGCAAAGAGATTCGTATTGAGCGCGAGCGTGCCGACGAAGCAGGCGAAGAACCAAATTTTGTGTCGCTCGTACAAAGCTGGGGCGGTGTATCTCTGGTTTATCGAAAGCGTCTGCAGGATTCGCCCGCGTATCGCTTAAATCACGAAGAAGTTCAAAAGGCTCTGGAAGAAGGCATCAATTTCGTCGAATGTATGAATCCGGCGGAAGCCGTGCCGGACGATTTCGGCGCGGTCAAAGCGTTGATTTTTGAGCGTTTAAATTACATCGTCGATACAAATAAATTTGAAAACACCGGCGAAATGGTCGAGTTTCCCGCGCGCACGGTTTGCGTCGCCGCCGGAACAAGCCCGAACGTAATTTACGAAAAGGAAAATCCCGGAACGTTTAAGCTCGACGAATGGAAACAATTTTTCGCGCCGCACAAATTAGAGCGAAACGGTGACGGAAATTTTCACGCCGTTCCGACGGAAAAAGGTGAAACCGGTTTTTTCACGTCTTATGAAAAAGGCGGAAAATTTATTTCTTATTACGGCGACAATCATCCGATTTACGCCGGAAACGTAGTCAAAGCGATGGCTTCCGCCAAACACGGCTACGAGCGCGTAGCAGAACTTTTTGCAAAGGAAACAACAAATCAAAACGAAGCCGAAAACGAAAATAAATTTAACCGACTCGTCAAAACTTTAGACGAACAGCTTCGCGGCTATGTCGTCCGAGTTGAACGCTTAACGCCGACAATCGTTGACGTTATCGTCAAAGCTCCGCTGCAAGCCAGGAAATTCGAGCCGGGACAATTTTATCGTCTGCAGAATTTTGAAACGACCGCTCCCGTTGTCGGAGGCAAACGCCTTATGATGGAAGGTTTAGCATTGACCGGCGCATGGGTTGACGAAGAAAAAGGCTTGCTTTCGATGATTGTTCTGGAGATGGGAACTTCCTCGCGCCTCGTTTCGCTTCTTAAAGAAGGCGAAGAAGTCGTCGTTATGGGTCCGACCGGAACACCGACGGAAATTCCCGAAAATGAAACGGTTATGCTCGCCGGCGGCGGTTTGGGAAACGCCGTTTTGTTCTCAATTGCCAAAGCGATGAAACAGCGCGGCAATCGCCTGATTTACTTTGCCGGTTACCGAAACGGCGCGGATTTGGTCAAACGAGAGGAGATCGAAACTGCGGTTGACCAGGTCGTCTGGGCGACTGATATGGGCGAAGAAGTTGTCCCGCACAGACAGCAGGACGCGCATTTTCGCGGCAATATAGTACAGGCGATGATTGCTTACGCGGAAGGACATTTGGGAGATCAAACTGTCAAACTGTCGGACGTTGACCGAATTATTGCTATCGGTTCAGACAGAATGATGAACGGCGTTAAAGAAGCGCGCTACACAACTTTGAAACCTTTCCTTAAGGAAAACCACATTGCAATCGGCTCAATCAATTCGCCTATGCAGTGTATGATGAAAGAGGTTTGCGCCCAGTGTTTGCAGCGCCACGTCAACCCGCACACGGGCGAAGAATTTTTCGTCTTCTCGTGTTTTAACCAAGACCAAAATCTCGATTCGGTCGATTTCAAAAATTTGAACGAGCGTTTGAAGTCAAATAGCATTCAGGAAAAACTGTCGAATTTGTTTCTTGATAAAATTTTCAAAGATGTCGGATTGAAAAGTTAAAATTATGGAAAAGCTGAGCGAAAAACGGTTGGAAAAAATTGGAAAACTAATTAGAAATCCGCGTCCGGGAAGTAAAGTTGCCGCCGCTAAAGAATTCGGCATTGATTTGACTTTGCTGGCGCGCAACTTGAGATTGACGCCGGAAGAAAGAATTAATGAGACACTGCAAGCGATTGAAGATGTCGAGTTTTTTTCAAACGAGATGCGGAAATCGTTAAAAAATAAAAATGATTAAGCCGACGCAAGCGATAAAGGCTTTTGTCGAAAATCAGGTCGCTTTCGTTATTATCGGCGGAATGGCTCTTCGCGGACACGGCTCTTCATATTTAACGCAAGACCTTGACGTTTGTTACTCGCGCGAACGAGCAAATCTAAAAAAACTCGCCGCCGCTCTTGCTCCATTTAATCCGCGCCCGCGCGGATTTCCCGCAAATTTACTTTTTGTCTGGGACGAACAAACCTTGCAAAACGGCGCGAATTTTACGCTTGAAACTTCTATCGGCGACATTGATTTGTTAGCGGAAGTTTCAGGCGTGGGAATATTTTCAAATGTTTTTGACGAATCGGTTACGATTAGCTTATATGGTTTTGAAGTGAAAGTTTTGTCAATCGAAGGCTTGCTGAAAGCCAAACGCGCCGCCGGACGCACGAAGGATTTGCTGGTTCTGCCCGAACTCGAAGCCTTACGCGAGATATTGGCGGAAAGCAACGAATAAAATTATGGAGCTTGAAACAAAGCAAGACGTTAGAGAAGAAGTAAAAAAAGACGTTAAAGAAGAACTGGTCAAGACGAAAATGGCGACTGCGCTGTCCGAGCGTGAACCCCGCGATTTGGGTTTCGGCTCGATTGTCTCGCGTGAAAGCCGCCTGCGTCTTATCAACACGGACGGGTCTTTTAATGTTCAGCGTAAAGGTTTGGCTTACATTTCGTCGCTGAATTTTTTCCACGTTTCACTCTCGATGTCCTGGACGAAATTTCTGGGCATTGTTTTAATTCTGTATTTTTTTAGCAATGTTCTTTTCGGCTTGCTTTACACGCTCTGTGGCGCTAACGCGCTGGTTGACAGTTCCTCGACACCGCTCAGCTCGCAATTTTTGCGCGCGTTTTTCTTCAGCGTGCAAACCTTTGCGACAATCGGATATGGCACGATTCATCCGGTCGGGGTGTTGCCGAATTTTCTCGTAATGATAGAATCCTATTACAGTCTCCTGGTGAACGCACTTATTATCGGTTTGGTGTTTGCGCGTTTTGCGCGTCCGACGGCAATGATAAAATTCAGCGAAAACGCCATTGTCGCTCCTTATCGGGGCGGTCAATCCTTTATGTTTCGGCTGGTAAATATGCGCGCCAGCCAGCTTATCGAAGTCAATATCAAAGTGATGATGTCGCATTTTGTCGAAGAAGGCGGGAGCGTCATCCGCCGCTTCGATTCGCTCGAACTCGAACGAAGCAACGTCTCCTTTTTTCCGCTTTCCTGGACAATCGTTCATCCGATTGACGAAGCGAGTCCGCTGTTTAATTTAACCAATAAAGATTTGGAAAAATCCGATGCCGAATTTTTGATTTTGCTGACGGCGATTGACGAAACCTTCGCCCAACCCGTCCACACGCGCTCGTCCTACAAACCAAGTGAAGTCGTTTGGAACGCGAAATTTGTCAATCTTTACCGTAAAGTTCAAAACGACGAGCCGATTTCAATCGACGTTCGCAAGCTGTCATCAATCGAAATGGTTACGGAATAAATTTTTTGTCCTTGCTTTTAACGAATATGTTTACCGGAATAATTGAAGAACTCGGCAAAATTTCAGAATTTGAAATGCGCGGTGACGGCGCGCGCGTAAAAATTTCCGCGCAAACGGTTACCGAAAATACAATTGAAGGTGACTCGATTGCCGTCAACGGCGTTTGTCTGACGGCGATTAATGTAAAAGAGAATTCTTTCGCGGCTGATGTTTCAAACGAAACGCTGCGGCGTTCCGCTTTGGGAAAATTAAAGGTAGGCGCAAAAGTGAATCTGGAGCGCGCCGTTACGCCTACGACGCGGCTCGGCGGACATCTCGTTCAAGGACACATTGACGCGAGGGGAGAATTTTTAGGCGCAATCCAGAACGGAGATTTTTGGACGGTGCGCGTCGGTTTTCCTGGGGAAATTGCAAAGTATTTAATTTACAAAGGCTCGATTTCCGTTGAAGGAATTAGTTTGACGATTGCGAATTTGAGCGGCGATTCGTTTGAAATCGCCGTTATTCCGAAAACCTGGAATCAAACAAATCTTCACACTTTGAAAAGCGGCGACAACGTGAATTTGGAAGTTGATATGATTGCCAAATACGTCGAGCGAATTATGCTTTACGGACAAAATAAACCGGACGGCGTAACAATTGAGAAATTACAGAAACTCGGTTTTGTATGATTGATGTTATCGAAGCCGAAACGCCGGAGCAAATTGAAGCGGCGCGTCGGCTTATCCGCGAATACGAACAATGGCTCGCGCTCGATTTGTGTTTTCAAAACTTTGAAGAAGAATTGAAACGTCTGCGGGCAAATATGCGGCACCAAACGGTCGGCTTTTTTTGATTTACGTAAATAACACGGTCGCCGGATGCGCGGCTTTGAGACGACTCGATGAACGTATTTGCGAAATGAAGCGCTTGTTTGTGCGTGAAAACTTTCGCGGCTTGAATCTGGGCAAAATTCTGATTGAGAAACTATTAACCGCAGCGCGCATTATAGGTTACGAAAAAATGCGCCTCGACACCTTGCCCGAGAAAATGCCGCGCGCCGTCAAACTTTATCAATCTTTTGGCTTTTATAAAATCGCTCCTTACTACGAAAATCCTTATTAAAAGACTCTTTTCCTTGAACTGGATTTAACCAAAATAAATTCGTAAAAAAATAAAAATTTTCTAAAACAATAAAAATCTTGTGTTTCATACTTGAAACACGCTGCAACATATGTTAGATTTGTTTCATCAATGATACAAAATGCCTTTGGCGGTAGGCAGTTATCAAACAAACAATCAGGAAAAACATTAAGAAAACATTTTAGAGCTAAGGAGAAAGCAAAAATGAAAAATCCAAATAAACCTAAAATCAATCCTTTGAGTCGTATGCCGCGCCAACAGCGGTTGATTATGGCGATTCGCGGCGGCGCGGGCGTCGGCAAAAGTCATTTTATAAGTTCGATGGCGGAAGCCGGTTTGGGGAAACTGTGTATTTTCGACACCGAACGCAAAGCACGTCTGTTGCGCGGAGTCGGCGAAAAATTTGACGCGCTTGAAATCGAACAAACCGACGAACTGCCGGAATTTATTGATTGGGCAATAAGCGGCGAAGGTCGTGAGCAAAATTACGGCTGTTTTGCACTCGATAGTTGGGCGGCGTATTTCGGCGCGAAACATTCAGAGATGATTGAAGCCGTCCGAGAAAAAACCGGCGACCCGCTTGCTCAGCCGAGTGCCGAAGAACTTGCCGCCGACCAGATGATTTTGCAGTCGGTTTTGCGAAGGCTGTGCATCGAAAGCGGAAAATCCGTTGTCATAGCTGACCAGATTCCCGCGAAAGGCAAAGAAGCAAAGGAAGACAACGAAATCGGGCGTGTTTTGCCGATGACGGCTTCCGGACTCGAATACTTCGTGGACGTAATGGTTGAAGTTTCTATGCAGGAGCGCGACGGCGAAATCACCAGAGTTTTTCAAGTTGTGAAAAGCAATTCGCCGGCGTTTGAAGTGGGTTTTGAAATGACAGGCAATATCGGTTTCAAAGATTTTCTCGAACATATGAAAGCCGAGCAAGCGTTGGAATTGGCGTTTGACGCGCCCGCCAAATCCGATGTGCCGGAATTTATCGAAGACAAAACGCCGGTTTCGATTGCGCCGCCGACAATGACAATCGATGATTTAATCAAAAAAGCGGAAGCGATGGGTTTCAAACGGGCGGATGTCGTAACAGGCGCGAAAATTTACCACAATCAGCCGAACATTACGCATTTGACCGGCGAGCAAATTGAGGATTTAGATCGCCGTATGACGGCACGCATCGAGAAAACGAAAGGCGAATCTAAGACGGAAGATTCGGCGAATGAAAAAGTAACAAACATTAAACGCGCAAAAGTTGCATAACAAAGTTTTGCTGAGGCAAAAGGCGAACGAACAAGGGAAGGCAGACAAGGCGGTAATACGAAAAAGACAAGGAGAATCGGGAAATATCTCTTTGTCTTTTTTGTTTTTAATTCAAAAGCAGGAGGAGAGCAATGCTAAGAATAATTTTCGGAATCGTTGCCGGATTTTTAGTTTGGTCGATTTTGTGGGTTGGAATTGATGCCGTTTTAAAAGGAGTTTGGACTGATTATAATCGAAGCGTCGAAGCGATGATCTTTAGTGCGGCGCAGTTGGTTGTGCCGTTGATTTTAAGTGCAGTTTGCTCGATTATTGCAGGCTTCGTCGCGGCTTTGATTGCCAAAGAAAATTCAAAATCGCCTTTGATTCTGGGAATTTTATTATTGGTTGTGGGAATTTTTGTGCAAATAGCGGTTTGGGACAAAATCCCGCTCTGGCATCATCTGACGTTTTGGATTTTGCTGATTCCAATGACAATTTTCGGCGGAAAATTGAGAAGGAACTAGATTAGAGGTTTGGAGTTTATATTTTAATTAAAATATAAACTCCAAATTTATTTTCAGAATTTATTTTCAGATGTCGTGGCGATTTTGCATCGCTTTGTCCATCGTAACTTCATCGACGAACTCTAAATCCGAACCGACCGGCATTCCCATAGCGATTCGCGTTATACGGCGCTCGCCCAAAGGTTTCAAAAGACGGGCGATATAATTTGCCGTCGCTTCGCCTTCGGTCGTCGGGTTCGTCGCAATAATAACTTCTTTGACATCAACGCCGTCGTTGTTTTCCGGTCTAAGACGCGGCAACAAATTCGCCAACATCAATTCGTCGGGTCCGACGCCGCGAATCGGCGACAGCGAACCGTGCAAAATGTGATAAAGACCTTTGAACGAGCGCGTTTTTTCGATGGCGACAAGGTTATAAGGTTCCTCGACGACGCAAATCATTGAGCGCTCGCGCGAGACAGAAGAGCAATACATACACGGATTAACGTCGGTTAAATTATTGCAAATGTCGCAAAAAACGATTTTTTGTTTGACTTCCTGCAAAGCCTCTACAAAACGTTCGATTTCCGCTTCCGGACGGCGCAAAATATAAAACGCCAGCCGTTGTGCCGATTTGTGTCCGACACCGGGCAGACGTTTGAATTCGTCAATCAATTTAGCAACAGGCTCTGAGTATTCCAACATAATAATGGTGAATGGTGAATGGTTAATGATGAATGTAAAACATTTCTTAATTCACCATTCACCATTCACCATTAAATAAGTCCCGGCGGCAGCATTCCGCCGAGTTTTCCTTTGAGCGATTCTTCGACTTTGCGACGTGCTTCGTTAATTGCCGCGAGCGTCAAATCCTGTATCATTTCCGTATCGCCGTCTTTGACTAAATCGGGTGAGATAACGAGTTCTAAAACTTCAAAATCACCGCGCATTTTCACCGTAACCGCGCCGCCGCCCGCCGTTGCGTCGACGGTCATTTCCTTCATCTGTTTGCCCATTTCTTCCTGCATTTTCTGGGCTTGCTTCATCATCGAATTCATATCGAAACCGCCGGGTAATTTCATTTGTTTTTCACCTTCCTGTAAAAATAATTGCAACCTAAAACTGTTAAGAGATTATAACATCTCAGCCTGGGAATTGTCTTTTCCGCAAATGTTTTTAATGGCTCATCCGCGACGGACGAAAGCGCAGAAAAATTTGAAAGCCGCCGTGTTTATTGCCGCCGTAAATTTCACTAAGCGCCAGCGGATTTGTGTAAACAGTCGCCTGCGCACCCAAGCCAACATCGATGCCTTTGTCCCGAACAAGGTCGCGCACGTAACCGACGGAATACAAGCCGACCCCAAAATTACCTTCCGGGTGCGGCTCGGATAAAGCGAGTTCGTGGGCGTTTTTCTGCACTCGTTCGGCGCGTCCGAAAACCGCGTTTTTCTGAAACTGATAATTGCTCTCAAATAGAAAAGCGTTTGTGCTTCGAATACATCGTCATAAACATCGAAGGCACGTCAAAACGGCTGCGGTCACCTCTGCCGCCAGCCAATAAATCACGTTTTGAGCCTATGGTTGTGTAACGCACAAACATTGTTCCGTGCAGCATCAGCATATCGCCATTGGCAAATGTCTTCATCCACGCATACATCGGTGTCGAATCCGCCGTCCAAGAGCTGTGCCGCTGCTTTCGCGCGTCATTGGGTCACCTGCGTTGACAACCGAACGCATTGCCATCGTGCCGTGATTCATTCCCGGCACATTCGACATCTCGCCGTTTCGGTGCGACATACCGGACATTTCATCGTGATTGCTGTGATTCATCGCAGCCATTTCATCAGACTTTTTATCGTCCATTTTCATATCCGACATTTCACCATTTGGTTTTTTGTCAGATTTTTTCACGTCGGTTTTCTTGCCGTGAGAGTGCGATTTGCTTTCGTCGCGCGTTTTGTTTTCGGTTGCCGCTGGTTTCTCTTCTTCACCGTGCGAATGCGGTTCGTTTTCCTCGTCTGCCGAATGAATATGAACTTTCTTTTCCGGCATTTTCATATTCGCGCCGGGTTTTACATTGACTAAAATGTTTCCCCACATTCCGCCTTTGGCGTGTCCGCGCACGGAACAGAAATACTTATACGCGCCGTCTTCATTGGCTTTTATCGTAAATTCTTCTGCCTGCAAAACACCGTCTTCGCTTCTCGCCGTTAATTTTGTGCTTCCGGCAGTTTCTTTGATATCCGGTGCAATCGGAAATTCACCGACAATGTATCCAAAACGAACGTCGTGTCGCATATCGGTGTCGGTATTGATAAATAAAATCTTTAGTGTTGCGCCCGACGGCACAACTAAGTTCGGATTTCGCACCGCTTGAATGCGATAGGAAAGCATATCATCTTCGGGACCCGTCGTAACGACGATCCGAATTTCCTTGCCGGTAAAAGTTAAATTGGTTTTGTTTTTTTTGCCGGGTGTCTGGTCTTTTTCAAGTTTCGCCAAATCGCTTTCTTTGACGGTTTTCTTCTCGCTACCGACTAATGTAAAAGTCTCATGAGCGAAAGCGCTGATGTTGAGTAAAAGTAAAAAAATAAACAAGGATATAATTCTTTTCATTGGTAAATCTCCTGTTTATAAAGCCAAAATTTTCTCTTTGGATTCTTTGCGAAAACTCAGCACACTTTGCAGTTAAAATCTTTTTGACCGTAAATGTGCGAAAAATACGGAAAGAGCGCAAAGCAAATTCAAGTCGTCAGAAAACAACTTTTGTAATCTTTGTAATTGATATTTTCTGCTTTACAAACGAGGCGGAGCGCGACCGGGCGTGAGATTGTAGAAAGAATCCGTAAGATAAAATCTGGTGAGAAATTCTGATTCGACTAAAATCGTCTGCGGAACAAAAGCACTTTCAACGCGCGAAAGCTGATTGAAAACTGAGAATTGTTTTTCGATTTTAAGATTTTCAATCTTAACAGAAACTTTCGGTGCAGACTGTATGCAGCAACAGTCAGGCTGCGAAACATTTGTTTCTAAAATTTCCGTCGAAGGTTCGTAATTATGTCCGCCTGAAATTTCGTGCGAATCCTGCTGTTCTGGATGACAATGTTCCGCAACTTGTTTGTGTTCATGCGAGCAAGTGCAAGCCGCCGCAAATGAAGACACAAACAGCGACAAAACAACTAGAAAACTTGCCGAAAATTGTTTTAATCGCTGATTTTTCATAACCGAATTCGCGTGTTAGATTCTAAATATCATTATAAAATTGTCCCGAAAATTTAGCAATGGCTCGAAAATATATTATCAAACGCGACGAAAGCGGCTTGCCGGAACGCCTGACGCGCTATCGTGAAGAATTAAACGCCGAGCAATTTCGCGTCGTCACGGCAAAGCCAAAAGCAGCGCTCGTCGTTGCGGGCGCGGGAACGGGCAAGACGCGCACGATAACTTATCGAGTTGCGTATTTGATTGAGCAAGGCGTATCGCCGCAAAAAATTTTACTTGCCACTTTTACGAATCGCGCCGCAAGAGAGATGCTGCGGCGCGTCGAAAATCTCACAGGCTCGCAAAACGTACATAAAATTTGGGGCGGAACTTTTCATCGAATTGCAAATTTGATTTTGCGGCGACACGCCGTTTCAATTGGTTTCGATTCAAATTACTCGATTCTCGACGCTGAAGACGCCCGTGACTTTTTGAGCGTCTGTGTTGACGAAGCCGGAATTGACACGAAAGCAAAACGATTTCCGAAACCGGAAGTCGTACAAGACATAATTTCTTACGCCAACAACACCGACCAGCCGATTGAAGATGTTGTCATCAATCGGTATCCGTATTTTGAACCGCTCACGCAGCAAATACGGCGCGTTGATATGCTTTACATCGAGCGCAAGCGTGAAAGAAACGTAATGGATTATGACGATTTATTATTAAATTGGAAACGTCTTTTGATTGAAAAACCTGAAATTGCAAATGTTTATGCCGAACAGTTCGAGCATATTTTGGTTGACGAATATCAAGACACGAACCGTCTGCAAGCGGAAATCATTGATTTATTGGCAATCAAACACAAAAACGTAATGGTCGTCGGCGACGACGCACAATCAATTTTTAAATGGCGCGGCGCGGAATTTACGAACATTTACGAATTTCCGAAACGTTATCCTGATTGCGAGATTTATAAATTGGAGACGAATTATCGTTCGACGCCGGAAATTTTAGGTTTAGCGAATGTTTCGCTTGCAAATAACAGAAAACAGTTTCCGAAAACTCTCGAAGCTGTTAAAAAATCGAAAGGCTTTGCGCCCGCATTAATTCCCTGCCGCGATGTCGAACAGCAATCGGCGTTTATTGCGTCGAGAATTTTGGAATTGCGCGACGAAGGAACTTCGCTCGAAAACATCGCCGTTTTGTATCGCTCGCATTATCACTCGCTCGAATTGCAACTGGAATTAACCAGAAGAAATATTCCGTATCGCATTCAATCCGGCGTCAGATTTTTCGAGCAGGCGCACATCAAAGACGTGATTTCTTATCTAAGAATAACTGTCAATCCGCGCGACGAACTCGCCTGGAAACGAATCTTAAAAATGATACCGAGCGTCGGAAATGCAACCGCCGCTAAGATTTACGAATCGCTGGCTTATGCCGAAAATCCGTTTGCGCTTGTTAAAAGAGACGATTTCAAATTCAAGCCGCGCAGTTCAAACGGCTGGCAGAATTTTATCGATTTGCTCGATAATCTCGTCAAAGATGAAACCAGAAACAAACCGGCGAAACAAATCGAGTTGATTTTGACGAGCGGTTACGAGCAGCATTTGCAGGAAACTTACGAAAACGCCGAGGCGCGCACTGAAGATTTGCGGCAGCTCGCGCTTTACGCTTCAAAATACGATTCGACCGAAAGTTTTTTGTCAGAACTCGCACTAATTTCAACCGAGCGTTTCGGCGCGCCGCAAACGCTTGTCGGCGAAGACGTTGTGCAAGGCGGCGAAGAAGATGAGCTTTTAACTTTGACGAGCATTCATCAGGCAAAAGGCGCGGAATGGACGGTTGTCTTTATCATTTGGGCGGCGGAAGGCAAATTTCCCTCGCCGCGCTCGCTCAAAGAAATTGACAGCGAAGAAGAAGAAAGAAGGCTTTGGTATGTCGCCTTAACACGCGCCAAAGACGAATTGTATCTGACGTATCCGTTGATGATAACCGATTACAACCGCCAAACCGTTTTGCAGAAACCGTCGCGTTTTGTTATGGAAGTTCCGCCCGCGCTGTTTGAGATTTGGAGTCTGGAAGAAGACGCGCCGCAATTTGACGCGCCGGTTGAATTGCTTGACGAGAAAAAGCAGGATTTTATCAACTAAAAAACTTGTGTATAATTCTATGCGAATAAGATCATGAAAAAATACGTTTATATCATCGAAAAATGTGCAGACACTAATCTTTATGTTGGATATATTCCGGGATTCGCGGGCGCTCACAGCCAAGCCGAAACGCTCGACGAACTAAGCAAAAATATGCGTGAGGTCGTTGAAATGCTGCTTGATGACGGCGAGCCTGAAATGGAAACCGATTTTGTCGGCACACAAACCTTATTGGTCGCCTAAAATGGGTAATCTTCCCATATTAAAATCAACGGAAGTAGTTAGCGTTCTGAGAAAACTAGGCTTCGAGGAAGTTCGCAGGCGCGGTTCGCACATTCAATTTCGCCATGCGGACGGGCGCGGCACGACCGTTCCGCTCCACGAAGGCAGAGACATTTCGCCGGTTCTGCTACGTAAAATCGCTCAAGACATAAAATTAACAATCGAAGAGTTGCTGCAAAATCGCTAGCTGAATTCATATCAGAATTTTATAAACTAATTAATTGGTATTTGCGCCCATCATAATTTACTTTTGCCGAAACTCTACTTATACTTCACATTATAATTTAGATGAATCAAATTAAAACGAATGAAATTTCAGAGTAGTAAAAATTTGTGCGCGCTGGTTTTTGTCATCGCGCTGGTTTTTGTAAGTTTTTCGTGCAAAAAGTCGCAAACCTCAAGTAATCAAACGACGGCGGAAGCCACCGCAAATCAGCCAACAATCAAAGCCCAAACACCGACCGACGCTTACAAATTGCTTTTCGAAGCGGTTAAGGCAAAAGATACGGGAAAAATTCGGCAGTTGATATCGAAAAACTCGCTGGCTCTTGCCGGTTTCGGAGCGCAGACATTTAAGCATTCGATGGAAAAACAGCTTGAAAACGGTATGTTGGAGACGACTATGACTGATTCTCTGCCGGAAATCCGCGACGAGCGCATCAAGGATAATTTCGCGGCAATCGAAGTTTTTAATCAAAGGGCAAACCGTTGGGAAGACACGGCTTTTATTTTTGAAGACGGCGGCTGGAGACTTGCGGTCGGCGACCAATATAACGGCACATATCAATCGCCCGGTAAAGGTCAGGCGCAGGCTGAGTCGGAAGCGTCAAATTCGATGAACAATATGACGCCGCTCACGACAAATACGAACGGCAAATTCCCGACTGCCAAAAACAGCAACGTCAAAACGGTCGAAGTTCCGCTTGAAAATTCCAATAAGACGCCGGACGATAAAAAGAAAAATGATTAACGCGGCGCAGATCGAGGAAATTTTGAAGCAATACAAAAAACACGGCTGGACATTACGCCGTGTTTTGCTTTGCGCGCAAACACAGGAAATTTTGCAAAACTCACTCGAAACTTTGTTCTGTGAAACGCCGGTTGTTTCCTCTGAAACGGACGCGGTTTGGTTTTCACGCGCTTCGGCTGGCGGCGATGAAACGTGGGAACTACGCCGTTTGAGCGCATCGCCATTCGCGCTGGTCGAAGTTTTCCACGCCGACGATGATGAAGACGTGCGCGAGGAAACGCGGCGCGACATAGAAAAACTGGTAAGCGCTAAGTGAAAGCAAAAACTTACCACTTACTGTTTAGCACTTACCACTAATTATTTAACTTCTTTTTAACTTTCTGTTCACACCGCGTTAAAATCTTTCATTTATTCTGACGCTTATATTTCGGCTTCGCGCTTTTATAATCGGCGGTTTTAATCTACATTTCTAATAATGGAGCAAAGAAAACTTCTTGAGCGCGAATTGGACATCCTGCGCGACCGACTTTTACTGATGGGCGGCGAAGCCGAGCTTGCCGTGCAGCGCGCAATGCACGCGCTTATGCAGCGTGACAGCGACGTTGCCAATCAGGTTCTCGAACACGACGACGTTATTGACCGTCTCGAACTTGAAATTGACCGTCTTAGTGTCGAGCTTTTAACCTTGCGCCGTCCGGTTGCGCGCGAGCTTCGCCTGGTAATTTCGATTTTCAAGATTACGCCGATTTTAGAACGCATTGCCGATCACGCTTCGAGTATTGCGCGCGCCGCTCTGGAACTGAACGACGAGCCGGAACTGAAAACTTACGGCGAGTTGAACCAAATGGCTGAAAACGCCCTTGAAATGCTGCAATCCGCGCTTGATGCTTTCACGTCGCACGACGCGAATAAAGCGCGCGAGTTGATAAAAAAAGACGAAGAGATTGACAGAATCTACGACAATCTGGCGAACAATCTGATGGAAACAATGTCGCAGGACGCGACAAAATCAAAACGTCTGGCAAGACTTCTTTTCGTCGCAAAAAATCTGGAGAGAATCGCTGATTACGTCAAAGACGTTTGCGAGCTGACCGTTTATATGAAGGAAGCCGTTTTTATCAAACACAGCGAAAGCAGGTGATAGGCGATAGCTTCTTTCCTACCTATCACTCGAATAATTATGCCAAACGAACTTTTAATCATCGAAGACGACGCCGATATTGCCGAAAGTTTGCATTATAATTTCAAGCGTGAAGGCTTTCGTCCCGTCATTGCTGAATCGGGCGAAAAAGGCTTGCGGCTGGCGCTCGACGAGAAAAATCCGCCAGCGTTGATTATTCTCGACCTAATGCTGCCGGGAATGAGCGGAATGGAGCTTTGCCGACGCTTGCGGCGCGAGCCTCTAACGGAAAAAACGCCGATTATAATGCTGACCGCAAAAGCCGCCGAGGCTGACAAAATCGCCGGACTCGACCTCGGCGCGGACGATTATATCGTCAAGCCGTTTTCGGTTAAGGAAGTCGTCGCGCGTGTGCGAGCCGTGATGCGGCGCATTGAAAAAGACGAAATTCAGCGTTACGAATACGGCAGTCTGACAATTGATTTTGCCGACGTGCGTGTTGCCTGCGCCGGCGCGGACGTTAAACTCACCCGCAAAGAGTTTGCTTTGCTCACATATTTGATAAAAAGCGCGGGGCGAGTCGCAACCCGTCAAAACCTGCTCGACAACGTTTGGGGTTACAGTTATTTCGGCGACACGCGCACGCTCGACGTTCACATTCGCCGCCTGCGCCAGAAATTAGGCGACTGCGGCAATTGTATCGAAACTGTCGTCGGCATTGGTTACCGCTTTATAGAAGTGAAATGAGTTTTTTTGAAAATTGGTTTGGAAATAGAAAAGCGGACGAGAAAGTTTCGCCCGTTGTTTTGAACAAAATCCTGGAAACGATGCGCGAAAGCGTGATTGTCGTTGGTGAGGATACGCGCATTTTATCTTCCAATCAAGCAGCGTATCAAGCATTTGCACGGAAAAACGGCGCGCTCGAAGATAAACGCTTGAGCGAAGTCATCCGTGATTTAACTTTGCACGAAGCCTTTCGTAAAGCGCTCGAAGAAAACGTTTCGTCTGACATTGAACTGGAAATTCCGAGTCTCGAAAGCCGCCGTTACGATGCGCACGTTGCGCCGATTGTGTTGGAAAACGGACGAAGTGCAATCGGAGTTTTTTACGACATTACACAGATTGAACATCTCGAACGGGTTCGACAGGAATTTTTATCAAACATATCGCACGAGCTTCGCACGCCTTTGACTTCAATTATTGCTTTTGTCGAAACGCTCGAAGACGGCGCGATAAAAGACGAGGAAAATAACCAACGCTTTTTGAGCGTCATTCGCAAAAATGCGCAAAGAATGCACCGCCTGATTGACGATATTCTGGAGCTTTCGACAATCGAATCGGGGAAAATCAGACTCGAAATAAAAAAGGTAAACTTACCAGCTTTAATCGAAGAAGTTTTCACTAATCTTTCCGGCAAAGCCGCCGAACGTCATATTACATTAACGAATGAAATTCCCGAAGATGCGTTTGTTTTCGCCGATGCCGTCAGGCTCGAACAAATGCTCACGAATTTAATTGACAACGCCGTAAAGTTTAATTCCGACGCCGGAAAAGTCACCGTCAAACACAAGCGAACCGACATAAAAGACGTGATTTCCGTCTCGGACACGGGCGAAGGGATTTCCGGCGAACATCTTCAACGAATTTTTGAACGCTTTTACCGTACAGACCGCGCGCGCTCGCGCGAAATCGGCGGTACCGGTTTAGGGCTGGCAATCGTCAAACATCTGGCGCGGCTTCACGAGGGCGAAGTTTCCGTCGCTTCGACAATTGGTAAAGGCACGACTTTTTCTCTTGAACTGCCCGTAAAATCTGTCTAAAATCATTTCAAGATTTTCTTCCAAGCAAATGTTATCTGTGTTACAATAAGCCTACTTCAACAATTTGGCTCAAACGCAAATCGACTTTGTTGTTCGTTTTTCAATTTTTTGAATGTTATCTAAAAGGAGAAAGCGCAATGGAATTAAAAATTGGACAAAAGGTTTCTTACCCGAATCAAGGTATTTGCATGGTCGAAGATATTGAAGGAAAAAAAATCGGCGACGAACGGATGAATTTTTACCTTTTGCGAATTTTAAGCGATAATTCGACGATTTTTGTGCCGATGGCAAACGCTGAAACAGTCGGCATCCGACCGATTATCGGCGCGAAAGAATACAAAAATCTGATAGACGGTTTGAGTGCGGATTTCAGCGACGTTTCCAGCGACTGGAAAACGCGCTCGCGCGAATACAGCGAACAGCTCCAATCGGGGTGCGTTTTCAGAGCGGCTGACGTTTTGAAAAAACTCACCTTTTTAAGTCTCGAGAAGAAACTTTCGCTGCGCGAACAAACCTTGCTTGAGAAAGCACGATTTTTAATCGTCTCTGAAATCACAAACGCCGGTTTAGCCAGCGAAAACAAAATCGAAACCAAGATAAGTCAGCTTATCGAAAACGCCTGCGTCAAACATCACGCAACCCAGCCGCGCGTGATGGCGGCGGCAAGTCATTGAAAACAATTACGAATTAAAAGAAAATCTCTGATATTTGTAATTTGAAATTCGTAATTTATGCTTTATCCCTTGTGTAGTTTGCTCGCACAATAGTTTTGATATTTCCGCGCACGTGAAAATCGCCTTCAATCTCGACTCTTAACGGGTCGCACGCCTTGACGAAATCTTCCAGAATAATATTGACGACGTGTTCGTGGAAAACTTTTATTTCTCGAAACGAATTGATGTAGAGTTTCAAACTTTTCAGTTCAATACAGCGCTCGTTCGGCACGTATTTTAATTTAATAACGGCAAAATCCGGAAAGTCCGAAAACGGGCAAATCGCCGTAAATTCCGGAATTTCAAAATCAATCCAAATCTCGCGCCCGGCGTATTCATATCGAAAAGTATCGAGCGGAAAAAGGTTCATCGCTTCGCGCGGCGTTGAGCGAATATCTAAATTTTGCTGATTTGTGGGCGGTAAATTTACTTCGTCTAACATAGAAAACTCTCCGTTAAATAATCGAAACGACAATTCTACAACAAAACGCTTCAAAAAATTAAATCGCCTCGCCTTGAAAGTAATTTGAAAAGCTACTTAAAATCTCAGCCGTTTCGCTGCGGCTAAATCCCGAACGCCTCGTGATTCAAGTTCGCCCAAAAAGTTTACGAAAATATGCGCGGTTGCGTGCGCGTCGTCGCTGGCGCGGTGATGATTCACGAGCGCGACCGAATAATAGGCGGCAACCGTGTTGAGGCGATGATTTTCAATATGCGGCAACAGTTTGCGCGCTAATTTAACTGTACAAAGATGCGCGTTGGCAACGCGATATGCTTCGTAAATTCTGCTGATTTCATGGTTCAAAAAGCGCAAATCAAAATTCGCGTTGTGGGCGACTAAAACCGCGTCGCCGATAAAATCCAAAAACTCGTGCGCGACTTCGCGGAACTTCGGCGCGGTTTTAACCATTCCGTTCGTAATACCTGTCAGTTGCGAAATAAACGTCGGAATCTGTGTTTCGGGATTGACGAGCGTTTGAAATTCGGCGACTATTTTACCGTTTTTGACGCGATAGGCGCCGATTTCCGTGATGCGGCACGGCGGAGTTTTCGCGCCCGTCGTTTCCAAATCGAATACGACAAATTCGGTTTCAGCCAAGTTTCGTTTTCTCGTGCTGATTTGCACCAGTTCGACCGTATCTTTGTTTAATTGAAGGCGCGGGTCAATTTCAACCAAATCCGAAACCAGAAGACGCGCTAAATCCGCGTCGGGCGCGGAGATTTTCATCACATAATCGACCACTTTGATCGCCGACGCGCGACCGCCGAAAGCATTCAGAAGCTCGATTGTTTCGCTAACGAGTAAGGAGTCGGAAATTAAATTGGAAGGCGGCGGCATATTTATAATGGTAAATGGTAAATAGTAAATAGTAAATCAAAGAATCTGTCTTACATTTACCATTTACCATTTACCATTTACCATTACTTATTTACTATTTACCAATGTTTGTTTCTCTGTTTCTGCTTTTTCTTTTGACCGTCGGTGGTTTCGCTTTGACGTATCTTTTTGCCAAAGACGAAACACTGTTTTGGCGCGCGTGTGCCGGAAACGTTGTCGGCTCGGTTGTTTTTTCTTTAATTTGCTTTTTAGCTGCGTGCCTGTTTGGTTTTACAACGCTAACCGTTTCCGTTTCGTATTTGCTGACGCTTTTGCCTTTGATTTTATTTACTCGAAAAGACTTCAGACAAAATTTTTCATCTGATTGGCGAACGGCGACGAAAAAACTTGAAGACACGGATTTTAAAAAACTTCTGCGCGCTGGTTATTACGCTTTCTTTTTCGTTCTGTTCTGGTTTTTTTTCCAGCGCGCGATGATGGAAACCGGCGGCGGAATATTTATCGGCTCGTCGCACAATCTGGGCGATTTGCCGTTTCATCTCGGCGCGATTTTTTCTTTCACCGACGGGCAAAACTTCCCGCCCGAAAATCCTTCGTTTGCCTTTGCCAAATTTACTTATCCGTTTATGGCGGATTTGGTTGTGGCAAGTTTCGTTGAATTCGGAGCGCGCGTCAGCGATGCGATGCTCGCGCAAAACGTTTTCCTAGCCTTTTCTCTGCTGGTTATTTTAGAAAGATTTACCCTTAAATTTACCGGCAATCGTATCGCGGCGAAAATCGCGCCGGCTCTTTTATTTCTCTGCGGCGGCATCGGTTTTCTGTGGTTTTTCAAAGACGCGCTGCAATCGGCGGACGGATTCTTTAAATATTTTGGGAATCTTCCCGTAGATTACACGATTCGAGAGGAAAAATTTCGCTGGGGAAATACTTTGTCGCTGTTTCGCTGGGGCAATTCGCTGACGACGCTGTTTTTAACGCAGAGAAGTTTACTTTTGGGAATGCCGCTGACACTGATTGCTTTGCAGAAAGTTTGGGAAATTTTTAGCTTTGGTCAGAAACAAGAAGATGAAATCAAGAAGCCATTTTCCATTTCCCAGTTTCCACTTTCCACTTTCATTGTCGGTCTTCTCGCCGGGACTTTGCCGCTTGTTCACACGCACAGTTTAGTGGTTTTATTCCTCGTCTGCGCGTTTTTGTTTTTCTTCAGCGTAAGTAAATGGCGCGAATGGTTTGCCTTTGGAATCGGCGTTTCGATTATCGCCGTTCCCGAACTTCTCTGGGCAATGACGGGCAGCGCGACGCGCTTCGGCGTGTTTTTCGATTGGCATTTCGGTTGGGACTCGCGCGGCGAAAATATCTTTTTATTCTGGGCGAAAAATTTGGGCTTGTTTATTCCGCTGCTTGCTTTGGGAATTTATTTTGTTTTTAGAAATAAAAATCAAAAAATTGAACCGCGGATAAACGCAGATAAACACAAATTAAATCAAGGCGGTCAACAGTCAGCAATCAGAAGTCAACAGGACAAATTAATTCACCATTCACCATTCACCATTCACCATTTACTTTTCTACGTTCCGTTTCTGCTGTGTTTTATCGTTCCGAATCTTGTTCGGCTTGCACCTTGGGAATGGGATAATATTAAGGTTTTGATTTACTGGTTTGTCGGTTCTGTTCCATTTGTCGCGCTGGTTTTGGCACGGCTTTTGGAAAGAAAAACAGTTTTTAAGTTTGCTGCCGCAGCTTGTTTGATTGTTTTGACTTCGGCGGGCGCGCTCGACGTTTGGCGCGTCGCTTCACGCGCGGTCAATTATCAAGTGTTTGAGCGGGATTCAGTAAAAATCGCCGAGCAAATCAAACAAAAAACGCCGCCGCGCGCTTTGTTTCTCAACGCGCCGACTTATAATACTGCCGTCGTCTTGTCGGGCAGGCGTTCGCTAATGCGTTATACCGGACATCTTCAATCTTACGCAATTGATTTCGAACCGCGCGAGAGCGAGGTCAAAAGAATTTACGAAGGCTCGGCTGCGTCGGAGAGCTTACTAAAAAAATACGACATTGATTATATTTTAATCAGCCCGGAAGAGCGCAGTTACGCGCAGACAAACAACACACGGCTTAATGAAGATTATTTTCGCCGGTTTCCTGTCATTGCGGAAGTCGGGCAATATCGAGTTTATAAAGTTAAGTAAGTCAGACAAGAAAAATGGTGAATGATGAATGATGAATGATGATTGTTAAGAACTTTCTTTCATTCACCATTATAAAACCTGCGGTTATATTTTTACCGAAATGAGCGAACAGGAAAATCAAATAATGACAGACGATAAACAGCAAACAGCCGACAAACTATGGCTTGTCGGCTGTTCGATTATCACGGCAATCGCCGCGTTTGTGCGTTTTTATAATCTCGAACTAAAACCGCTGCATCACGACGAAGGCGTCAACGGGTTTTTTTTGACGACGCTTTTCCGCGAAGGCGTTTATAAATACGACCCGAGCAATTATCACGGTCCGACGCTTTACTACTTTGCGCTCGCGTTCTCAAAAATGTTCGGCTTTAATACTGTAAGCATTCGCGCCAGCGTGGCGATTTTCGGTGTTTTGACGGTTGTGCTGGCGTTCTTTCTAAAAAATTACATCGGCAAAATCGGTAGTCTCGCCGCCGCGTTGTTTCTCGCGCTGTCGCCCGGAATGGTTTTTATCTCGCGTTATTTTATACACGAAATTTTGTTTGTTTTTTTTAGTTTCGCTATCGTCGTCGGCGTTCTGTATTTCATCGAAAAGCAAAAGGCGGGAGTTTTTGCGATTTCGGCAATGACGTTTTTGCTGCTCATCTGCTTGCTGCCGACGGCGCTGAATTTAGCAAACGCGATTGGCGAGCAAAACGCGACACTTGTTTGGATTGTGCGCGTCGGTCTTTTTGCCGTTGAAGCGGTTCTTGTTTTTTTGATAATGCGAATGCTTCTGGCTTGGAACGAAGGCAGAGCAATTTATTTAATACTCGCGTCCGCCTCGGCGGTTTTGCTTTTTGCCACAAAAGAAACGGCGTTTATCACGATTGCGACGATGTTGATTGCCTGCCTGTGCGTTTGGATTTGGCGGAAAATTTACCGTGCAGCGTTCGGCGAACCGAAAGCAAACGAGATTGAACCGGTTGAATTGACGTGGCGAAATTTCCGCGCTCGGGTGGGTGATTCAAGCGATTTGACATTGCTGATTGTCGCAGTTTCGGTCGTTTTCGCTTACGTCGGCATTTTGTTTTTCTCGTCGTTTTTCACTTATTCCGAAGGCGTTTCCAAAGCGTTTGAGGCTTACAGTTTGTGGACGAAAACCGGAACAAAAGACCACACGCAAAATGGAATATGGGCTTATCTGAAATGGGGAATGAAGCTGGAATCGCCGATTCTTCTGCTTTCCGCACTCGGAACTTTGATTGCGCTGGCAAAAGCGCGGCATCGCTTTGCCGTTTTTGCAGGCTTTTGGGCATTAGGAATGTTCGCCGCTTACACGATTATTCCGTATAAAACGCCTTGGCTCGCATTGTCATTTTTGCTCCCGATGTGCATTATTGGCGGTTACGGCGTCAACGAATTACTAGCCGCCAAAGATAAAATCGTTAAACTTCTTGGCGCGCTCGTTTTACTTTTCGCCGCTGCAATTTTGGGTATTCCAACTTACGATTTGAATTTTCAAAGATACGACGATGATTCGATGCCGTATGTTTATGCGCACACAAAACGCGGATTCCACGACCTTATCAAACAAATCGAGTATTACGCCGACAAAAGCGGCAAAAGTAAAGACGCGGCAATCGAAATCGTCTCGCCCGATTACTGGTCGATGCCCTGGTATATGCGCGAATACCCGAAAGCAATTTTTCACGGGCAATTTGCCGACGCGACCGCATCGGAAATGATTGTCGCATCTACCGCGCAGACCGCAGAATTAAACAGGCGTTACGGCGCGAGTTACAAACACGCCGGAACATATCCTTTGCGTCCGGGTGTTGATTTGATTCTGCTGGTGCGGAAAGATTTAGCGGAGGCGAATGCGCAGGACATTTACAAAATCAGTAAAGTAGCGCCCTAAAAATCGTGGCGGCAACCTTTTCGGCTGAAACGCCGCCTAATGTTTCAGAAAGGAAATTTAACCGCAGATGTACACAGATAGACATAGATAAAAATCGGACAAAAGCAAAAAATTAATTTTTCTATCTGCCAATATCTGCGTTCATTTGCGTTCAGCTGCGGTTAAATTATTCGGTAATAATTTATGTGTAAATCTCTACTGCTCGCTTTTATTTTGATGACAGCTTCGATTTTCGCACAAACGCCGCCGATTGAAGCGGGCGTTTCGCAAACCTTAGCTAAATGGCGCGCGGCGAATTATTCGGACGTGCGTTATAAGTTGAACGTCACGCTCGAAAAAGGCGCGCCGCTAATGAAAGGCGACATCGAGATTCGCGTTAAAATCAGCGAAGCGGGTGCAAAAAACGATTTGATTTTAGATTGGCGCACAACGCAGTTTCAGAACGATAAGGATAACCCTTTCGCCGATGTCGTCGCCGTCAACGACGCCGTAGAAATTTTGTTTTCGGTCGCCAACGAACACATCACGATTTCGAGAAACTTGCTGAAAGCGGGCGAAAACGTCATCAAAATCAAATTTGCGTCGCCGATAAAAACGAGCGGCAGCGCAATCACGCGCTATGTAGACAAGGAAGACGGCGCGGAATACGTCTATTCGCTGTTCGTGCCGTCGGACGCAAGCACGGCGTTTCCCGTGTTTGACCAGCCGGATTTGAAGGCTAAGTTTGGATTAACAATTAAGACCCCAACTACATGGAAAGCGATTTCGAATGGAAAAATTAAATCTTTCTCAAGCGCCATATATGAAAATTTCTTGCCCGATAAAATAGAAGCAACGACAGAAAATATTTATGTGTTTGAAGAAACACAGCCAATCAGTACTTACGTTTTCGCGTTTGCGGCGGGCGAATTTACAAGATTTGAGGAAAAGTCTGTTGATGAAAAAAGTTTTACTATTAATGACAGTGGAAATTTTGGCACGCAGGCAGGTACGTCAATCTATCTGCGCAAATCGCAAGCCGAAAAATTCAAACAGCACGCCGCCGAAACTTTTCGACTCAACCGCGAAGGCGTGAAATTTCTTGAAAGCTATTTCGATTACAAATTTCCGTTTCCGAAATACGACCTTGTTTTGATTCCCGAATTTCCGTTCGGCGGAATGGAACACGCCGGCGCGACGTTTTTAAGAGAAGACCGCGTTATTTTTCCGACCGAGCCGACGAAAAACGATTATATTACGCGGGCAAACGTCATCTTTCACGAAGCCGCGCATCAATGGTTCGGCGACACGGTGACGATGCGCTGGTTTGACGATTTGTGGCTCAAGGAAGGCTTTGCCGAGTTTATGGCGTATAAGACTCTGGAAAAGGTGATGCCCGAATACAATGCGTGGAAAATCTTTTACGAGCGCAACAAACAGCTTGCCTATCTGACCGATTCGACGCGCGGGACAACGCCGATTTATCAGGAAATCCCGAACCTCTCGGCGGCAAAATCCGCTTACGGCAACATCGTCTATCGCAAAGCCCCGTCGTTTCTGCGCCAAGCCGAGTTTTACTTAGGCGAAGATAAATTCCAAACGGCAGTCCGCGCATTTTTGAAGAAACACGAATTCGCCAACGCCGAATGGACGGATTTGGTGAAGGAATTTGAAACGGCAAGCAAGCAGGATTTGAAAGATTGGGCGAATGTTTGGGTAACGGAACGCGGAATGCCGGTTTTTAGAAGCGCCGAAGTTCCGCCTTACAAAACTATTTGGGGAAAATTGCGAAGCACGGGAGATTATTTTCTAACACAAAAACCAAGTCTTGAAAATTCAGCTTTTTGGAAAGAGAACACAAAAGTCTTGATTATTTACGAAGACGATTCAAGGCAAGTGAAGGATTTAAACGTTTCCCGCGCTTTTGAAGGACTTCAACTTTTGGACGGAAAAAAAGTTCAAATTCCAGGTGAAAAAGTAGTTCAAACTATTGAAGTTAAACGAAACTTGAAGAATTTAGTAGGAATTAAAAACAAAGCGAGTTTTGTTTTCCCAAACTACCAAGATTACGGCTACGGCATCTTTCTGCTTGACGAGCGAAGCCGCGCTTACATTCTCGAAAATATCCAAAACGAAAAAGACGATTTTCTCCGCACGATGATGTGGGGAAGTTTGTGGGACAGCGTGCGCGAAGCCGAACTCGCGCCGCGTGATTACGTCGAACTCGTCATCAAAAACATCAATGTCGAAACCGACGAAAGCACGATTCAAACTCTGCTCAATCGCGTTTCAACCGCGATGAATTATTATTTGTCGGATGCGCAATCGAAAGAACTCGCGTCGCAAGTCGAAACGCTTTTGATTGATAAAATGCAAAACACGCCGACGCTCGGACAGCGAATCACGTTTTACCGTGCGTTGTTGAACGTCGCTTCAAGCGAGAAGGCAAGACAAACTTTAAAGGACATATTGAACGGCAAATTTGAGATTTCAAATTTCAAATTAAAAACTAAAGACAAATTCGACATCGTAACGCGCCTTTTGATTTTGAATGACACGGACGCAGCCCGGCTTTTAAGCGAACTCGAAAAAGCGGAAACATCCGACGAAGCGAAACGCTACGTTTACGCCGCAAAAGCCGGAATTGCGACAGCGGAAAACAAACAAAAGTTTTTTGCGGATTTTATCGGCAGCAAAGAAATCTCCGAAAGCTATATCGAAACGGCGTTCGTGCCGTTTAATTCAATCAGACATAGCAATCTGACTTTGCCGTTTCTGGAAAAAGCATTGGCGGAATTGCCGAATCTCAAACGAACGCGCAAAATCTTTTTCATCAACGGCTGGCTCGCGGCTTTTATCGGCGGGCAGAAAAGCGAACAGGCTCTGGCAATCGTCAATAAATTTTTGGGCGATAACGCGAATCTCGATAAAGATTTGCGCTTTAAAATTTTGGAAGCGTCGGACGGTTTAGAGCGAAGCATAAAAATTCGCCAAAAGTTTGCCGGAAAGTAAAATCAAAAGTTTATGAATTCAACGACAAACATATTGTTGACGGCGGCGGGCGCGACTTTGCTTTTATTTGTTTTTTACGACATTTACTCGACAATTTTGCGGGCGACCAAGCGGCAGGGTTTTATCAGCGAATTCTTAAATCGCGGTCTGTGGCGGATTGCAACACGGGTTACGTGCCGTCTTGACCGTCGCTGGCGGCACCGAGTTCTGACATCAGTCGGACCGCTTTTGATGCCGCTGCTGATAGCCCTTATAGTTTCGATGCTGATAACCGGATTTGCGCTCATTTATCTGCCGCGAATTGAAACCGATTTCAACATCAGCGAAAGAGCGGGCGGCGACGCGATTATGCAAGCGTTTTATTTTAGCGGCGTTACGCTTTTGACCATCGGTTACGGCGATATGGTGCCGGTTTCCGGCGCGATGCGGCTTGCCGCGATGATTGAAGCCGCTTCCGGTTTGGCGATTATTTCGCTTTCAATAACTTATTTATTGTCGGTTTATAATGCGTTGGAGCGAAAACGCGCCGTTGCGCTGACATTTTATCACCAAGCGCGACAAGGCGCGGACGTTTCCGGTTTTATTACAAATCATTTTGCGCGTGGACGTTTTTATAGTTTGACGGAAACTTTGCGGCAGTCAACGCGCGATTTGGACGAGCTGCTCGAATCGCATCTCGAACATTCGGTAATTCATTATTTTCATCCGCTCGAAGTTTACAAAGGTTTGCCTCGCGCTCTTTTTATCGTGCTGGAAGCAACCGCGATTCTAAACGCGCACGTTGACGAAAAAGAATACGTCGAAGCCGGCGACCACCCGGACGTTCTGATAGCCAGCGACAGCGCGCGGCACGTTCTCGCCGAACTTGTTACGACGCTCAAACTCGGAGAACGCGCAAATGAACCGTTTGAACCGGAAGCCAAAACGCTTCGGCGGAGGCACAATTCTTTTAGCCGCGCGATGGGACGTTTGCGAAAAGCTAAAATCAAAACTCGCAATGACTTTGAAATGACTTTTGACGAATATTCGACAGACCGCGATTTGTGGGAAAAACAGCTTTTTCATTTAGCCGATTTTCTCGGCTACGATTGGGACGAAGTAACCGGCGACCGAAGCCTCGAAGACGCGACCGACGACGAAGTTGCCGAACGCCACGAACATTTGACCGCCGAAAATCAGTCGGAAGCGTCGCCTTCAACCGAAGCCGAAACGCGAGAACAAATCCGAACCGATTCGTAGATTTACCTTTTCGCACGATAAAATCATAGCCTAAAACTTGCAAAAATTACCGTTAGCTCAATCTTGACAAAAAAGTAATGATTTGCGATTCTAAATAGTGAAAGGTTTTAATTAAAACGAAGGAACGCTTCTCGAGTTTATGAAAATATCCGCCCAGGAAGAATACGGTTTGCGATGTCTCGTGCAGCTTGCGACGCTCGAAGCGAGCGAAAGTTTAACGCTGCCGCAGATTGCCGAGCGCGAAGGAATCTCGCAGGCAAACGCCGGAAAATTGATGTGGCTTTTAAACAAAGCCGGTTTCGTACAGGCGACGCGCGGAACAAAAGGCGGTTACGTTTTATCGCGCCCAGCGAGCGAAATACATTTAAACGAAGTCATCAAAATTTTAGATGCCGACGAAATCGGCAATCATTGTGAAAGTTACACAGGCGTTTTGGATTCGTGTGTTCACAAAGGCGATTGCGGTATTCGTCCCGTTATTGTCGGTCTTCACGAAATTGTGCAAGAAGCGTTATCGCAGATTACTTTAGCTCAATTAGTCGGCGACGAAGCGAAAGTTGACGCGACATTTCACCAAATCAAAAAGTTTGAGCGCAAACTCGGACAGGAAAATTTAAGACATTAATCATTAAATTATAATAATATTATGAGTACGGCTGTTGAATTACTAACAAACAGAGAATATAAATACGGTTTCACGACCGACATCGAAACGGAAACGATTGCAAAGGGTTTATCGGAAGACACGGTTCGCCTTATTTCACGAAAGAAAAACGAGCCGGAATGGTTATTGAATTTTCGCCTGAAAGCGTATCGTCATTGGCTGACGATGAAACAGCCTGACAACTGGGCGAATTTTGATTATCCGAACATTGATTTTCAAAACATCAGTTATTATTCCGCGCCGAAACAGAAAGTAAAAAAACAAAGTCTCGACGAAGTTGACCCGGAACTTATCCGAACTTTCGAGAAACTCGGCATTCCGATTACCGAACAAAAAATGCTGGCAAACGTCGCCGTTGACGCCGTGTTCGATTCGGTTTCGGTGGCGACGACTTATAAGAAAAAATTGCTTGAAGCGGGCGTGATTTTCTGCTCGTTCACCGAAGCGGTTGCCGATTATCCCGAACTGATTCAAAAATATCTCGGCTCGGTCGTGCCGTCTTCGGATAATTATTACGCGGCTCTGAACGCGGCGGTTTTCTCGGACGGTTCATTCGTTTTTATTCCGAAAGGCGTGCGCTGTCCGATGGAATTGTCCACTTATTTTCGCATCAACACGCAGGACTCGGGACAGTTTGAACGCACGTTAATTGTCGCCGAAGAAGGCGGTTATGTCGCATATAACGAAGGCTGCACCGCGCCGCAGTTTGACACGAATCAATTACACGCGGCGGTCGTCGAACTCGTCGCGTTGGACGACGCGGAAATCAAATATTCGACCGTCCAAAATTGGTATGCGGGCGATGAAAACGGGAAAGGGGGAATTTACAATTTCGTTACAAAACGCGGCGCGTGTCGCGGTCGCAATTCAAAAATTTCGTGGACGCAGGTTGAAACCGGAAGCGCGATTACTTGGAAATATCCGAGCGTGATTTTGCAGGGCGACAATTCGATTGGCGAATTTTATTCGGTCGCGTTGACCAACAACGCGCAAGTTGCCGACACCGGAACGAAGATGATTCATCTCGGTAAAAACACGCGCAGCACGATTATCTCGAAAGGAATTTCCGCCGGAAAATCAAACAATTCGTATCGCGGGCTTGTGAAAGTAATGCCGAAAGCCGAAGGCGCGAGAAATTATACGCAGTGCGATTCGATGCTCATCGGGCAAACATGCGAGGCGAACACTTTTCCGTATATCGAAGTGATGAACGCCAGCGCGCGCGTCGAACACGAAGCGACGACATCGAAAATCAGCGAAGAACAATTGTTTTATCTCCAACAGCGCGGGCTTTCGCAGGAAGATTCGGTGTCGTTGATTATCAACGGTTTTTGTAAAGAAGTTTTCAAAGAATTGCCGATGGAATACGCCGTCGAAGCGCAGAAACTTCTCGGCTTGAAATTGGAAGGTAGCGTCGGTTAAGGAGATTTATCGTGTCTTGGAAGTGGTTTGGCGTAAAAACATTAACTCGTTGGGAAGCCATCGGCAAGCCAAAATCCATTGATGAAAATTTCGATGCAGACGCGACTTTGATTGAAGAAAGAGTTGTTTTGATTAAGGCACGAAGTTTTGATGAAGCTATAAGAAAAGGCGAGAAAGAAGCCAAAGGAAATTTATCAGAATATAAAAATTTTTACGGTCAAAAGATAAAACAAAGATATTTAGAGGTTTGCGATGCTTTTGAACTTTTTGATGAGCCTAATGAAAATGGCATAGAAGTTTTTTCTTTAATTGAAACAGTCAGCAAGAAAGTTAAAGATTCAGTACTTATTGAAAACAAATTTGGGAAAGATCAAAATCCTGAATCTTTTGCCAAAAAAAGAGAAAAATTTTGGGGTGCCGAATTGCTTAACAAAGTGATAACGAAATTATCGTAAGAAAAGACTGAAGTGGGAAAAATCAAACTGCCAAACACGCCTGAACCGAAAGGGCATTATTCGCCAGCCGTTGTGCATAACGGCTTGATTTTTGTGTCGGGGCAATTGCCGCGAAACGCGGTGACGGGCGAGGTCGAAACGGGAGCGATTGAAGCGCAGACAGAACTCGCTTTGCGGAACGTCGAACAGATTTTGCTGGAGGCTGGCAGCGATTTGAATCACGTTTTGCAGATGATTATTTACGTTTCGGAGATGGAGCTTTGGGATAAGGTTAATGAAACTTACGCTTCGGTTTTGGGCGAACACAAGCCCGCGCGGGCAATTGTTCCGGTCAATGATTTGCATTTTGGGACGAAGATTGAAATTCAAGCGATTGCGGCGGTGAAAGAATGAAAATTGCGATTGTTATTTTTGATAAATTTACGGACGTTGATTTGTGGTTGATGTGGGATTTGCTTAATCGTGTTCGCGTTCATGATTGGTCGGTGAAAATTTTGGGTGAAAAAGAGGCGCACGTTTCGGCGACGGGAATCTCCGTTGCAACGCACGGGCGAATTGAAGAAGCAACTGATGCAGATGCTGTTTTGTTTGTGAGCGGTCAAGGCACGCGGGCGAAGATGATTGATAAAGACTGGCTATCGCGTTTTCGTTTGAATCCCGAAAAACAACTGATTGGCTCGATTTGTTCAGGCGCGTTGATTCTTGCGGCTTTAGATTTGCTCGAAGGAAAAACGGCGACAACATATCCGACATCGAAAGCCGCGCTTGAAAGTTTCGGCGTTGAAACAATCGAAAAAGCTTTCGTTCAAAACGGAAATGTCGCAACGGCAGGCGGTTGCCTGGCGCAGCAGTATTTGGTCGGTTGGGTAATTGAAAATTTAGCTGACGCGGAATGGAAAAATCTGATATTAAAATCAATTCAGCCGGTTGGCGAAGGTTTGTTTTTTGAAGACGCGGAAAATTTGACAAAACTTTACGCGCCGCCGGCGATGGCGAGCGCGAAAATATAAACGGTGAAATCGGATGTCGAAATAAGAATCGCTTCGCCTGACGAATCGGAGAAAATTGCCGAAGTGATGCGCGAGTCTTTCGCTGAATTTGAATCACTCTATACGCCCGAAGCGTTTGCCGTGACTATCTCCGACGCGGAGAAGATTCGTAAACGATTTGACGAAGGCGCAATTTGGGCGGCGTTGGAAAATGAAACGCTTGTCGGAACGGTTTCGACAGTTGCGGATAAAGAGCGGCTTTACATTCGCAGTATGGCGGTTTTACCGTCGGCGCAAGGCTCGGGAATTGGACGCAAGCTGCTCGAAGCGGTTGAACATTTCGCAGTTGAGGATGGATTCAAGAGCTTGTTTCTTTATACAACGTCTTATTCGTTGAGCGCGATAAGTCTTTACGAACAAAATGGATTCGAGCGCGGCGAAGAATCAGGCGCGGATGAATTTTTCTGAACGCCGGGTTTTACGATGGAAAAGAAATTAATTTAGACAGGAAATTTAGAAAAATGTTATTGGAAATCAAAAATTTACACGCCGGAATCGAAGACAGAGAGATTTTAAAAGGCTTGTCGCTGAACGTCAACAAAGGTGAAGTTCACGCGATTATGGGACCGAACGGCTCGGGCAAATCCACATTGGCGAAAGTTCTCGCCGGTCACCCTTCGTATGAAGTTTTGAGCGGCGAAGTCATTTACGAAGGCAAAAATCTTCTCGAATTAGAACCGGACGAGCGGGCGCGTGAGGGTGTTTTTCTCGCGTTTCAGTATCCGGTCGAAGTTCCCGGCGTGTCAAATTCGCAGTTTTTGCGACTCGCTTATAACGAGAAGATGAAACATCTCGGCGAGGAAGAACTCGACCCGCTCGAATTTAATGATTTGCTCAAAGAGCGTGCAAAAATCGTCGAAATGGATTCGTCGTTTTTCAAACGTTCGGTCAACGAAGGTTTTTCGGGCGGCGAAAAAAAGCGCAACGAGATTTTGCAGATGGCTGTCTTGCAGCCAAAGCTCGCGGTTCTTGATGAAACCGATTCCGGGCTTGACATAGACGCTTTGCGAATCGTTGCCGAAGGCGTGAATAAACTGCGAAATGCGGACAAAGCGATCATTCTCGTAACGCATTATCAGAGGCTTTTGAATTACATCGAGCCGGATTTTGTCCACGTTCTGGCAGACGGTAAAATCGTTAAAGAAGGCGGCAAGGAACTCGCGCTCGAACTCGAAGAAAAAGGCTATGATTGGGTGAAAGCGGCGGGGAAATAGTTTATACAAATAAATGAATTTACAAACGGCGAAAGAAACAAATTACAGCCAGGCTTTTCGTGAAGTTTTAGCGCGCGAGCAAAATGATTGGCTCAAAAGCCTGCGGGAAAAGGCTTTTAAGGCTTTTACGGAAAAGGGATTTCCAACCGTTCGAGACGAAGAATGGAAATATACGAATCTTGCGGAACTTGTGCGCGAGGAATTTAAAACTTCGGAAAACGCACAGGTTGACGCGGAAAAAATCGGCGCGCTTTTTTCAAATACCGAAAGCGAAAATCGGGTTGTTTTTGTCAATGGCATTTTTAATGCAGAGTTGTCGAGTCTTTTCGCTTTACCGGAAAACGCGCAGGTTTCATCTTTAAATAAAGCACTCGATGATGAAAGATTCGGCGCGGTTGTCAAAGAAAATCTGGGAAAATTCGTCGGTGCGGAAACAAACGGTTTTACGGCTCTGAATACAGCTTTTTTGAACGAAGGCATATTTATTTTCGTGCCGAAAAACTCGAAAATCGAAACGCCCATTCATCTGGCTTTTGTTGCCGACGGCGAAACGGCGAGTTTTCCGCACGTTCTATTTGTTGCCGAACGCGGAAGTGAAGCGACTTTAATTGAAAGTTATTTGCGAACGGGCGAAACAAGATATTTTACCGATTCAGTTGTCGAAATTGTTTTGGCGGACGACGCGAAGTTAAAGCATTTGCGCGTTCAGCGCGAAAGTCACGCGGCTTTTCACGTCGGCACGACGGCGGTTAGTTTGAGTCGCGCCAGCTTTTATGATTCGACGAATATCACGCTCGGCGCAAAACTTTCGCGGCACGATGTTAATGTAAAATTCAATGCCGAAGGCGCGGAATGCTTTGTTGACGGGCTTTATTTAGTTTCCGAATCGCAGCACACCGACACGCATTCGGTTATTGACCACCGATTGCCGAACTGCGTTTCGCATCAAACTTATAAAGGAATTGTTGACGGTAAAGCGCGCGCGGTTTTTAATGGAAAGGTGTTTGTCAGGGAAAACGCAAGCGGCACCGACGCGCAGCAATCAAATAAAAATCTGCTTCTTTCAAACGACGCGCGGGTTGACACCAAACCCCAATTGGAAATTTACAACGACGACGTGAAATGTGCGCACGGCGCAACGGTCGGGCAATTGGAAGAAGAAGAATTGTTTTATCTTTTGTCCCGCGGCTTGAGCGACACTTTGGCGCGCAACCTTTTGACTTACGGCTTTGCTGAGGAAATCGTAAATAAAATAGAAATCGAATCAATAAAACGGCAATTGGACGAAGCGGTTTTGAATCGTCTGAACGCGAAATTGGAAATATAAAAACTATGAGAACCAGAACAAACATTATTTTAGAAGAAAGCATTCTGAAAAAAATCGATATCATCGCGGGCGAAAAACAAAAACGCGCCGCTGTCATCGAAACTGCTTTGCGCGAATATATCGAACGCGAAGAAGCCAAGATGCCGCCAGTTGACCTTGACGCAGAAGTTGTCGGCGAAAAAGCCACAACTAGAAGCAGATGATATGAAAGCAGTAAAAAAAATGAAATCGAACGATTGGGACGTTGAAAAAATTCGCGCCGATTTTCCTGTTTTGTCGCAGACGGTCAACGGCAAGCCGCTGGTTTATCTCGACAACGGCGCGTCGTCGCAAGTGCCGAATTTGGTGATTGAACGCGGCTCGAAGTATTTGCAGGAAGAACATTCAAACATTCATCGCGGCGTTCATTATCTTTCGCAAAAGGCGACGAATGCTTACGAAGGCGCGCGCGAAAAAGTTAAGAGATTTATCAATGCGCGAGACGTGAAAGAATGTATTTTCGTGCGCGGCTGCACGGAAGGAATAAATTTGGTCGCGCACGGTTACGGCAGAAAGTTTATCGGCGCGGGCGACGAGATTATTATTTCCGCGATGGAGCATCATGCCAACATCGTTCCCTGGCAAATGCTGTGTGAAGAAAAAGGCGCGATTCTGCGCGTGATTCCGATGAACGAGCGCGGCGAGCTGATTATTGACGAATACGAAGCGATGCTCAACGAGCGGACGAAATTCGTTTCGATTATTCACGTCTCGAACGCGCTTGGCACAATTAATCCGGTTAAGGAAATAATTCAGGCGGCGCATAAATTTGGCGTTCCGGTTCTGCTCGATTCGGCGCAAGCCGTTCCGCATATGGCGGTTGACGTGCAGGATTTGGACTGCGATTTTATGACGTTCTCCGGTCATAAAATGTTTGCGCCGACGGGCAGCGGTATTTTATACGGCAAGAAAGAACTGCTGGAGAAAATGAACCCGTTTCAAGGCGGCGGCGATATGATTCGCACCGTAACTTTCGAGAAAACGACTTACGCCGGTTTGCCGAATAAATTTGAAGCCGGAACGCCCGCGATTGCCTCGAACATCGGATTAGGCGCGGCGATTGATTATTTGAATTCGATTGACCGCGACGCCGCATTTCAATACGAAGAAGAATTATTAAAATACGCGACCGAACGATTATCGGCAATCGAAGGGGTGAAACTCATCGGCACGGCGCGTGAAAAAGCATCGGTGATTTCTTTTACCATCGAAAACGTCCATCCGCACGACATCGGCACAATCCTCGACCAATCGGGCATTGCCGTCCGCGCCGGACATCACTGCGCCCAACCCGTGATGCAGTTTTTCCAAGTTCCGGCGACAGCTCGCGTTTCGTTTGCTTTTTATAATACTTTTGAGGAGGTTGACGTTTTGGTCGATTCGATTCAGAAAGTGATTGATGTTTTTGCGTAGAAACATCGGAAGTTCAGAAGTTATGAGTTTTATTATTTCTGTTATTAAAAATCCAATATATGTTTGGGATGAAAGACGAAAATGCGACGTAATTAATTGGGATGAAAGCGCGGGCGACCATCATTTAGGTTTGGATTTTGATTACAAAGATTTTGAAGAACTACGAAATTTTCTTGACATAAAATTAACACAGGCAAAACGACGCGAAGATGAAGGTTATATCGAACACGAAGAACGGTTAAAAGATGAGTATTTAAAGGTTGCCAAAGAGAAAGGATATGAAATGCTCGGACGAATTTGGTATTGGTATGAAAGCGTCAGCTATTTGCCTTCAGAAATTGACCAATTGCTTAATGAGTGTTTGAAACTCAAGAATAACAATCAGAATTCAAATCAATTGATAGCGATGGACAAACTTATAACTGCTTGTAACGAAGCACATAAAACAAATAGTGGAATTTTCTTGGGCAGTGATTAATATTTAAACTATAAAAAAATGCAGCAAACTCCGATTCAAGTTGGCGAATACAGTTTTACGATTTTGATTGAGCCGAACGAGCCGGACGGCTACTTGGTAACGAGTCCCGCTTTGCCCGGACTCGTTACCGAAGGCAACACGCTAAACGAAGCCTACGCGATGGCGCAGGACGCGATTCAAGGTTATACGGAAAGTTTGATAGCGCACGGCGAACAGATTCCGAGTTTAGTTTGAGATTACAAAATGGAAAAGATTAATCTAGCCGAGAAATTCGCTTTGATTTCAGAGCATTGGCGACCGAAAGTTGTCGGCGAGCTGAATGGTCAGGAAATTAAACTTGCAAAAATCAAAGGCGAATTTCCGTGGCATCAGCACGAACTCGAAGACGAAATGTTTATGGCGGTGCGCGGAAGTTTTAGAATTGAGTTTCGAGATAAAACGGTTGAAATGAAGGCGGGCGATTTTTTGATTGTTCCGCGCGGCGTTGAACATCGCCCTGTCGCCGAAGAAGAAGTCGAGATTTTGCTTTTTGAGCCGAAAGGCGTGAAGAATACAGGAAACATCGAAGACGATAATTTCACAGCACCCGTGGGCGATAAAATTTAATAAAAATTTACTATGTCCGAATTAAGCGATTTATATCAGGAAGTTATTCTTGACCACAACAAAAATCCCAGAAATTTCCGCGAGATTGCGACGGCGAATTTTAAAGCCGACGGCAATAATCCGCTGTGCGGCGACGCGCTTCGAGTTTATGTCGAGATGGAAGACGACCGCGTGAAAGATGTCGCCTTTAAAGGTTCGGGCTGCGCGATTTCAAAGGCTTCGGCAAGTATGATGACACAAACGGTGAAGGGAAAAACAAAGGGAGAAGCCGAGAAAATGTTTGACGAATTTCACCGGATGGTTTTGGGCGAATTGGATGAGGAAACCGAAGAAAACAATTTGGGCAAACTGAAAATTTTTGCCGGCGTTCGAGAGTTTCCCGCGCGCGTCAAATGCGCTTCTTTGAGCTGGCATACGCTGAACGCGGCGCTTCACGGCGAGGAAGAAGTTTCGACAGAATAAATGAAACCGGATATTGAAACGCGCGCAGATTTGGAAACGCTTTTGCTTGAATTTTATAAAATCGTCGCGCACGACGAAGAAATCGGGCATCATTTTGCCGACCTCGATTTAGCCGCGCATTTGCCCGTAATCGTTGATTTTTGGGAAAAAGTTCTTTTCGGAAAGCCCGTCTATTTCGGCAATCCGCTTGCCGTTCATCAAAAAATAAACGAAAAATCGCCGCTTCGGTTTGAACATTTTCGGCGCTGGACGGAAATTTTTGCCTCGACGGTTGACCGATTTTTTGCGGGCGTTCGGGCAGAAAATGCCAAACTCCGCGCGCGGATGATTGCACACACTCTCAATCAACGCATTAATCAGGAAATTGTTGAAATTGATAGTTGACGAGAAAAATTGTTGAAATTTATAAAATTAAACGACAATCTTTAATGATAATAAAGCTAATCGAACTGGTCGAAATCAAAATGCCGCTCGTCTCGTTTTTTGAAACAAGTTTCGGCAGAACTTATGAGCGGCGAATAATTTTAACGCGCGTTGCGGACAAAGAAAATAACGAAGGCTGGGGTGAATGCACCGCCGGGGAAACGCCTTCCTACTGCGAAGAATGGACGGACGGCTGCTGGTCGGTTCTGCGGGAAATTCTCGCACCGATGGTTTTGGACAAAGAAATCGAATCGGCTTCGCAAGTTTGGGATTTAATGAAACAAGTGCGCGGCAATCGAATGGCGAAGGCGGCAATTGAAACCGCTGTTTGGGATTTGGAAGCGAAGAAATTAAATGTACCGTTGTGGAAACACCTCGGCGGCACAAATCGGGAAATCGCGTGCGGCGTCTCAATTGGAATTCAGGATTCGGTCGAACAGCTTTTCAGGAAAATTCAAACCGAGTTGGACGTCGGTTATAAAAGAATAAAAATCAAAATCGCCCCGCATTGGGATTTTGAAATCATCCGGCAAGTGCGCGAAAAATTCGGCAATATTTTGTTGATGGGCGACGCTAATTCGGCTTATTCGTTAAGCGATATTGATTTATTCAAACGAATGGACGCTTTTTGTTTAATGATGTTTGAACAACCGCTTGCCCACGACGATATGCTCGACCACTCGAAATTGCAGCGCGAAATCGAGACGCCGATTTGTCTAGACGAATCAATCCGCTCGCCGGAAGACGCTCGAAAAGCGATTGAACTGGGCGCGTGTAAAATTATCAACGTCAAACTCGGACGAGTCGGCGGACACGCGCAGACACGCCTTGTCGAAACAATCGCGCGTGAAAATTCAATTCCAATCTGGTGCGGCGGGATGCTCGAATCGGGCATCGGGCGTGCACACAATATCGCAATGTCAACTTTGAAAGGTTTTACCTTACCCGGCGACGTTTCGGCAAGCAAACGATATTGGCACGAAGATATAATCGAACCGGAAGTTTTAGTTACTGAAAACGGAACAATCATTGCGCCGGTAAAAGCTGGAATCGGGTTTGAAGTAAAGCGCGAGCGAATTGATAAAATTACAGTTAGAAAAAAAGAGCTAAAATAAAACTCACAGAACACACTAAAGAAATAATAAAAAAACATTTATTTAACAAGAACTATTTATGAGCAATAATAACGAACCTAACAAAATTATTTTCTCAATGGTCAAGGTCAGCAAGTTTTACGATAAAAAACCTGTGCTGAAAGACATTTATTTATCGTTTTTTTACGGCGCGAAAATCGGTGTTCTCGGTTTGAACGGTTCGGGAAAGTCTTCGCTTTTGCGAATAATCGCCGGAACGGATAAGGAATTTAACGGCGAAGTAGTTTTCTCGAAAGGCTACACAGTCGGCTTTCTCGAACAAGAACCAAAACTTGACGAAACGAAAACCGTCCAGCAAATTGTTGAAGAAGCGGTTCAGGAAACCGTGAATCTATTACAGGAATTCGATGAAATCAATCTGAAGTTCGGTGATGAAATGACGGACGACGAAATGGCGCAATTGCTCGAAAGACAGGGCGAAGTTCAGGAAAAACTCGATGCTTTGGATGCTTGGGATTTGGACGCGCGGCTGGAAATGGCTATGGACGCGCTGCGCTGTCCGCCTGCCGAAACACCGATTAAAAATCTGTCGGGCGGCGAAAAACGTCGCGTCGCGTTGTGTCGACTGCTCTTGCAAAAACCCGACGTTTTGTTGTTGGACGAGCCGACAAATCATCTTGACGCGGAAACTGTCGGTTGGCTCGAACAGCATTTGCAAAAATACGAAGGCACGGTTATCGCCGTGACGCATGACCGCTATTTTCTGGATAATGTCGCGGGCTGGATTTTGGAGTTAGATCGTGGCGAAGGAATTCCATGGAAAGGAAATTATTCGTCGTGGCTCGAACAAAAACAAAATCGTTTGAAAGGCGAAGAAAAAACGGAAGCCAAGCGGCAAAAGACGCTGGAACGCGAGCTTGAATGGATTCGGATGTCGCCGAAAGGTCGCCACGCGAAATCGAAGGCGCGAATTAATGATTACGAAAATCTCGTCTCGCAGGAAGCCGAAAAACGCAGCGAGGATTTGGAAATTTTTATTCCCGCCGGCGAGCGTCTCGGCGATACGGTTATCGAAGCGCAATCGGTTGCCAAAGGCTACGACGGAAAACTTCTGTTTGAAGATTTGGAATTCAGATTGCCCCGCGGCGGAATCGTCGGCGTCATCGGCGCAAACGGCGCGGGCAAAACGACGCTTTTTCGCCTTGTTACCAAACAGGAAACGCCGGACGCGGGCGATTTTAAGGTCGGCGAAACCGTCAAACTCGGTTACGTTGACCAATCACGTGATTCACTGAACGCGGAGAAAACAATCTGGGAAGAAATTTCCGACGGTTTGGATTTAGTTCAATTGGGCAAGCGTGAAGTCAATTCGCGCGCCTATGTTTCGCGTTTTAACTTTTCCGGCACAGACCAACAAAAGCGCGTCGGGCAGCTTTCCGGCGGCGAGCGAAACCGCGTTCATCTGGCGAAAATGTTAAAGTCGGGCGCAAATGTTTTACTGCTCGACGAGCCGACAAACGATTTAGACGTGAACACGATGCGCGCGCTCGAAGAAGCCTTGGAAAACTTCGCAGGCTGCGCCGTCGTAATCAGCCACGACCGCTGGTTTTTAGACCGTATCGCCACGCACATATTAGCGTTTGAAGGCGATTCAAAAGTCGTCTATTTCGACGGCAATTACAGCGAATATGAAGAAGATAAAAAACGCAGACTTGGACACGACGCTGACCAGCCGCATCGCATTAAATATCGCAGTTTAACCAGAGCGTAATTGATTAGAAGGAGAAACAAATGATTCAGGAAAAAAACAAAGAAAATTTCAGTCCAAATGAAAACGTAACCAATTCGCCCGAAGAAAATTCAAATCCGGCAGAAGCCGCAACCGATTTGTCCGAGCAGGCAGATACGCAGGAAATTGATAATTTGCCAATTGAGAGTATCGGTTCATACGCCAGATTAGAAGAATTATTAACAGACGAAGAAAAGGAAAACACCAGCAATCCGACAACTCAAAGCTGAGTATGAGTCTTTTGGAATTTATTAGAAATTAACTGAAACCGAAAAACAATTTCCTTCACCTTTTTTCTTTTATAAAGCGTCAGAGCATAAAGAAAAAATTACTAAATCTGATGAGATTCCACAGTGAAAAATCCTTTTCTTATCGATGTAAATCTATGTTCATCCGTGGACAAATTTTCTCCTGTCTTTGTGTCTTTGCGCCTTTACGCTTAGTTTTTCTCGTCCTCTTTTTGTCATCGCCGATTTTTGCGCAAGTGGTTTCCGGCACAATCACCGACGCTCAAAATGCGCCCGTCCAAAATGCCAACGTTTCACTTTTAAAACAGAACAAAATTCTATCGCAAGCCGCAACCGATACGGAAGGCAAATTTTCGCTCGCATCAAATGGTGAAAAGAATTTGATATTGAGTGTTGAAGCGCAAGGTTTCACTTCGTTACAAAAGCGTTTGAGCGATTTGCAAAATCCAATCGTTATTGTCCTATCGCCCGCAAAGATAAGCGAAGAAGTTATCGTCTCAATCACGCGCACCGAATCTCGTTTGAGCGAAACTCCGGCAAGCGTCGTCGTCTTAAACCGCGAAACAATCGAGCAAACCGCCGCGCAAAGCGTTGACGACACGCTGCGGCAAGTTGCGGGTTTTAACTTGTTTCGCCGCTCGTCAAGCAAAACAACCAATCCGACGACGCAGGGCGCAAATCTGCGCGGCGTCTCGGGCAGCGGCGCGGCGCGCACCTCGGTTTTGCTTGATGGCGTATCTTTAAACGACGCTTTCGGCGGCTGGACTTATTGGACGCGCGTTCCGAAAATCGCCGTCGAAAATGCGGAAATTCTGCGCGGTGGCGCAAGCGCGTTTTACGGCAATTCGGCATTGAGCGGCGCGATAAATTTGACGACGAAGCGTGCTGAAAATAATAAACCGATTTTGCGTTTTGAAACTTCTGCCGGAACGCAGAGAACTTATGATGGAAGTTTATTCGCCGCATTCGGCAAAAACGGCTGGAATGCGAATTTGGCAGTAGAAGATTTTCAAACCGCAGGTTACATTCCGGTTGAAAAGGCGGAGCGCGGCGTGGTTGATTCAAACGCAAACAGTCGCTACAGAAACGGTTTTTTTACACTGGAAAAAAGATTTAACGAAGATAAATCAAACGGACGACAGGACGCAAAGTTTTTTGAAAATGCGCGAATCTTTATGCGCGGAAGTTTGTTTTCAGAGCGGCGCGACAACGGCACGCGATTAACAAAAAATCGCACGTATTTTCGCCAGGCAGTGTTCGGCACGGATTTTGGAGACGAAAAGTTCGGCGCCTTTCAACTTCGCGCCTGGATAGAGGCGCAGGTTTATGATCAGACGTTTTCCGCCGTCAGCGCGGATAGAAACACGGAAAATTTAACTCGTATCCAGCGCGTTCCGTCGCAGGCGAGAAATGCGAATCTTTTTTGGGTGCGAACCTTTGCCAATCACGCCATTTCTGTTTCCGCCGATGCCAGAGAAGTGCGCGGCTTCAGCGACGAATCAATCATCAACAACAACCGCACAACGTCGCTCGTCAGCGCCGGCGGACGCGAATTTTCATACGGCATTTTCGCGCAGGATTTCTGGCGCGTAACGAAAAAATTAAACTTGAATTTTGGCGGACGCTTTGACCGCTGGCGCGAATCGGACGCGCTTTCGACAACGAAAAATTTAACGGGAAACGGGCAAACAAGCGTTGTAAAATTTCCCGACCGAAGCGAACAAAGTTTCAGCCCGCGCCTCGCCGCGCTTTACCAAATCAACGATAATTTCTCACTCGTCGCATCTTTTTCAAAATCTTTTCGCGCGCCTACCTTAAATGAACTTTACCGCGCTTTTCGCGTCGGAAGCGTTTTAACACAAGCCAATGAAAACCTGCGTGCCGAACGTGCCACGAACCTGGAAACAGGCGCAAATTTCACCGGTTTTGCAAAGCGCCTTGTTTTGCGCGGAAATGTTTTTCAAACCGAAATTTCTAATCCGGTTGTGAGCATTACTTCGAGCACAGCGCCAAACTTAATCACCAGACAAAGGCAAAATGTCGGGCGCACGCGCTCGCGCGGAATCGAACTCGACGCCGAGTTTTTGTTGCGTAAAAATTTGCGTTTTTCGGCAAGCTACCTGCTGGTCGATTCGCGCGTAACGAGTTTTCCGGCAAATGCCGAATTGATTGGAAAATTTCTGCCTCAAGTTGCCCGACAACAACTAACTTTTCAAATTTTTTATCGCCTGCAAGATAAATTTTCTTTTGGCTTGCAAGCCAGATTTTCCGGCGCGCAATTTGAAGACGACCAAAATCTACTGCGACTGCGCCCGTTTTTCAACCTCGACGCTTTGGCAATTTACCGCCTTCGGAAAAATTTAGAGATTTTCGCGGCAATCGAAAACGTCTTTAATAATCGCTACGACATCGGACTGACGCCGAATCGAACCGTTGCCGCGCCGCGTTTTGTTCGCATCGGCTTGCGTTATTGATTTTCGTTCGTCACTGCCGTTTTCAATTGGTAAAATTTATCTAATGAATGAATCAGGACAGAAATTTATCGGAGCTTTAAGAGAAAACAAGCAACAATTTGGCATCTGTTTAAGCGAGGAAACGATAAATAAACTTGCCGTTTATTACGAATTTGTTCAAAAAAATAATGAATTTCTGCATCTCGTCGCGCCGTCTCCGCCGGAAGAGTTTGCGACCAGACATATATTGGAATCACTAACGCTGCTTGAGTTTCTGCCCGAAAACGCCGGATTTGCCGATGTCGGCGCAGGCGCGGGCTTACCGTCGGTTCCCTGTTTGATTGCGCGGAGCGATTTGCGCGGATTTCTTATTGAGTCAAAATTAAAGAAGTCGAGTTTTTTAAAAGAAGTTTTAGCGGAATGCAAATTGGAAAATCGCGCCGAAATTCTCAACCGGCAGTTTGAAGAAATCCAAAAGCCCAATGTTTCCTACGTTTTGTGCCGCGCCCTCGACAAATTTACGCAAAAACTTCCGAAACTTTTGAAATGGTCTACAGGCTGTACCGCACTTTTTTTCGGCGGGAATGCTCTTGCCGTAGAACTCGAAAAACAAGGTGTAAAATTCCAAAGTAAGTTGATGCAGCTATCCGAACAAAGATTTCTTTTCGTCGCAAAAAATTAATGTTTTCGGTTGGCGAAGTGTTTCATCTTTGATACAATATCTTATATGAAACACAGAACAATTAAAGCAAGAACGACAGCTAAAAGCGCACCGGCGCAGCGCAAAGCCGCCGCTGAAAAAACCGCGAGAAAAATCCCAAAGCCGGAAGTGATTAAAGCAACGGAAAGTAGCAAAGCAAAAGCCGAAAAAAAATCGGGCGTTTCCTTTGTTCAGAAGAAAAACTCAAAAGAAAAAACTGCTAAATTCACTGCTGTTGTTGCTGCCAAAACAAAATCGAGACCCGCGAAAATTGCGCCTGCCGTTTTCGATAAAAAATCTGACGGGGAAAAGAAGTTTGTTCCTACCATTATCGTGCGAAAATCGAAGCAGAATTTAAAGAAATCAACACCAGTCGTTGCAATTGCCGCCGCTGCAAAATCAAAAACTGTAAAGGTGAAACCTGTTCGGCAAAAGGAATCATCGCCGAAAAGCACGTTGAAGAAGACAGAGAAGAGTGTTTCCCCCACAGCGATTCAGAAACCTAAATCTCAATTGAAGAAATCAACACTGGTCGCCGCCGCCGTAAAATCAAAGCCTGAAACTCGAAAAATTAAGACGGTTATTTCCGCACCGAAAAATAATTTAAAAAAGAATAAAACCGTTTACATCGCGGCACTTGAAAAGGTCAAGCCGCAGGCGAAAAAGGCGGAAGCGTTACCGCGCCGCCGCATCACAAAATCCGAGGTTAAGGTTTCAAAAATTAAATTGGCTGCTGTTTCAAATAAACGCAAAGCGATTGAAAAAAAGACGCCAGCGGCAAGTGCCAGAAAAACCACGAAAAAGTTGAAAATCGAACGAATAAAACCAATTGCTGCCTCGCAGAAAATAAAATCCACCGACTCGAAAGTCGAAGCGATAATTAAGCTGCAAAAGCCGAAGCCAAAAAAGGCGAAACCAATCGGCGCGGCTGTTTTTCGCGGCAGACGCCAGCGTTACGATTTTCAGGTTTATCCGCTCGATGCCCAGTTTGATAATGTTTCGGCGATTTACGTGATTTCAAAACGCAAAATCGACCGGCTGAAAAAAGGTCATCACGCGCTCGTTTGCATCGGACAGACCGATTCGGTCCTCGATGAATTAAAAAAACACACGCGCAGCAAATGCGTTAAAAAATATGCGGCAAACGTCATCAGCATTTTGCCGGAAGCGAACGAAAAAAGGCGGCTTAAAATCGAGGAAGATTTGAAGGCGGCACATATGATTGCCTGCAATATCAGGTAGAAAATCAATGAAAAGTTAAAAGTCAAGGAATATTGTTTTATAAATAGTTGTTCAACTTTCTACTTTTTACTTTTAGTTTTTCACTAAATTCTTTCGTTTTTTTTGTGTTAAGATAAACGAAATTTGAGGCTGAAACCGATGGAAAATTTGAAAATTTCGCGCCCGACGCCTGATGAATTCGATTCTTATTATGAAAGATACGTTTCGCTTGTCGCGGATGGTGACATTCTTTCTGTTTTAAAAAATCAAATGGCGGAAACGCTCGACTTACTAAATAAAATCAATGCGGAGAAAGGCGATTTCCGTTACGCGCTGGAGAAATGGAGCGTTAAGGAACTCATCGGACATATTATCGACACCGAACGTATTTTTGCGTATCGCGCTTTGCGAATCGCGCGCGGCGATAAAACTCCGATTGAAGGCTACGAGCAGGACGATTACATTAAAAACGCCGAATTCGCCAAATGCAGTCTCGCAGATTTGGCGGAAGAATTTTCGTTAATCAGAAGAGCCAATTTTTTGATGTTTCAAAGTTTATCCGAAACCGCTTGGCATCGGCGCGGGACGGCGAACGGCAAGGAAATTACGGTCAGAGCGTTGGCTTATACTATTGCCGGACACGAAATTTATCACTGTAATATTTTGAAAGAACGATATTTGAGTTGATGAATTTTGACGTAATCATCGTCGGCGCGGGCGCAGCCGGACTTTTTTGCGCTATAGAAGCCGGAAAACGCGGTCGAAAAGTTCTCGTCCTGGAACACAACGCGCAAGTCGGGCGCAAGATTTTAATATCAGGCGGCGGACGGTGCAATTTTACCAACCGTGACATAAAACCCGAAAATTTTATTTCTCAAAATTCGCATTTCTGCAAATCCGCGCTGGCGCGATATACGCCGCAAGATTTTATCGAACTCGTCAAAAAACACAAAATTTCATATTATGAAAAAAAGCTCGGACAGCTTTTCTGCCGCGAATCTTCGCGCCAGATTGTCGAAATGCTTTTGGAAGAATGCCGGAAAGCAAAAGTCGAGATTCGCACAAATTGTTCGGTCAAAGAAATTAAAAAATCGAATGGGCTGTTGTCGAACAAGACGGCGAACAGTCGGCAAAATGCTGGTGTTCCGTTGTTTGAAGTTGAAACTAATCAAGACGTTTTTAATAGCGTAAGTTTGGTTATCGCAACCGGCGGACTTTCGTTTGCGAAAATCGGCGCGACGGATTTCGGCTACAAAATCGCCCGACAATTCGGTTTGAAAACCATCGAAACTCGTCCCGCGCTCGTTCCGATGGTTTTTGCCAAAGGCGCGGAAGATTATAAACAACTCGCGGGCGTTTCGTGTGACGCAGCCGTTTCGTGCGGAAAAGCAGTGTTTCGGGAAAATATTCTATTCACGCATCGCGGGCTTTCAGGTCCGGCAATTTTGCAAATCTCGAATTACTGGCGCAAAGACACGCCTGTTTCGGTCAATTTGCTGCCGACGGAAAATGCGTTTGGATTATTGGAAAACAACCGCGAAAACCGACAAAAGCTCGACGATTTTCTCGGACAATTTCTGCCAAATCGTTTCTCGGAAATCTTCACAAGACGAAATTTTGCCAATAAACCGCTCAACCAGCTCGGCAAAAAGGAAATCGAACAAACGGCGCAAGTCTTAAATGATTGGCAGGTATTTTTCGGCGAAACCGAAGGTTATGACAAAGCGGAAGCTACGCTGGGCGGCATATCGACAAACGAACTTTCATCGCAAACAATGGAAGTGAAACGAGTTTCGGGACTTTATTTCGTCGGCGAAGTCGTCGATGTTACAGGCTGGCTCGGCGGTTACAATTTCCAATGGGCATGGGCATCGGGCTTTGCCGCCGGACAAGTTGTTTAAAGAAGAACGAATTTTCCAGAACCGAAGAATTAGCCTTTCGATGCTCAAGCCCGATGATTACAAATATTTTCATTCCAAGCGTGGCAGGAAGGCGTAGCAAGGTATACGGAATACCGCTTTGCTGAATTAGTCGCGCGAAAATATAAACCGAGCAAACGGTTTCGGGGATTAAAAGATTACCAACCATTTAAAGCGGTTGCTGTTGAAACGTTGAAGAACATTCTCAAAGAACTAACGACGGTCCAGTTAGAGAATTTTCAGCGACTTGCTTTTTATCCTTTGGGCGCGGGCAAAGCGTTATTGCTGGATAGAGCAAATCCTAAATGGAAAGAACGCTATTTCGCAGATAAATTTTTTGTTGACAATTATTTAAACGCGGTGCGTTAATAAAATGCGCCGCCCAGCAAATCATTGAACATGAGCGCGAGGGCAGCGACTTTGTTATTCCGTCGTCCGTTAAATTCAAGCAGGCTTGGTGGCGGTTTCGGGTTACATCATCTCCGTCGTTCGACAGCTTCATAAGGTTAACAGATTGCTTCTCACCGGCGTCTTTATAATTAGATAGGTATTGTCTCTAGCAATTTAGGAATGTGTCACTGTCCTGTTTTCAGGAAAAAACTATGAAAAGACCAAATTCAAAAAGATGGTATGGAGCCATTGGAACCATAATTTTTGTCGCTGTCAACAGCTTACCAAACTTTGTTGCTCGATTGTTCAAATTTCTCGCGCCTGCATTTCTGATGTTTCAAACTTCTTTGTTTGGAAATGCTCAGGAGGCGAATAAGCCTGTTTCATCGGCAGATTTGCAGTTTGCTTCGGGTCAAAGTGCCAGTCGAATCCCGTTTGAGCGAGTCGGAAACTTTGTTTATTTTCGCGCTCGCCTTAATGATTCCGAACCGCTTTGGTTTTTGCTGGACACGGGCGCAACCGCTTCATATTTCGACACGGAACGGGCAAAGGCTTTAGGTTTGGGTCAAGATGATTTCGTCAAAGGCGTGTCACTTGATTTTCCCGGCGTGAAATTACTCAATCAGAAATTTTTACCGCAGCGTTTGGGATTTGGGATTTATAACGGTCACGCTATTGACGGTTTGCTCGGTTATGATTTTATTAGCCGCTTCGTGATTGAGATAGAATATGTGAATAATACCGTCAGTCTGCACGAACCAAAAAGCTATAAGTATTCCGGCTCTGGAGAAGCTATCCCGCTTACTTTGTTGGAAGATGATTCGGGCGGAAAAGTGCCTTTAGTGCAAGTGAAGATTATGCAGCAGGGACGCGCCGCCGTCGAAGGTAAGTTTATGGCGGATATAGCCGTGCGAACTGCCGTCAGCTTTAATACGCCTTTCGTAAACGCAAACAAGTTATTGCAGTCCGCCGGGCGGACAATCCAGGTGCCTCTCGGCGGCGGCGCGATGGTGCGAGAATCGAAACAATCAATCGGTCGTGTGCCGAATATTCAGTTTGGACGATTCACCTTCAAAAAACCCGTTGCTATTTTCTTCCAAGATAAGCAAGGAGTAGTCGCTAGTCCCGAATTCGATGGAATCATCGGTGCTGAAATCTTGCGCCGATTCAAGGTAATTTTCGATTACTCGCGCGGGCAAATGATTTTAGAACCCAACCGCTACATCTCCGAATCCGAAGAATACGATATGAGCGGAATGCTTCTGATTGCCGAAGGAATAGATTTCAAGACTTTCAAGGTCAGACGAACGATTGAAAGCTCACCGGCGACTGCGGCGGGGCTGCGTGAAGGAGATATTATTTCAGTTGTTGACGGCAAACCCACCTCGAACTTGACGCTGGAACAAGTGCGACAAATGTTCAAGCAGAAAGGGCGCGGTTATCGGCTAACCGTTGAGCGCGACGGGCAGAAGATACAAACTAAAATCAAGTTGAGAAGATTGATATAAACACAACGAACAAGTCATCGGATGTGAGCGGCAAACAGCTTGTATCTTGACAATCAGCAGCTTTTCAACTAACTAGGACGCTTGTTAGTTGTCGGAAAAGACGAGTCTGGGAAACAGCTCAAGACTATTTTGAGTCTGCAAAGTAGATTTAGAC
>MWYY01000012.1 GCA_002050355.1 Acidobacteria bacterium 28-9
TCCCGATTAACGGCGATTTTAACGGCGACGGCAAAAGCGATTTGGCGGTTTATCGTCCATCGGAAGGCAATTGGTATCAATTGAGAAGCACAGAAGGTTTTGCTGTTGTTCAGTTTGGCAACTCAACGGATTTACCGGTCCCGGCTGATTACGATGGAGACGGAAAAACGGATGTTGCCGTATTCAGACCATCGGAAGGCACCTGGTATCAATTAAGAAGCACACGTGGGTTTAATGTTGTTCAGTTTGGAGCAAATGGCGACAGACCGATTCCAAATGCTTTCGTTCCTTAAAACTACCCGCGCGCCTTAGAAACAATCGTTGTGGTGAAACTATTGCCGCACCAAACAGGTCAAAGGAGAAAATTTTATGAAACAGAAAATTCATCTAACAACGACGCGGCTTTTCGTCCTCGCATTTTTACTGTGCGGCTCAATGATAATTCAAGCGCAAGCCGCGCCGGGCGACCTTGACCCGTCGTTTGGCAGCGGCGGAATAGCACCTCTGAATCTTTATGCTCGCGCGATAGCGGTTCAACCGGACGGGAAAATTATTGCCGCCGGTGAAATCGGCGACTTTGCAGTAGCCAGATACAACACCGACGGCACTCCCGATTTGACTTTCGGCACAGCCGGTAGAGTCATAACTGCTTTTGGCAGCGGCGGTTCTATAGCTACTGCGATAGCGATTCAATCGGACGGAAAAATTGTTGCCGCCGGCGCAAATTACTATGGCTTTTACGAATCCGACCCTCCACCAAACTATGACTTTTTTTTAGTTAGATACAACGCCGACGGCTCGCTCGACTCAACTTTTGGAACGGGCGGTAAAGTCATAACTACTTTCAGCAGTGCTAACATCGGGGCGAGGGATTTAGTGATTCAACCGGACGGTAAGATTGTCGTCGTCAGTTCTAACGGAGGTTATTATTTAGGCGAAGGTTTTTTATTAGTTAGATACAACATCAATGGTTCGCTTGATAATTCTTTCGGAACTGGCGGTATGGTTTCGACTAATTTCGGTAATAACGGTTTTGCTTATGCGGTTGCGATTCAATCGGACGGCAAAATTGTAGCTGCCGGAAGCGACAACAACAGCCTAACCTCCAACTTTGCCTTGGCAAGATATAACACTGACGGCTCGCCTGATGCTTCTTTCGGAACAGGCGGTAAAGTCGTAACTTCTTTCGGTAATGAATTTGGTTTCGCTTATGACGTAGCGATTCAACCGGATGGCAAGATTATCGCTGCCGGTTATAGTAGAACCGGCACAAACCTCGGCTTTGCGTTGGTGAGATACAACCCCGACGGCTCGCTCGATGCTTCTTTCGGCGCGGGCGGTAAAGTCGTAACTATTTTCGGCAACGGCAATAGCATTCCTAAGAATACGGTAGCGATTCAATCGGACGGCAAAATTGTCGTCGTTGGGTCAAGCAATGGCGACAACGGCACAATCTCCGGCTTTACCTTGGTGAGATATAACGCCGACGGCTCGCTTGATTCGACTTTCGGCTCGGGCGGTAAAGTCGTAACTCGAATCGGCACACTTTACAATTATGCTACTGCGGCAGCGATTCAACCGGACGGCAAGATTGTCGTCGTCGGAGTTGCCGCCAGCAACAGCGGCGTTCACTCTGTAATGATTCGTTACCTTAATCCGCAGTCAAGTTTTACCGTTACCAGAAGCGACGACCGCAACGCGACTTGCGTTCCCGGCGATTGCTCTCTGCGCGAAGCCGTCAACGCGGCAAACGCTTCGGTGACCGACGACACGATTAACTTTGCATCGGGTTTAACGAATATCACGCTCGCCAATGAAATTGTCATTAACAATGCCGGAACATTAACTATCAATGGACTCGGTGCAAATGTTCTAACGATTGACGGCGGCGCGGGAACAAACCGCATCTTTACCATACTTAATGCAGCCGTGATTATTTCGGGTGTAACCCTGACGGGCGGTAACGGAACGGGCGCAGCGAATAGCAGTTTTGGCGGAGCGATTTTCGCCGAGCGAGGTTCGCTGACGCTGGACGGCGTTCACGTTGCCGGCAGTTCGGCGAGCGGCGGCGGCGGCGTGTATTTCAATTCCCCAGACGGCGGATTTATCGGCGCGTATCGCATCATCAATTCGACCTTTTCCGGTAACACTGCCAACATTTGTGGAGGCTTTTCCAATAATGGCGGCACATTGACAGTCGTTAACTCAACCATCTCAGGCAACACGGCAGCCCAAGTCGGCGGCGGCTTTTGCACCGGTAGCTACACGACGCTGCACAATGTAACCGTTACTAATAACACCGCAGGCATTGGCGGCGGCATTTACCAATCCGGCGACGAAGATAACCCAAATTCAGTCAGGCTCATTTTGGGTAATACGATTGTGGCGGGCAATACCGCCACACCTCCCGGTATTGTTCCCGAAATTTACATTTACACAGGCACAATCATATCGGCGGGCGGCAATCTAGTCGGCGATTCACCGGGCGATTCGCCAAACTATATTACCTATCAGCCGACAGACATTCGAGATACCAACCCGCTGCTTGGCGCATTGCAAAACAACGGCGGAACAACTCCAACGCACGCGCTCCTTGCGGGAAGTCCGGCGATTGATAAAGGAATCAATGCTTTGGTCAGCACGATTGCGTCTGCCTTTGACCAGCGCGGCGCAGGCTTTGCGCGGATTCGTGACGGAAACGGCGACGGCACGGCGACGGTTGACATCGGCGCGTTTGAAGTCCAACTCGGCGCGACGGCTGCCAGACCAACAACCCTATTTGATTTTGACGGCGACGGTAAAGCGGACATTTCCGTTTTTCGCCCATCAAACGGAACGTGGTATTTGCAGCAATCAACTAACAGTTTTAGCGGTGTTCAGTTCGGTATTCCAACCGACAAACTCGTGCCAGCCGATTACGACGGTGACGGCGAAACCGACATCGCTGTTTTCCGCGATGGTTTTTGGTATTGGCTGGGCAGTTTCAGCGGCACTTTTAACGCCGTGCAGTTCGGGCAAGCGGACGATATTCCCGTTCCCGCCGATTATACCGGCGACGGACGCGCCGAACTTGCAGTTTACCGCTCAGGCTTTTGGTTCACGCTCAATCTGGCAAACAATCAATTTCAAGCCGTGCAGTTCGGGCTTGCTTCGGATAAACCTGTTGCCGCAGATTACGACGGCGACGGCAAAGCCGATTACGCGGTCGTGCGGCAAGGCGGCGGTGTCAGCATTTGGTATATCCTCGGTTCAACTCAAGGCTTTTACGGTTTCCAGTTCGGAATTGACACGGACAAACTCGTTACGACGGATTACGACGGCGACGGTAAAACCGATGCCGCCGTCTTCCGTCCGTCAGAGGGGAATTGGTATATCCTGCGAAGTGCTTCAAACAGTTTGCAAGTCATTAATTGGGGCTTGGCAACCGACGCACTGGTGCCTGCCGACTACGATGGCGACGGTAAAGCTGATGTAGCAGTTTACCGCGGCGGAGTTTGGTATATTCTGCAATCTTCCGGCGGAATCAATTACGTATACTTCGGTTCGGCGGGCGACGTGCCGACAAATCAAGTTCAATAGATTGAGAAATCAATTTTTCACAAAAATAACCGGCGTTTTATCTCAAATGCCAAAAGGAGAAAATCAATGAAAAGCAAAAAATTATTACTATTTGTCGTTGTCGCGCTTGCATTCTACACTGCGCTGACGGCAGCGGCGCAAAACACGAATAAGACAGATTTGAATTCGCCCGGCGAAGACGTAATTTTGCAATGGAACCGCGTTCTCGGTCAAACCCTGCAAATTCCCGGGTCGCAGCCGCCGACCATTGGTGCTTGGCGGAGTTTTGCTATGCTGCATCTGGCGATGTTCGACGCGATCAATTCGATTGACGGCAGCTACATGCCGTATCTGACGGACGTGCCGGGAAGTAAAAACGCTTCGGTTAAAGTTGCCGCCGCTCAAGCTGCGTATGACGTTTTGGCGAGTTTGTATCCGAATCAGCAGGCGATGTTCGCGGCTGAATTGTCGCAATCGCTAAGCGGGATTCGGTTTAACCAATCATTTCAGGGCAGAGCTATCGGTCACATCGTCGCCGCGCGAATGTTGGCGAATCGCGCTCACGACGGCTGGGACGCGCCTTGGACGCCTTACCTGCTGCCGCCGACGCCGGGCAATTGGAAGGAACTTTTTCCGGGTCCTTATCCGGGATTTGCCGTGTTCACCAATTTTCCGGGCGTAACGCCGTTTGCCTTAACCGATAGCAAACAATTTCTGCCTGCGCAGCCGCCCGCTTTGTCGAGCGCTGCATATGCCGTCGCTTTTAATGAAGTCAAGGAACTTGGTTCAGCAACGAGCGCGAAACGCACCGCCGACCAAACCTTGACTGCGTTTTTGTGGGGAAATCCGCCGGTCAGCGACGCTCTGACATTTAATGTCGCCCGCACAACGGCTCTCGCCCGCAACAATTCGACCGTCGAAAATGCGCGGCTCTTCGCGCTGCTTTTTATGGCGTATCACGACGCGCTGGAGACGACTTTCACGAGCCAATATACATACGGTTTTTGGCGACCGGTAACGGCAATCAGGGGCGCCGATGAAGACGGTAACGCCGACACGACGGCTGATGCGAATTGGGAATCCTTGCTCGGCGCGGCGGGAACGCCGCCGCATCCGTCCTACGCTTCAAACGCTTCGTCGGCGAGCGCTTCCGCCGCGACAATTCTCGCGCTTTTTTACCAGCGCGACAACATCGTGTTTCAGATAAATTTCGGCGGCACGCCAAACGTGATTCGCACTTACAGCAGCTTTTCGGCGCTGACTGATGAAATCGCCCGCAGCCGCATTTACGGCGGCGTGCATTTCCCGACCGACACCGCCGCCGGGCAATCGGCGGGACGCAGTGTAGCGAATTATGTATTTCTTAATTATCTGACTCCGCGCAAATGCAATCTTCGGTGATGTAAGGCGGTATTTCCCTTACCAAAAGGCACAGACTTTTCATTCTTCCGAGAATAAAATGCTTGTGCCTTCATCCTTTGCTATAACTCTAACGGTTGACTCGACACGACTTTCTACGCAATCGGTAAAGTTATCTGCGGTAAGTAATGTAGAATCTGTGCAAAGAGCGAATTTTCAGTAAGCGCTTTTGCGGAATTTACTTAATGTTTTTCAGGTTATCCAAAATTTTACCCCCAATCGTCGGAATAATGTCGCGCTCGTTTGCCATATTTTCCGTGAAAACAACCAACACGAATTTCAATCCATCGGGTGTTTCTACGTAAGCGGCATCGTGACGCGTCTTTGAAGTCCAACCGGCTTTCGACCAAAGGCGCGCGCCAATTAAATTTTTATTGGCGAGCGCGATTCCGGTAAAACCGTGAGCCTGATCGTCCAAATCGGCAGACTTTCCTCTAAAATCGCGTTTCATTAAATCCATCATTTGCTTTGAGCGTTCAAGCGTAACCGCTTTGTTGAGAACAATTTCCGTTAAAAGCCGCGCCGTCGCATTTGTCGTCAGCATATTACGATTTTTGCCGCCGGCGCGAAATTGCTGCTCGCGTCCGTAGGCGTCTTCGCAGTAAGTTTTTTGATTGACGTTGATATTTTGAAAACCGAGCGATGCAAAATAACGATTAACGGCATTTCTTTTGTCGGCGTAAATCTTAAATTTTTTTGGTTCGAGTTCTGCGCCGCTCGATGTATCGGTCAAAACATCGACGATATATTGCGTCGCATCGTTCGATGAATCGACAATCATATCGTGCAAACCGCGCTCGAGTTCCGTGGTCATTTTTACTCGTCCGTCTTCAAGCTGCCGCTCAAGCGCGGTCATATAAAACATCTTTACAACACTCGCCGGATAAATTTTCGCCTCGCCGCGATAATTCGACGTTTTCAGATTGTCGGGGTCGCGCAAATCAATTAAAGTAGCGGCAACGTATTCGGACTTTAATCCTTTGACTGAAAATTTATCTAGCGTTTCTCTGACGGCGTTATTTAAAATTGACTGCAACTCAGATGAGTCTTTCAATGAAATCGCTTGTAAATTTTTCGATGTTGCCGTATTTTTCGTTTGTGCTTGTGCAAAAGACAATGCAAAGCAAACAACCAGCAGCGCGTAAAAAAAAATCGCAGATAAAATTTTCATCAATTAAACTCCTTCGGAAGACTTTCGGGTGAATTTTTATAAAAGTATAAAAATTATAAACGAAAAGCATTCGGCGAAAAAGCAAAAGACAACAAATGACAGATGAAAAATTAATTCGCGGCATCGGTCGGCTTGATTTGATTGCCATCACGATAAATTCGGTAATCGGCGCGGGAATTTTCGGTCTGCCGTCGAAAGCGGCTGCGCTCGTCGGCGCAAATTCGCTTTTCGCGTTCATCGGCTGCGCCGTTGTTGTCGCTCTGATTGTATTTTGTTTCGCCGAAGTAAGCAGTCGATTTGCGGCAACCGGCGGCGCGTATCTTTATGCCAAAGAAGCGTTTGGCTCGGTCGTCGGGTTTGAAGTCGGCTGGCTTTTCTGGCTCGTCCGTATCACGGCTTTTGCGACCAACTGCAATCTTCTGGTTAATTATCTCGGCTTGCCAAAAGAAGGTTTCGCGCGCATCGGCGTTATCGCTGCGGTTGTTCTGGCTTTGACTGCGCTAAATTTTGTCGGCGTCAAAAGCTCGGCGCGAATGATAAATCTTTTCACCGTCGGAAAACTCGTTCCGCTTTTTGCTTTTGCAATCGTCGGTCTTTTTTTTATCGAACCGGCGAATATAAATTTTACCGCCGATGTCGAATCAAACAGTTTTGCCAATACGATTTTGATTCTCGTCTATGCTTTTACAGGTTTTGAAATGGCGGTCGTGCCGTCGGGCGAGATGAAAAATCCTCGGAAAATTCTGCCTTTCGCGCTTTTAATTTCGATTGCGATTATCGCCTTGCTTTATATTTTGATTCAGCTTGTTTGTATCGGAACTTTGCCCGAACTTGCCGCTTCCGAAAGACCTCTGGCGGATGCGGCTGGAAAATTCCTGGGTACTTTTGGTTCGAGTTTTATAATCGTCGGCGCGGTAATTTCGATCTCGGGAAACTTAAACAGCCTTCTGCTGTCGGCTTCGCGCGTGCCGTTTGCGATGGCTGAACAAAAAGAATTGCCGCAAATTCTCACTAGAACGCACGAAAATTACAAGACGCCGTACATTTCGCTTTTTCTGACGGCAATCGTAATGCTGATTTTCACTGTTCAGACTTCGTTTTTAACCGCTTTGACAATCAGCACCATCACGCGGCTTTTCGTTTACGCGACGACTTGCGCCTCGCTGCCCGTTTTTCGCTGGAAAAAAGACGCGCCAAAAGCCGGATTTCTCGCGCCTCTGGGTGTTGTCGCGGCAATTTTATCGCTCGGTTTGATAGCGTGGCTCTTGTGGAACGTAAAGCCGGAAGAATTTACAAATGTTTTGATTGTCGCCCCCGTCGGTTTGATTATATATTTTGCTTATTTGCTTCTCGGCAAAACAAAAAATCTAAGAACTTAGCAATTAAATTTTTAAATAAACGGTCGTTCCATTTCTTAATTTATAACGAATACTCCGTTTCAAAAAGTGAAGCATCAAGCGAACGGCTTGACGATGATACCGCACATTTTATAAATTGAAAGGCATAAGGAAGCGAGCAATTTTTATCGAACGATTTATAGAAGTTTTTATAAAAATGATGCTGCAAAGACCACTCGATTTTGGCGGTTTTGATTTTTAAGAAATAAAATGAACGAAAAACCAATTGCCGTTTATTATGAACACCCGGACTGGTTTCGACCGCTTTTTGCCGAATTGGAAAAACGCGAGATGTCGTTTGAAAAAATTGACGCGGCGAGCCATTTTTACAATCCGAAAGAAGCGAAAAACTACGCGCTCTTTTTCAATCGTATGAGCGCGTCGGCTTACCTGCGCGGACACGGAAACGCGGTCTTTTACACGCGCGGTTTGCTGGCGAGTCTGGAAAAACAAGGTGTTCGTGTGATAAACGGTTACGACGCTTTTCAAATCGAGACTTCAAAAGCGCTGCAGCTTGCGCTGATTGAATCGCTCAGCGTAAAATTTCCTGAAACTCGAGTTATAAATTCAGCCGAACAAGCCGTCGAAGCGGCAAAAGATTTACGGTTTCCGGTTGTTGTCAAACCGAACATCGGCGGGCGCGGCGCGGGAATTATCAAATTTGACAGTTTGCCTGATTTGGAAACGGCGGTCGAACAAAATCTGATTGATTTGGGCATTGACTCAACGGCGCTCGTGCAGGAATTTGCGCCCAAACGCGGCGAACACATCAACCGTGTCGAAACCTTGGGCGGCAAATTTCTTTACGCGATAAAAATTTATCCGCAAGGTGAAAATTTCAATTTGTGTCCGGCGGAAATTTGCCAAATTGAAGATGCGCACGAGCGAAGCGGTGTTTCGCCGATTGGTGAAATGTGTTTGGCGGACGCGCCCGCGAGCGGGTTGCGAATCGAAAAATTCGAGCCGCCGTCAGAAATCATCGAAACGGTCGAGCGAATTGTTAAAGCCGGAAAAATTGATGTCGGCGGCGTCGAGTATTTAATTGATGAGCGAACAGGCGACGCGCTTTTTTATGACATCAACGCGCTTTCGAATTTTGTCGCCGACGCCGTGAATCTAATCGGTTTTGACCCGCACGAAAAACTTGCGGATTTTTTGCAGCAGGAGATTGAAAGATGCGCTACGGATACTGGATGCCGGTCTTCGGCGGTTGGCTGAGAAACGTCGACGACGAACAAATGCAGGCGAGTTGGGAATATGTCAAACGACTCGCGCAGCGGAGTGAAGAAATCGGTTTTGATTTGTCGCTCGTCGCCGAACTGAATTTGAACGACATCAAAGGTGTTGACGCGCCTTCGCTCGACGCCTGGTCAACGGCAGCGGCTTTGACATCGGTTACGAAAACGCTCGAATTGATGGTCGCCGTGCGCCCGACTTTTCACAATCCCGCGCTTCTGGCAAAACAAGCTGCCAACATTGACCGCATCGGCGGCGGAAATCGTCTGTCTCTGAATGTCGTTTCGTCGTGGTGGGCAGGCGAGGCGAAAAAATATGGTGTGCAGTTTGACGAACACGACGATCGCTATGCACGCACGGCGGAGTGGCTCGAAATCGTAGATAAACTATGGCGTGCAGACCATTTTTCTTTTTCCGGCAAATACTACAATCTCGAAGACGCCATAATGCAGCCGAAACCGATAAAAAAACCGATTATTTATGCAGGCGGCGAATCGGAAAAAGCTAAAGACACGATTGCGCGTCTTTGCGATGCGTACGTTATGCACGGCGACGCGCCCGAACGAGTAAAAGAAAAAATTGAAGATATGCGGCATCGGCGAGAAAAACTTAACTTGTCACCGATGATTTACGGCGTCGCCGGCTACACAATTGTTCGCAACAAGGCAGAAGAAGCGAAAAAGGAAATCGAGCGGATTACGGATGTCAAACAATCAGCCGCCGGTTACGGAAATTATAAAGATTGGCTGGCGAATACCAAACTCGAACAGCAGGTTTCGCTCGAAGATTATTCGGTATCGAATCGCGGACTGCGTTCGGGGTTAATCGGAACTCCTGCGCAGGTCGGCGACAAAGTCGGCGAATTTGAACGAGCGGGCGTCGATTTATTGCTTTTGCAATGCAGCCCGCAATTCGAAGAAATGGAACGATTCTCTGAAGCCGTAATTCGAAAAAGCGATGCGGCACAACAGCTTTGAAAAGCGACCAAACGGCTTTTGAAGAAAATCTCAAAGCGAATTTACTCATCTAATTTGCAGGTTTTGGTTATAAAAATCTAGGTTATAAAAAATTAAAATGCGAACTTCTCGAACGTTCACATTTTAATTTTCAATCGAAACGCATTCTTGTCAGTCACAGTCTAAAATTTGTCTTTGTTCGGAGGAGAATCAATGTCTGAAACCTCAAATGCCGCTATCGAATCGGTTTTGCACGAGTCGAGACTCTTTCCGCCGCCTGCAGATTTCTCCATAGCAGCGCACATTAAAAGTTTTGAAGAATACGAGCGGATTTACGCCGAAGCCGAACGCGACCCGCAGGCGTTTTGGGCAAAAGCGGCAGAGAATCTGCATTGGTTTCGGAAGTGGGACACAATTCTCGAATGGAACGAGCCGTTTGCCAAATGGTTTGGCGGCGGCAAAATCAACGCCGCGCATAATTGTTTGGACAGGCATTTGAACGGCGCGCGTCGAAATAAAGCAGCGATTATTTGGGAGGGCGAAACAGGCGAAACGCGCACGCTGACTTACCAGCAATTGCACAGAGAAGTTTGCCGTTTTGCAAATGTTTTGAAAAAGCTTGGATTGGGAAAAGGCGACCGCGCAGCGATTTATATGCCGCTTGTTCCCGAAGCCGCGATTGCGATGCTCGCCTGCGCGCGAATCGGCGCGCCGCACACTGTGATTTTCGGCGGATTTTCAGCCGAAGCCGTGCGCGATAGGGTTAATGATTGCGAATGTAAAATTATTATCACAGCCGATGGCGGTTACAGGCGCGGTGCGGAAGTGAAATTGAAACCGGCGGTTGACGCGGCTTTAGAAAATTGCCCAACAGTTGAAAGCGTCATCGTTTTTCAGCGAACCAATTCGCCAATCGAAATGAAAGACGGGCGCGATTATTTCTGGAACGATTTAATGGAAAACGAAAGCGCGGATTGTCCGGCAGAAGAATTAGACAGCGAGCATCCGCTTTATATTCTATACACATCGGGAACGACCGGAAAACCGAAAGGCATTTTGCACACGACGGGCGGTTATTTGACGCAGGTCGCGCTGACGACTAAATGGGTTTTTGATTTAAAAGACGAGGACATTTATTGGTGCAGCGCCGACATCGGTTGGGTTACGGGACATTCTTATGTAGTTTATGGACCGCTTTTAAGCGGCACGACGGTTTTTATGTATGAAGGCGCGCCGAATCACCCGGACGCCGGACGTTTCTGGCAGATGATTGAACGCCACCGGATAAACATTTTTTACACCGCGCCGACCGCAATTCGCGCTTTTACAAAATGGGGCGAAGAATTTCCGAATAAATATGATTTATCTTCGCTGCGCCTGCTCGGAACGGTTGGCGAGCCGATAAATCCTGAAGCGTGGATGTGGTATCACAAGGTTATCGGGAAGGAACGATGTCCGATTGTCGATACTTGGTGGCAAACCGAAACGGGCGCGATTATGATTTCGCCGCTGCCGGGCGCGACGCCGACCATTCCCGGAACTGCAACAAGACCTTTTCCCGGAATTTTAGTTGACGTTCAAACAAAAGCGGGAAAGAGCGTCGGCGAAAGCGAAGGCGGTTATCTCGTCGTCAAACATCCTTTCCCTTCGATGCTTCGCACGATTTACGGCGATGACGCACGTTACCAAAAAACTTACTGGTCGGAAATTCCGCACGTTTATTTTGCCGGCGACGGCGCACGGCGCGACGAAAATGGCTATTTTTGGATTATGGGCAGAGTTGACGACGTGATTAATGTCTCCGGTCATCGCCTGGGAACAGCGGAAGTCGAGTCAGCTTTAGTTTCGCATGAAGCAGTTGCGGAAGCGGCAGTCGTCGGTAAGCCCGATGAAATTAAGGGTCAGGCGATTTCGGCATTCGTAACACTCGAAGGCGGACGACAGGGAAGTGACGAACTCAAAACCGAGCTTCGCGCACACGTCGCAAAGGAAATAGGAGCGTTAGCTCGTCCCGATGACATTCGTTTCACCGACACTCTGCCAAAAACCAGAAGTGGGAAAATTATGCGAAGGCTTCTAAGAGAACTCGCGGCAGGCAACAAAATCGCGGGCGATACGACGACGCTGGAAGATTTTTCAGTGCTGGAAAAACTCAGGAAAGACGAGGAATAATCAGGTTTAACGCAGTATCGCTTTAGCGGAGTTTTTCAATAAAGATTGTTCCGGGTTTTCCTGAAAAGACTTTTGTCAGAATGCAATTTTAGAATCGAAATTTTATGGCAAACGAGGCTTGGCTCAACGGAAAACTCGATGGTTTCATGCTGCTGACAATGCCCGCCGCGCACGCGCTCACGCAGGCGATTACGGATTTGGAAAGATTCGCGCCGCATCTGAGCGACGAGCAGTTATCAAATCGTCCGAACAATTCGCCATCAATCGCCTTTCACTTGCGTCATATCGCGGGAAGCATCGACCGGCTTTTGACTTACTCGCGCGGAAAAAAATTAAGCAAAAGCCAGCTCGCGCGGCTCAAAACGGAAAACGCGCCCGTCTCCGAGTCGGCGGGCGAATTAACGCAACAAGCAGTCAGCGAAATCCACAACGCGCTCAACGCGCTGAAAAATATCGCGCCCGAAAATTTATTTGAAGAACGCTTTGTCGGGCGCGAAAAATTGCCGACGAATGTTTTCGGTTTGCTTTTCCACATTGCCGAACACACGGCGCGACACACCGGGCAAATCGTAACGCTTGCCGCTTTGCAAAACTGAATTCGTGATATGCCTCTAATCGCGATTGGGAGCTGTTTGTACGATTTTTACGTCAATTTTTTCTGTCTTTGCGTTTTTAAAGCGATTTCATATCGATGACGAAACGATAGCGAACGTCGCTTTTCAAAGTCCGTTCATAGGCTTCATCAATCTTTTGAATCGGGATGACTTCGACATCTGACGTGATATTGTGTTCCGCGCAGTAATCGAGCATCTCCTGTGTTTCGGCAATACCGCCAATCCCGGAGCCGGCAAGCGTGCGGTTATTAACGATAAGCGAAAAAGCGGAAACTTCCGCGGCTTTTTCGGGTACGCCGACCAGAACCATCGCGCCGCCTCTTTTCAATAAATTGAGATACATATTCAAATCGTGCTCAGCGGAAACCGTGTCGAGAATAAAATCGTATTTTCCGGCGAGCGGAGACATGTCTTCAGGACTTTTCGTAATTACGAAATTATGCGCGCCCAATTTTCGAGCGTCTTCTTTCTTCGACGGCGAATGGCTGAAAACAGTAACTTCTGCGCCCATCGAGGCGGCGAGTTTGACGCCCATATGACCGAGACCGCCCAAGCCGACGATGCCGACTTTTTGTCCTTTCCCAGCGTTAAAGCGTTTAAGGGGCGAATAAGTCGTAATTCCCGCGCACAGCAGCGGCGCGATGCCGGCGAGATTTTCCTCGTCGGAAATTTTCAGCGCGTAGTTCTCGTCCACGACGATTTGCGACGAATAGCCGCCGAAAGTCGGTGTTTTTCTGTCCATTTCCGTGCTGTTGTATGTTTGAGCGGCTTGCTTTAAGCAAAACTGTTCGAAACCGTCCGCGCAATTTTCACACTTGCGGCACGAATCTACGAAACAGCCGACGCCCGCAAAGTCGCCTTCCTTAAATTTTTTAACGTCCGCGCCGACCTGAGCGACGCGCCCGACGATTTCATGTCCGGGAACCATCGGGTAAATCGAGCCGCCCCATTCATCTCTGACTTGATGAATATCCGAATGGCAGATGCCGCAAAATTGAATTTCAATTAAAATATCGCGCGCGCCGACCTCGCGGCGTTCAAAATTAAACGGTTTCAGATTCGATACCGGACTGTCGGCTGCGTATCCGCGTGTTTTTAACATAAATTATCTCACTTTCCTTGTTAAAATTTTCTTTGCTTTTAAAAATAATATTAGATTTTATCGTCTGTAATCGGGATGCGATGTATAATTTTTTTGCTTAAATGCATTAGTTTTTTATTTCGCATTCATCCAATTTTCGCCCGCGCCGACTTCGACGAGTAGCGGAACGTCTAAGCTAACCGCCGTTTCCATTTCGCGTCTTACTAATTCTTTGGCGCGCTCGACTTCGGCGTCGGGCGCTTCTAAAAGCAGTTCGTCGTGAACCTGCATTACGATGCGCGTCTTCAAATTTTCTCGTTTTAGCGCTTCGTCAACTTTGAGCATCGCAATTTTGACAATATCACTGGCAGTTCCCTGAATCGGCATATTAATGGCTTCGCGTTCGGCGCGCAGGCGGACGTTATAATTACGGTCTTTGATTGTCGGCACATAACGGCGGCGACCATAGATTGACGAGACGTAGCCTTGCTCGCGGGCGACTTTCGGCGTTTCTTCCATAAAAGTTTTGACGCCCTTATAAGTGTTGTAATAATCTTCGATGACCTTTTTGGCTTCGACGCGCGAGATGCCGACGCGCTGGGAAAGTCCGTAGGCTTCGACGGCGTAGGCGATGGCGAAGTTTGTGATTTTGGCGTTGCGGCGGGCGACTTTTAATTCGACGGGCGTTTTCGCCCCGAAGACGAGTTCGGCAGTTTGTGCGTGGATGTCTTCGCCGTTTTGAAACGCTTCGAGCATCCGTTCGTCGCGCGTGATTTGCGCGAGCAGGCGCAATTCGAGCTGCGAATAATCGGCGGAAATTAATTTGTAACCATTTTCGGGAACGAACGCTTTGCGGATTTGTTGACCGAGTTCGGTGCGAATCGGAATGTTCTGCAAATTCGGTTCGCTCGAAGAAAGCCGTCCGGTCGTTGTTACGGTTTGGTTGAGATGACAATGAATGCGCTCGTCCGCTCCCAAGAGTTTCGGCAGCGCGTCGGCGTATGTCGCGCGCAGTTTATCAAGTTCGCGGAATTCTAAAATCAGGCGCGGCAATTCGTAAGTTTCGGCGAGTTCGGTCATTACGTCTTTACTTGTTGACATTTGTCCGGTCGCCGTTTTTTTCGATGAGCCGATATTTAATTCCGCAAGAACTTCGCCGACTTGTTTGGGCGAGCCAATATTAAATTCTTTGCCCGCTAATTCAAAAATTCTGGCGCTCAAAGTATCGGTTTCCGTCGTGATGAAATCGGAAAGACCTTTCAAAACTTCCGTGTCAACTTTCAAACCTGCCATTTCCATTCTGTAAAGCAGCGGAACAAGCGGCAACTCAATTTTCGTGTAAATTTCTTCGAGTCCGTCTTCCTGCAATTTTTTCCGCAGCATCGGCGCTAATTGAAACGCGAAATCGGCGCGCTCTGTCGCTCTGTATTGTGCTTCCGTCCAATCTTCTGGAACGTCGTTGGCGATGTCCAAATTTAAATTCTGCTGCGCCAGAAGCGGCAGCGCGTAACTTGCGCGGGTAGATTCGATTAAATACGCAGCAAGCATGGTGTCGTCTTCAACCGCCTCCGGCTCGATGCCGATTGTATTTAAAACCGCGAGATTGCGTTTATAATCGTGCGCGCATTTAGACAAAAAACCGTTCGACAAAATATCTTTGAGCGGCGTAACGGCTTCGTCTTTTCCGCCTTCAAAATTCGCCAAATCAATGTAATGACTCGCGCCCGCGCCGATGGCAATCGCCACGCCGCACGGCTCGGCTTTCTGATACGACGCCGCGCTTTTCGGCGAATTCGAGTCGTCAACTTCAAAGCTCCAATGTTCTGTTTCCCATAAACGGCGAACCAATTTATCTAAATCCGGGCGCGTTTTGATAATCGAATAACGGCGTTCGGCAATTCCCAAAACCGCCGATTCCAAACCGTCGAAAAGCGGCGCGCTGTCGGCGAATTCGCGCGTCAAAGCCGTAAATTCCAATTCGCGGAAAAGCGCGTAAGCGAGCTTTCTGTCCGGCTCGCTTCGCTTTACTTGTTCTAAATCCAATTCAACCGGAACGCTCAAATGAACGGTTGCAAGTTCCAAAGATTGACGAATAATTTCCTGATTGTTCTGCAAACTCTCGCGGTAACTTTTATGTGTAACTTCTTCGGCACGCCGCATCGCTTCTTCAGCCGAACCGAATTGCTGAACCAATTTCATCGCGCCTTTTTCCCCAATTCCCGGCGCGCCCGGAATGTTATCTATTTGGTCGCCCATCAAACCCAAAAGGTCAATGATTTGCGTCGGTTTCACGCCGAATTTGTTTTCAACCCACGCTTCGTCGCACCATTCAATCGGCGGCACGGGAACTTTTCGCTTCACGTTCTGCGAATTCTGCCGCATACAAATTACCTGCGGGTCGCGCACGAGCTGGCACAAATCCTTGTCGTTTGAAACGATGACGCACTGCATTCCTTTGTCCGCGATTTTCTGCGCGAACGTGCCGATAATGTCGTCGGCTTCAAAGCCGTCCATTTTTATCATCGGAATTTGAAACGCTTCGCAAACCTTTTTTATATACGGCATCTGCGACGACAAATCGTCGGGCATATCGGCGCGGTTTGCTTTGTAGGCGGCGAAATTATCATGTCGAAAAGTTTTGGTCGAACTGTCGAAAATCGCGGCGATGTATTCGGGATTTTCGTCGTTAAGAAGTTTGCGAAGCATGTTCGTGAAGACGAAAACGGCTTGTGTAACCTGACCTTTGGAGTTTCTGAGCGGCTCGCTACGCATTCCCATCGGCGCGAAAAACGCTCGGAAAATATGCGACATCGTGTCGATGAGAAATACTCGTTTCAAATTTGGTTGTTTTGAATTTTCTTGCGGCATAAATTTTTTGTGAGAAAAGATTTTACCACAGAGGAGAGGTTAATGGAGAGCGATTGAAGGGGAATGACAAAAGTAAGAAATGCTGTTTCTTTTCAGCAGAAAAATGCTAATAACCGCAAGGCAAATATAGGAATTATCAGACAGGATGAATGCTCTGGAAAGCGAATGGATTTTTATTAACTTACCGGTTTTGATTTTGATGCGAGTAATAAATTATTGCCCGAGATACTGATTCAAAATAGGCTTGAGTATATCCGGGTCAAGCGGTTTATTTATCAAATCGTCGCAACCGGCTTCAATGGCTTGCCGATAATAAGATTTTCCGTAAGCGGTAACAGCAATGATTGGCAATTTTGCCATTCCGTCAAAATGCCGAATTATTTTTGTCGCTGTCAGACCATCCATAATCGGCATTGAAATATCCATTAAAATCAGATTTGGCGCTTTCTGTTTTACCACCTCGACGGCTTTTTCGCCGTTTTCGGCTTCGAGAACTTCATATCCGTAATCTTCGAGCAGAAATTTCATATAACTGCGAGTATCGGCATAATCTTCGGCAATCAGTATTGTTTTTTGCATAACGTTCGCCAAACCTCAAAAAGTAACCCGTTTACTAAATTACCAAATCAATGTTTGAATTTCAATAATAGTCTATTTTATATACCAAGGCAGAGTTGGAATTTCAGATATATTTGCGGAAGATTGGCAAGCAAAGTCAGAGCAGTAAAACACAAAATTACACGTCGGTGAAAATAAAGTTCATCGAATGTTTGTAGCAGATAATAAAGCAATAAAAAGGCTGATGCTTAGTAAATTACCAAGTCCATACAGAGACTCCTTCTAACTTATATTTTTCTTAACTTTTCTTTTAGAAATGCAGTTTATTTCCGGGATGGATTTAAACAGTTTTTAAGTTTCAATAAAAACTAGGAACTTTATACTCCTCGCGTCAACTTAAGTCAACATTTTTCGGTCTGTTCGTCTAGGGGTCTAGGACACCGCCCTTTCACGGCGGCGACACGGGTTCTCAAGCCCATATTTACTGCCTTTTAATAAATCAATTACAACTGAATAACACTGCTTTACGGGTTCAACCTGTCATTCAACCTGTCATTTTTTCGCTAAGGAAAATGACTAATGAACGAACGTAAAGGATATGTAAAACAGCAAGATAATAAGTGGTTTTGCCGTGTAACATTCACGGATTCTTTAACGGGAAAAACACACAATAAAAAGCGAATCTGCAAAACTGAGTCCGAAGCAAAAGCAACTCTAAAGAAGTTGCTGAAACAAATAGATAACGAAGGCGAGAAAGGTTTTGAAGCCGATAAACTAACTTTTAACGAATTAGCGGATTACTACGAAAAGCATTTCTGCCAACCTGCTCAATATGATAATGGCAGAAAGGTTAGCGGTTTGAGAGATGTCGGAAGAGCAAAAGGCGTATTACCGCATTTTCGGGCATTTTTCGGGCAGATGAGAGTTCGTTTGATAACTTACGGTGATTTGCTCAGTTACAAACGGTTGAGAATGATAGGCGAGACACATCTAAAGAAGTCTCGCAGTCAATCAACAATGAATAGGGAACTGGGCATTCTGCGCCGTATTTTTAGAATCGCAGCAGCTCAAGGCTGGCTTTTACGCAATCCTTTTAGCTATGGTGATGCCATTATTCAACCTTCCGCCGATGGCATCAGAGAAAGAATTCTCACATTTGAAGAAGAACGGAGATTATTAGACGCTTGCAGTGAACCTTGCCGTTCTCACATTAAACCGATAGTTATAGCCCTGCTTCATACGGGAGCTAGGCGCGGTGAAATGCTCAAACTTACTTGGCAATCGGTAGATTTCAAGGCTCGAATAATTACCATTAAAAGCGAAACAACTAAAATTCTAAAGGGAAGAAAAGTTGCAATGACACAACTTGTTGTTGACGAGCTTTCGGAACTTTGGGAAAAGTCGGATAAAGACTTAACAGGGCGAGTTTTTAAGATGACAACCTTCCGAAAGGCTTTTGGAACAGCTTGCAGAATTGCGGGAATAAAAACCGGAGGTTTAGATGGATTGGTAATCCATAGCTTGAGACACACAACCGCGACCCGTTTAGTTAGAGGAAATCTTTCAATTCAGTTAGTCGGTAAAATTTTAGGACATCAAAACGTAAATACCACTTACCGTTATCTAAGTGCTAATAACGAAACTCTTTTTCAGGCAGCATCAATTTTGGAATCAATTCAAATTCCACCTAGTAATGATTCTCAAATGGAGTCAGATTTAATTAACTAACCCTCCAAAAAAGATAAGCCAATCAGAGTGAAATGCTCTCGGTTGGTTTTCTATTTTTATTTAAGAAAAGATGTTTCAAGGGGAGAGAATGAGACACTCTGATTCTCGTATGCTCCAATGCCGGACTTGAACGGCGAAAACAAATAACGCCACGTAGAATCTAACAGACAGCAAATTAAGATAGCTGCTGTTTCGCCCTCATGTCCAATGATTTGGTATGCTAACTCATTTACTCGGCACTGGTTCTCTGATATTAGTGTTCTGAGACGCAATTATTAACCACTTTTCTTTCCGCTTTTCCAATATCTATGTAAAATTCCTTCTCTAGGCATAGAAAAGCTGTTCGCCTCGCAAATAATGATTGGGTTGGGGCATAGGTTGCTATTTATTAGATGAACTAGGCGTTAACTTTCAGCAGTGGTCGGGTCGATTACAGCCTTGATTTCTGATACACGATTCGCCGGAAAGCCGCCTTGCTGGGCGTGTTCACGAACCATTTCTTCATTCGGTGCGATATACGTGCAATATATCTTGTCATCGGTCACATAACTTTGCACCCATTGAATTTGTGAACCCATTTGATTTAACACCCCACAGGACTTTTGCGAAATAGCTTGAAGTTCAGACGCGGATAATTTTCCGGCATTAGGAATTTCACGCTCGATTACATATTTTGGCATAACAATATCTCCTTTCCAGAATGTAATTTCTTGTTAAAAAAATAAAAAAAATCAGAAATATCCACTTTCGATGCTACACATTTTACGCCCGTTTTAGAAAATTCAAAAGTCATTTAACAACTGTGGCTTTGTTACTGCTTAATCCTATCCGCAACTTTATTCAGCATTTCATCTAAATCTTTCCGCTTGAGCAAACGACCATTGACAACAACGGCATTCCAAATTAGATGTCTTCACTCTTATCAAGCTGATTACGGCGTGAAACCGACGCGGCGGAGCAAATCTTGAAAGCGTGGGTCATCGCGTAACGGGTCGAGTCGCGGGTCAACTTTGATGTATACGATGCGGTAATTGCGTTTTTCGTAAGCGTCGTTCAACGCGGCAATCGCCCTGTTTTTCTCGCCTAGTCCCACACTGTATATTGCTACTAGGTATGAGGAAGTATTTGCCGGTCTGTGTTCTCCACTCATCATCCGCATAAAACCTTGCCAGCCGTCTCTGGCAAAACTCTCGCGCATCAACACTGCGTTTTGAGGCTGGTTTCGCAACTCTTCGTACTTGGCGAATAGCTCAACGCTCTCGGCATATCTACCCAATATATGGTAAGCAAATCCAAGGGCATCATGTGCTGGCGCAAAGTTGACATCCAGTTCGAGCGTCTTTTTGAATTGCGCTACGCTCTCCTCGTATCGTCGGGCGTAAAACAAACTCTCACCGTAATTTTTGTTGATGTGCAGTGACAGCGGTTCAATCTCTAACCCGCGTTGGAATTGCGCGAAAGATTCATCGTGCCTTCCGAGACGGGTAAGCAACAGACCATAAAGATGGTAAGACCTAGCATATTGTGGATTCAGTTCAATGGCGTGTTGGCACTCGCGTTCCGCCTCAGAGAATTCATAATCGTAAATTGAAAAAATCCCACAGAGAGCAACGTGAGCCTCAGCCAAATTGTCATCAAGTGACAACGCTTTCAACGCAGCTAACTTCGCTTTAGGCTGCGCTTCGTGTGGGAACGCTCCCTCATAGGAAGAGAGACTGCTATAGCCGTCGGCAAGACCAGCAAAACCGAGGGCGTAGTTCGGGTCAACAGCAATAGCCTGCTGGTAAAATTCGATTGCCCTTCGCAAATCTTGCGGAGTTCCCTTATTCGCGTAGAAGCGTCCTTTCAAATAAAGCTGATAGGCTTCCGCACTTTCGGTGTAGTTCTTCGTCAATCGTTGCTCATCCGCACCTGATAATTTTGTTTTTAATTTGTTGGATATATCTCGCGCAATCTCATTCTGTAATGAAACGAGGTCGGTCTGTTTGCGGTTGTAATTTGCGCTCCACAGGACATTCTCCGTCTGAGCGTCAACCAGTTCGATATTTAGAATCAACTGCTCCCCGCGCTGAACCACGTTACCATTTAAGATTGCTTGCACGTTTAATTCTTTGCCGATTGTCTGGGCATCCGTTTCTTTGCCTTTATAACGAAACACGCTAGACCGCGCTTTGATACTCAACTTAGGCAATTGCGAAAGACTGCTAATGAGCGTTTCGGTCATTCCATCTGAAAGATATTCCGTGTCTGCGTTGCCACTCTCGTTAACAAATGGCAACACGGCGATTGATTCGATTGGCTTTGCTGTTACCGGACGGCTGACGAAAAACCAATAACCGAAACCAATTGACACGAGAATCAAAACCGACAAAATACCAAAGACTAATTTACGATTTTTAATCTCGTCTTTGTATTTCGCGCTTAAGGTTGTGTGTGCAGCGTCGCTTGTCGTTGCATTCAAGATTTGCGTTTTCGATTCTTCACGATTTGGCGCGACATTTCGTTCCAACTTGTTTTGAAATTCTAAGTCTTGTTTGATGTCTTTCAAATCAAGCCACAAATCCTTTATATGCTGGTATCGCTCTTCACGATTCTTTCTCAAACTCTTGCCAATGATTCTTTCCAGCTCCTTTGGAACACTTGAAGTGTGATGCGAAATGGGCATTGGTTCGCTTTTCAAGATTGAAGCTATCCGTTCATTTGCTGTCTCGCCAGTGAAAGGCAGTTGCGAACTTATCATTTCGTAAAGCACAACGCCAAGACTCCATATATCAGTCCGCTCGTCTGTGTCTTTTCCTTTGGCTTGTTCTGGCGACATATATCCGACTGTTCCCATCACAACACCAGCTTTGGTTTGAATAAGTGCGCGAGTCGCGGCTTCACTATCAGATTCTACTTCTATCTTTTCGGTTAATTTTGCCAAACCAAAATCAAGGACTTTCACAATCCCGTCATGGCGAATCATAATGTTCTCTGGTTTGAGGTCACGGTGAACAATTCCTGCTGTGTGTGCTGCTGAAAGAGCGAATGCGGTTTGTTCAGCGATATTGAGTGTTTCGCTCAAAGACAATTCGCCGCTGCTCATTATTTCCCTTAATGTTTCGCCTTCAATCAGCTCTGTAGCGAGGAAATGAATATCTGTTTCAAAACCAAATTCATAAACGGTAAGGATATTGGGATGATTCAAGGCACTAGCGGCACGAGCTTCCTGTTCAAAACGTCGAAGGCGGTCTTTATCGGCTGCGAAAGTTTCAGGTAAAACTTTTAGAGCGACCTTGCGATTAAGTCGTGAATCTTCCGCCAAAAAAACTTCGCCCATCCCGCCCTCACCGAGCTTGGAGATGATGCGATAATGCGACAAATTTATTTTGGATGAAGATTCTTTCATCTATCTTTTTCAAATCACTGTGGCAACCCGATGCGTCGCAGCAAATCCTGAAAGCGCGGGTCGGATTTCAAACTGTCAAAAGATGTGTCAACTTTCAAATAAGTTATTTCTTCGTCGTGTTCGGCAAATGCTTTTTCTAACCATTCGAAAGCGCGTTCCTTTTCTCTAAGCACCGCGTAGTCTGCGGCGACAGCGACTGCCGAGCCGATACCTCGTTCATAATATTTCAAATCATACTCAAGAGTCTTGCGCCAAAAGACAGTTGCACCACCTGTCTTTATCGCCTGCCGAAATTCCGCGTTTTTTCGTTCGCAGCTTTCTACTGTTTCGATATTCAAAAGAACTTGCGCTTTACAACTAAGCTCGATGGATTCTTCATACATCCCTCTTTCAGCATACATAGCGGCGACAAACCGATAAGGCATCGGATATGTTGGCTCGGTTTCAATCAATTTTTTGAACTGTGCCATAGCTTCATCATTACGACGCAATGTCCAGTAGCGCAGCCCCAGATTCAAATTTACAGCGCGGGAAAATGGGTCAAGCTCATAAGCTCTTTTTATTTCAAAGAGAGCTTCATCATACCGTCCAAGTCTTTCGAGCAGCTCCGAATACCATTGGTGTGCGGTGGCAAAATTCGGATTTAGTTCAATAGCGCGTTTGAAATTATTTTCGGCTCCGGCGAAATCCCAATCGTCAATTTTTCTTTCCGCTAATACGGCATAGGCTTCGGCAAGGTTGTTGTCAAGCTCTAATGTTTTAAGCGCCGCTGCTTTTGCTTTTAATTGCAATTCGCTGCGTTCCTGCTTGGTAATTGCGGCATTACCGGTGAAAACTCCATAAGCCATCGCCAAGCCGCCATAAGCCTTAGCATAGCCCGGGTCTTTGTCAATCGCTTGCTGAAATAGCGAGATGGCTTGCTTTAGGTCATCAGTTGTGCGTTTGTTCCAATGAAAAAGCCCTTTGAGATAAAACTGATAGGCTTCTGGGTTTGCTGTGTAGGTTTTCGCAACCTGCTGCTCTTCTACGCCAGATAATCTGGTTTTCAGCTTGCTTGAAACATCTCGCGCAATCTCGCTTTGCAATGAAACAAGGTCTGCCTGTTTACGGTTGTAATTCTCGCTCCACAATACTTTCTCCGTCGCGGCATCCACCAATTCGATATACAAAGTCAAATCTTGTCCGCGCTGGACGACGCGCCCGTTCAAGACAGATTGCACGTTTAACTCTTTTCCGATTGTCTGCGCGTTTGTGTCTTTGCCTTTGTAACGAAACACAGAGCTTCGTGCTTTAACCAAGAGATTTGGTAGCTGTGACAAACTGCTGATAAGCGTTTCGGTCATTCCGTCAGAAAGATATTCGTTATCAGCACTGCCGCGTTCGTTGACAAAAGGCATTACAGCAATTGACTCGATTTGTCCTTTTGTAGATGAAGTACGAAAAGCGATAAACCAGTAGCCTAATCCGATTGATGCAAAAAGCAAAACTATTAGCCCGATAACGAAACCACGTTTGTGTTGTTTGATTTCCGTAACAACGTATTCCGCACTTGAAGTTGTGTGTGCGACATCTGATGTTGTCGCATTAAGAATTTGTGTTTTCGATTCTTCTCGATTCGGTGGAGAGGTTCGTTCTAATTTACTTTGAAACTTTAACTCTTCTTTTACTTCTTCCAAATCTATGAGCAAGTCCTTTGCAGTTTGATACCGTTTGTCTGAGTCCTTTTGCAATGACTTTTTAACGATGCGATGCAATTCCGCTGGCAGATTTCCGTCAAGTTGCACAGGTTCGGTTTTGAGAATTGCGGCAATCGTATCATTGGTTGTTTCGCCTGTAAATGGTTGTCGGGTAGTGAGCATTTCATACAAGCAAACTCCTAGACTCCAAACGTCTGTTCTTTCGTCAATGTCTTTGCCACGAGCTTGTTCCGGCGACATATACGCCACAGTTCCCATTATCATTCCAGCTTTTGTATTAACCTGAGCGCGTGTTTCTGCTTCGGCATCAAAGGGAGACGAGGTTTTCTCAACCAGTTTCGCCAGACCAAAATCAAGGATTTTCACATAACCATCTCGACGAATCATTATGTTTTCGGGTTTAATGTCGCGATGAATAATGTGTGCTTGATGGGCAACCGATAATGCTGCGGCAATCTGTTCGGAAATTCTTACTGATTCATAAACACTTAAATCTTTCTTTTCAATCTTTTCCCGCAAAGTTTCGCCTTCGATAAATTCTGTAGCGATAAACAATTGGTCACCTGTTTCGCCAATCTCGTAAATAGTGATGATGTTCGGGTGATTAAGAGCTGAAGCGGCTTGCGCTTCGCGTTCAAAACGAAGCAAGCGTTCTTTATCGGTGGCTATATTTTCGGGTAGAATTTTGAGCGCGACTTTGCGATTAAGGCGAACGTCTTCAGCTAGGTAAACTTCGCCCATTCCGCCTGCTCCGATTGGAGAGAGGATTTCGTAGCGTCCTAGTTTTGTATGGGCGGCAATCTTCATCTAGCTTAAGTTCATTACGGAAGTCCGACGCGTCGGACTAAATCCTGAAACCGAGGGTCTGAGCGCATAGGATTATAAGCAGTACCGACTTTTAACCAAGCCATTGCATCCTCACGGTTCTGGTAAGAGCGCTCAAGCCATTTTAAGGCTTCTTCGTATTCTCCAAGTAATGCGTAATTTCCCGCTATTGAACCAGCCGAATGTTTGCCTTGATTAAATTCATCCTTGTCAAATTCAAGAGTCTTTTGCAGATACGCTTTCCATCCGCCCTTTTTATATGCTTGCTCGAGAGCTTCTATCTTCTGTTTGCTTTCGCCTGCAACAACCATTCCTTTTTGGTATGCGGCAAAGGCTTCGTCAAACATCTTCTTCTCCTCGTAAGCCCAACCGATAGTTGAGTAGGCGTTTGGAAAATTTGGCTCTAACTCTAAAGTTTTCCGTGATGATTCCAGAGCTTTGTCATACTGACCTTGAAACATCAATAATTCTGCCATCTGCTCGTTTATAACAGGCGATAAAGGGTCAAACTCTTGAGCTTGTTTGATTTGAGTGGCGGCTTCATCAAAATGCGCCATTTGCGTTAGATACTCTCCGTACCACTGTCTGGCTGTGGCATATTTTGGATTAAGTTCGATTGCCTTCAAGTAATCTTTTTCAGCACCTTCAAAATCCCACTCGTAATCTGTTTTAATGTAGGCAAGAGCCGTGTATGCTTCGGCTAAATTAGGGTCAATCTCTAACGCCTTTAACGCTGCCGCTTTGCCTTTTGGTGCAGATTCTCTTGCAGGTTCTACGCCATATTCACCGAGAAGTGCATAAGTTTCAGCCAATCCCGCATAAGCTAACGCATAGTTCGGGTCTTTTTCAATTGCCTGCCTGAAGTATTCGACAGCTTTTTTGAGTGATTGATTCCGCTTGTTCCAGTGAAAGCGACCTTGCAGATAAAGTTTGTAGGCTTCTTCATTATAAGTGTAACGCTTGGTTATGCGTTCTTCTTGCGCACCCGTCAGACGCACTCGAAGTGAATCCGTTATTTGCCTTGTAATCTCTTCTTGAACGGCGAATATATCCGAAGATTTTTTGGTGAATTGTCGTCCCCAAAGCTGTGTGTTGTTTTGCGCGTCCGTCAAATCAACACTGATGGAAAGCGTATCGCCGCGCTGAACAACCCGCCCATTTATGATTGCCTGTACATTTAACTCTTTAGCTATTTGCGCTAAATCTACGTCTTTGCCTTTGTAGCGAAATGCCGATGCACGAGCTATGACTTTCATGTTTGGCAATTGCGACAAGCTGTTTATTAATGATTCGGTAAGCCCATCTGATAGGTATTCCGTATCCGCATTACTACTCGTGTTTTGAAAAGGCAAAACAGCAATTGACTCAATTTGTGTTGTGCTTGAAGTGCGGTTAGAGAAAAACCAATAACCCAAACCAATTGATGCAAGAAGCAGAACAATCAAACCGATAGCGAAGCTGCTTTTATGACTTTTTATTTCACTGATAACATACTCGGCACTTGATGTTGTATGCGCAGCGTCGCTTGTCGTTGCAGTCAAGATTTGTGTTTTTGATTCATTACTATTATTTGGTGGAGCGGTTCTTTCCAACTGACTCTGAAGCTGTAAATCCTGCCTTACATCTTTCAAATCAATGAGCAAATCTTTCGCTGTTTGATAACGCTCTTCACGGTCTTTCTTGAGCGTCTTGCTGATGATGCGTCCAATCTCTTGCGGAACTTCGGGTAACAGTTGTTGAATGGGCGCAGGTTCTTTATTTAAGATAGAGCCGATAACATCCAAAGCATTATCGCCATCAAATGGCGGTTTGCCTGTCAGCATTTCGTAAAGCACAACTCCGAAACTGAATATGTCGCTTCTGGCATCTATATTTTTACCTCGTGCTTGTTCAGGCGACATATAAGCGGCTGTTCCGATTATCATTCCCGGACTTGTTCCCTCAGCTTTGATTGCCGTTGCTGCTTCTGCGTCAATTGACTCCGCCTCCTTCTCTGTTAGTTTGGCAATCCCGAAGTCGAGAATCTTCACTACTTCATCTGGGCGAATCATTACGTTCTCAGGTTTGATGTCTCGATGAACTATTCCTGCTCGATGTGCCGCCTCTAAAGCAGATGCAACTTGAATCGCAATATCAAGAACAGACTTCAAATTCATCGGCTCACTTCTCAAACGGCTGTGAAGAGTCTCGCCTTCTATGTATTCAGTGGCAATGAAATGTGTGGAGTCTGTTTTGCCAATTTCGTGAATGGTGATGATGTTCGGATGATTAAGAGCAGAGGCAGATTTTGCTTCTTGAACAAATCGGCGCATTCGTTCCGTGTCATTTGCCAAATCTTCGGGCAAGACTTTCAAAGCAACAAGACGTTCCAGTTCTGTATCATCGGCAAGGAACACTTCGCCCATTCCGCCCTTTCCGATTGCGGAACGGATTTTGTATCGTCCAATTTGTTCGCCTGTTGAAATCATTCGTAAAGTGAGCAAATTCTAGCACGAGACGAAAGTTTAATAAATACTTTGCTTAATTATAAGGTCAGATAGGTTCTGTTGGAGATAGAGAGATGGAATTGGAAATAAGAAAAGCCAATGATTAAAAATGCTCTTTTTGGCGTTTATTCGTATCAGCTTAGAGATTGAGTCTTTGGTATTGTGCAAACAGCTTAGTAATCTCAGCGTTGATACTCTGTTTAACAGCAAGATTGATTTCTTTATCTCGTCGCTTTACCAATTCTTCGATTTGATGTTGAAGAGCTTCTTGTTTTGTTTCCGGCTTCCTGCTTTTACTTATTTGATATTTATTGTCCATAGAACGATTTTACTACCCTAAGCACACTCCTCCGAATCAACCTTAACCAGTCAAATGCCTTGTGAATAACTCGTTACTAAATGCCCTTTATTTGGCGTTTAGACGCGCTGTGAGAGGTTTGTTTTGTAATTGCATACTCTTACTGCCTATTCATAAAATGCTCCCAATGATGATTGCAAAATAGAGCTAGAATTTCTTGTGTTTCCAGCAACCGGAGCTAAGTCCTTTGTTTAAGTTAATTATTCTCTAAGATGCTAAAGACAAAGGAGTTAGCATTTTTGTTTAACAATGTTTTTGAGTAAACGGCGCTTGACTTTTCCACCACTTTTCTGTATTATAATAATTGTAAGCGAAACATATTTCTTAGTTATCGCTGACAAAGATTTAAGACAGTTCGAGGAATAAAATGTAAATAAAAGTCACTAAATTAAAGGCTTGTAAAAGTCCTGTTGTTGACCTGTATTTATTCCTCTCAAGTCAACGACAGGATTTTTGTTTTTCAGGTCTTGACACATTGTTCTTGATGCTGGATTGCGCGGCAGTCTGGCTTAAAAAAAGTAAAAGGCAAGTTTCATAATGTTTTGCAGACCTAGTGAAACTTACCTTTAGTTCTAATTAACCCAACGGGGTATTTGTATCTCGTCGAGCGAGGCTATAAGTGTGCCTCTTTGCACTTCTAATTATAACAATAAGACGTGAAGCAAAGCAAATACTTACAAATTAAAAATGACAAACATAATTAAAGTCGCAACACGAAGGTCAAACCCGGAGCAGAAATGCACCGCCGAGTTTGGCAAACCATTAACACTTAACCTTTTTTCGAGAGAAGAAAGTTCCAACACAGGAGGAAAAAAATGTTTACTTTAACGCCGATTACAAATGAAGAGAAGCCATCAGTAGCTCTAACTACTGACAGCTTCATTACTGAAACATATGAAATTGAAAACGAATCCGATTTCTCAGATAGCAATATACAAGATTCGCCGTCTGAAAGCAATAATAGCGAAACTGTAACAATTGAGTGCGCGGGACGTTTTGAACCGGATTATCTGGAAGTTGGAGAATTAGTAGTTACATCCGGGTCAATTGTAGCCTGCGACCCTTTATGTTTCTCGAACATCGAGCCATTTATTGTTTCAGTTCCAAGAGGGTCATTTCCTGTAGTTATTGGAATGACTAGCTTTGAAAATGGAAACCATATTGTATCCGATGCGACGGTGCGTTTCAGTAATGAAAATGTTGTTGAGTGGCAACCAGCTTTAATTAAAAGCCAAGACCCATATTATTTAGGAAAAGAAATTTCTGATTACGCGGTTGATTCCGGAACTGGATGTTTTATGGATGCAGAAGTTGCCGAATTACTATTGTCCAAAATAAAAGATGAAAGTTACCGCCATTATGTGATTGCCAAATTGCTAAGAAACCCTATTCACGACTGTAATCAGGCAAACATAGAACTAAATCCTGAAACGGGCGGAAATGTAATAGCTTTCTCAACTGGTTTTGGTGATGGCTTCTATGATTCTAAAGTCGGTTATGACAAAAGCGGAAAGATAGTTTGTATCGTTACCGATTTTGTCTCTGATTTACAGATGGATGATAAAATTTAAGTTTTTTAATGACAATAGTTTAGGGATGGATTTTCATCTTCCTCCTCACCTTCCCTATCCCTAAAAAGCGGTTTAAGGGGCATTGGAAGGCTAAGAAATGGCACATTAGAACGTAGGAAAGGAGATTTGAATAAATCAAAGGTTTAGACAAATCAAACAACGAGGAAACCTTTATTTTATGTAGGCAAACCTTGATTGCACGAGCAATCAGGTTCAAATAGGAAAGGGTAAGTTTCAAATTAGTTTGACGGCTTACGTGAAACTTACCCTCTTAACTTTAACCGTTTTCACAGGGCTATTTACGTGCTGTAAAAACACTAGGCTTAGACTGCCTTGCTGTATTCATTATAGCAAATACCAGCAGTCTATTCAAACGAATGGAGGGCAATTGAAAATGAATTTAGTACTAGTAGAAAACTTAGTAGCCATAATGTTGGAACTAAAGGAGCAGGGGAAAGATAAAAATAAAAATATCGAACCACTGGTAGAGAAACTAGAGTATTGGTTTGGACAATATCCGAAAGGATTTCCAAAGCATTGTGAGCGAAGAAAAGACCAAGACAATTTAGACGGTCTTAGTTGGACGCAGGAATTATCAATAAGCAAGACTACCTTCAAGAAAGCTTTCAAAGAAATTGGAGTCTGCTATTTATTACCTGAGCAGTTTGAACAGGCAGAGGATAAGTTTCAGGGAGAGTTTTACTGTAGCGTCCTGCATCCGTCGAACAACCATAGAACCTTTTATTACCGTAACACCGAGTTAATCGCGGCGGTAAGAAAGAAGTGGTTTGATGGAATTGAACAAAAGAAATGGTTTGATGAAATCGAACTAATGGTTAATCTCAATACCCAAAACGTAGGTTTAGACCAATAGTATTTGGTAACTAGAAAGGGGTTTGGCTTTATGGCTAAATCCCTTATCAAACTCTTCGGGAGAACGCTTAGACAATGATGGAAAATGTAAATACGAGATACGAAGTTGTGCTTAGTGAATTATTAAAGAAACTCGGTCTAAAGCCGAACCAGTGCCAATTGATTAGGGCTTTTATTACTGCCTCTAAAGGTGAATCTCGCTTTGAAGTTTCACGCACAGATTTGGCTTATATTCTTTTCAATGACAATTCAACAAAATTGAAGGCGAACAAAGAAAAGGTCAGCTATTGGCTTGAAACTCTCCAAAAATGGCAGGAAAAGAATTCATTAGAGCTTATTCGCATAGTAGAAAAGGGCAGTCGAGAGGAAACCGATAATGGGAGATTTGCTTACCACAAACCTAAATATGAATTTGTGATGTTAGGTGAATTTCTAATGCTGCTCAATTCAGAACAAGGAAATTTAGAAGCGGATTTAGAAAGTGCTATTTCAAGGCTAACGGGACAATATCAGCCGTCTGAAAGGACTACGCCATATCATCCGAGACATTTGAGGAAGAAAGCGAAGAAAACAATTTTCACGTTGTTAAAAAGCATTTTCGAGTATTCGGTTCAAGTAGAAGAAAATCCGGTTGCATCGTGTCAAGACGTATTGAATGACGCTTGGGGAAAATTAAACGCGATGGAAGGCGAATGGAGCGAACAACAGAATCGGGAAAAGAGAATCGCTGAATTTGAAGCTCTTCTCAATGAAAATGAGGCTGTCGAAGATGAAAGAGAGTTAGCATTGAGATTTTAACTTCGATTTTCACCGGACAGAAAATTACCCTCTTATAACTACAAGTATCCCTATACTCTTCTATGTATTGATTAATGATTGATTAATGTATGGGGCGACCCTGAGGAGTGTTCTTAGCAAAGTAGATAAATTATGAAATTACCAATGAAACGTGCTGTTGTATCACCAAATCCAGACTTGATTTTAGGAAATGTTTATCTCAACTCTAAAAAGGTTGAGAACTATTCTAAAAATGAGTTGTTAAATGCTGCCTTGTTCTATGCAAAGTTGGGTCTGCCTGTTCTTCCCTTGCATAGCTTTACTCTGAGAAACGGCGCTGTTCAATGTTCGTGTAGAGATTGGAAAGAGTGTAATAAACCAGCCAAGCATCCACGAACAAGATTTGGACATACCGAAGCGACAACCAATATAAAGACAATCAAGGATTGGTGGACTAAACACCCGGATTCAAATATCGGACTTTTGACAGGTGTTCAGACGGGTCTTTTGGTGCTTGATATTGATTTGAAATACGGTGGTGAGCAATCTTTGGAATATCTGCAAGAAGATTACAAAAGTCTTTTGAAGGATAAATATATGCCGCTTCCCGCGACTTTAACGACTTTTACGGGTTCAGGCGGTCGGCACTTATATTTCAAGTTTCCCACCGATTTGAGAGATATTACGGGGTCGGCATCTGACATAGCGGAAGGCTTAGATATAAGAGCCAATGGTAATTATATTATCGCTCCGCCGAGCAAGCATATAAGCGGTAAAAGATATTCTTGGTTCGGTGTGGATACACCAATTGAGGCTGCACCGGACTGGTTGATTTATGAAATTATAAAAGTTGGTAAAAGAGAAAGCTCCAAATCTGAAACCCAGAAGCCAGATAATCCAACTGTTTCCAATTATTCAAAATCAGTTCTAACCGAGAGAATTTCTGAGGGCAAACGGTATGATTATCTTTTTAGAAAGGTCTGCGGGTTGGTAAACAGCTATAATAAGGAAGATATGCTAAGACACGCTTTTCAAATTAATGTTAGTAGTTTTGAAACTGAATTACCCGAAAGAGAAATTGTTAGGCTAGTTAATGATGTTTGTAAGAGATATGGAAATTCTTTATAAGATTTCTGAAAGGAATTGTTCCGCATTAACGTTTAATGACTTATTCAACTTTGCATTCATTTATGATTGTTTGTTGTTTACTTCATAAAGTATTTTTCAATTAGCTTTATAGCAAGCTAACAAACAAAGTAGCTGTTTCCGCCTCACATCCATTGATTTGTTGGGCGCACCGTTGCCTAAGGATGATTAATATATTGACCATAATCCGGGCGTAACTAATTCCAACAAATGATTGTCCGGGTCTCGAAAGTAAAGGCTTGTCGCGCCGCGCGTCCACTTATACTCGCTTTCAGTTTCAACGTCATTATCACGCAACCAATTCTTCCATTGCTCTAAATCACTTGTTGGAATTGAAAAAGCCAGATGCAAATCTCCGCTGCCGTCGTGCGGCGGAATCGTTCCGCCCGAACCGCTCATCGCTGCATTAGACGCGCCTTTTAGAAACAAAAGCAAAACTTGTTTGTCTGAGACGCTCAAAGCACAAAGTCGCTCGTCAGAATAAAGCGTTTCAAATTCAAAAACCTTTTTGTAAAACGGCAAAGACAATTCTAAATTATCAACATAAAGCGCGGTTTCTAACACACCATTCAACTTTGGGACACTCATAAATTGTAATTTCACATAAGTTGCTGTTTCATTTCAACTACGACGCGCCCAACAGTTGGGATAACGTAGGACGAAACCGAATACACCCAAGCTAAAGTTCGACGGACAACGCCAAATGAAAGTCGCTGTTTCGCCCTCACGTCCAATGATTTGTTATGCTGCACCTGCGATGTAATCACATTTCACTTTATGCCCTCAAGAAATTGAGGATCGCCAATCTGACCCGATTTATATTGATTAAACTTTGCGCCACTGATCGTGAATTTCTTCGTAGTTGAATCACAGGTGCGTTTGATTTCTATTGCACCAACAGTATCGCTGTAGCCTCTATTGATACTGATAGCCAAATCCACAATCTCCGGTTTAAGATAATCACATTTCTGAGAACTCCACTCAGCATTAATGCGATCATTACTCAACGTAAGAGATAGTATTTGCCCGTCATAATGAGCGAGACGACCCCGAAACTCAGAAGCTACATTTTCTAATGCAGTGTCTACTTTGGCACCTTCAGCAATAGGTTTTGGATCTTTTGCAACCATAGAAGGCACATCTTTGACTATGACATTTGATACCGGAGCGTTTACGATTAGCCCTCCAGCGTTGATCTTATAAATTACTTGTTCGATCCCATTCATTCGTGTTACTTCAACATCAACTATCCTGCCTCTTTCGACCCCGTTAGTTGCATTAAATGCTGTTTTGCCAATATTAGCACGGTAGGAGTCAAGGTTTTCTCGACCAGTATTCGCATGGTAGGAGTCTGTGTTTTCTCTGCTAATGCATCCAAGTAAGCTTGAAAGATTAAACAAAGTCAAAATTAGAAGACAGGATATCTTGTTCATCTTCATACTCTCTCCGACTCATTGGGCTAAGAATGTCGTTGCTGCATAACAAGTTATTATACCGCAAAGTTGCGGCATAAAACTCAAATACGGGCAAAATACCGCAAATCGGTCTCAAAAACGGTCGTTCTCTATACTAATACAATATAGCACCACAAGATTAGGACACTACCCTAATTGGTGTCTCGTTTTTTGAAATTTTTATGGACGGGTATGGGTATCGGTCTTTACTTGTAACCTGTGTGCTGATTCGACAAAAAATCAATTTTTCAAAAAAAGTAAAATTGTAGAAGCAAAGAAAAATCGAAAAACTATAAGTTTAATGGTTACTTAAATTGTAGCAAGTTTCACCACAAAAATAAACATTGCATCTTGACTTTGTATCATTTTCAGCTTTGCTGAACCGAAAAAACTTCCAGAATGGAAGCAGCAAAAGATTTCGGTCAAGGAACAGTTGTTGTATTTGTAGATGAAAATGGCAATAAAAAGAGAGTTTTTACTGCTCCTTATGCAACATCTCTGGTAATTGCAAGATAATTCCAGTTTTGCTTTATCTTTTCTAATCATTTATTGACACAAAGTTTTGTCAGAAACATAGACTTTCTTGCCGTTATCATTCAAATAATAACAACCGCCACGTGAACCTTTAATATAAGTTCGACCGTCAGATTTGCTGTTTTTATCTTTCGGTTTTTCATCAGGCAATTCTTTCGACTGAGTAGGAACAGTTTTTATCTCTTCTTTTTTATCAGTGTCAGTGGCAGAGACAGCATTTTCACAGAACTTTTTATCAACATAGGATTTTTTGCCTGATGCTGTCAGGTAGTAACAACCGCCGCGTGAGCCTGTCTGATAAACTCTATCATCGGAATTAGTTTTTCTAGTTTCGGCAGTACTGTTTGCCTTCTTGTCTGTCGGTGATTTATTTGTAACAGGAGATGGTATAACTTCATCAACTTTGTTTTCAGAAGAATCAGTTTCCGAACTGCTATCCTTTGCTGATTCGATTATCTTTTGAACTTTCTTTGGAAGTTTCGATAGAAAGTCATATCCTGTTTTCTCTTCAATATCGTCAACTGTCGTTAGATACGTGCGCCACCGCTGGCTGACGGTTTCATCGTTCGGCATATTGACGGCAATTACACGAGTCGTTTTATCAATTCTTTTCAGGTCATTTTCGCCTTCTTCTAGAATGACTATTATTTTCCAGCAGTTAGTCGGAACAGTTATCTTCCCGGCTAATCTTCCTTTCTCGCCGTAACATCCGGCAAAGATATATTCTTCATTACCCTTTCGGAGAAGTTCTCGTTCGTAATCTTCCAGATATTTCCAAGTTTTCTGATTGAGCTTTGGTGTTTGCGGCTGCATATTGCTCATCAGAAATGTCTCACGATTAGCTTCAGTCGAACTGCTTCTGTCTTTTGATGGACACATATGACCTCTGTCATAGCCAGAGCCAGAGTAATCGTTTGGTTTAATCCACCAATCAGAAGACGGCAATGTTTGGTCTGGAGCAAAGGCGTTTGAGCGGTCAACCGTTCCGACATCTGATTTACTTAAATGCCAAGCAACCCAATTAGCTGTGCCGCGTGATTTGTTGTAGGAAAGAGTGTAGCCACTGTGAATTACTAAATAATCATCCTGCTTTTTTGTATCAGATTTAGCATCGCTTGGATTACCGAGAAGTAGACTTTCATTTATTTGACCATTCACTATTGTTATACTGAAAGTTGAAACAAAAGCAAAAAATGCCAAACTTAAAACAAATGGTAGAAAGGTTTTCATATCTATTTATTTTCTAAAACTAAAGAAATATCGCCGCCGCAATGTGGGCAGAGACAATCATTTAATTTATTTCGTTTTTTGCTAATTTCTTCTGCAAAACCTGACGCTAAAATTCCTGTCGGTAAAGCAAACATTCCAATACCCAAAAATGCGATAAATCCACTGAAAATTTTTCCGATTGGCGTAATAGGATAAATATCGCCGTAACCAACAGTTGTTAATGTCGCAACACCCCACCACATTGCCGCTGGTATGCTTGGAAACTTATCCGGTTGTGCTTCGTTTTCAACTAGGTAAATCAAACTTGAAGAAAATAAAAGCAGCATCATAATCATTAACACTGTTACGATTAATTCCTCTTTTTTTTTGCGGACAACATCGCCTAATCTACTTAATGCTTCAACATAACGGCTCATCTTAAAAAGACGAAACAAGCGGAAAGTCCGCAGAAAACGAAGTAAGCGTAAATCCATCGGCAAAACCATCGGCAGAAAAGTTGGTAAAATTGATAGCAGGTCACCTAATGCCATTAACGAGAAAGAATAACGAATCCTTCCTGTAACAGGTTTTGCGTAACGTGGCGTGAGCGGTGCAATCCACAAGCGGAGAAAATATTCGATTGTAAAAATTGTGACGGAAACGATTTCTATCGCGTAAAAAAGTGAACCAAATTGCTCGTTGATTTCATCAACAGTTTCCAGCACAACTGTAATAGTGTTGATTAAAATCAGAACCATCAGTATCACTGCAACGATGCGGTCAATCAATTCACCATCGCTGGTTTCTACCAAAATGTCGTAGATACGGTATTTTAACTTTTGGAGCATAGGAATTTAAGCAGAAAATGTTTGCCTAATTTATCTTTTAGCAGAAACAAAATCAAACTTTTTCATTGGAGTGAATAAACAAAAACGGTAAGTCTTACACTTTTCGGACTTACCGTTTTCTAAGTTTTATGTTGCATCTGTGTTGAAAAAAAATTAGTTTGACTTCACTAGTACCAAACTGCAACTCCGCCGTGATGTGAGCAAGTTCCACGTCGATGTGCGCTGTAACTAAGCGAGCCATCTCTACATTTAGCTGTTGCTCCTGAATTCTGTAAAACTTGAGAAGGGTTTTCATTGGAAGGCTTTTTTGATACCGAAGCTGTTGGTGAAGAGCGATAGCCAGATACTTCAGTACTAGATTTATTGCTTTCAGTTTTGGGCGTTTCCGATGGTTTTTCAATCTTGGCTTGTTTTCGTTCTGTAAGAAGCTGTTGCGCTTGTTTGTATTCTTGGGCATTCTCAGGAATTACCCGCAAATAGCGATAAGCCTCTTCCTTTCCTGCAAGACTCCCATCAGCCAAAAGAATTTTGGAAGCTGAAAGGAGCTCGGCGGGCGTTTTAGGAAATGGCGTTGATGAAGCTACAACAGGAGTAGTTGAAAGACTAAGTGCCGCTTCTTTATGAGCGGAGGTTGCTGTAGTAGAAGTTGCCGTTGACGAAGTGCCAGAAGAACTTAATGTTGCCGTATTTCTTGGCTCAATATTTTGAGGACTTGAAAACAACGTCAGAGCAACTATACAAAGCCAACCGAAAGATACGAGTTTAGTTAAAGTACTGTAACCTTTTTGTAGCGTGAACCAAGAAAATATATACGGCAAAAACAGAATACCTATAGCAAGTAATATTCCTACCTTTTTAGTTGGAATAGGATTGCTTTGTTTTGGAAAAGATGGAGTATCTTGTGCAAAAAAATTATTGGGTTGTTGATTTACAGGCGTTGCGCAATGAGGACAGAAATTAGCTCTGACTAAAAATTGTTCTCCGCATCGTGGGCAAAACCTCGTATATTGACTATTCATAATTTAGATTCTTCTTTGACATTAAAAATAGTTGTTATCTTTTAGCTCAACACAAATGAAAGCTTAAGTAGTTCCGAAACGGAACTAACGCAGCCGCTTGAACTTTAGTTATAACAACATAGAATCCTCATTTTGTTGTTAGGCTTCAAATGGAGTATTTTTAATCTCTATCGGAGTCATACATTCAAAACAAAATTCTTTTGAATCATCTATGGGCGTAGCTCCGCAATTTTTGCAAGTCCACATATTTGTATTTTAATTATTAAAGTCTTTTGAATAAAACGGGAGTAAGACAAAGACTTGAAAATTTGTAAAAGGGTGAAGTGATATTATTGAGAAATAGTTTTGATGTCAAGAAAATTCTGGATTTTCAGATCTTTTCAAGAAGGAAGCTGATTTGCTTTCTATTTCGCCTCCACGTCCATTGAATTGTTGGGCGGCGCGTTCACCACACACGACTTCAGTTTTCAGAGCAAATTTCTTCATCTTGCACTTCATAAACATTTTGAAGGTTCGCGTTTCACATACTACACACAAGTTTTTAATGTCAGTCTTGGGAAGTTGTGTTTTTCAAATCTTGTAATGTATCTTTAAACTCGCTATCATCTGCCGTATTTGAATCGTCGCCAATGTCTGGCAAATCGCCAGTGGTTATTTCAGACGATGCATTGTCAATTCCTCTCTGCATATCATCAGCAACTCTTTGAGCTTCTTCTTTTGTATCAAAGTCTTTTACACCAAGAGGCTCTCGAGTTTCTGAGTCTTCCTGAAGAACCCTATACTTGCCGTCTTTGTTAGGCATAACATCTACAAAATATCTCTTACTCATAATAATCCCTCCATTGATAAGTGGTATGTTTATACGCTGAAACCCTTCACCCTAAAATAACAGATGTTTGTTTATTCTTTTAATTCTAAATTGCTGCTAATAATTTTACTAATGAAACTTGATTCATCCTCCACATTATTTGCCCAGTCCTGGAGTTGGCAGAACCGAAGATGAAGTTTTTGTTTGGCATCAACCCATAGAAATAAAGTCAGGCACAAATACGATAGAAGTTGACCAATACAATGCAGAGACTGTTCTTTCATTAGACAACTAATTTTTATGAAATATCTAGTGATGGAAGGAAGGTATAATTTCGGTCAGGAAGCTGATGTTATGTTTGCTACTAATGATAAAGAAGAAGCTATAGAAGTTGCTAAAGATTTTGGTCAAGGAACGGTTGTTGTATTTGTAGATGAAAATGGCAATAAACTGAGAATTTTTACTGCTGCTTACAAGTCTGATTTAGCATTAACTGGATAATTGAAAATTTCTTGCACTCTTAGAAAATGATTGGTCGGAAGTTCTTTAGTATCCCTCCGTTTGCTCACTAAGCCATCTGTCAGCTTCTTCTTGCGTAGGCTCTCTTCCTAATTCTTCACGAAGACGTTTTTGTGCATCGGATTGCTCTTGGCGCACTAATGCCTCAAGCGAAGAATCATTTTCTTCAACCAAATTACTTTCAAATTCTTGCTCAGATTTATTGTCGGTATTCATTGTTTGTATCTAATATCAGGCGATTAATTTTATTACAAGTCCGTCAGACTTTACAATGAAAAGAATTACGAAAAGGATAAACGATTGATGGCAGCCTTAGATAAAATTTCAAATAAGTTCGGAAGAGAAACAGTTCGTTTCGGAGTGCAAAGAAATAAAGACTGTTGGCAGATGAAAGCCGAGATGAAATCTCAACGATATACCACATACTTAAAAGAAATACTTAACGTAAAATAATATCAAGACAACCGATTATATTTGTGATATAAATCGTTTTATTTCCAAAAGGAGAAAGAATAAAAATGCGAAACTTGGTTTTGATTGTTTTTGTAATTATTTTAATGCCCGTATTAGTAGCCGCACAAAAGACAAGTGAAGCAAACATTGAGAGCCTCACTGCCGCTTCAGAAAAACAACTGCTTGAAACACAACTAAAAACTCTTTACGATCAATTTCTTGAAGCAATCAGTCAAGGCGATGTAGAAACATACGCGGAGATAACCACTAATAAATATGTTTACACACGGGGCAATCGTGCTGAAGTCTTAACCAAAGAGCAGCGATTGATGCAACTTGAAGCAGAAGCTGTGTATGTTGAAGCCTTTAATATAATGTCAGCAAAATTTTCAATTTACAAAAACTCAGCAATCGGGAATTTTGACCTTGAGGAAAAGGATGTTTTTCAGGGAACAGAATACAATCATCTGTTCAGAGTAACGGTTTCATTTGTAAAAACCAAAAACAAAGGTTGGAAGATTTCCGCAGTTCACTCGACTCCTATTTCCAAATGATAGAACGGAGATAAAAAATGTGCGGAAGATTTACGAACAAAGCAAAGCCTGAACAAATAAAAGCAGAATTTAAAGTTGGAACTAAAAATCCAAATCTATTTCAGCCTCGTTATAACATTGCGCCAGCGCAAATGATTGATGTTGTCTTTGAACCTGAAACTGAGCGCATTGTTTCACAGTTAAAATGGGGATTAGTTCCAAGCTGGTCAAAGGATGCCGCTACTTCAAAAGGTTTGACAAATGCCAGAGCCGAAACTTTGACAGAAAAGCCTTCTTTCCGTGAAGCCTTCAAAAGCCGGAGATGTATTATTCCGGCAAGCGGTTTTTATGAATGGCAGAAGAAAGGAACGGGCGCAAAACAACCTTTTTATTTTTACTTGAAAGAAAAAGAAATCTTCGGTTTTGCAGGACTCTGGGAAGAATGGCTTGAAAAACAAACAGGCGAACTGCTAGAAACTTGCACAATCATTACAACCGAAGCTAATGAAGTATTAAAGCCTATTCACGACAGAATGCCTGTAATTCTCAAGCCGGAAATTTATGAGCAATGGCTTGATTCAAAGGAAAAGAATACCGATAAACTTCAAAAACTACTTGTGCCATATCCTGCTAGTAAAATGAGTTCACACGCAGTTAGTAGAAGCGTAAATATACCTGATTCTGATTCACCTGAATTAATTGTGCCTTTGAATAGTCTTTAACTATGGATTATCTAGGAAGTGAAAAATGAACGACGAAGTCTTATTTATTCGCACATTAAACGACTTGCACAAATCAATCAACTCAGATGATGAACACGAAGTTTTACGTGCTTCTGCTCTAATTCGTCAGTTGTTCTTAGAAATTCAGATGTAAAAATCTGGGTTATAACCGAAGCAGATAGAAGTTCCACCAGTATTATGAGACCTGATGAGTATTGATTCTGCAATACGGTAAAAGGGTGAAATTGAGTAGCCCTTTTTAGATTGTTCTAAATCCTTCATTAAATTTAGTAAGGAAAGAACTTAATTTTACAACTTAAACGAGCGAATTGACGCTTGAATGATATTTGAAAAGTAAAGCAACCTGTCATTCAACCTGTCATTTTGATATTGAAGGTGTGAAAATTCAAGAAAAACTTCCCTGATGTCGTTTGACAGAAAAAGCGCGAGTAAGATAAGCTAACCATTCGTTTTTCGCAGGGAAATCGTGATATTTGTAGGTGTTAAGATTTTGTTTACGAAACTTTGTTTTGCAAATTTCTTAATGTTATGTGTTTTTTCGGTCTGTTCGTCTAGGGGTCTAGGACACCGCCCTTTCACGGCGGCGACACGGGTTCAAATCCCGTACAGACTACCATCTTTTTTCCTCGTGTAAATCCTTTTCTCAACAATCGGCATCATACCTGTTAAACTAATTCGTTTATACGGGCGAATTTTTGTTTTGGATTTCCAGATATGTTTAATAAAATCTTTTATATCGTCTTTTTAATATCAGCCGCATTTGTACCGGTTCACGCGCAAAACAACGATACCGTAATGGTTTTGCCGTTTGAAAATACTTCAAATAAACCGGAGTTTAACTGGGTCGGTGAGAGTTTTGCCGATGCGCTTTCGGGTTTGTTGAAAGTTCCGAGTTTAAACGTTATTTCCAATCAGGAACGAAAAATTATTCAGCAGCGTCTTAAAGTTCCGCTGACGGTTTTGCCGAGCCTGGCAACTTCGCTGAAACTGGCGCGCGAAGCAAAAACATCGCTTCTGGTTGCAGGAAGATACAATATAATTCCGGCGCAGGGCGACGTTGCGGCAACCGTAAGCGTTACAGCGAAAATTATTCGCGTCAACGAAGGGAGATTTTTGAGCGAAGATTTCCCCGACGGCAAACGCCGCATTGATATTGTCATCAGCGATGCGCTGCAAAATTTGCAAACCGTTGAAGGTCAGGTCGCTTATCAAATTTTGTATCAGCGCGATAAAGCCCTGCCATTTTCGCAAAATCAATTCGTCGAAAACGCCAACAAAGTTCCGGCGCGCGCTTTTGAAGCCTATATCAAAGGCTTGCTGTCGTCGGAAGCCGACGCTCAAACACGCGAAAATTACTTCAAAAATGCGATGCGTCTTTACAGCGAAGCAAAATCCGGCGAAACATACGCCGACGCAGCGCTCGAACTCGGGCATTTTTATTTGAATCAAAAAAAATATGTCGAAGCGATTGATTATTTTTCGCGCATTCCAGCGGAAAGTTCGCAATATGCGGAAGCGGCTTTTTACACCGGTTTGATTCAGTGGCAGCAAAATAATTATGAGCAGGCATTAGCGGTTTTGCGTCCGCTTGCAGAAGATCTGAAATTGACCAGCGTTTACAACACACTGGGCGCAATTGCTATCAAAGCCTCGCTTACCGAAAAGAAAAACAAAGGAAAATCCGAAGCGCTTTTGAAGGAAGGACTCGAACTGTTGAAGAAGGCTTCCGAGTCTGCGCCGGATGAGCCGAACTCGCGTTTTAATTACGGTTACGCGCTGTTTTTGAACGATAATTTTGCTGAAGCCGCACAACAATTTCGTTCGGTCTTAGGAAATAATTCGCGCGACGGTGAATCATATTTTATTTTGTCAAAGGCTTTGGCAAAAACCGGTGACGCTACAGCCGCCGATTTAGACAACCAAGCCAGACGGTTTTTGACTGAAAATAACCGTTACGCCAAACTCGAAAGCGATTGGAGCAGTTTGCGCTTTGAAAGTATAAATCTACGCGTCATACAACCACCGCGCAAAGATTTCGTCAGCGTCATTTTGATAAGAAAACAAGCCGCGCCCGCGCCGACGCCTCTGAATGAAACGGAAACTTTGCTGGCACAGGCACGAGCGCTTTACAAAAACGGAAGCGATGAAGAGGCAATGAAAGTGTTGGGTAGAATTGTTGTCAGCGAACCGATGAGTGCCGAAGCCTATTATCTGCTTGGTATGATTCATCTGCGTAGCGGCGACCTGGAGCAGGCGAAGAATTCATTAAGAACCGCGCTGTTTTGGGACAGCAAGCTAATAAACGCCCATATCTCGCTTGCCAAAATTTATTTGCAAAAAGGCGATTGTCTGCAAGCGAAAAACTACACGGCTTCGGCTATGGCGATTGAGGCAGAAAACCAGGACGCGATGGGTTTACAAAGACAAATCGAACGTTGCGGTAAATAATACAATAATTTTTTGGCAAAAGCGCAGCCGAAAATTAACTGCGGTTTCCAATGTCGCAAATAGTGTAATTTCAGTTTTATAACTTGAGGTTCAAAGTTCTGATTTGAAGCAATTCTTATCCTGAATCTTGAACCTCAGATTCTTTATCGCTTCGATATTCATTGGCTCTTTCAACATCAGACCTTAAATCCTAAATCCCAAATTCAGCTTTGGCACGCTATATGCAGTAAGTGGAAACGGCTAGCTTGATAAAGTTAATCGAGACCCCGCCGCCAACACTTCTTAGAGTGCGGTTTGACACCGCGCTTTTCTACCTTCCGAGCGTTCCTTCAGTTGTCCTTTCCCAATGGGAGCTTAATCGAAATCGATTAGGCTCTCCTACTTTTAAACAAAATGTTATTTGCAAGCAAACAAAATTGGGCATTCTGTCCAATTTGAAAAAACGTGCCGTTCAATCAAATTTTCAACTGACGGCTCAAAAATTTTTTGTTAAAATAGCAGAATGAAGTTCTCCAGCGCCAAAGCCAAACTGCCTTCACCGGCAAATGCGTTTTTAGCCGCGCTTTCGGCAATCATTTTGATTTTGGCGTTTCCGGATTTCGATTTTTGGTTTTTGGCGTGGTTCGCGCTCGTCCCTTTATTTTTTGCCGTCGAACGCGAAAAGCAATCAGTCGTAAAATCTTTTGTTTTGGGTTGGATTTTTGGAACTTTGTTTTTCTTCGGCTCGTGCTGGTGGCTTACGTTTGCACCGATAACTTACGGCCGCGTACCGACTATTATCGCTTATCTTTTATTCTCGGGCGTTGCTCTGGTCGCCGGACTTTTTCCGGCAATCTTCGGCGGGCTTTTTTCTTTATTCTTAAAACGCTTCGGTTCTTACGCGATTTTGTCTGCACCATTTTTGTGGACGGCGACGGAGTTTTTACGGTTTTGGATTACGGGAAATAACTGGAACGCGATTGGATACTCGCAAGCATTTTCAGCAAATGCGCTAAAATATGCAAGTATCGGCGGTGTTTATTTACTCGGATTTTTGGTTGTTTTCTGTAATTCTTTGATTATTTGGCTTTACCGTTATTTGAAAAAGGAATTCGGAGAGGGGATTTTCGTCTCATACGTTCGATACACACTATCACCCTCTGCAATTCTATACATGGCTCAAAACCATGATGAAATGCAGAAACCCGTAACGGAAAAACAACAGCTTATTTTAATTTCTCTGGTTTTCATACTTTTCCTGGTAATGGTTGTTACTATTTTCATCGGTGGGAACTATTCGCCCTCCAAACCATTCGAGCGTCTTTCCGAAAGTGCTTTTATCATTGCAATTCAACCAAATGTGCCGATGAGTGGCTTGAAATATGGCGAGAGGGAAAAATTGCTTGAACACCACATTCAACTGGCTCAGAATGCAATTGCAAATTCAAATTTCTCTAGTTATGCGGAAGAACAAGCAAACATATATTCAAACCCGCAGAACTTTGAAGAACGCAAACGGTTTTATTCTGATTTTGCTGCCGAAAACTTCCAAAAAGCAAAGAAGATTATAATCTTTCCCGAATCGCCGATGAATTTTGAATACGAAAGCGACCGCGAATTTCAATCGTTTCTAAAAGATTTTGCGGCGAGAAACAACGCTTCGGTTCTGTTCAATTCCGCGCAGCCGAACACGCACGGAACAAATTTTTATAACTCAGCCGTAATGATAAACGCGCAGGGCGGAAAAATCGCACAATATGATAAAATTCATCTGGTTCCGTTTGGCGAAACCGTGCCGTTGCCTGATGCTTTGGCGCAGGTTGTGCCGACGTTGGTCGGCAATTTTGAAACAGGTGCGAATTACAATTTATTTCCGCTGGGCGAAGCAAAAGGTGGTGTAATGATTTGTTTCGAGTCGCATTTCGCCTCGCTCGCGCGTGAATTTGTTCGAGGCGGCGCGGACGTCTTGATTGAAATGACCAACGACGGCTACTTGGGCGACACGCCGATTTTGCGTCAGCATTTGGCAAACGCGGTTTTCCGCGCAGTCGAAACAAATCGTCCGGTTTTGCGCGTTACAAATGTCGGAATTACGGCTTATATCAACGAGCGCGGTGAAGTTTTGGATGCGGCAAAACCTTATACGGAAGATACGCGCGTCTGGACAGTTTTAAAGTCGGACGGCGCGCAAACTTTTTATGTCCGCTACGGCGATTGGTTCGCGTGGCTTTGTTCGCTGGTGAGTTTGGCGTTATTATTTTGGAGTTTTAGAAAGAGGAATTTGCCACAGAGCGCACAGCGAACACAGAGAAAATATTTAACCACGGATGAACAAAGGTAAGAACAGATAAATTTGTATCTTTTTATAAAAAACAAAAATTCTCACTGAATTTTGTGTTCTCTGTGGCAAAAAAATAAAAATGGAATTGACTGATTTACAAACAAAATACGAAGAAATAAAAGAGAAAGTTACCCAACTTGGGAGGTTTCTTTGACGCGCCTCAAACCCGCGCGCGGCTTGAGAAATTAGAAACGCAAATCGGCGCGCCGGATTTCTGGAACGATTCTGAAAAGGCGCAAAAAGTCGTACAGGAAAGAAGCCGTTTAGAACGTGCTTTGCAGCGACAGGAAAATTTTGAAACAGGCGTTTCCGACGCCGAAGTGTTGTTTGAATTTGCCGAAACCGACGCCAATTCGGTTGAGGAATTAAACGATTTAATCACCAAACTGGAAACAGAAGCTGGCGAAGCACAAACGGAAGTATTGCTTTCGGGACAAACCGATGCGAATAATGCTATTTGCTCAATTCAAGCTGGCGCGGGCGGAACCGACGCGCAGGATTGGGCGCAGATGCTTCTGCGAATGTATCTGCGCTGGGCGGAACGTAAAAATTTCAAAGTAGAAATTTTAGACGAACAATCGGGAAGCGAAGCCGGATTAAAATCGGCGACTTTTCGCGTCGAAGGCGAATACGCTTATGGTTTAATGTCGGCGGAAGCGGGCGTTCATCGTCTCGTGCGAATTTCGCCTTTTAACTCGGGCGGAAGCCGTGAAACTTCTTTTGCTTCGATGTTTGTTTCGCCCGAGATTGACGAAAATATCGAAGTTGAGATAAACGACAAGGATTTGCGCGTGGACACATATCGCTCGACCGGCGCAGGCGGACAGCACGTCAACACAACGGATTCCGCTGTTAGAATTACGCATCTTCCAACCGGAATCGTCGTAACCTGTCAGAATCAGCGTTCGCAAATCCAAAATCGCGCGGTTGCGATGCGAGTTTTGCGCTCGAAACTTTACGAACTGGAGCTTGAAAAACGGCAAGCCGAAAGCGCCGAACTCGAAGCTAGTAAACAGGATATTTCGTTCGGGTCGCAGATACGCAATTACGTTCTACATCCGTATCGGCTCGTCAAAGACACGCGCACAAAATTTGAACGAAGCGATGTCGAAACAGTTTTAGATGGCGACATTGACGAATTTATAAAAGAGTTTTTACTGTTAAAGAAAAGCGGTCAGTTGTCGGCGGTCGGTGGTCAGTAAAATTGGTAATTTTGAACATTAAACATTGAACTTAAAAAATGGCAGCAGAAGTAGAAAAAAACAAGGCAACCACAAAAAACAATACGAGAAGCAATGAAATAATTGCCGTTATTTTGTTGGCATTGGCTGTTTTGATTTTCCTGAGTCTGGCAACTTATAGCTCAAATGACTGGTCGTTGAACACGAGCAGTTCGCAAAAAACTCAAAATTGGGTCGGCGTTCTCGGCTCGGTTATTGCCGACCTTCTTTTTCAGATTATTGGTATCGGCGCCTATTTTTTACCGTTTTTATTGGGTTTAGCGGCGTGGCGTTCCTTTCGCTCCAGAGATTTGTCCGTATCGCCTTCGCGTCTTGCCGGTTATCTTCTTTTTATCGTTTCATTTTCCAGTCTGGCGGTGTTCACGGGTTTTCGCGGCGGAGTTTTGGGCGCGTTTTTCTCCCGTACGCTGGCTTTGCTGCTCGGCAATATAGGCGCGGTAATTCTTCTCGCGGCGTTTTTGGCAATGGCGGTTTTGATGCTCACAAATTTTTCCTTCGGCTGGATTTTTGATAATTTATCGATGGCTTGGGGAAACTTCAAACTTCGTTTCAATTTAATAAATGTATGGATTAGTAAATACAAAGAACAGCGCGAGGCAAAAAAAGAGGCTTCTGCCAAGGCGGAAAAACGCGGCGAAACTAAAACGGAAAAAACTCCGCAGAAAATTCCGTCCTTTCCCGCCGCCGAAACAACCGCTTCCGGCAACGGTAAAAAAGATTCAGTTGGCGATAAAATTTCCGAATTTTTCAGTCGTTTAGTTCCTGCTGCAACCCCGGTTAAAGAAAAATTATCTGCGGTTGTTGAAGAAAAACAAGCGCCGCCGGAGCAGGAAAACAAAACGATAACGCCGACAATTTCTTTCCCCAAAGAAAATTTTGGGCGACAAGAGACAGCAACTACGTCTGTCTTAACCGCCGAAACCGGAAACATACCGATTACCCCAATGCGGGAGACAGGCGAATTAGACGCTGATTTGCTTGAAAATGTTGAACCTGAAGCTGTTGAAGAAGAAAAGGAAGAAGCCGTCGAACAAACTAAAAAGCCGCAAAACTTTGACGATTACATTTTACCGATTTCCGAGTTTTTGACTGCTTCACCGCCGCGACTTGAACAAAAAGAAGATGAATTGCTTGAAATTGCTCAACAGCTAACCGACAAAACAAGGGAATTTAACGTAACCGGACGGGTTTTGAATATCTGTCAGGGTCCGGTCGTTACGACATATGAATTTAAACCCGACCCGGGCGTGAAATACTCGCGCGTAACCGGTTTGTCCGACGATTTGTGTCTCGCGCTCCAAGCCGAGTCAATCCGCATTGACCGTATTCCGGGAAAAGCCGTTGTCGGTATCGAAGTGCCGAATAACCAGCGCGAGACAATATTCTTGCGCGAAGTCGTCGAATCAAGAAAGTTCCGCGAATCAAATTCGCTGCTGACCATTGCTTTAGGCAAGACGATTGACGGCTTAAATTATATCGCCGATCTCGCCAAAATGCCGCATCTTCTTATCGCAGGCGCAACCGGCGCGGGAAAATCCGTCGGCGTGAATACACTCGTCGTTTCGATTTTGTATAAAGCGAGACCGGACGAAGTAAAATTCATAATGGTTGACCCAAAGCGTTTGGAATTAGGTTTGTATGCTGACATTCCGCATCTCGCCACACCGATTATCACCGACCCGAAGCGCGCGGCAATTTCTTTGAAATGGGCTGTGTCGGAAATGGAAAAACGCTACAAGGAACTTGCCGGTTGGGGTGTGCGAAACATTGACGGCTTTAACGCGGAAGTAAAAAAGCGCAACTCAAACGAGCATTTCAACGAGCAGGGCGAGCCTTGGAAAACACTTCCGTATATCGTAATTATTATTGACGAACTTGCCGATTTGATGATGGTTTCCGGTAAAGAAGTCGAAGAATCTATCACGCGCCTTGCACAAATGGCGCGCGCGGTCGGTATTCACTTGGTTTTAGCAACGCAGCGTCCGTCGGTTGACGTAATTACCGGTTTGATAAAAGCGAATTTTCCGGCGCGGATTTCTTTTCGCGTTTCATCGAAAGTTGATTCGCGCACGATTATTGATGCCAACGGTTCGGAAAGTCTTTTGGGTAAAGGCGATATGCTTTTTCTGCCGCCTGCCACATCGCAAATCGTCCGCGTTCACGGCGCGTTTGTTGACGAAAAGGAAATTGCAAAAATCGTCGAACACGTTAAAGCGCAGGGAAATCCCGAATACGACACAACGATTACGAAAACCGAAGACGAACTGGTTGATACCGACGATTTGCCAGGCAAAAAAGACGTGCTTTTTGTTGACGCTCTAAAAACAGTTGTCAGTTCCAAGCGCGCTTCGACCTCGCTTCTCCAACGCCATCTTAGAATTGGTTACGGACGCGCCGCAGCGATTTTAGACGCGATGGTTCACGAAGGTTACATCGGCGATATGGACGGCAGCACGCGTGCGCGACCTATTTTGCAAAAGGCTTACGACGATTTGCAGGAAGCTGAAGAGGGCAGAGAGTTGTAAAGCAAAGATAAAGACGTGAAATTTCCAGTTGTTTCTTAAAGTGTTGAAAACAATATATTGGACTAGTGTTTTCGCCTTCTCTTAATTACCTTTTTACTTCGCGCTTGACAGGTTTGCCGGAAATTCTTATTTGTTATTGCTGCTAAAAAGTTTTCCACAGATGCCTGTGGGAAACCCTGTGGAAAACTCATTTTTCGGCAACTTAAATGTTGATTTTCAAACAACTTTTAGCACTTTGCACATTTTGTGGGCAGTAAAATATGCAATCCTGTAAATCTATTATTTCTTTCACTTGCAAATTACCCATTAAACTTCTTCCTTTAGTTATCTTTGGTTTTCTATTGGTTTGTTGTCAGTTAAAAAATACAAAACAAAATTCTCATCATCAAAATCAAATAACAGTTTCCGAATCGGCGATTGACATCAACCGCGCTTCTATTCAAGAATTGGAAAAACTACCGCATGTCGGCGCTAAAATCGCGCAAAGAATCGTCGAACACCGCGAAAAATACGGCAAATTCCGCCGACCGGAAGATCTTCTATTTGATAGATGGCATTAGCGATGAACGTTTTCGGGAAATTAGAAATTTTATAAAGGTTGAATAATATTGTGTTATTCTGCTTTGAAAATTTCCTTTTGAAAGTGTTTTGAACGATGTTTCGAGAGCATTTGAAAAACTCGTCCGCAAATTTTACGCTGTATCCTTTGCTTTGGCTTGCGGTTTGTTTCACGCTCGGCGTTTTTTCGGCAAACTTTTTATTTCTCGAATGGCGAACTTATCTTTTTGTATCTTTGATTTTTGCAACTCTTACCGCTTTTTTTCTCAAACAAAATTTCGCTTTAATCTTCCTTTCACTCGCCTTTGTCGCCGCGGGCGGTTTGTATTTCCAAATTGAAAATCAGGCGATTCCGTCAAACCGCTTTAAGAAACTTTATGACGAGCAGCAAATAAAATCAGGCGACGCGATTGAAATTGAAGGCGTTTTGCAAAGCAAACCGGAACTTGCCGTCGGCGGGTTTTTTATCGAACTTCAAACGGAAAAAGCGATTTATAAAAACTCGGAAATGAAAGTTTCGGGAAAAATCAGACTTTTTGCGCCCACAACCAGTGAGCAAATTGCCGGAGAATACGAACGGTTGAATTTGCAATATGGTTCAAGAATCCGAGTAGCTTGCCGACTCAAGCGTGAGGACAACTTCTTAAACGCAGGCGTTTCGTCCCAAAAGGACATTCTTGATCAAATTGAAATTGACGCGACCGGAATAATAAAAAGTCCGCTTCTCGTTGAAAAACTCGGAGACGAACAAACTTTTGCGTCTCTTGCTTGGATTTTTGACCGCCGTGAAAATTTAATTGTCAGCTTCAGAGATAATTTTAATGTTTCAACATCGGGGGTTTTAATTGCGTCTCTGCTCGGCGACAAATATTTTTTGGACAAGCCAACGGCGGAAGTTTTCCGCGAAGGCGGCACATTTCACGTTCTCGTCATTTCCGGTTTGCACATTACGTTTATCGGCGGTTTAGTTTTGCTTTTCGTTCGATTTTTTACAAAGGAAAGATTTTGGCAATTTTTTATCGCCTGCGTATTTTTATGGTTATACTCAATCGCCGTCGGCGCGAATGTTCCGGTTATACGCGCTGCTTTGATGTTCACGATTTTACTTTTTTCGCAAGTGATTTACCGGCAGGCGACGCTTCTTAATTCATTGGGCGCGTGCGCCTTAGTTCTGCTCGTCTGGCGACCGACCGATTTTTTTACGCAGTCTTTTCAATTAACATTTGTCAGCGTAGCGTCGTTGGTCGTGTTGGCTTTTCCGCTCATCGAAAAATTAAGAGCAATCGGAAATTGGTCTCCTTCTACCGAAACGCCCGCGCCGCCGAATGTTCCCGTTTGGCTCAAAAGGTTTTGCGAAACTATTTACTGGCGCGAAACTGTCTGGCGAATCGAAAGCAAGCGAAATGTTTGGACGGCAAATCTTTTCAAATCGCCTTTTATAAAATGGTCTGAACACAGCAATTTACAGCAAACTCTACGCTATATTTTTGAAGCGATTCTGGCTTCAATGATTGTGCAGGTTTGTCTCCTGCCACTGATGATAGTTTATTTTCATCGCGTTTCATTTGCCGGAATTTTGCTGAATTTGTGGGTCGGCTTGATTATCGCGCTTGAAAGTTTTACGGCAATTTTTGCGATTTTTCTCGCGCAAATCAATGATACTTTGGCATTTCCTTTCATTAAAATCACGGAATTTTTCAATTGGCTTTTGATTTCAATTCCGCGCGTTTTTGTCGAAAACAGTTGGGCATCATTTCGCGTTCCGAATTATTCAGGCACGATGAGAAGCGTTTATTTTCTGTATTTTCTGCCAGTTCTGGCTTTAGCATTGCTGCTTTATAAATGGAATCCGTTTGGATTTGAATTCAAGATTCCAACTTCCAAACTCCAAATGCAGATGCTTCACGCTTCGTCTGCAACTCTTTTGATTTTAATCGCTTTAATTGTGTTTCATCCGTTCAGCGCGCCAGTGTTGAACGGTAGATTGCACGTGGATTTTCTCGATGTCGGACAAGGCGATTCGGCTTTGATTACGTTTCCAAACGGTGAAACGATGCTCGTTGACGGCGGCGGAAAAATTGATTATAAAGCGCAATGGACGAAGCGCGAAGATGAAGAGCCGGAACTTTTCGAGCCTGACAAGCAAAACATCGGCGAGTCGGTCGTTTCAAGAGTTTTGTGGGAAAAAGGCTACGACAAGATTGATTATGTTCTGGCAACTCACGCTGACGCCGACCATATTCAAGGACTGGCGGACGTGGCAAAAAACTTTCGCGTGCGTGCGGCGATGTTCGGTAGAACACCTTATAACAATGAGGAATTTGCGGCGGTTTATCAAGTTTTGCAAAATCGGAATGTGCCGATTGTAAAATTGTCGCGCGGCGATGCTTTAAGTTTTGATAATGTAAAAATCGAAGTACTTTTTCCCGAAAAAGATGACCTGCCCGAAGCGATTTCCAACAATAATAATTCGGTGGTTCTGCGCGTTATCTACGGCGCGCGAAAAATTTTGCTGACCGGAGACATCGAAAAAGAAACCGAAGGAAAGCTTTTAAGCGCGCCCGAATTTATTCAAACAGACGTGATAAAAGTCTCCCATCACGGAAGCCGTACTTCTTCAATTCAAGAATTCGTCAATGCGGCACATGCAAAATTGGCGGTGATTTCTGTCGGCAGAGAATCGCCCTTCAGTCATCCGCATGCCGAAGTTGTCGAACGTTGGCGAAATTCTGGCGCGAAAGTTTTAACGACCGGAGAGCGTGGAACTGTTTCTGTTTCAACCGACGGCAGGGATTTACAGATGAAAACTTTTCTGCGTTAGAAGCAATTTAAGCAGATTTAAAAACAAAAAACCGATAGATTTTTGAAAAAACCTTCGAGCGTTCCTGTTGGTGTTAAAAACAAATTTATCTTAACCGCAAACGGTCGAAAAAGTCAAACTTTTTTAGTTGCGCTGCAAAAACTAATGCTTAAAATGTCTCGCGCCGGTAAAGACCATTACCAAGTCGTGTTCGTCGGCAGCTTGTATAACTTCTTCATCGCGGACAGAACCGCCCGGTTGAATGATTGCCGAGATACCGAATTCCGCCGCTTCGTCCACATTGTCCCGAAACGGAAAAAAGGCGTCCGAGGCAAGAACCGTATTTTTTTGTTCGAGTTCGGTTTTGGCGGCGCGCATCGCCGCGATTCTGACCGAATCCACGCGATTCATTTGTCCGGCTCCGACGCCGACGGTTTGAAATTCATTGGCAAAAACAATCGCGTTTGATTTGACGTGCTTGCAAACACGCCACGCAAAAAGCAGCGCGGTAATTTCCTTTTCGGTCGGTTTTCGCGCCGAAACGACTTTTAAATCATCTGCCGCAATTCGCAGATTATCAAAGTTTTGCGCGAGCATTCCGCCAGAAATTTGTTTGTACTCGAGCGAATCCGCATTGCCGATTTTTTCAACACGCAAAACGCGCAGATTTTTCTTTTTCTTAAAAATCTCTAATGCTTTGGGTTCAAATTCAGGCGCGAGAACGACTTCGGTAAAAACTTCGTTGACCGCGTTTGCCGCTTTCGCGTCAACTCGCGAATTGAAAGCGACGATTCCGCCGAAAGCAGAAACCGGATCAGTTGCCAGAGCGCGCCTGTAAGCATCGAGGTTGTTTGCGCCCATTCCGACACCCGACGGATTTGTGTGTTTGATAATCGCGCAAGTCAATCGGTCAAAATCGCAAACCAGGCGCCAAGCCGCGTCAACGTCAACATAATTGTTGTAAGACATTCCCTTGCCGTGCAGAACTTCCGCCTGCGCGATGCCGCGTGTTCCAAAAGTTTCATACAAAGCCGCGCGTTGATGCGGATTTTCGCCATAACGCAAATCGGCGATTTTTACGAGTTCGATTGTCGCAGAATCCGCAAATTTCGTTTCCTCATCGGCTTCTTCAATGTCGGATTCGATAAAACTTAAATTTCCGAGCGGATTAAATTGTTCCAGATACGATAAATCGTTATTCGATAATTGCTTTGCCAAATAGCTCGAAATCATCAAATCGTAGCTCGCCGTGCGCGTGTAAGCTAAAGCTGCAAGACGGCGGCGTGTTTCAAGCGTGAGCGCGCCGTTGGATTTTTTTAATTCACCCGAGACGCTTTCGTAAAGCCGCGCGTCAGTAACGACGGCGACATCCGTCCAGTTTTTCGACGCCGAACGAATCATCGCCGGACCGCCGATGTCGATTTGTTCGACTGCTTCGGCGAGTGAAACATCTTCGCGCGCAACGGTTTCTTCAAACGGATAAAGATTGACGACAACCAAATCAATCGGCTCGATGCCGTGTGCGTCCATCGCTTTTAGGTGCTCTTCGTTGTCTCTTAAAGCCAGAAATGCGCCGTGAATTTTCGGGTGCAGAGTTTTGACGCGCCCGTCCATCATTTCGGGAAACTCGGTTATGTCGGAAACTTCCGTAACTTCGAATCCTCTTTCGCGCAGAACGCGCGCCGTTCCGCCGGTCGATATGATTTCGACGCCGAAATCGCGTAAAGTTTCGGCAAATTCGATGATTCCGCTTTTGTCCGAAACGCTGATTAAGGCACGCTTGATTTTTTTTAATTCGGTCATAAAATTTAAGATTTAAAAATAAAAAAGCGGTTCGATTTGACCGCTTTTCCCTTTAGATTCGATTTAATTTTTGACAAAACGACACTACAGACACGGATTTATTCTTCGCTAAAACCACCTCGCAAAACGCTTTTAGGCTTGCCATCACCCTAGAAAAAGAAACGTCCGAGATACAAAATGCTCAGCAAAAATGCTAATGTATAAATGATGATTTTGATAAGACTCATAAAATTTCCTGTCTTTTTTAGAAAACAGCCAAAAAAAGAATTGATGTAAAAAATCATTTTAATTCCGCATTCGTTTTGATGTCAACAATAATAACAAAGTTTTCAATTTCTTTCATTATCTTCATTGAATTTCTGCTTTTTACTTCCTCATTTTCGGCTCAACAAATAGAGGCAAATATAAAAATCAATCAAGATTCGCCGCAAATTATCGGCATAGAAGGCAGGTTTTTGCGGGAAAACCAGACAAAATCGAATAAAAACTGGGCTTTTTTGAATTCGTTTGCGGGTGTTGAAAACCTCGGCGAGAGAGTTTCCGATTTGAATTTGAAGGACAAACAAGGGGAAAATATTTCTGTTAGAAAATTCGCTGCGGGCGAATATTTAGCCGATGAAGCGGCAAATGTTTGGAGTTATCAAACGGACGCGAATCTGCTGCCGCAAAATATAAATGCTATGGCGCACGTTTCGTGGCTCACGCAAGAGCAGGGAATTTTGATGCTCGGCGATTTGCTGCCGCAATTTGAGAAAAGCGATAATCAAAAGATTTCCGCGCGAATTAAGTTCAATTTACCAAAAGAATGGAAAATAATTAGCAGTGAAAAAAAGACCGCTGAAAATACTTTTACGGTTGAAAACGTCGAGAAAGCGATTTTTCTGATTGGAAAAAACTGGCGTGAGAAGGAAATTTCAAACGGCAAAGACAAACTGAATTTTGCAATTTCCGGCGATTGGCAGTTTTCCGACGCCGAAGCGCACGAAACAGCCTCCGATATTTTTGCGCGCTACAAACAATTATTCGGAGAAATTCCGGACGAGCGAATACAAATTTCTTTGGTTCGTTTTCCAAAAGATGTAAAATTCGGGCGTTGGGAAGCAGAGACGCGCGGCGCGAACTTAATGGTTTTGTCGAGCGATATGCCGTTTAAAGCCTTGTCTCTGCAAAGATTGCACGAACAGCTTCGACACGAACTTTTTCATCTCTGGATACCGAATAATCTCGCTCTGACGGGAAATTACGATTGGTTTTACGAAGGTTTTACTGTTTATCAAGCCCTCAGAACCGGCGTCGAAATGAATCAAATCCGTTTTGAGGATTTTCTCGACACACTTTCTCAGGCGTATAATCTGGACAATCTGCAAACGCGAAAAATTTCTTTAATTGAGTTTTCTAAAAACCGTTGGAGCGGCTTGGGAAATCCGCAGGTTTACGCGCGCGGAATGATTGCAGCTTTTTTATGCGACATTGCACTGCTTCGGACTAGTCGAGGCAAGCGTTCGGTTTCGGACTTTTTGAAAGAGACTTATCAAAAATATCGAGTGCCGAACGAGCCGCAGGACGGCAGTACGGCAATTTTGGGTGCTTTAGAGCAGCACAAAGAATTAAATTCTATTGTTGAAAAATATATCAAAGGCTTCGGAAAAGTTGATTGGGCGGCGGATTTGGAGAGCGTCGGCATCGTAGCAAAAGAAGAGAATTCCTTTACGCACCTGACTATAAAGGCAAAACCAAACGGTCGGCAAAAGGATTTACTCGACAAGTTGGGTTATAATAATTGGCAGAAAGTTTTGGGAAAAGCAAAATGAAAGCTAGAAAATTATTCGTTTTGATAACACTTTTACTGGTGTGCGGCGGCTTTATCGGCTGCGGCGCGGTAAGCAGTGTGATAGAAAATGTTTCGGGTTTAATCGGTTTGAGCAGAACCGGAACGATTATCGCCAACAGCGCTTGGATTCGCAGCTCCTACGCGGTTGTTGCGGCTGACCTTTTGGAGGTTAAACGCGGTACTACACTGGACCTTCTGGAAGAAACCGATTTTGAAAAAGTTCATTGGTTTCGCGTTCGCGCGCATGATGAAGACAAAACCGAAGGCTGGGTTGAAGCACAGAATATAATTACCAGCGACATTTTAGATAAATCGAAAAAACTTGCCGAAGCCGATAAGGATTTGCCCGCGCAGGCAACGGGGCAACTTCACGCTGCCTCAAATTTGCGTCTTTCGCCGGAAAAAAGGGACGACAATCTTTTGTTCAAACTCGAAAACGACGCGACTTTTGAGATAACCGATTGGATTTACGTGCCGAAAATGCAGGATGCTTCCGATACAGACGACGCCGCTTATAAAAGCGAGCAAAAACAAACAAAAAAGACAAGAAGTGCCGAGATCGAAGCCGCCAAAGAAAATAACGAGCCGGACAAACTAGACGAAAAATACGACATCTGGTATAAAGTTCGACTCGAACCGTTTGTTTCACCCGCGCCTGCCGGTTGGCTTTTCGGCAGACAAATCGAGCTGCAAGTGCCGAGCGACATTGTTTTTTATCAATCAAATACGAAAAAATTCGTTACATGGCAGCGGCTTGACAACGCGGAGGCGAGCGACAAATTTTCGTCGAAAAATGCGGTGAGGGTAACAAAACCGGGAAGCTGGGTGATTTTGTCGAGAAATAATCAGGTCAAAGCGATTGACGGCGTCGAGCCGGATTTCGACGCGATTATGGTTCTTGATTACGACAAATACAACGAAGAACATTATCCGGCGTATAAAAGCGGCGAGGTATGGGGCGTGATACCTTTGACGGTCGAAGGCAGCGGCGACAATAAAGTTTTTACCGTCAAACTACGCAACAATTTAAACGAACAGATGGAAGAAAAACGCTTTGTCGTTTTTAAAGACAAAAATCGTCTGAAAATAACGCTGCCGGAAAATATGTCGGATTACGATAAGCCACCGAAACCGGAAAGGTAAATTCTTAGAGACAATAACTTTAAGCTATGAACGAAGCCGAGTATCTCAATTTGAACAACCCGTTTCCCGAACCGTTCGAGATGGAAATTACCGATGCGCTCGATTTGCACGCTTTCAGCCCGAAAGACGTAAAATCGGTGGTTGAAACTTATTTGCAGGAGGCGAGAAAAAAGAATTTCCGCACTGTCAGAATCATCCACGGCAAAGGAATCGGCGTGCAGCGCGAAATCGTTAGAAACGTTTTGGCTGAAACGGATTTTGTCGAATCTTTCAAAAATGCGCCGGAGTTTTCCGGCAATTGGGGAGCGACGATTGTCAAATTTAAGGATTGACGGTAAATAATAAAAAATAAAGTTTAACGGTCTTCAATTACATCCGCCCAGACTTCTTCCTCTTCTTCGCCAAATTCGTCGAAAATACTTTCGAGAAGATTGCTTTGCTCGGTGATTTTCGCTTCGGCTTCCGTTATGCGGCTGGAGAGAAATTTGGAGTGGCGTTCGAGTTCATGGATACGTTTTTTTTGCTCGCGGTCAATTCGTTCGAGATAAATCAAATAGAAAAATTGCAAACCGGCAACGCCCAGCAAGGAAAGCGAAAGACCAATTAAAACATACAGCATCATAACGATTTCGGACAGGCGGATTTGGAATTTCGAGTTTCAATTCGATAACTTGTCCGCTGCTTTGCGATTTCCGTAATTATACCTTTACAAAACGCAAAGGAAAAGCAAAAATTGTATAAAAATAATTCGGAGATAAAAAATTGAAGGAAGATGTCAGCAATTTAACCGTGTCCGCGCCGATTTTAAACCGCCGCGAATTTTTTGTAAGTTCAATACTTGCCGGAACTTTCGCGCTTGCCGTGCAGCCGATTTCGGCGCAAACGAAAATCACTACCGATAGCGAAGGTTTAGTTGCGGGCGAAGTAAAGATTCCCGTCTCGGACGGAGAAATTCCGGCATATCGGGCGATGCCTGACCGGAAAAATAAAAAGTTTCCCATCGTTCTGGTTGTTCACGAAATTTTCGGTGTTCACGAATGGGTTCAAGACATTTGCCGGCGTTTTGCCAAACTGGGTTATATGGCAATCGCACCGTCGCTCTACGCGCGTCAAGGCGACGTTTTGAAAATGAAAAACGTCGGCGAAATTATCAGCAAAGTCGTCTCAAAAGTTCCCGACGCGCAAGTAATGTCGGATTTGGACGCAACTGCCGCTTACGCGAAAAAGAGTGGTTTGGGCAATACGAAAAAACTCTCGGTTACCGGTTTTTGCTGGGGCGGGCGAATCGTTTGGTTGTATGCCGCGCATAATAAAAATTTGGATGCGGGTGCAGCCTGGTATGGCGGTTTGGTCGAGACGGAACGCTCGCCGAAAAATCCGCGTCAACCGACATTTCCGATTGACGTTGCCAAGAATTTGAAAGTTCCGGTCATCGGATTTTATGGCGGACTCGACACGGGAATTCCGCAAGACACAGTGCAAAGAATGCAGTTGGAACTGAAAAAGGGTAAATCGAAATCGGAAATTATCGTCTATCCGGCTGCCAAACACGGTTTTAACGCCGATTACCGAGAAAGTTACAACAAGGAAGCTGCGACGGACGCCTGGGCGAAAATGCTCGACTGGTTCGGGAAAAACGGCGCGGCTTAAGTCAAATTAAAAATTAAAAGGTAAAAATAAAAAACAATTAAACACACAATTTCTTAAGATTTTTTAATCTAAAGCAAATTCGTTAATTCAAAACAAAATTATTTTTCCACTTTTGCGGCTGTTCTAAAATTGCGTTTATTTTATGAAAACTGAAACTCTAAAACTAAGTTACACACTTTTGTGCGACGACGTGCGTCTTGAGATGGGAAATAAACTTTCTATTATGGGCGTTTTTCAAAGTATAATGGTGGAACGCCTGCCTGTATCCTTGATAAAATTTGCCGTCGTCAATCACTGGCAGGGCGAAGGCAGCCATCAAACCGAAGTGCGAATCGTCTCGCCTGACAAAACAAAAGTGATTGTTACATCGCAGCCGACGCAAATCGAACTCGTTACGGGCGGCTTTACCGATAACGTCAGCTTTTTTGTCAATGTAGTGTTTTCAACGTCGGGAACTTATTGGGTGCAGACGTTTGCCAATACGGTTTTGCTTGAAGAATTGCCGCTTCTGATAACAGATGCCGGAAACGTTGCGAATATGCAGACGGCGGAAGAAGTTTCGGAAACCGTTAACTAAAGAAGAATAAGACACAAATTACCCGCATTCAAACGAACATACACGGATTTTAATAAAGATATTTAACGAAAATGAACTGACGAAACAGCTTTTTAATCAGCGCAAATCCGCTTTATCAGCTTTCGCCTGAGTTCTGATTTTTTATTCTTTATTAATATTCAATGTCAAAGCCAAACGATAAATCGCCGCGCTGGTGACTTCGAGTTCTTTGCTTACCGCCGCGTCTTTCGTCGTCGCCGTTATGCGAAACTTTGACGCGCCTTCAGAAAAGCGAAACGTAAATTCGCCACTAATATTTGTATAACCGGAGCCGATTTTTTTTGTCGTGCCGTCGCCGGAAATCCTTTCAACCTCAACTCGCGCGCCGCCGACGCTTCTGCCGTCTTGATTAAACACGCTGCCTTTGACGATAACCTGCGTGCCTTGGTCAACGAGTAAAACGAGTCTCTCACCTAAATCGTTAATTTTGTTTCTTTTTACTTCAACGTTATATTTAATGGCGGAGCTGTAACCGTTTTTATCAAAAACAATGTTGTAAATTCCGGGTTCAAGCCCGCTCAAAACAAATTTACCGTCTCCGCCGGTTTTCGCCGATTTTACGTCCAAGGCTTTTTGTCTAACGGTTACGGTTGCGCCGCCGATTCCGTCGCCTTTCTGCGTGCGAACTTTACCTTTTACGCCGGTCTCCTGCGAGAAAGCGACAATACTCGAAAAAGCAAAAATCACAGAAAACAAAAGCGAATTTTTGAAGAACTTCATATTGTTAGGCAATAGGTTTTAGGTTTCAGGTTTTAGAATTAGAATTTTTCTAACATCTAACACCTGACATCTAATTACTAAGCATTAGCGGTTTCGGTTTTCAGTTCCTCACGAAACTGTTCCGCCACATCATTGATGATTTGTTCGAGCGTGCGGGTTGGCTGAAAGCCAGTCAGACGCTTTGCTTTCTCGAGGCTGGGAACGCGCCGCTGCATATCTTCAAAGCCTTCGCCGTATGCTTCCGTGTAAGGAATGTAGCGAATTTCACTTGTGCTTCCCGTCATTTCGATGGCTTTTTCCGCCAAACTTCGTATCGAAACTTCTTCGTCGTTGCCGAAATTTACTACTTGCCCGAAACATTCAGGCGTTTCTAACACCCTGGTTAAACCCTCGACAATATCGAGAACATGACCGAAACAGCGCGATTGCGTGCCGTCGCCGTGAACAATGAGCGGTTCGTTCTTTATGGCTGATTTGACGAAATTCGGCACAACCATTCCGTATTGTCCGGTTTGACGCGGTCCGACCGTGTTGAAAAGCCGTACGACAACGACCGGAAGACGAGTTTCTTTCCAGTGCGCAAGGGCGAGAAATTCGTCTAAAGTTTTCGCGCAGGCATATGCCCAGCGATGTTTGTCGGTCGAACCCGTCAGTAAATCGTCGTTTTCGCGGAACGGCACAGACGCGCCCTTACCGTAAACTTCGCTGGTCGAAGGAATTAAAACCCGTTTGCGGTAACGCGAGCAAAACGCCAGAACAACGTCCGTGCCGCGAAAAATCGTCTCAATCGTTTTGACCGGATGTTCCATAATCAGCCGGACGCCGACGGCGCTCGCCATATGAAACACGCGGTCTGTTTCACGAATCAGTTCTTCCATTAGAGGTTCATTGAGAACCGTGTCAATAATCAGACGAAATTTCTTTTCGCCTTCCAGATGAGCGACGTTTTGATAGCGCCCGGTCGACAGGTCGTCAATGACTGTGATTTCGTGTCCCTGCTCAAAAAGTTTGTCGGCAAGATGCGAACCGATAAAACCGGCGCCGCCCGTTATTAAAATTTTCATAATTTATTTTTAGATTTTTTTAATTTTTTGCCGAAAGTTCGCTCTGCCCTTTCAAAGCCTTTTTCGTTTCAGCATTACTTTTTCTTTCAGTGCTTGTATTTTCCAGCCCGTCGGCAAAATACGCGACCGTTTTCTGCAAACCTTCCGCCAGCGAAATGGTCGGCGACCAATCAAGCAATTCCCGCGCGCGCGCAATATTCGGCTGACGTTGTTTCGGGTCGTCCTGCGGCAGCGGCATATTTCTGATTTTTATATTCGTCCCGACCGCTTTTGCCACTTCCTGCGCGAGTTCATTCATCGTAAATTCGCCCGGATTACCGAGATTGACCGGAAGATGTATGTCTTCGGCTTTAACATTCATCAGACGAATAATGCCCTCGACCAAATCGTCAACATAACAAAAAGAGCGCGTTTGCTCGCCCGAACCGTAAACGGTCAAATCTTCGCCGCGCAGAGCCTGAACAATAAAGTTCGAAACGACGCGCCCGTCATTTTCGAGCATTCGCGGACCGTATGTGTTGAAGATTCTCACAATCCGCGTGTCAACATTGTTTTGCCGGTGATAATCCATAAATAAAGTTTCCGCGACGCGCTTGCCTTCGTCGTAACATGAACGAAGCCCAATCGGATTGACATTGCCGAAATAATCTTCCGTCTGCGGATGGATAAGTGGGTCGCCGTAGACTTCCGATGTCGAAGCCTGAAGGATTCGCGCGCCCACGCGCTTTGCCAGTCCGAGCATATTTATTGCGCCCATTACGCTGGTTTTAACGGTTTTGACCGGATTAAATTGGTAATGAACCGGAGATGCCGGACACGCAAGGTTATAAATCTGGTCAACTTCGAGCAAAATCGGTTCAGTTAGGTCGTGCCGTACGAGTTCAAAATGTTTGTCGTCAAGCAGATGCGCTACATTTGACTTGCGTCCGGTAAAAAAATTGTCGAGACAGATAACTTCCTGATTTTCGGAAAGAAGCCGTTCGCACAGGTGTGAACCGATAAAGCCCGCGCCGCCGGTAACTAGAATTCGCATTTTTGCTTGATGGTCAGTTGCTAAGAGTTAATTTCAAAATTGTTATTGCAATTGTCATTATCCATTAAGAATTATCAATTATCAATTTCTCAAATGTTTTTCAACGGTTTGGCTTCGGTTAAACTTGACAATTTTGCCGGAAAAGTTGAACTTTCAAGTCATTGTGAGCGAAAGAAAAATATCAACCGTAATGAAATTCGGCGGAACGAGCGTGCAGGACGCGGCGGCGTTTGCGCGCGTTGCGGAAATTGTGGCGGGCGAACGCGAAAATTCGCCCGTCGTTGTAACGTCCGCGATGGCGAGAGTAACCGACTCGCTTCTCGCCGCGTTTGAAACGGCGAGAAAAGATAATTTTGAAACGGCGCTGCTTTCGCTCGATCCAAATTTTGAGCGTCATCTGGAAGTCTCCAGAGAGTTGACGAATGACGAACAACAGAAAAGTTTCAGGCGCGAGCTTGAGCTTTCAAAAAAAGAAATCGGCGATTTGCTTGAGCGCGTTTCGCGGCGCAGTCTTCCATTGCAAATGCTCAAAGACGCAATTGTTTCCTACGGCGAGCAGCTTTCATCGCGCCTTTTAACGGAAGTTTGTTGTGCAATAAATTTGAATACGCGGCAAGTTGATGCGCGCCGCCTGATTGTAACGGACGAAGAATACGGCGCGGCAACACCGGTTTGGAACGAGACGGAAAAACTCGTTCGGTTGGAATTGCAGCCTTCAATTGACAATGGCGAAATTCCGGTTCTCGGCGGATTCATCGGGGCAACTTATAGCGGCGAGACGACGACTTTAGGACGCGGCGGCTCGGATTATTCGGCAGCTTTGATTGGCGCGGCTTTGCGAACCGGAGAAATCCAAATTTGGACGGATGTAACCGGCGTTTTAACCTGCGACCCGCGAATTGTTCCCGAAGCCAGAACTCTGAAAACTCTGTCGTATGAAGAAGCGGCGGAACTCGCTTATTTCGGAGCGAAAGTTTTGCACCCGAAAACGATTCAGCCGGCGGTTGATTTTTCGATTCCCGTGCGTGTCTGCAATTCGCACAAACCCGACGAACGCGGCACGATGATTTTGCCGAAATCTGAAACGACGCGGCGCAAAGTAAAATCAATCGCGCACAAAACCGGCATCACGATTTTGCGCATCTCGTCAGCGCGAATGCTTGGAAGTTATGGTTTTATGAGCGCGCTGTTTCAAATTTTTGAACGCTACCGAACTGTCATCGACGTTATTTCAACATCGGAGGTTTCCGTTTCTCTGACGCTTGACGACACAACTTCGCTTGATGCGATTATCAAAGAATTAAAGCGTCTGGGTGAGGTTGAAATTGAAACGAATAACGCCGTCGTGTGCGTCGTCGGTGAAGGATTGCGCGGAACTTCCGGCGTTGCGTCGCAGATTTTCTCGACCATTTCCGACATCAATATTTCGCTTATCTCACACGGCGCATCGAGCGTGAATATGACGTTCGTCGTTAAAGAGGCACAAGTAAAAGAAGTGATAAAAAGATTGCACAAAACTTTTTTCAAGTAAATTCAGATGGGGTATTAGAAACATAACCGAATCCTTGAATGCAGGCTAATCTCTAACGTTAAATTCGATATGAAAGGAAGATTACAGTGATTGAAGAAAAAGGGATTGTCAAAGAAAAAATACACAACGAGCGCGCGGCGATTTTGCAAAAGCTCGAAGATTGGCTGGAAACGCCGATGCTCGTTTTGAGTTTCGTCTGGCTCGCGCTTTTTATTATTGAAGTCGTTTGGAAATTAAGCCCGCTTCTGGAAACGGTCGGCACGATTATTTGGGTGATTTTCGTGCTGGATTTCGCTCTGAAATTTACGCTCGCGCCGAAGAAAATTGCTTATTTGAAAAGCAACTGGCTAACGGCTATTGCGCTGCTTCTTCCGGCTTTGCGCGTTTTCAGAATCTTTCGCGTGTTCAGAGTTTTTCAGGCGGCGCGCTCGGCGCGCGGGCTTCGATTCGTGCGTCTGTTGACTTCTTTGAATCGGGGAATGGGCGCGCTCGGCGCGAGTTTCAGCCGTCGCGGTTTCGGCTATGTCGTCGTTTTATCAGCGCTTGTCTTGTTAAGCGGCGCAGCAGGAATGTTTGCTTTTGAAGCCGATGTCGGCGGCTTTAAAAATTACTCCGACGCATTATGGTGGACGGCGATGCTGTTGACCACGATTGGCTCAGATTATTTTCCAAAAACCGCCGCTGGCAGAATTTTGTGTTTTGTTTTGGCGCTTTACGCCTTTGCCGCTTTCGGTTATATCACGGCAACGCTGGCGACATTTTTTGTCGAGCGCGACACGGACAAGCGCAAAAGCGAAGAAAAGCCGACGCTTGTCGAATTGCAGACGGAAATCAAAGAACTGCGCGCGGAAATCCGGCAGATTTTAAACGAACGCCAAACGCGGTATTGATTAAAAAAGAATTTTCAATCAACCCAAGTTTCCCGGCAATACCGCGATTTAACCGGCGGCTGGAAATCAGACACGACGGAAAATAGCCGATTTGGATTAAAGATTTACGCCGCTATTTCAGTGTATTCATATCAAGCACGACGCGAAGCGTTTGTTGTACGGTTTTGCGTCTAAAAGTCGCCGTTCGATTTAATTTATTATTTAAAAAGTCGTAAATGAAAGGAGTTTGGCGGCGGCATAACTTTTGCACTGATTAAAACTCGACGGAAAACAAAATTAATAAAAAAATTCTACCCGCAAAATCGGGTTAAATTTCAAGGAGTACAAAATGGCTATTAAAACTTTAGAAGAAAAATTCGCTCACGGACTTGGCGACATTTACGACGCCGAACATCGTTTTTTGGAAGCGCAGCAAACAATGCTGGAGGGTGCAAATTCTTCTGCCGTGCAAGCGATGCTGAAGAAACACATTTCCGAAACCGAACAGCAAATCGTTAATTTAACGCGCGTTCACGAGGCTTTGGGATTAAAGGCAGAGCGGGTTGCCTGCGATGCGGCGGCGGGACTTGTCAGCGAAGGCAACAAATTGCTGAAAGAGACAAAGGATGTTCCGGCGCTGGCGGATTTGGCGATAAACGGAAGCTGCTCAAAAGTCGAACATTACGAAATTGCTTCGTATCGCGGTTTGATTATGGGCGCCGAAGCGATGGGACAACAGGAAGTCGTGCGGCTTTTGACCGAAAACTTACAGCAGGAAGAAAAAACAGCGCAGGCGCTGGAATCGAGTATGCCGGCGCTGCTCACCCAGGCGATGCAGACAGCATCGAGAGCGGCGTAAGCTATTACGTTCCGAAAATAATTTACGAAAAGGCGAACTTGTTTTAACGACAAATTCGCCTTTTCGTTTTTCAATGAAAAAAGGCTATATTTGTTACCTGAAACGCGAATAACAAAATGAATTTATTTGAACTGACCAAAACTTTAATCAATATTCCGTCAGTCTCCGAAAACGAAAAAGAAGTCGGATTTTTCCTGCGCGATTATTTGCAAAACCTGGGTTGGACGGTCGAACTGCAAGCTGTTTCTGAAAATCAAAACAACGTCATCGCCTATTTAAGCGAAACGCCGCGCGTTTTTCTTTCGACGCATATGGATACCGTTCCGCCGTTTATCGAAGCGAGCGAAACGGATGAAAAAATTTACGGACGCGGCGCATGCGATGCGAAAGGCATTATCGCCTCTGAGATTTTCGCTGCGGAACAATTGCGGAAGGAAAATATAAATGACATCGGTTTGCTGTTCACAGTTGACGAAGAGCAGGGAAGCGCGGGCGCGCGAGCGGCAAACAAACACAGCCTTGCGGCAAAGTGCGAATATTTGATTAACGGCGAGCCAACCGACAATGATTTGGGAATCGGTTCGAAAGGTTCGCTCAGATTTTTTATAAAAACGACGGGCAAAGCCGCGCATTCGGCTTACCCTGAGACAGGCGAATCAGCAATTGAAAAATTATTGGACATTTTGAACGACGTTCGCAAAATCGAATTTCCGCGCGACGAATTTTTCGGCGAAACGACTTGCAATATCGGTTTAATCGGCGGCGGTTTGAAAACAAACATCATCGCGCCTGATGCCGAAGCCGGAATGCACATTCGCCTGACAACCGATAAAAAGCCAATTTTAGAAATTTTAGAAAAAATTATTAACGGGCGCGGACACATTGAAATTTCTTCAATTGCCTTACCCGTAAAAATGCTCGCCGTCGAAGGTTTCCGCCAAAAGGTCGTGCGTTTCACAACCGACATTCCGCACCTTTCAAATTGGGGAACGCCGCTGCTTTTGGGCGCAGGCTCAATTCTCGTCGCGCATACGAAAGACGAGTTTGTGCTGAAGAAAGATTTGGAAACGGCGGTTGGGCTTTATATTAATTTGGTGAAAAAATTGCTCAGTTAAAATAAAAGAAAGCGTAAACTTGAAATGTGTTTTCCAAATACACGCTTTCTTTTAATTCTTATTCAAACCGCGTGGCTGTTGCAGTTGAGCAGCCTCAAATAATAAATTGCCTTTCGTGGCATAAACTTCCGTGGTTCAAGTGAAAAGGCATTAGATTATTTAGAAAAAAGTTTTGCGGAAAAAGATGTGCGAATGGTTTTCCTGAAAGTCGAGCCGAAATGGAACAATCTCCGAAACGAGCCGCGTTTTATTGAATTGATGCGGCGGATGAACTTTTAATGAATACGAAAAGAGCTAAAGTAAAAGCATTAGCCCGAAAATGAAAAGTAAACGGTTGTGTTTGTAATTTGTCCACATAATTTTCTGCTCTTATATTTTATAGTAAGCGTTGAGCCGGAAACTGAGCGAATTTGCTTTACCCGTCGAGAGTTTCCGGCTTTTTTCAAATGAGCCGAACTTCATTCTCAGTATTCTGTTTTAAGGCACGAAAGCGTTTGGAATCGGTTTGTCATCGGTTGCTCCAAACTGAACAGCATAAAACCCTTGCGTGCTTCTCAATTGATACCAGTTACCGTCCGATGGTCTAAACACGGCAACATCTGTTTTACCGTCTCCGTCATAATCTGCCGGTGTTGGTAAATCCGTCGAATTGCCGAATTGGACAGCATAAAAACCTTCTGTGCTTTTCAACTGATACCAGTTGCCTTCTGACGGACGATACACCGCGAAATCAGCTTTCCCGTCTCCGTCATAATCGCCAACCACTGGTTTATCGGTTGAATTGCCAAACTGAACGGCAGAGAATCCTTTTGTGCTTTGCTGCACATACCAGACACCTTCTGATGGACGATACACGGCATACTCAGCCTTTGCATCGCCGTCATAATCAGCCACAACCGGAACGTCACCTGCCGTGCCAAATTGAACGGCATTGAAAGCGTTGTTAGCCAGATTATAGACATACCACGTGCCGTTCGACGGACGGAAAACAACTAGTTCCGATTTATTGTCGCCATCGAAATCTGCCGGCATTGGTATATCTGTTGGATCGCCAAAACTAATGGCGAGAAATCCGTCCCTGCTTCTTTGCAAAAACCACGTGCCGTCTCGATAAACGGCGATGTCGGTTCGCCCGTCGCCGTCGTAATCAGCCGGAACTATTTTGTCAGTGGATAAACCGAATTGCAGACCTGTAAATCCGCTGCCTGAATTGAGCAGATACCAATATCCGTTTGAGGGGCGAAATACACTTACATCTGCTTTGCCGTCTCCGTCAAAGTCAAATGCCGTGCGCGTCGGCGCCGCCGCGCCGAAAGAGATTTTGGCGATGAACGCATCAGATTCGCCGCCGCCCTTTGTCGCTTGGAATGGATTCTTCGTCGGGAAGTTGGTTGATCGTGTATCTCCGGTAATGTAGGCATTGCCTTGCGTGTCAACTGCGATGCCGATGCCAGAATTCCCATCGCTAGCGCCGAAAAAAGTCGAATAGACGAGAGCATCACCCGTCGCATTCAACTTTGTCACAAACGCACCTCCAGAGAATCTGCCGCCGCCGCCGGATGTCGCTTGAAACGGATTCTTTGTCGGGAAGTCGCTTGATCCTGTACCTCCGGTGATGTAGGCATTGCCTTGACTGTCAACTGCGATGTCGCTGCCGCCGTCATCACTGCTCCCGCCGAGATAGGTCGAATAGACGAGCGCGTCGCCCGTCGCATTCAACTTCGTGACAAACGCATCAGCATCAAAGAAGTCGCCGCCGCGATTTGTCGCTTGCAACGGATTCTTTGTCGGGAAGTTTGTGGAGCTTGTACCTCCGGTAACGTAGGCATTACCTGATGAATCAACCGCGATGCTGCTGCCTTGATCAAAACTGTTACCGCCGAGATAGGTGGAATAAACAAGCCCGTCGCCCGTCGCATTCAACTTTGTCACAAACGCATCCCCGCCGCCGCCGGATGTCGCTTGAAACGGATTCTTCGTCGGGAAGTTGGTTGAGGCTGTAACTCCGGTAACGTAGGCATTGCCTTGACTGTCAACTGCGATGCCGATGCCGCTATCGAAGTTGCTACCGCCGAGATAGGTGGAATAAACAAGCGTCGGGTCAATGATGAGCGGCAGCGTGCGGTCATACTCGCCGATCCGAAATCCAATCTCGCCCTTCCTGCCCGTCTTCGCATAACTTCCTTCGATTATCTTTCGCCCGCCCGCCGCTTCCTGATAGACGACGGGTTTATGCTGCCGCACTTCGCCGCCGTCGCTCGTCGTTACAATCAACTCGCCGCTCGCCGCTTCGACTTCCACCTTCTTTGCGCCGCCGAATGCCAGAGCTATCTGCCGCGAGTCCGCTCCCGGCGCGACCACAAAATCGTATTCGAGCTGCCGCTGATTGCCGTAATACGTCATATCTATTCCCGCATAGATTTGTTTGTAGTTGACGCGCCCAAAAGTCGGCACATTCGCTTGCCATTTCGATTCGTCATCGCCGGTAAAATAGCTGACCTTTCCTGCCTGTTCTTCGGCGCCTTCGGACGACGATTTAGAGTTTGCGCCGATCAGCTTCATTCGCAGCACTGTCGATTGTCTCGCAGGGGAGTTTGCCGCCTTCTTTTCCGCTGAGTGTCCGCTGCTCTTCTTTGATTGTTTGCCCGATTGACGCGACATCACAAAGACGGCTTCGGTTGGTTTGAGAAACAGCGAATAGCCCGCGCCCCGCGCGATGAAATCAACCGCGCCGTCGCTTTGACCTCGATTCGCCTCAAAGCCGAGCGGCAGTTTGCCGTAAGCGGCGCGCGCCTTTTCCAAATCGCCGTCGTTCGTCGCGCCGTTGTTTGCCTCGTCATTGTTTGTCGCCTCGTTTGCCGACCTGACGCTCGAGAGACGCGGCGACATACCGATGACAACCGCTAAGACAATAGCTAAAGCAAGCGCGGGATGGTTTTTAGGTAATGTTAAATTCAGTGGTTTCATTGTTATTAATACCGATTATTATTCAATGCGCGTCCCGACTCCGGTCGCGCAGCCCGTTCCGATTAAGTTGTCGTTTGCATCGAAAAATTCGACTGCGGCGTTAGTAGTAAAACCATTGCCGTCCGCACTGAGTTCCAAAGCCGCCCTAATTTTCTGCGAGCTGATGAAAACGCCGCTCGCGTCATAGCGGTTGATCACAAATACGAACGAGTAATTGCGAAAGACGGACGAGAAAATGCGCCCGCCGCCGCTTCTCTGTTCCCAAACTCCGTGACCGGGGCTGCGCAGAGCCGGATTTGGACCGGGGCTATTATATTCCGCCAATGTGCCGCCTTCGTTAAAAGTCAACAAACCTCTAGCAGCAGGCGCGACCGGCAAGCCCGTTTGACAATTACGCTGCGTTACCGCCGTTCGCCACGCGCCGACGATGCCTCTGCTTTGTTCGGGCGGTATGTTTTCCAACACCTGCGCCGACACCTGAATTTGAGCGGAACATCGGCAATCAAACAGGCTTCGACATTTCTTTTCACGGCATCGGCGTCGGAAAAATCAATCACCGCATCAACGTCTTTTAATTTTTCAGCCAACTTTGCGGCTGAGAGTTTCGCGTCCG